>JBBSOX010000070.1:0-33765 GCA_038259325.1 Chroococcales cyanobacterium | reverse complement strand
TGTGGAATCGCAACGGGCAACTCTTACAAACTCTCCAAGGTCATAGCAGTTTGGTTAATGGCGTGGCATTTAGCCCCGACGGTCAAACCATTGCCTCTGCAAGTTATGACAACACGGTGAAGCTGTGGAATCGCAACGGGCAACTCTTACAAACTCTCCAAGGTCATAGCGATTCGGTTAATGGCGTGGCATTTAGCCCCGACGGTGAAACCATTGCCTCTGCAAGTTCTGACAACACGGTGAAGCTGTGGAATCTCAATCTGGATGATTTAATGGTTAAGGGTTGTGCTTGGGTGCGCGATTATTTGCAAAATAACCCCAATGTGAATGAGAGCGATAAGCGTTTATGTGATGATATTGGCACAGGCAGGGAATGAAGAGAGCAGGGGGAGCAGGGGAAGCAGGGGAAGCAGGGGAAGCAGGGGGAGGTCTTTTGATTCAGCTACATGCAGAGATTTCTGTAATGAGCAGCCCCAACTTAGAATAAAGCGATCGCCTATATGATTTTATGATGATGGTGGTCACTGAATATCCTGTCGTAGCGATCGCTGTTGCTGTAATCTGAGGAAGTGCGATCGCAGTAGCATCACTAACCTTGATTTTGCACTAACCAAGCTTCTAAATCGCTTAAACTCGAAAAATCAAGTAAAGCGTCTGCTAAATCATCCAACTGTGTTGAATCTAAAGCTTGAATTTTCAATAATTGTGCAGGTGGAACAGTTCCAACCTTACGGCGAAGTAATCGCATAACAATCGATAAAGCTTTTTCCTGCTGGATATCCTGATAAATTACAGACTCGCGCATAACATCACTAACCTTGAGTTTGCACTAACCAAGCTTCTAAATCGCTTAAACTCGAAAAATCAAGTAAAGCGTCTGCTAAATCATCCAACTGTGTTGAGTTTAAAGCTTGAATTTTCAATAGCTGTGCAGGTGGAACAGTTCCGACTTTGCGGCGAAGTAGTCGCATAACAATCGATAAAGCTCCTTCCTGCAAAATATCCTGGTAAATTACAGACTCGCGCATAGGATCACTCCGTAATAACCTTTTAATCAGTTCCTTGTTTAATACTAACCCTAAGCTTTCACTGCCGTTGAAGCAGCAATATTACTTTGTGTCCTAGTGTCGTTTATTTGCTCGATAGCTTCTGCAACCTGTTGTAATGTTCGCGTTTTATCCTCAGTTTGACTGAGGGTTGCGAACGGTAACAAACCAGGAGTATTTAAAAATATCTCGCTGGGTTGTTCCCAAAGACGAATAACTCCAAATTCATGACGGGTATTTTCTAAAACAAAAGCTGTTTGTTGGACTAATTCGGATGTAGTGGGTTGCAGGTAAATGACAACTTGATGCATCCGCTTTCGGGGAAATCTTCGATACACCCTTAACCGATAATCAGTCATCCGAAAGGGAATTTCGGCTTTTGCTTCGGTCTGAAATTCGATATGCAGAACAATTTCATCTGACTGTAACAGAATTAACGCATCTGCTCGAATCGGTTCGAGGGATAATTCTGATGGACTGAGTTGGGTGAGTGAAATAGATTCGCCAAGTAACCAAGTAGCGAAATCGGCTGAAAATGACTCTGCTAAAAAACGACAGACGTTATCAAACATAGACAGGTATTATATCAGCGAGGTATTGTCTGTCAAAGTGCGGGTTACGTCTACACCTCAAGTTGAGATGATAAAGCGATCGCTATCGCCTCTATTATTTCAAATAATGGTGCGTTATTAAATAGCTCGTCGTAGCGATCGCTTTTGCTCTAATCTAAATACAGCATTTCATTAATTCGTAGCAAATTAAATTTTGCAATCCCCTGCAATGCCATTGTGTTGGCTGACAATGCCAATGCGTCGCCTAACAATGCCATTGCGTTGGCTAACAATGCTATTGTGTCGCCTGACAATGCCAATGCGTCGTTTAACAATGCGATTGCGTTGGCTAACAATGCCAATACATTCCCCTGCATTAAATAACGCTACGCTTTACGCAAAACTGTACCAAGAAACTGCGTAGGCGTAGAAATCGCTAATTCATTACCAATACTACTGGCGTGGCAAGACTAAAATGTTGCATTAGGAAAAAAGCAAAAAACATTGATTTATCTTGATTTTCTCAAAAATCTATTGCACTATTTTAAGCTTGCCACGCCACTACAAATACTTCTGCAACAATAACCCTAACTTTTCCTTCGTCGCTGCGGGTGCTTTATCCAATTGAGTCAAAATCGCATACTGCAACGCCGAATGCGCCTCACTGGTTGGTGGATTTTCACTCAAGCGCCGCACAGTTTCTTGAATCACCTTTTGAGCATTCACAGCATTCCGCAGCAAATTGCCAATCACCATCTCCACCGTCACACTGTCATGGTCTGGATGCCAACAATCATAATCTGTTACCAGTGCTAAAGTTGAGTAGGCAATTTCCGCTTCCCTTGCTAACTTCGCCTCTGGCAAATTTGTCATCCCAATGATAGTTGCGCCCCAACTGCGGTAAAGATTCGATTCTGCCTTAGTAGAAAAAGCTGGCCCTTCCATGCACACATAAGTACCGCCACGATGGAGAGTAACTTCTGGTAAATTGAGAGATGCGATCGCATCTGCTAATACAGCAGCCAAATTCTTACAAATCGGATCGCCAAAGGCAATGTGAGCAACAATTCCCTCGCCGAAAAACGTTGAAATCCGATTTTTCGTTCTATCAATAAACTGATCTGGCACCACCATATCCAGTGGTTTTGCCTCTGCTTTCAAAGAACCCACAGCGCTAGCTGAGATTAAATACTTCACGCCCAATTGCTTCATTGCATAGATATTAGCGCGAAACGGTAACTCAGAAGGTAACAGCGTATGATTGCGGCCATGACGCGCCAAGAAAGCTACCCGTGTACCATCCAAAGTCCCCAGAATCAAAGCATCAGATGGTGAACCAAAGGGGGTTTGGATATGTACCTCTTCTACATCTTTGAGCGCGTCCATTTTATACAGACCACTGCCACCAATAATCCCAATACTAGCTTGAGTCATGATCTAAACCTGTTCCTTGCTGATCTGCTAAGTTATTTTACCGAAAAGGGGAGTAGCAGAGAAGCTAAGAAATAAAGCGATTGCATTTTGTGTAGCTCTATTCAAAGATTAGGCAATAGGCAATGAGTGGGTTAAGAGTAAATCAGAAAAGTAACAGGTGATGCCTACGCTGATTAATAGGGCATTGAAAGACAGAGGAATTAATCTGTATGTAAATAGACGTATAAATTAGTGCATTAAGTCTGTACAAAGATAGGCAATAATAACTCATAAATTCGATAAACTGGTTCTAATAAAGGCTCTAAAAATTGCCCGCCCTTTTTATCAAGGAATTACTAATGAATTATCAAAAGCTAGATGCTGCCCTTGCTACAGCGTTGAATGATGTTCAAAACCCTGAAGAACCGAGTTTGGCAGTTTTTATCCATACTGAAACAATTTTAGGCTCTGCTGCAACTGCTGTTTTAGAAAGCTTAGGCGTTAATGGTGTTAGCAGTGGCAAAGATATTTTCACAGCAACATTGTCACCAAATGCCATTTCCCAGTTATCAGAGGAACCTTGGGTAAAGTATTTGAAGCGATCGCAGCAATTAGGTTTGGTTAATCGGAAAATAAATACACCGAAGTTGAGTGTTTAATGGGCATTGCCTACCTTTACACTGTGCGGATAATTTTTTGCTGTTATTGTGAATCAGGTTTTTGTTTTTCTGGAAACTTACGTCTTTAAAAGCACTAAAAGCATACATAGTCTAAGAGCGAATCATTTGGCGAGCTTGTTACATCCGAGCGATCGCACCCCATTCCTGATAATAATTAATACAAATGTTCTATTTCTCTACCTATCAGCCGCTATATCTATCATCAGTAATATTTTGTAAAATTCATACCTGAAAATCTCTGATCCCCACTTACCAGCTGCTACATACAGTCCTAAACTGAAGATGAGAGTTGAAAGGCAGCTGGGAGAAATTTTGTGAAAAAAGTATTATCAATCATCCTTGGTGGTGGCGCGGGTACTCGGCTTTACCCGCTAACCAAACTACGCGCTAAACCAGCAGTACCAGTAGCGGGGAAGTACCGCTTAATTGATATCCCTGTCAGTAACTGCATAAATTCCGAAATATTCAAAATCTACGTCCTGACACAATTCAACTCAGCTTCCCTGAATCGTCACATCGCCCGTACCTATAACTTTACGGGTTTCAACGAAGGGTTTGTGGAAGTATTAGCGGCACAACAAACACCAGAAAACCCCAATTGGTTCCAAGGGACTGCGGATGCTGTCCGTCAGTACTTATGGTTAATGGAAGAATGGGATGTAGACGAATATCTCATTCTCTCTGGCGATCACCTCTACCGCATGGATTATCGCCAGTTTATCCAGCGCCATAGAGAGACGGGGGCTGATATTACTCTCTCAGTTATCCCCATTGATGAGCGCCGCGCCTCAGATTTTGGTTTGATGAAAATCGATGACTCTGGTAGAGTAATCGATTTTAGCGAAAAACCTAAAGGTGAAGCGTTAACCCAAATGCAGGTTGATACAAGCGTACTGGGATTATCAAAAGAACAAGCCCAGCAACAGCCTTACATCGCCTCAATGGGGATTTATATCTTTAAAAAAGATGTTTTGTTCAAGTTGTTGAGAGAAGGTACAGAAAGGACTGATTTCGGTAAAGAAATTATTCCTGATGCTTCTAAAGATTACAACGTTCAAGCTTACCTTTTTGATGACTACTGGGAAGATATTGGTACAATTGAGGCATTTTATCATGCTAATTTAGCCCTGACTCAGCAGCCCCAGCCACCTTTTAGTTTCTACGATGAAAAAGCACCAATTTATACCCGCGCTCGTTACTTGCCTCCGACTAAACTTTTAGATTGCCATATCACAGAATCAATTATTGGCGAAGGTTGTATTTTGAAAAATTGCCGCATTCAACATTCAGTGTTGGGAGTGCGATCGCGGATTGAATCTGGCTGTATCATTGAAGAATCTTTGCTCATGGGTGCAGATTTTTACCAAGCTTCTGTGGAACGCCAATCTAACTTAGTAGAAAACGACATCCCTGTTGGTATCGGTAGAGACACGACCATTCGCGGTGCGATCATCGATAAAAATGCCCGCATCGGTAACAATGTCAAAATTATCAATAAAGATAATGTCCAAGAAGCTGAACGCGAAAGTCAAGGTTTTTATATCCGCAGTGGTATTGTCGTAGTGTTGAAAAATGCTGTAATTCCAGATGGAACCATCATTTAATAGTTAGGAGTTAGGAGTTAGGAGTTAGGAGTTATGGGTTAATGACTAAAAATTCTGATTACTCCTTACTCCTTACTTTTAATTCTTCACTCCTAACTTCTCACTCCTCACTTTTTTTGTTGATTGGTCTTCCGGGTAGCGGTAAGTCAACTTTGGCAAAACAATTACTGACAAGATGCCCCCAGATGCCGCTAATTTCCACGGATACCATTCGGGGGCAATTGTTTGGTTCCCAATCCGTTCAGGGGTCGTGGCTGCTGATTTGGCGGGAAATTAAGCAGCAATTGCAGCAAGCTATTTCCACAGAAAATACAGCTATTTTCGATGCTACCAATGCCCAGCGCCGCCATCGCCGTGAAGTTATTGCTTTAGCCCGTAACTTGGGTTTTACTGACATTACGGGAATTTGGGTGGATACGCCAGTCTGGCTGTGTTTAGCACGGAATAAAAGGCGATCGCGCCAGGTTCCAGAAGAAATTATCTTGCGGATGCACCGTCAACTCCGGGATGCTACTCCAAGCCTGGAAGAAGGACTAGACAGGCTGATCCGCTTATCAGAAAAATCGGAGTACGGAAATTGCGATCGCTTGTTGAGCGAGAACCACACTTGATTTTCTATATTCTTTGTTAATTTAAAATCATATTCTTTTGCTTGGCACTATACCCAGCAAATTAAATATCTCTCATCTAAAAAAAAACATAACGGGAATTTCTATAGGAGGCTGGTAGATGGCTGCAACCGACTTCAAAGACTATTACGCAATTTTGGGAGTTAGTAAGACTGCCACTCCAGAGGAGATTAAGCAAGCCTTTCGTAAACTAGCTCGCAAATATCACCCCGATGTCAACCCAAATAACAAACAGGCAGAAGCACGCTTCAAAGAAGTTAGTGAAGCCTACGAAGTTGTGTCAGACCCAGATAAACGCAAAAAATACGACCAATTCGGTCAATATTGGAAACAAGCTGGTGAAGGTTTCCCATCTGGCGGTGTTGGTGTTGATATGGGTGGTTTTGACTTCAGTCAATACGGGAATTTTGATGAATTTATCAATGAGTTACTAGGACGCTTTGGTGGTGCTACCCCTCGTGGTGGGCGACAAGGCTACTCACAAAATAATTATTCTTCACAAAATTACTCTTACCGCAGTTCCACAGGTGCGCCGAGTGGTTTTAGCGGCTTTAACGATTATGGGTTTGGTGATGCAGGTGCGGGTACTTCCCAGGATAGTGAAGCAGCAATCACTCTAACTTTTGCTGAAGCATTTAACGGCGTGCAAAAGCGCTTCAGTTTAGGTAACGAAACAATTGATGTTCGTATCCCATCTGGGGCTAAACCTGGTAGTCGCCTGCGCGTGCGGGGTAAAGGTCAAATCAACCCGATGACTCAGCAACGAGGGGATTTGTACTTAAAAGTCGAATTTCAGCCGCACTCGTTTTTCCAAATGGAAGGCGATAACTTGATGTGTGAAGTGCCAATCACACCAGATGAAGCTACCCTGGGAGCATCTATTGATGTACCCACTCCCGATGGTTCTGTTAATGTCAAGCTACCAGCAGGAGTGCGTTCTGGTCAATCGTTGCGTTTACGTGGCAAAGGTTGGCCCCTCGCCAAGGGTGGACGTGGAGATCAGTTGGTAAAGGTGGCGATCGCACCACCAAAAGACCTCAGCCAACAAGAGCGGGAATATTATGAAAAAATCCGGGCTATACGTACTTATAATCCCCGCAGTCATTTGCATCAAGTCAATCTGTGAAAATTTCGGATTGTAGAGACATTGACACTCCCCATAGCTACACAAACCTCGCTATGCTGGGTTTGTTAAAGCTAGGGGATTCTTGGCTCAACGAAACCACTTAAACTAAGTACCTTGCAGTGCCTAGCCCAGAGGTGGGATTCTCCCCAAGCGTTAATTTGGGTATGCCCTACCCTATTCGCATTGCTGCGAGTCCTTTTTGAAATTGAAACAAAATATGTCTCAAATACTGTTCGTCTAGCTCCTCTGAATCTTTTACCTACTGCGAGGTGGAGTCTAGAAAAATGCAGTAGAACCGCATAGATTCAATTTTCAAGGTTCAGCGCTTTGTCTTTCAACAGCTAGGTTTTTAAACAGGTTGAATACCTTGCCTGTTCATGTCAGTATATCATTTGTAAGCGACTCAAGTCGCAAATTGCTTACATCCCCATAGCTAAAGCTAGGGGCATTAGCTCGTTTTTCGGTAAATTTACCGTCTCTACATTGATTAGGTATGAATTTACTGCGCCATTCTCGCCACCATAATGGACTTAAACGCTTCCATTGCCTCCGGTGTAGCTTCGGTAGCTTGCCACGTTGGCCGTGCTACTAACCGATCGCACCAAGCATTTAATTTTGGATATTCACTTAAGGAAATACCTATACTTGGCAGCAGATTAACTACAGTTCCAGCCACAACCTCGGCGAGAGTGAGGTTGTGACTAGCAAAGTAAGGGCGATCGTCTAATAGATTTTCAAAAAACTTCAGCACTGTGGCAATTTTATGCTCTGCTTGCTCGATTTTTTCTGGATCTCCTCCAGGCAAGCCTAGAAATTGAGGTAGAAAGGTGGTGGTTGCTGGCAAAAGCTCATTCACAGTTACCAGTTGTACCATCCGCGCGATCGCTAAATCCTTGGCATCTTTAGGCAACATCGCAGGTGTGGGATATTTAGCCTCTAAATAGTCCAGAATTGCCAAAGATTCCACGATATTAAAGCCATCATCCACCAAAGCTGGAATGTGATGGAAAGGACTAATTGCCAAAAACTCTGGTTTCAACTGCTCCCCATCCAGTTTTATCTCTACTAATTCAAACTCAAGTCCTTTTTCTAGCAGAGTAATCCAGACGCGGCGGGAGTTAGGAGAAATCGGCGAATGATAAAGGGTCAGCACCATAAAACCTCACAATTTTATGAGTAGGGTAGGCATTGCCATTTATACATTACACTCAATTGAATTGTTTTAATAAAGTCTCAACGCTAGCATTGTGATCCAAAAAAGAAAATAAATGCCAATAGTGAAGTTTCCCTTCTTTATCTAATACGAACTGGGCTGGTAAAGGCGCTCCCAGTGCTTGCCCTAGTTGATAGGTACGAAACACTCGACAACTGGGATCGCTCAATAACGGCATTTGTAAGCCTAAATCTCTCACAACTATTTGACTCTGCCGTTCATCGGTACTAGTAATCATTAAAACTTCTATACCACGATTTTTAAACTGCTCGTAGTTTTCATTTAAAGCTTTGATGTGAGGAAAACAAAAGGGGCAATATTGTTTTTCAGTAAAGATGCGAGTAAAGGCGAGTAAAACTGGTTGCTTGCCTTTATAATCAGACAACTTAACTAAAGTTCCGTTGGTAATATCTGGCAGTTGAAAATCTGGCGTTCCTACTCCCAACCTGAGTTTATTTGTCGCTGGAACTGGTAAAAAGTTGCGGAAGAATCGCTCATTTAATAAGCCACTAAAATCAGTTGAAGTCAGCATATTTTTATCCCTGATTATTTAAATACCATTTTATGAAAAAACCACAGATAGATACGGAGGTTGACACTGTTTAATGTGTATCTCTGTTTATCTGTGGTTTTCATTGATTTCGGTTTCAACTTCAACAGGATTAATTAGATCCTAGCTAGCAAAATTTAGACAGCAGAGAAGTAAACTTTAGACTTCACTGGGTCAGGATTCATCGTCTTATCACCAGGTTGCCAACCAGCTGGGCAAACTTCATCGGGGTGAGACTGAACATATTGAATTGCTTGTAATGTCCGCAAGGTTTCATCAACGCTGCGACCAAAAGCTAGGTTGTTGATGGTGGAGTGCTGTATAATACCATCTTTATCGATGAGGAACAGACCACGCAAGGCAATGCCTGCTGCTGGGTCAAGAACGTTGTAGGCGGCGCTAATCTCTTTTTTGATGTCGGAGACTAGAGGATAATTCAGGTCGCCGACGCCACCAGACTTACGATCTGTTTGAATCCAAGCGAGGTGGGAGAATTCACTATCAACAGAAATCCCAAGGACTTCCGTATTGATTTTCTTGAATTCTTCGTAGCGATCGCTAAATGCTGTGATTTCAGTGGGACAAACAAAGGTAAAGTCTAGTGGGTAGAAAAATAGGACAACATACTTACCGCGATAATCGGAAAGTTTGATTGTCTTAAATTCCTGATCTACCACAGCCGTTGCTGTGAAATCGGGAGCTTGTTGACCAACGCGGAGGCTTCCTTCGGTTCCGTAAGTAAGGGACATTAACCTAATTCTCCTTTATCGGTTTAGTAGCGTTGGAATTCGGGTCAAGTAAAACTTACCCATCCACGCTCTCACAGTTTAATTACGATCTGTTACGACTATATCATACTCATAACGATTTTGAGTAGCAAATGCTTGATTTAGATACAAGAGAATGGTTGCTTACCAATGGCTTGGGAAGTTTTGCCAGTGGTACAGTTTCTGATGTCCGCACGCGCACCTATCACGGTTGGCTGTTTGCTGCGACAAACCCCCCTTCTGATCGGACTCTGCTGTTTTCGCACCTAGAAGCTAGCTTGGAAGTATTAGGGAGCGTTGTAGCATTAGGGACAAATTTTTGGGGTAACGGTCAGATTGAGCCGACAGGGTACGAACTGCTACGCTGTTTTGATATTAACCCAGTTCCAAAATGGATTTGGGGTCAAGATAACTGGCAGTTAACTAGACAATTGCTGATGCCCTATGGGTTAGTAGGGAGCAGGGAGCAAGGAGCAGGGAGCAGGGGAGCAGTGAGCAAGGGAGAAGAGTTTTCCCCTCTGCCCCCCGCACCCCGCCCCTCTGCCTCTTCCCCCTACCCAATGCCCAATCCCCAATGCCCCATGCCCAATGCCCCTGCCGAATTTTGCCATCGAACTTTGATCCAATATCGCTATAACGGAACTGATACAGCGATTTTACGGCTGCGGCTGCTGATAGCAGAACGTGACTTTCACCACCAGCAAACTGCTAGTCCAGGATTACAGTTCTCAGAATTGCTTGGGCAACAGCAAGTCTGTCTGCAAGTAAAGAATTTTGGGAATTTCGGTATACCTTGGCACTTGCGCTGGACACAAGGGAAATATCAACCAGATGCAGTTTGGTATTGGAATTATGGATTGCCTGAGGAGACAAAACGGGGGTTAGGCGACAAGGAAGACCTCTACAGTCCTGGTTACTTGATAGTTACACTGCAACCAGGAGATGCGGTGACTCTAGAAGCACGAGTAGGTTTTCCTGACTCGATGGCAGGTGTTCTCACCTCCGAAACCTTTGCAGAAGCGGTTGAGGCAGAGCAAAAGCGGCTTTCCCAGATTTTTGGATGGAGTCAAGGAGGGAGCGGGGAGGCAGGGGAGGCAGGGGAGGCAGGGGAGAAAAGGGGACAAGGGGACAAGGGGACAAGAGGTGAGAACTTGAAACAAGTCTTTCCCCTTGTCCCTAATTCTCCTTGTCCCCAAGGCCTCTTGCCCATGCCCAATGCCCCATGCCCCATGCCCCATGCCCAATCCCCAATCTGGCAGCAACTAATTAAAGCAAGCGATCAGTTTATGGTCTATCGAGCCTCAATTGCTGGCCCTACAGTGATTGCTGGTTATCACTGGTTTAATGATTGGGGGCGCAATACATTAATCGCCTTACCGGGTTTGGCACTAGTTCCACAGCGCTTTGACCTGGCAAAAGGAGTATTGCGGACTTTTGGGCATTATTGTCGCCACGGTTTGATTCCTAATACATTTCCTGATGCCAATGGCGAACCAATTTATAACAGTATTGATGCAGCGTTGTGGTGGGTTGAAACTTTAGGACTTTATTTAGAAGCTACCCAAGACTGGAAATTTTTGGCAGAGCAATTTCCCGTAGTACAGCAAATTTACAAAGCATTTGTCGGTAGTACACATTTCAATATCCAGATCGATGCTACCGATGGACTAGTTAGTTGGGATATTCCTGGTGTAGCCCTAACCTGGATGGATGTGGTAATTAGGGAACACCCTGTTACTCCCCGTTACGGTAAGCCAGTGGAAATCAATGCGCTGTGGTATTCAGCTTTATGTTGGCTGAGTCAGTGGGCAGAACGATTAAGCCAGCTTGATTTTGGTGAGCCGGTACGTCTCACTAAGCAAGCACAGCGTTATGCTCAACAAGCACAACTCGTAAAAACCTCCCTGCAAAAGTTCTGGAATCCTCATCTGGGTTATCTGTACGATACTATTGAGCCGGACGATCGCCGGAATTTTCAAATTCGTCCTAATGCCATTTTGGCGCTGTCGCTGCACCATTGTGCGTTTTCTGTTCAGCAAGGGTGTCAAGTAGTAGACTTGGCAACTGTCAGCTTGCTCACTCCCTATGGTCTTCGCAGTCTTGATCCAGGAGATCCCGAATATAAGGGAAGATATGAGGGTAATCAAGAGCAACGCGATCGCGCTTATCACCAAGGCACTGTTTGGGCTTGGCTAATTGGACCATATATTCGAGCTTGGCAACGTTTTTATCCACAACAATCGCTGCCTTTTGATTGGCAACCTCTGCTAGATCACTTCTTATTTGAAGGTTGTCTTGGTTCTATTTCTGAGATTTTTGATGGCGATTCGCCTCACACACCCAGAGGTGCGATCGCTCAAGCTTGGTCAGTTGCTGAAGTAATCCGCCACATTTACAAATAGATTTCATGTAATGAAACAAGTAAATGATGAGTTATAGCTATGCGTAAAGCTGAAAAGAAAGCAGCAATTTCACTAGAAAACAACTCCGAAAAAGACATCCTCTTAGAGAGACTGAGTAAAAGCAAATATAGCTTCATCAAAAATGAAGATTCTTTGAACAAAAGCAAAAATAAAAGTTAAAGTTTACTAATTTATTTACCCATCAATTAGGTAAAGCTGGAAGTATGTATTCTGAAGTTTTAAATATCGTGCGTCTACATGGAGATTTTGTTGATGTTTTTCGCCTCTTCTGCTAAACCGATTGATGAAAATCTCAAGAAATTGGTAGACGAAATAGAAGTGCAAATTCCTAGTTTATCAGTTTTAGCAGCGCGTCAATTCCGTTATAGTTTACGTCAAACTCCGGTAGAAGTAAATATTAAGGAACCCCGCCAGTTTAATGTACTCGAAGAATTTATCATCCGCGCTGCTATTGAGTTTCAACCTCCGCCAACAGAAGATGAATTAGCCTCTGTACTTGGGCTTGATTCTGTATTTATCAAAACTACTACTGCAACTCTTCGTTCATTACAAACTCTATCAGCAACATCGCCAATTACAGTCACTCCCGAAGGCCGCTCATTTTATGAAAAAGGGTTTGTGCCACAACCTCCCTATCCTGTACAGATTAATGCTATTACAGACCCTTTAAGCGACAAGATAAACTTTCAGTCTGAATCCTTAAATGAGACGGTGATAAATTTGCCTGACTTGGCAGACTTTATAAATATTGATAATACAATTGCTGATATTGCTTCCTTACCACTTGAGGAAATTCAAAAAAGTATTCAAGCTTCAGGTTTAGCACTTCATTTACCAGGAGAAGGAAAAATCGTAACTTCCTATAGAGTACTAGCTTCCACTCAAAAAATTTGGAGAAAGATATCGCTTTTCGTTATCTTTGATGCTCTTGAAGATAAATTGAGCATTCAAGTAAGAAATGGAAAGCAAATTTTAGAGTCAGCATCAAATTGGTTAGAAGCGCTACATACTGAAGGTAAAATATCTTTGCAAGCATTGTGTAAATTGTCAACTGAAACCATCATTTTTGAACGTGAAGCTATTCTCAAGCAGAAAAATACTGAAATAGAAGCCAGGCTCGAAAATATTCGCCAAAAGGCGTTAGAAGCTGCGACAAAAGCTACTAGTGAGATAGATAACTATAAAGCGTTAGGTGAAGCTGTACAGTTACGCGATGGACAAATTAGCCTAGCTTTTTTAGAAGTTTTAAATTCGACCAAAAGTCAGATTCTAATTTATTCACCTTGGGTTAATCAGGCCGCTGTCAATGAAAAATTCCTAAATTTATTACAGAAATTAGCTAATCGCGGAGTTCGGATTTTAATTGGACATGGAATTGCACGGCTACAAGAAGATGAAGATAAACCAATTCCACCAGAAGTAGAGAAAAAACTTCGAGCGATCAAAACGCCTGATGGTTTACCATCTGTACAGGTTTTTTGGTTGGGAGATTCTCATGTTAAAGAAGTAATAGTTGATAAAGAAATCTATCTTTGCGGATCTCATAACTGGTTATCCTATCGCGGCGATTACCTACCGCTAGGTGAGTCCGTTTATAAAGTTACAATTCCCCATCAAGTCCAGGAAGCTTATGAATTTCTCGCTAATCGCTTCCAAAATCACGCTCAAAAATTATGGGAAAATGCTTTAGAAAACCGTGATTTTCAACTGGCTGTAGAGTCTCTATGTGTGCGGGGTGCGCTAGGTATGGAAGATATTGCACTTCAAGAGATACAAAAAAATAATTGGTTTGAACTTCTGCCTGTATGGTTGAATGTAGCACTACAGGGATTAAAATCGAAAAATTTACCATGTGATTCAGAAAGTTTTAAAACTGCACTTTCGTTGCTGAGTCAAGTTTCTATTGAAGAGGATTTTATTGAGCAATTGCAACAAGGATGGCGGAAAGTTATCGGCGCGATCGCAAGTCACAATCCTAATACTGCTTTAAACTTACTTAGTGATGAAGTTTGGGCACAGTTTCTCCGTCTCAATATTGCCAACAAGACTGATTTACCTGATAATTTTATTTCGCAATACAGCTAAAATAAAACAAACATAGTACGGACATTTTTGGTTTAGTTTCAATTAACTGTTTGAAATAACCAAATTTACTATTATAACATGATGTCGATCTCTACAGTGCGTAAATTTCGACTAGTATATTTTTCATGCTTCAGTAGTAATAATTCTTTCAACGACAGCCAATAAATACGTCGTCCTGATTTGGTATGAATTATCAATTCAATGATTCTTAACCTTTGATTGACTTAAAGATAGATCCAGAGAATCGTCTTATTCGATACAATTTATAGGCAGAGAGAGCCGAGGAGAACAAGGTGGTCTTATTAAAAGGCTTTGAGATTGAGATTTACACTGGCACGCCTCAAGGTGAAATCGTCGGTCTCTCCGACAAAATTGTTGCGGATTTGGATGGATTTATGCGGGAACCAGATAGCCGCAACGTCGAATATATAACCCAACCATCCTATAATTACGAGAATTTATTGTGTGCCTTGCTGCGTCCCCGGCGCGAATTGCGAAACTACCTCAATCGCCTGGGCGATTACACCCTGATACCGGGGAGTACTTTATCTTTAGGTGGGAGCGATCGCTTTCTCCGTTCCGATCCAGCAAACCCCTATCATGACTACATTGAGAACACCTACGGGACAAAAGTAGTCACCGCCAGTGTACACATCAATATCGGCATCAGCGACCCAGAAGTATTAATGCGGGCATGTCGAGTCATCCGCATGGAAGCGCCCCTATTTCTCGCCCTCAGCGCCTCATCTCCCTTCTTGGATGGCAAAGCTACGGGCTATCACTCCACCCGTTGGGGCGTCTTCCCGCAAACGCCTAACCATGTGCCCTTATTTGCCAGCCACGCCGATCATATTCAGTGGGTGGAAGAGCAACTCCTTGCAGGAACCATGCAAAACGTGCGGCATTTGTGGACATCAGTGCGGCCAAATGGCGATCGCCGTCCCTATGATCTAAATCGCCTAGAATTGCGAATTTGCGATTTAGTTACAGATCCCATTGCCTTGCTAGCCATTACTGCCTTATTAGAAGCGCGTTTGCTGCAAGTCATCGAAAATCCCAGCATTGATCCGTTAACCCAAAGCACTTTCTCTGCTGAAGAACTTGTCACCCTGACTGCTGACAATGAAGCTGCTGCTGCTGCTGGTAGTCTCGATGCTCAGTTGAGGCATTGGCAAGATGGTAGAAATATCTTAGCCAGAGATTGGATTTCTGAAATGTACCAAGATGTTTGGGCGATCGCTAAACAACGAGGCTTTGGCTGTTTCCTTTCCCCTTTGCAAAAAATCCTCCGCGAAGGCAACGAAGCTCAACAGTGGTTGCAATTACACGCAGTCGGTTTTGACAGCCAGCGCGTCATCACCCAGGCTATTCTCGCCACCCAAGAGCGCGAAATCGAACTCGAAGACAAATTATGTTCGTCTCTGCTGGCTTAACTCAAGGGGCATTGGGCATGGGGCATTGGGCATGGGGCATTAGTTATTAATTCTTCTCCCCCCCTGCTCTCCCTGCTCTCTCATCTCCCTCATCTCCCCCACTCCCCACTCCCCACTCCCTACCTCATCTACTGTCTTCAAACAAATGGTGGATTTTCTTGGAGACACTACTAGCCCTAAAAGACACAAACCCTTACTATCTCCACATAAAACTTAATATTTACTGATTTTAATAAAACATCCTCTCAGGCATTGCTCTGGGAGGGTTTGGTCTTCATTTTAAAAATCTAATGGATAGAGGATGCTTGATTATTATTAACAAAACCTATGAATCGCCTCTACCCTTTGGTAGATTTAACATTGACAAGAAATTTTTTTATACAATACGTTAATTATACGGACAATGCCCCAGGTAGTTTTAGTTAACCCACAAATCCCTCCTAATACAGGTAATATTGCCCGTACTTGTGCAGCTACAGGTACAGAGTTGCATTTGGTGGGGCCTTTGGGATTTGAAATTAGCGATCGCTACCTTAAAAGAGCAGGCTTAGATTACTGGACTTACGTGAAGTTGCACTATCACGAATCGCTAGAAGCTTTTAAAACCGTACATCAGGAGCGTGGAGGCAGATGCTTGGGTTTTAGTGTTCGTGGAAATTGTAATTATGTAAGATTTCAGTTCCAACCTGATGATTGGCTGTTGTTTGGTAGTGAAACCACGGGCTTACCACCAGCAATTCTGTCAGATTGCGATACTACTCTGTATATTCCCATGAGCCAACCGGGGGTTCGCAGCTTGAACTTGTCAGTGAGTGTGGCAATTAGCTTATTTGAAACCCATCGTCAGTTAGGATATTTACAATAGTTGTTTACCTTCATATTCATAAGTATAATTACTTATAATATTTCCAGAGAACTATTAGACGAATGATTTGTGGCAGCCAAAATTTTCTTTATTACTGTAGTAATATGTAAAACAAGATACCTAAAATTGCGTTTTTTCCTAAATTGTAGTGGAAGATACTTACAAACAGAGGAAGGTTATTATAAGAAATTTGTATATAAAAGTTGGGATATTGCCAAATTTGAATGATAGATTTTGATGAATTTGCAACATCCTAAGTGGGGGAATAAAAAGGCTAAACAGCAGTCGTATTAGGCATTTGAGCCATTTTAGTTCGAGCAATGCTAGAAAGCAGCCCCAAAGTAGCCGATAGATCATACGGTTGATTTTTAGGGAATAATCAACGTAAAGTCTCGTGTTGAGAAGACTGATTGGGTAGAAATATCTTGAAGATATCTACAGTAGGGGGCATCACTTTCCCAGAAGTCGCAGCAATTTAATTCTCGGCAGCGACTATGGACTTGACAAATAATTTGTCCAGTCCCCGCGATTGACGCAAGACAAGCGCGGACAATGGTAAAAAGTAAAACGTCCTAAGTGGTGTGAGGAGTGGTTCGGACAAGTAAACACAGCAAATTTTAACTTTTGCTAACGTGTGTGAACTTGTTTTAATCAGAGAAGCAGGTTAATCTTGCGTAAGCATCTCTGGTGAATGTGATCTTGATCTATGATTCGTTGTGATCTAAATCATTGATCTAGTATCCAACGAAAAAATCGAGGTCAGTTAAGCGCTAGTGATCATAGGAGGTCGTCTTTGAAACGAGCATTGAAAAAGAGAGTAAAAGCTGTGTTGAACAATAACCCCAGCAGCGATGATGCCCCGGTAGAACTGCTAAATGTGATAAATCCAAAAGTTAACCGCCGGGTGCGGACAAAAGCCGCCATGATTGGCTTGGCAATCTCTATGGGAGCAACCAGCCTTTTGGTGACTCGACAAAGCGATCAAGCCCAAGCAGCGGTGCCTGTAGGTAGCCAAAAGGCAACTTCAGCGATTCCTGCTGTTCCTGACACTGAGGTGAAATTTGCCTCCACAAAGCTGGAGTCCCAAGCAGTCTCATCAGCGAGCGTGCCGGAAAATCCTGTAATCGTGGAACCAACGGCAGTCTCACAAGTGCCTGGGCTTGAAGCTAAATGGCAAGTTGCGGCAAATGGAATGTCTTTGCAAGTTCCTGCATCAGAAACATTTTCCCAAGGAACAGCTGTTTATAAAAATTCCACATCCCTGAAGCCCCAAGTGGCACAGGGATTGAGCAATACCTTAGTTGAGACTAGTTTTCCAACAGACAATAATCTGTCTGACTCTAGTGCTGATGGTGTTGGTATTACAAATGCATCACTAACTGCCCAGCCACAAACAGTGGCAACATCTGGCGCAGCCAACAATGAAATAAATGCACAACTTAAGGCGCAACAAGAGTTTGCACTGAATCGGTTACAAGAAAAATCGAACCGTTTAAGAAATAGTCTGGCACAGTTGCGGTCTGGGGAAACCAAAAATGTATCACAAGCTGATATGGGTTTGGCGCAGCCGACGACTGTAGTTGAAAAAACTGTATTAGCCCAGTCTGACACTTCTGACGATGCAAGCAAAGCGAACTTGATATCGAAGTTAAAACAGAAGACACAGACGAATTTACTGACACCAGCTACACCAACAGTTATTGCGTCCTCGGCTCGAACAGCCTACGAAGTTAAGCCTGGAGATACACTAGCAGCGATCGCCAGCAGATACAAAACTTCAGTATCAGAACTAGTCAAGGCAAATAACCTCAATAACCCAAATGAACTGAAAATTAGTCAACAACTAATTATTCCTGCTGTTCAAATTGAGGCAACTGTAGCAACTAAGCCCAGTCTAGTAATTAATCCCACTGTAGCGAGTACTACTTTTGTAGAGTCCAGCAAAACTCCAAAGGTAGACACCTCCCCTGTAAATATTGGTAGTGCCAACTCATATCTACCTAGTTCACAATCACCAACTATTGCCGACAACAGTAACATTACCGTCCCTACACCGGTAACTGTTCAGATTCAGGCAAATAGTGCGACCGATTTAGAAACAGCCCCCCCCACAGCTAGTTCTTCTGGCGTCGGCGGTGACATTCCAGTGCCAACAGCTTTTGTCGAGATGCAACAGGCTAAAGCACCAACAAATAGGGTCGCAAGGGGAAACAATAACAATAATGAGCGTTTGCGGGGCTTACAAGCGGAAATTCAGAGGTTACAGCAGAAATATCGCGCTCAACAGTCTGGGAATTTAGTTGTATCAGCAGCTACTGAAACTAATAATGCTGCGATACTCACTCCCGTTTCTACCCCCAATAATTTCCCTGTACCTAACTCTGCTACTCGACCGAATAGTGTAGCGATACCAATTCCGGTTCCTACACCCATTCAGAGTAACTATAGCGCTCAACCAATTAAGCCTCAATTCCGTACTACTGTACGCCTTAACGAACCAGTAAACACAGAGTTCTTGCCTAGTCTCGGTTCTGCTAGTCAGTGGACTCCCTCTCGCACTCAATCTGCCACAAGGGTTGCACCTCCTCCTGGAAGAGTAAATGCTTCTGACTCCTTAGGAAAGATGCGGGGAACTACAGTTTCTCCACAGATAGTACCGCCTTTGGCAGCAGTGGATCAGTATCTGCCCAAACCCATTGACGAACTTACACCTCCTCCATCTTCCTCAACCATATCTTACACATGGCCAGCAAAAGGCACTCTCACCTCTGGTTATGGCTGGCGCTGGGGTAGAATGCACAAAGGAATTGACGTTGCTAACTCCACTGGCACACCAGTTGTCGCCTCAGCTGAGGGGACGATAGAAAAAGCTGGTTGGAACAAAGGTGGTTATGGCAACCTTGTGGAAATCCGTCATCCTGATGGCAGCACGACTCGCTATGCTCATAACAGCAAGATTCTGGTGCAACCTGGTCAGCAGGTGAATCAAGGAGAAACAATTGCTTTAATGGGTAGCACTGGTCATAGTACTGGGCCACACACCCACTTTGAAATCCATAAATCAGGCAAGGGTGCTATTAACCCAATAGCGATGTTACCCGATCGCATATAATTTCTTGGCTTTCTGTAACTAAGTTATTACCTGGTTAATTGAGGGAGGTAAACTCCCTCTTTTGCCTTTTATGACCTTAACAGCGATAAAAGCTGTAAGAAAATTGCAAAAATCCTAGTATTGAACAAATTTGTATGCTATACTAGTTTATGATTTGAAGATATATGGCTCAGTAGCTCAGTTGGTTAGAGCGCGGGACTCATAAGCCTGAGGTCGTTGGTTCAATTCCAACCTGAGCCATTTTAAAGGTTATAAGTGGTGAGCGATAACTAGAGTTAATTTACATTCACACATTAATGTCGCTCTTTCACTAATCGGTTTCGTAGCTAATTCTATATAGCCGTTATGCCCCTAAGATTACAAAAAACCCGTTAGGAGTCTGACGGGTTTAGTTTTGTTAAGGAGATTAACTATAAGAAGAGATTTAGTTACTACAGGTAATAAGATGCAGTGACTGTAATTAAAACTGCGATCGCACTCAAATCCGTTAACCCAAGAGTTGCTATGCCGCAGGACTTACGCTACGAAGCACCGCTTTCTCAGTCAAAATACCCAACTGAATTCTGACGACTGACGCATGTATTCTGTTCGATAAAATTCAATCAGAAGAGTTATGTGTATACGTGTAATTCTACGTACTATTGATATGGTGTCAATAGGGATTGTTTGCAATACGGTTCAGTTAAGGATAATTGTAGGTTGGGTTGAACGAAGTGAAACCCAACAAATGCCCGAAAATGTTGGGTTTCGTTCCTCAACCCAACCTACGCAAATTTATTTTTCTGGCTTAACTGAACCGTATTGGGATTGTTTGGAGATATGACTGAGCAAAATGGTTACGCAGTAATCTTCTTCAGCGACTACGGTAAAAATAAAATCCCTATTACCTGCTATTAGTCAAGGTCTTAGGGATTTCTTTGCTTACGGGACTGGTGCGGCTCGAACGCACGACCTGACGCTTAGGAGGCGTCCGCTCTATCCAACTGAGCTACAACCCCAACTATGAAGCACATATAATTATAGCAGTACTTTTATCGAGACTGCCAAACATTATCCCAAGAGCCGCCGCCTACTTCTAAACCACAAAGAAAACTTTCTGCTTTCAAGATTACTTTAGATTTTCTCCCATTTAATTCTCGTAACTCTAAATTTAACTTCCCTTGCATGGTGTCTCGGCAACAGTATCTTAAACCTTCTGCTGTAGGCGCACGCAGAGGTGTACCAGGTAAATCTGTGGTTCCTGTCAATTCGATTTCATAATTAGAGTTGGTAGCTTTCATTTGCCATCTACCCCAAGGCTGAATTTCCCAATCTACTTGGGAATTCCAGGGAACAAATTCATAAAACTTGCCTTGATAGTGCAATCCAATCATCGCTACAGATTCCATCCACCACAGCACCCCCCGCCGTCCACCGCCAGCAGTTAATGCTAAGTCGGGTTCGTTCTCAAAGCAATTACAATTTAGCCAAAACCATTTTTGCGGGAAAGCACCACCCCAATTTTTCTCGCCGTAGGCGGGGGCGTTGGTGAATTCGTAGATTTTGCCATTCCAGTCAATTTTTCCACTGGCTAAACCGTGAGCCATCAAAATTTGCCATCCAGGTTCAAAAATCTGCAAGAATGACAGCCAGCCTGCGGTTGATTGCTGAATGCTATTTCGATTACCCCAACCGTATACTGGTTGAATTTCATACTGCCAACGGCAATAATTATTGGTGGCGCGATCGCAAATGATTCCCTGATTCAAGGTTGCTGTGGCTTGATAACCCTCTTGAACATGATGCTCAAACTCTGGTGGAAGCAGGTATAGAGGAGAAATTTGCAAATCTGTTTTACCCCAATGACCTAAACCCAGGACATCTCGACTACCCCAAAATTTATTCACATCAGGAAAAGTACGCCATAAATATTCATCATCCGGGCCGAGAACTTGGGCTGCACCGCCACTGTGGGGTTTACCACCGATGGGGTCTTCGATCGAGTACATAAAGGCAAATGTTTGCCCAATGTCCGGTAAAGTGACGCGGTAATACCAGCCTTCAAAGAAGCGGCGACTGCTGCGATCCCAGTGATAACCAGAATGGGGCGTTTGAGTTGATTGGAGGAGATTTAGGGGAATAGTTAACATATATCTATATAGTTGCCGATTTTTTCAGTATGCGCGATGACCTCGATATCAATCATGCTTATGAAATTCTTGGGTTGGAACCGGGTGCATCACAAGCACAAGTAAAGCGAGCTTACCGTCAACTGGTGAAAATTTGGCATCCCGATCGCTTTCTTGAGCAAAAGCAAAAACAGGAAGCTGAGGAAAAAATCAAATCAATCAACTCAGCTTACAACAAGCTCAAATCTGAAAGTCCATCTGAGCCTCCTATTCCTGAAAATCCATCTTCATCTTCGCCTAAAAATCCTACAAAAATATCTGTCAATCGTTGGGATGCTGAAACTTTCTATAGTTTAGGAGTAGAAAATGCTACACAAGGAAGATATGAGGATGCGATCGCAGATTTTACCCACGCGATTCGTCTCAATCCTCATTATGTTGAGGCATATAAATATCGTGGGTTAGTTTGTTCACAACTGGGATACGAATATAGAGCCGCTTCCGATTTAAATAAAGCTGCACAAATAGAAGAAGAGTTAAGAAATCCGGGCGCTGCGCGTAGATCGCGATCGCCTAGATATGTATCCAAACCTAGACCTCTACTAGAAAGATTTTGTCAGAGGATTAAAAAGATATTACGGCTAAATCGGCGTTGGAGATAAAAAACGAATATAGTTTGAAACGCTTCAGACGGCGACACCATATCTTGAGTTAGATAATACTTATGCTAGGGAATACTAAGTAGAGTTGGATTTGCTGCTGATTTCTTAGTATTCTTAAATATGCAACGCCTAATATCTGTACGCACTCTCAAAGGTCATTCAAATAAGGTAATGTCTGTCGTCTTCAGTCCAGATGGGCAGACTTTCGCAAGTGGTAGTGATGACAAAACCATAAAAATTTGGCATTTAACTAACCAGGAACCACGCACCTTCAAAGGACACAGAGAGTCTTCTTGGTCTGGAGGGGTAAATTCTGTTGCTTTCAGCCCTAATGGTAAGATTCTAGCCAGCGGTAGTAAAGACAAAACGATCAAGTTATGGCAGCTAAATACAGGGAATGAAATCTGTACCTTCACAGGACATGAAGATGCGGTTTATTCCGTTGCCTTTAGCCCAGATGGTAAGACGCTGGCTAATTATAACTGCTGACCTACTTAGTGTTTTGTGCTGACTACAAACCTTTAGAAATTTACAGTGCCTTACTTAATATATGCTTTGATTTTTATCATATTGTCTTTTGCGATCGCTCCAATGATTTACAACCAATCAGAGTTTAATTTACGCTGTGAATGGGGCGCACAAGGAGTCGCTCAACTTGCTCCCATAAGTGATGTAGTTGTGATAGTTGACATTCTCTCTTTTTCTACCTGCGTGGAAATTGCCACCAAGAACGGCGCGATAATTTTTCCCTACGCATATAGAGATGAATCAGCCATAGATTATGCCAAGTCAGTACAAGCAGAGTTAGCAAGTCATAGACAACGTTGGACTACAACTGGATATTCTCTCTCACCAAAATCGGTGACTCAGATTCCTGCTGGAACTAGACTAGTTTTACCTTCACCTAATGGTTCAATTCTTACTTTACATACAGGGGATACACCAACTTTGGCTGGTTGCTTGCGAAATTGCCAAGCTGTAGCGGAGGTTGCTCAAAAGTATGGTGATAAAATTGCTGTGATTCCGGCTGGTGAACGGTGGAAAGAAGATGGTAGCCTCCGCCCTGCATTTGAAGATTTAATTGGTGCTGGGGCAATTCTCAGTTATTTAGATGGTAGTCTATCATCAGAAGCCGAAGTTGCTGTGACAACATTTCAAGCTTTCCAGCAGGATTTATTGGGGTACTTGAAAAAATGTAGTTCGGGTAAAGAGTTGATTGAAAAAGGTTTTGAGTCAGATGTTGAACTGTCCGCCGCCTACAACGTTAGTAATTGCGTGCCTTTGTTTACTGATAACGTTTATGTAGATTCCAGGCTACAGGCTTAATCAAAGGTCGCATTGATTAGTTTGGCAATACTTTGCATTATTTATAAATTCTTGCAAATTTCTCAAGGGAATCATCTGAAATGATGACCCTCCCTGCACCTCAGCAATGATGTAAGCAAACTTTTGCCCGCGATAGTACTGGTCACGCCCAACTTTGATGACATACCGAGACTTCTGAAAGTCATTGGCAATATTAGAATTATAAATATTTTGTAACAATTTCACTGCTTTGGCATTTTTTGTGGTGAATTTGATGCTTGAATCACCACTCACGGTTATTCCTTCTTTGGTCACTGTCCCATTTTCTTCGGTGACATCAGCATAAAAGTATAATTTTCCTTTTGTTCCCTCGTAACCGTGGGCTTCGCTGTTATATCTCAAAGTTGGTAGTTGGGAGCGAGTCTTTGCCCACTTAACAACGGTGTTGATATTTTGCCCTGGAAGCGCATTTGCAGGAGTGATAGCCAAAATAAGTGCGATCGCAGACAGTATAACATTAAATAAATAGTTAAATTTACAATTTTTGCTCATAGTATTTTCCCTATATAGAATGCTGATAGCTAAAGCTTAATTCAACGGTATTAAGGAATTATTTCCCGTCGGCGTTATTTATGAGTATTTAACTATCAGTAGCAAAAACAACTTAACATCGACTAATGACTACTGTCCACTGACATTACCGTAATCAATTTGATTTCAACTAAAATTTTGTATAAGTTGTAATAATCATAGGGTGGACACTGCCACATAGAGGTTTTCGGCATCAGTAGACCATGCCTAGCCTATTTCTTAGTTACAAAACTTAGATTTTGTCTCAGCCAAAGAAGAGTATGTACTCTTAAGACTGGATGTATCTAAGCTACAGGTTCTACACACTTCTTAATAAACCAGCTTTGAGAACGCAAAACGTTCTAATCTAAAAGCTAACCGGGTTAATTTACTGGCAGTTTTGCAGGCAGTACTCTCAAGCTTATAAAGCACAGACACACCGATGTGTCAAGCCTCAAAGCGACCCAGACTTAACACATAAATGATTATGATGGGAGTTTTACAAATCCGATGAGTGTTAAGGCAAGTGGTGGAAGCTCAGTTGCGCGTCCGCAACTATATCAAACCCTAGCTGTAGCGACAATTACCCAAGCCGAGCAGCAAGACCGCTTTTTGGGAAGTGGTGAATTAAATGAACTAGCAAGCTATTTTGCATCTGGTGCAAAGCGTCTAGAAATTTCCCAGACGCTGACGGATAATGCCGAGATTATTGTATCTCGCGCTGCCAACCGGATTTTTGTCGGTGGTTCGCCAATGGCTTTTTTAGAAAAGCCCAGAGAAGCAGAACTAGTAACTGCTGGTGGTGGTAATGCTAATGCTAATGTTCAGCAAGGGATGCAACTAGGAACTGTAACCTACGTTGAAAGTCGTGGCGGGTTCCTAGAAAATTTACGATCAATATTTAACTCATCCCCCAGTGGACCGACACCTCCGGGTTTCAGACCAATTAACATTGCTCGATATGGCCCAAGCAACATGGCCAAGAGCTTGCGGGATTTATCCTGGTTCTTGCGCTACGCTACTTATGCGATCGTTGCTGGCGACCCCAACATCATAGCGGTGAATACACGGGGTTTGCGAGAAATCATTGAAAATGCCTGCTCTGGTGAAGCAACGCTGGTAGCTTTGCAAGAAATCAAAGCCGGAGCGCTTTCCTTTTTCCGCAAAGATGCTGAGGCTACAGAAATTGTGTCTCAGTACATGGATGTTTTGCTAACAGAATTCAAAGCAGCCACACCCTCAACTAAAGTTCGCCAACGCCCCTCTAGCGACCAGCAAGGGTTGGAACTGCCACAAATTTACTTTAATGCGGCAGAACGGCGTCCCAAGTTTGTGATGAAAACTGGGTTATCAAGTAGCGAAAAAAATGAGGTAATCAAGGCTGCATATCGGCAAATTTTTGAGCGCGATATTACCCGTGCTTATAACTTGTCCATATCTGACCTAGAATCCAAGGTAAAAAATGGTGACATCTCCATGAAGGAGTTTGTCCGTCGTCTAGCTAAATCTCCCCTTTACCAAAAACAGTTTTACCAGCCTTTTATTAACAGCCGAGTCATCGAACTAGCTTTCCGTCACATTTTGGGACGGGGCCCAAGTAGCCGCGAAGAAGTACAAAAATACTTCTCGATTGTTTCTAAGGGTGGTCTAGCAGCCTTAGTAGATGCCTTAGTAGATTCTGCTGAGTACAGCGACTATTTTGGCGAAGAAACAGTACCTTACCTCCGGGGTCTTGGTCAAGAGGCACAAGAATGTCGCAACTGGGGGCCGCAGCAAGACCTGTTTAACTACAGTGCGCCTTTCCGCAAGATACCTCAGTTTATAACCACATTTGCTGCTTACGAACAACCACTACCAGACCAACATCCCTATGGTTCTGGGAATGACCCCTTGGAAATTCAATTTGGGGCAATTTTCCCGAAAGAAACTCGCAACCCCAGTACCAGTCCGGCTCCTTTTGGCAAGGATACCAAGCGCATCCTAATTCACCAAGGGGCAGGGATTAATAACCAAAATAGCAATCCCAAAGCGCGGGGTGAAGCTCCTGGTACCCTTGGACCCAAGGTGTTCAAGTTAGATCAACTGCCTGGTACTATTGGTAGAAAAGCTGAAAAAGGTTCTAGCGTCAGATTCTCTGAAAGCTCGACGCAAGCATTGATTAAAGCTGCTTACCTACAAGTTTTCGGTCGCGATCTTTACGAAGGTCAGCGCCCGAAGGTATTGGAAATCAAGCTGGAAAACGGCGATATCTCTGTACGAGAGTTTATCCGTGCTTTGGCTAAGTCGGATGTATTCCGCAATCTGTACTGGACATCGCTCTATGTTTGTAAAGCGATCGAGTACATTCACCGCCGCTTGTTGGGTCGTCCGACCTATGGTCGTCAAGAAATCAACAAGTACTTTGACATTGCTGCCAAACAAGGCTTTTACGCGGTGGTTGATGCCATTCTTGACAGCGTAGAATACACTGAAGCATTTGGTGAAGATACAATTCCTTACGAACGGTATCTGACTCCTGGTGGTGTATCAGGACGACAATTGCGCGTTGGTAGCATTCGTGAAGATGTTGCGGCGAAAGTTCAGAAGGAAGTAACGCCAAGCTTTGTGACATTGGGTACAGTCACAGAAAAACGGTCAGAACCAGATGTTCAGTTCCGCGTTAACCAAGGTGTCAGCAAGCAACGCGAACAAACCAAAATCTTCAAGCTGGTGGCGAATACCAGTGACAAAGTTGCAGTGCAAACTTTGATTAGTGCTGCATACCGTCAAATTTTTGAGCGGGATATTGCACCCTATATCGCCAAAAACGAATTTACAAAATGGGAAAGCAAGCTGGGGAATGGCGAAATTAGTGTTAAGGAGTTTATTGAAGGTTTGGGTTACTCCAACCTTTACCTGAAAGAATTCTACACACCTTACCCCAACACCAAGGTGATTGAGTTGGGAACCAAACATTTCTTGGGACGTGCGCCACTAGACCAAGCAGAAATCCGCAAGTATAACCAGATTTTGGCTACTCAAGGTATTCGTGCCTTTATTGCTGCTTTGGTAAATAGTGTGGAATATAACCAGGTATTTGGTGAAGATACGGTGCCTTACCGTCGCTTCCCGACTCTACCTGCGGCAAACTTCCCGAATACGGAGAAGCTGTACAACCAGCTTACCAAGCAAAACGATGACGTAGTTGTACCTAGCTTTAAGCCAGTACAACCGCGAGTAGGAGTTAGCAGCGATACGCCGCTTTTGGTGCAAGCGATCGCAGATATAGCAGCGCAAACAAATGGTCAGCCCTCATTTGCTGAACTGGGTCGTTCCTACAATGATGGGAGCGGACAATGTGTAGAAGTATCTGTGCGTAAACATGCACGCATTTATCGTCTAACAGAAACCACAAACCAAGCTGAAAGACAGCAGGCAATTAACGCCATTTACTGTCAAGTTTTGGATGTATTTAGCGGTGAAGTGCCTGATAATTTCCGCCGTACTGACCTAGAGGGCAAACTCCAGAATGGTGAAATTTCCGTGCGGGAGTTTGTGCGTCAACTAGCTAGTTCTGAAATCTATCGCCAGCGCTTCTTATCACCTTATCCTCATGCCAAGGTGATTGAGTTCCTCTTCCGCCACCTGTTGGGGCGTACACCCGCAGATCAGGAAGAAATTCGCCAGTATAACAATCTGCTAGCTAATACTGGTTTGTCGGCTGCTGTAGAAGCAATAGTCGAAAGTCCAGAATATAGCCGCTACTTCGGTGAAGATGTTGTGCCTTACAACCGCTTTCCAATAGGGAATAGGGAATAGGGAATGGGGAATGGGGAATAGGGAACAGATTATTTACTGTCCCCTGCCCCCTGTCCCCTTCGTAACCTTTCGTAATATTGCTCTCAGATTAGGAATAAAATCGGAAATTCTGAAAAACAATATTACAAAGTATTAAGAGCAGTCATAAATGCTCAACAGAATGCCGGAAAATGTTTTGCGGAAGGTAACTGAGTTTAAAAGCTTGTGTACTTGTGTTGACTCAAGAAAACTCGTAACTTATTAGCCGTAGCAGTTATTAAACTGTTGTATCTAAAAGAACGAGGAAACAAACTCAGTGAACCAAATTTAAAGTCGTACCAGTTTAATCAAATCCTGGTTTCATTCGTATTTGGAGGAATCCATTAATGAGTATCGTCACGAAAGCTATCGTGAATGCTGACGCAGAAGCTCGCTACCTCAGCCCTGGTGAATTGGATCGGATCAAATCTTTTGTTGCTAGTGGTGAGCGCCGTGTGCGGATTGCTCAAGTTTTGACAGAAAATCGCGAACGTCTGGTTAAGCAAGCTGGCGATCAACTGTTCCAAAAGCGTCCTGATGTTGTGTCTCCTGGTGGTAACGCTTACGGTCAAGAATTGACTGCTACTTGTCTGCGTGACCTCGATTATTACCTCCGCCTCGTTACCTACGGTATCGTTGCTGGTGATGTTACGCCCATCGAAGAAATTGGTGTTATCGGTGTCCGCGAAATGTACAAGTCCTTAGGAACTCCTATCGATGGTGTTGCTGAAGGTATTCGTGGACTGAAGAATGTAGCTACTACATTGATGTCTGGTGATGATGCTGCTGAAGCTGGTACTTACTTCGACTACTTAGTTGGTGCCCTGCTATAAGGTGATGCTGTTTCTCTGCTGAAACAGAAGTATTGCAATACGGTTGGAAATAAGGAATTAATAACATGGCTCAAGACGCAATTACCGCTGTCATTAACTCCGCAGACGTTCAAGGTAAATACCTAGACTCTTCTGCTTTACAAAAGCTAAAAGGCTACTTTGCCACTGGCGAACTGCGAGTTCGTGCTGCTAGCACCATCAGCGCTAACGCTGCTGCGATCGTTAAAGAAGCTGTAGCAAAATCTTTGCTATACTCTGACATCACCCGTCCCGGTGGCAACATGTACACCACCCGTCGCTATGCAGCTTGCATCCGTGATTTGGACTACTACCTCCGCTATGCCACCTACGCTATGTTAGCTGGCGATCCTTCCATTTTGGATGAGCGTGTATTAAATGGCTTGAAGGAAACCTACAACTCTTTAGGAGTTCCCGTCGGTGCTACCGTACAAGCTATCCAAGCAATCAAAGAAGTAACCGCTAGCTTGGTTGGTTCTGATGCTGGTAAGGAAATGGGCGTTTACTTAGACTATATCTCCTCTGGCTTAAGCTAAGAACTAGTTTGCGCTTAAGAATTTAGGTGCGGCTTTATTAAGGTCTGGAAATCAACCGTGAGTGCTAGAACGTTAGATTGCTTATCTTGGTAAATTATCAGTGATGAGTGTTGGTGGTCTAGTATTGATGTTTGATTTCCAGCCTTTGAATGATTAAAAGATTTGCACTCAACATTTTGAGATAAAAAAGTTTTCACAAGGTATACAGGAGATTTTCAAAATATGTCCCGTTTGTTTAAAATTACTGCTCTAGTTCCCAGCCAAACCCGAATTCGTACCCAACGCGAACTCCAAAATACTTACTTCACTAAATTAGTTCCTTATGAGAACTGGTTCCGTGAACAGCAACGCATTCAAAAAGCAGGTGGCACAATCATCAAGGTGGAACTAGCAACTGGTAAGCAAGGTACTAATGCTGGCTTGTCGTAATTACTGTAGATAAAACATTATTTTAGAGAATTGGTAAGAGGTCAGCAAAGACCTCTTTTTTATGGTTCAAATTTTTGCAAATCAACAATTGAACATATTTAAAAGGCGATAACCTCGAGTGTAAAGTGGAACTGGAGCGTTGGGATTCTGTTTATTCTTAGCCTGTTCAACAGTTTCATCAAACACAATTAGCGTTTCTTTACCAACCTTTAGCCAGTCTTCGTAGGGCACACTCATATCTTCTTCAACACCACCAATACTAGGTGCTACCATTGCCCGGTAAGCTTCATTAAATTTTCTACGGAATCGAAAATCTACTGAAATTCTTAGGCCTTCAGTTTTCCTTCTTACTGTTTGGTGCAATCCACGGGCATCATTAAAGTACATTGTGCTTACTTATATTAAATGTATCAAATTATGCTTGTTAATTTTCAATGCAGCGATCGCAAATATTGATCGAGCAGTGTATTGAAGTTGACAACTCTAAAATTTATGGTTGTAAAGCCTACTTATGAGTTATAAGTTATGATTTATGAGTTTTATTGCTAACTCTTAATTCTTAACTTTTTACCTGTACTACTCGTGAATCTACGCCGCCTGATTCCAATTTTTGATAGTTCAGTCTCCAACTGGGCATTAGAAGCGCGGCTATTGCGCTGGTTAACGTTAATTTGGCTGTTTGTCGGCTTGATAATGCTATTTTCAGCATCCTATGTTGTCGCTGATGCCCGTCATAATGATGGGTTGTACTACTTTAAGCGTCAACTGCTTTGGGTCTTAGTTTCCTTAATCGGATTCAATTTTATAGTTAATTTGCCATTGCAGAAAATTTTAGGACTATCCCATTGGTTTTTATTAGCGTTTTTGACGTTAATTTTTATTACACTGATTCCAGGATTGGGGAAGAAGGCTTTTGACGCAGCGCGTTGGATTGCGATCGGGCCAATTCCGATTCAACCCTCAGAATTAATTAAACCCTTTTTGGTGCTGCAAAGTGCGCGGCTTTTTGGTCAGTGGGAACGAATCAGTTGGCGGGTTCGCTTGGCTTGGTTGGGTATTTTCGGTCTGGTACTTTTAGGAATTCTTGCCCAGCCTAACTTGAGTACAACAGCACTTTGCGGAATGACGATTTGGCTAATTGCTCTAGCAGCTGGCTTACCTTACAAATATCTGGGAGGAACAGCAATTGGCGGAGTGATGTTGGCAATACTCAGTATTAGTATCAAAGAGTATCAGCGTAGGCGGGTGATGTCATTCCTAAATCCGTGGGCAGATGCGAGAGGAGATGGCTACCAGTTAGTCCAAAGTCTATTAGCTGTAGGTTCGGGTAGAACTTGGGGTTCTGGATTTGGGCTTTCCCAACAAAAACTATTTTATTTACCAATTCAGGATACTGATTTTATTTTTGCGGTGTTCGCCGAAGAGTTTGGCTTTGTCGGCAGTATGGTACTGTTGGCACTTTTAGCTACATTCGCCACTCTGGGATTAATCGTGGCTCTGAAAGCTAAAAATATAGTACATCGATTGGTCGCGATCGGTGTGACGATTTTGATGATAGGACAATCATTGCTCCACATTGGTGTTGCTACAGGTTCTCTACCAACTACTGGCTTACCTTTGCCCATGTTTAGTTATGGTGGTAATTCCATGATTGCTAGTTTAATTGCTGCTGGGTTGCTGGTTCGAGTAGCACGCGAGAGTAGTGAAGCTGAGGTGGTACCGTTGCGAAAACCCCTATTTGAAAATGGGCGCAGACGCCGAGCTTTTCAGAAAAATAAGAATTGAGCTAGCAAAAGCTCTTTGCAGGAATTCAATAGATTATGAAAGACCTAAAACAAACAATAATCAACTACTCCAGCACAGACCTCGAACAGCGCAAAAATTGTTATTCTCCGGCAGCAGAAGCTTACAACAAGTAATATTCATTTTCAGAAAAGCTATATCTTCAAATCCAAATTCATCAATTGAATATCTGATCCGATTCTTAATAAAACTTGCTAAATAAAGTTTGTGGGCGAAAAATTGAGTTTTTCAGGATGAACCAGTATAAAACCTGATTTCTGATTCCCATACTATATGTGAGGGACAAAGCCCTATAAAACTAAATACTTTTATTACTTTACAAAAGTCTCAACTTGCTAGATGATAGCAACAAAAGGGAAAATAATTTAGTAGAAATATAGTATTTTTAGCTATTGGTAGTTGTGTGAAAATCCTGTAATTACGCGGCTGGAGTCGGTTTGAGTTTCCCTCATCACCTTAGCTTGAAGTAAAGAAATGGCAACACTACATAGCTCACACTTCCAAGTAAATCCCGCAACATCCACTTCTTATGTCCATAATTTAGTCTTTATCGATATGGCGGTTGAAGACTATAGCGGTTTAGTCAATGGCGTGCTTGATAATTCCCAAGTGTTCGTGCTTGACTCGGCACAGAACGGTGTTGAAGAAATTACGGCAATTCTAGCGAGTTACAATCGCACGAATTTGACTAATATTCATATTGTGTGCCACGGTGCCCCAGGTTACTTGCAATTGGGCAACACCCATTTAGGACTCGATACCCTCGACGAATACAGCCAGCAACTGCAACAATGGCAAAAGATATTTTCAGCCTCTGCTAAAAGCAATAACCCCTGGAATTTACTCATCTATGGTTGCAATGTGGCTTTGGGTGATGCAGGGACAGAATTTATAGACAAACTGCACCAACTCACCGGAGCGAATATTGCCGCTTCCCGTCAGCGAATAGGCAATGCAGCATTAGGTGGCGACTGGGAGCTAGAAGTTCGCACCGCTGATATGGAAGTGAGTTTAGTGTTTGCAGAAACGACGCGACAGGCTTACGCAGGGGTACTGGCTACCTTCACAGTGAATAGTACTGGAGACAAAGATGATGGCGATCCGAAAAACGGCATCACGACACTCCGAGAGGCAATTAACTTAGCCAATACTACTGCTGGGGATGATACGATCGCCTTTGGGGGAGTTTTTACTGATGCCACTCCAGATACAATCACCCTCACCTCTGGCCAACTGAGCATTACGGATGATATCACTATCTTGGGAACTGGGGCATCTCAGCTGACCGTGAGTGGAAATAACGCTTCCAGAGTATTCGAGATATCGGGAATAGGGAAAGATGTCAGCATTGATGGTTTGGCGATCGTTAATGGTAAGACTGATATCTGGGGCGGCGGTATTAGGATCAATGCCAATACTATTCTTTCCCTAACTAATAGCATTGTCTCTGGCAATACGTCGAACAACCTTGGCGGCGGCATCTATAATGGCCTTGGCGGCAACCTCAGCCTAACTAATAGCATTGTCTCTGACAATACTGCCAACTATAGCGGCGGTGGCATCTCTAATCAAGGCAACTTCACCCTAATTAATAGCACAGTCTCTGGCAATATAGCGTCCAGTGGCGGCGGCATCACTAACAGTGACCCAAACGGCAACGATAACGTTATCCTCAGCATAACTAACAGCACAGTCTCTGGCAATACGGCGGACTATGGCGGCGGTATCTCTAATGAAAGCATCCTGATGCTGACTAATAGCACTGTCTCTGGTAATACAGCGAACTACGACGGTGGTGGCATCTATAGTGGAACATATTTTTATGGTACAAGACTTGGTACAGGTATCCTGACTAATAGCACCATCTCTGGAAATACATCGTTATTAGATGGTGGTGGTATCTATAACTACAACATCCTCAGTCTCATAAACAGCACGATTACCAATAACGCCTAAACCTGACAGCAAGCACTGTCGTTGACAATACCGGGGCAGTAGGTGGCATCTTTAACAGAGGCACTCTCAGTCTGACTAGCAGCAGTGTCACTTATAGAACCCATTTGACATCTTTCCCTGTGGTACTTGGCTTTGAAGTAAGCCGTCGTTCAGTGATCAACGATAGAGCCTGTTCAGCAAAACCGTTTTCTGCCAGAAAATGGGAAAATCCAGCTAGTTGCAATGCTTCTGC
>JBBSOX010000069.1:0-33814 GCA_038259325.1 Chroococcales cyanobacterium | reverse complement strand
GAGTAGGGAGTAGGGAGTAGGGATAGAAAAACATTAAAAACTTTAGTTGTGGGTCATTGCCCACTGTTAGGAAAAGATTTGTGCTCTTATTGCTTGCAATGAGGCACAATGCGTCCAAATTTTCAATCCCACGCCTGGTTGTGCGTGGGTTCCCTACTCTCTACTCCCTCTGAATAACTCTTTGATTTGAACTGAGACAGGATAATGTAAACTCAGAGATTCAAATCAGTAATCAGCCAGTAAGTCTTCTTTACACCTTTTTTCTGATAATTAACTAAGTAAACTTATCTGTTATGACTCTTTACGATGACTTTTAGTGTTTATGCACTGAACGAGCGAAAATTTGGGAAAAATCTGTAAAATTCTTATGCAGGAAATATCGGGGCAAAAAGCCCCGACAATGTTTAATGTTCAGCTTGTGAGAACCAAAATTTTGACTGTGTGGTTACTTAGTATCTCAAAGTTCTCAAAAACTCTATTTAAAAGACCTGCTAGAATACCTAATACTTAGAGATTCCGCTGACTCGCCGCACTTTCTTACCCTTTGTTGGTGCTGTGACTCAGCCACCCATATAATTATCGAAAGGGTCTTTGTCGTAAAGTTAAGATGTCATCAAGAGCCTTCAATTTGGTCAACCCTCTCTGTGGCTTGCTATAGAGCAGCCTAGTCTTTCCGGGAAACTATGGTATTAGGAATACAGCCTAGCTGAGGATTAAGAGGTGGTAGCGCTGGTATCCAACCAGGGGGACAAACAGGAGGATGCAAAGGAACAAGTAATACTTTTTGCGGTGCTGATTGTCCGCCTCCCACACACTCAGCAGTTTGATTGTCCAGTTCTTCAAATAAATTCGAGTCTTCTACTAAGAGGCTTTTGCTTCTCATTTTTTTAGTCTCCCTTTACTTGAGATTCTCTTTTGCGGCTTTGAATCCCTTCACTTTAGTTATTGGAGTAGCGTTTGCTGATTTATGCACTTGTTCGCCAATAATGCTGTCTATGAAACTTACGAACCTCTACTTTATTCTGCAACTTGAGCCGTAATTTTTACACAGCATATAGAGTTTTTGTTACAAATATTTGAATCTTGTCCTGTTGTAGTTATGTGAACTTTTAAAACACAACATACATATTTAGTTTTATTATTACCACACAAGATTTTAAAATAAACAGATTAATTATCTGCTTCTAAGTTTGTCAATAGTAATTACGCTATAAATCAGCGGCTTAATGAAGTAACAAATTAAGCTTTTTACTGAGTTTTGACGATAAAAATCAATGATACTTTTAAATTTAAGGCGATCGCTAGCTTAAAAATTGTGTTTTCTACCACAATTTCTCCCATAATTTTAAGCACACTCAGGCGATGGGGAGCATTTTAGCGACGATTGTTTATTTGGCGTTGCTGAATTGCGGTATGAATCCAGATGTAGAGACGTTGCATTGCAACGTCTCTACAAGAATTTTAATATCATGCAAAATCATTTTCATACATGAAATCAGCAACGCCGTTTAGTTTATAGTTGGCAAACTCATGTTTCAGTAAAAGCTTTACAGCTAACAGATTTACGCAAGGCCCAAAATACAGCCATTACGGTAAAAAGGATAAGAACCAGGGGCGTCAACAGTTACAAACTCTGGTTGAATGCCACCCATACAATAATCCTTGTCAAAGATAACATCTGCTTCTACTGTTGAAACTTCAAACTTTGCCGTCTGACCAGACGCAAGTGGATAGTCCATCCAACTTTCAAAACCGTTAGTAGTTAAATCAAAAACTACTTTTTGCTGAGTTCCATTGTATATTTTGATTTCATTTGTGTTCGATATTAACTCCTGTATAGTTGGGAGAGCACCACCACTAATAACTTGAGAGATTTCAGGATTCAACGTTTCGATTAAACCAAAAGATTCTAAATCTTTTTCATTGTTATAAGTAAATTGAGCGTGTTTAGAGTTCATATGTAAGACTCCTTTTGAAAGCAATATCAAACTCTTGGGTACCCCTCTACACAATTTATTGGCTTATGTTTTTCTAATTATGCAGTTAAACAAAAGAAGGATTTCCCAGATGTTTCTACAATCAACCAAATACATTAAGAGTATGAGTCAGGAATATATTAACCGTTACAAAAATTATAGGAAAAATATATTCTTACTTACTCTATTTGGTAGAGATATAAATCACATAAAAGATGATTTATAATTCCCATATAATTTAAAACTATTAGACTTTTCCTCTACCAAAAGATAGATAAATTAAAATTTAAATAAATGTCTAATAACTGGACTTTAGACTAAATGAAGAGCGATCGTTAAGTAGTGGGATTGCAAAAAATGAAGGGATGCCTATAAGAACAAGCACCCCAGTAGCAAGTGTAAGGGACAAAAAGAGGTGAAAGCGGGAGTAACGCAATTTTCTGAAGTCGGACAAAAACAAGTGACAATGCTCTACCCCAAGGCCAGGCGATCGCTAAAATAGGGTGGCCGCCGAGATACCGATACCTGCAAAAAGAGACACGTTGTAAATAAATATTGCAAACAATCCCTTGTTGATTTACTAACTTGCCTAAAAATGATAAAGGGCGAGTCAACCTTTTGCACGGTAAAACCAAGCTTTCACTCTTGACTGTTACCTATTGCCTTTTGCCCCAATACGGTTAAGTTAGCGTCAAAAATCTTAATCTGTGTAGGTTGGATTGAGGAACGAAACCCAACATTTCCTGGGCTTTGTCGGGTTAAGCAAAGCGCAACCCAACCTACAATTTTTCTTAACTGAACTGTATTGCCTTTTGCCCCTTGCCTACCCACGCAAATAAGTTTGAAAAGTATTAGGCAAATAGAATGAGACTGTTGGCGAATTCATAGGGGGTCTAACCCCTCACTCGTAATCCATCCTAGTTCAGTGCGTTTCAATGCACTTCAGCTATGAGCAATCATATAAAACAACCCCTAAGATTCAAAATTTAAAATCTCGTTTTCTATATTTTACTAATAATTACCACATGAAAACACTAATTATCGACAACTATGACTCGTATACTTTTAATCTTTATCAATTAATTGCAGAAGTCAATGGAGAGTATCCCACTGTAATTTGCAACGATCAATTTGCATGGGAAGAAGTGCAACAGTGGGAATTTGACAACATTGTAATTTCACCAGGGCCTGGTCGTCCTGAAAATTCCAAAGATTTTGGCATTTGCTATCAAGCGATTCAAAATACCCAAGTACCCCTCCTGGGTGTTTGTCTGGGACATCAGGGGCTTGGTCATGTGTTTGGAGGAAAAGTTATTCATGCCCCAGAGGTGCGGCATGGTCGGCTTAGTCAGGTTTATCATACTGGAACTGATTTGTTTGCCGGCATTCCTTCACCTTTCTCTGTGGTGCGCTACCATTCTTTGCTGGTTGCAAATGACCTACCGAATTGTTTAGAAAAAGTGGCGTGGACAAAAGACAATCTAATCATGGGAATGCGCCATCGGTCTCTACCACTATGGGGTGTGCAGTTCCATCCAGAGTCAATCTGCACTCAGTATGGACACACCTTATTTGAGAATTTTAAAGCGATTACTCTTAAATTTATCCAAGAGCGCGGTAAAGGTTTCACAAAGCAGTATTGCACAATAAATAGCCAGACTGCTCCTTTATTAACCAGTTATTCTTGCCAAACACAGCAGCAGAAATTTGAACTTTGTACGCGCAAGCTGAATATATGTCCTGATACCGAGCAGATGTTTGTGCATTTGTTTGGCAAATCACCGAATGCTTTCTGGTTGGACAGCAGCCGGGTTGAACCTGGTCTTGCTCGCTTTTCCTTCATGGGAGATAGTAGCGGGGAAAATAGTCTGCTGATTCGTTATCAAACTCTATCCCAAGAACTCACAGTCACAAATTCTAATACCATCACCCGTAGGATAGAGGGGATTTTTGAATATCTCAAGCGGGAACTGGAACAACGCCGTTGTGCATCTGATGATCTACCCTTTGATTTTAACTGCGGCTTTGTGGGTTACTTTGGCTATGAATTAAAGGCAGAATGTGGTTCTAAATTAAACCACCCCTCTAGCTTACCCGATGCCATGTTTCTCTTGGCTGATCGGATGATTGCAATTGACCACAAGGAGCAAACCCTTTATTTACTGTGCTTAATTCAGCCGGGACAAAAAGCCTCAGCCGAAGTCTGGTTTGAATCAATTAGACAGGAGATTGACCACCTCCCCCCCCTGTCACCTGTGGTTCCTGAGAAAAAAGAGACACCTGTAATTTTCCGATTAAAGCGATCGCAAAGGACTTATCTTCATAACATTGAGAAATGTTTACAGGAAATTTACGAAGGAGAAACTTATCAAGTTTGTTTGACAAACCAAATTCACACAGATGCGACCCCTGAGCCACTAGCATTTTATCGTTCATTACGCCACATTAATCCTGCTCCGTACTCTGCATTTTTACGTTTCGGCGATGTAGCGATCGCTTGTTCATCCCCAGAGCGATTTCTACGCATTGATCGCCAAGGTTGGGTAGAAACAAAGCCGATCAAAGGGACTCTACCACGAGGAAAGACACCCGACGAAGATTTTATCCTGCGTGAACGTTTGCAAAACAGCGAAAAAGATCGGGCTGAAAATCTGATGATTGTGGATTTGCTACGTAATGATTTAGGGCGAGTTTGTGCAGTTGGTACTGTCCATGTTCCTAAATTAATGGATGTGGAAACCTATGCCACAGTGCATCAACTGGTGACAACGATTCGCGGTCAATTACGCGCAGATATGAGCGCTATAGACTGCATTTGCAATGTTTTCCCCGGTGGTTCCATGACAGGCGCTCCCAAACTGAGAACTATGGAAATTATTGACCGATTAGAGCAGTCAGCGCGGGGAGTATATTCAGGAGCGATCGGTTTTTTGGGATTGAATGGATCGGCTGATTTAAATATTGTCATTCGTACTGCTGTACTAACCACCAAGCAAACCTCAATTGGCGTTGGCGGCGGTATTGTAGCACTGTCTGACCCCCAAATGGAATTTCAAGAAACAATGCTGAAAGCCAAAGCATTAATTCACGCCATGTTGATGGCAACTCAAGGAGAATTTGATCCTAAGGTTTGGAACTATTTACTATAAGACTCAATGGCGATGCCTACGGCGGGCTGCGCCTACGCATCTCAAGTGCAAAACTGAATTAATAGGTTGAGTTTGTGATAGATGCGATCGCAGTGCTTACTTACTTACTTCGACAAAACCACGCTTTGACGTACAGCACGCTTGCGTAGGCGTAGCCCGTCGTAGACATCGCTTTTCCGAACACCGCCAGCCATCTGATACTCATGGCTATTGTTGCCATATTTGTAGGCAATACCACGCAAAATTTTCTCAGAATAGTCTGCCAAATCTTGTTCATTTTCAACGATCTGGGTTAGTAAGACATCAATAGTAGAGAGGGTAGTATTGTATGCTTCTAGAGATTTTCGGAGGCTTTCGATTTTTTCAGTATAATCTTTGACTGTTAACTTTTCTCCAACATCAAGAGTTGGACTAATAGATTTAATGCTTGCTAGACGTAGTTCAGCTTTGCCAAGAGTACGTGAATTGCGTTTTCGCCTTCCCATAATTAATACTCATTTTCTCAATTTCTCATAACTCTATAATGGACAATCGTTGAAAAGATTGTCATACGTGGAATTGTTGATTTTTCTGAAAAAGCCTAAAATTTATTTGCTTTATACCAATTAGTAATTACGAATTGGTATAACATCAAAGCGGAAGCTGCTACAGCTTGCGCGAAACACGGAAACGTGAAAGCAGAAGTTGCTACAGCTTGCGCGAAACGCGGAAACGTGAAAGCGGAAGCTGCTACAGGCTGCGCGAAACACGGAAACGTCTTGACGGAAGCTGCTACAAGGAAGAATATTTTTATCTTTGCTAAGTAATATGTTGTTATTTAACAGAACATTAAAAATACCCCACCCTAACCCTCCCCGATGCATTAGCTACCGTGTATACACAAGTGCTATTTGCAAGAGTTTCAAGTCCTCAATCAAGGGCATAGCAGTGCTGTGCCCCTACGACAGATGTGGTTTTTGAATGATTTATGTTTGATATTTCTTGTCAATGCCTAATGCCATTTCACAAAAACCTTGATACAGATAGATTTTTCGTAGGGGGAGTAGGGGAAGAATGACTAATGACTAATGACTAATGACTAATGACTAATAGACCTGTCGGGAAATAGCGAGAAAAATCGCTGAAAACCTTGCGACACAGGAATTATAGGTATTTATGGTAAAGTTGATTGGAAGCCTTATAGATTAAGGCTTCCAAGGATTTATTGCTTTATTTCCCGACAACTCTAATGACTAATCAACTCCACTGCATCTCGTCCATCGCAATTTTGTAAGTAAACTTTGACAACTTCTTCTTTAGCAGTAGGCAACTTCTTGCCAATAAAATCTGGGTGAATTGGTAATTCTCGATGGCCTCTATCTACCAATACAGCTAAACGAATCACCTCTGGTCTACCGTAATCGTTGACTGCGTTCAAAGCAGCGCGAATTGTCCGTCCTTTGAAAATCACATCATCCACGAGTACAACCGTTTTTCCGGTAAGGTCAAAAGGAATTTCGCTTTTCGTTGGAGTCCGCAATCCAATTTTGTCGAGGTCATCTCGATAAAATGTAATGTCCAAAGCGCCTACTGACACAGCTACACCTTCCAGCGTCTCAATTTGACGCGCCAACAATTCGGCTAATAACGCACCTCTGGTATAAATGCCAAGAAGCACTAGTTGAGACAAGTCACGCGTCCTTTCCACAATTTGAGAGGCAAGGCGAGTCAAGGTACGACGGATTTCTTCGGATGAGAGAATTTCAACTACTTTGGCAGACATAGCTATAGAATGATACCCCTGAGTGATGAATCATATTAGAGATTTGGGGAGTAGGGAGTGGGGAGTGGGGAGTGGGGAGTGGAGAATATGAAAATTTTAATCACCTATTCCCTACTCCCTACTCCCTGTTTGGAAATATTAAGAATATAGCGATCGCTATCCCTAACCATAGCAAAAAACAATATCGAGTCAGCTGCAAAGCATTCTGAATAGAAGTTGCAGTAATGGGATAAATAGCATCTCCTAGCAGTGGTTTGTACTTAGCTACCCCACGATACCAATTTGTACCCCCCATCTGCACACCCAAAAAAGCAGCATAGGCACACTCACTCCAGCCAGAATTTGGGCTAGGATCTTTAATTGCATCGCGGCGACAAATCCGCCAAAGGTGCATCGGTTTACCCGATAACAGCGCCAGAGTCACGACTGTTAATCGGCAAGGTAGCCAAGTTAAACAATCTTCCAACCGCGCACAGAACCATCCCAAATAAGTATAGGGTGCTTCCCGGTAGCCTACCATTGAATCAAGGGTACTGCTAGCTTTGTATGCTAAAGCTAAGGGAGTTGGCCCCACAACTGGCACAAAAACACCAACAATTGCATAGAAAAGCGGAGCCATTACCCCATCGGTGGCATTTTCTGCAACCGTTTCTAAAACGGCTCGTGAAATTTCTGCTTGTGACAGGTTTTGTGTATCTCGACCAACGTAATTACTTAAAATCTTACGAGCCTTCTCTAAATCTCCCACTGTTAAAGGTTGTAAGACAGCCACCGCTGCTGTTCGCAAACTTCTGCCAGCAAAACAACTAGCTAAAAGAATGCTATCTATTGCAATTCCCAACAACGGATGAACCCATTTGGCACTTTGAATAATCAAAAAGCCAACAAGACCACTACCAATTATTAGGATAATACCTAGTACAATTCCAGCTAGGCGTTGTGTTAGAGAATTTTTACACAATTGGAGAAAAAATTTGCTCAGGCGAGAAATTACCCACCCCATAACTTGCACTGGATGAGGCCAATTCCAAGGATCGCCAATTAAGTAATCTAATAGTGCAGCAATTATTAAAATATAGATGCTATTGGTCATAAGTTACGAGTCAAGGGTCAACGAGAGCCAGTCAGTCAGATGCAGCGGTTCCCTCCGTTAAGTGAACTGGCATTCAAAGGTCAATATTTTGACTATTGACTATTGACTATTGACTAAACCACAAAACTAGCTTCTTCTCCAAGGGAAGCTTGCCAGCTACGAGCATCATAATAAAGGTCTGCTAAAGTAATACTGTACAAAGCTTCTTTGAGCTTTTGGTTGAGTCTCTGCCAGAGGCTAAATGTTACCCAATCTTCAGCTTGTGCAGGTGCTGGGGTGTGATGAGGTAAATGGCTAGTCTCGCCAACTGCTTCTAAAATTTCTCCTATAGATATTTGTGCAGGCTCTCTTGCCAATTGGTATCCGCCGATGCTACCACGAATTGATTTAACTATTGACGCACGACGCATTTCTATTAGTAGTTTTTCAAGGTAAGGAGCTGGGATATCTTGGCGTTTAGCGATCGCTCTCACAGATGCAGGGCCATATTTTGGCTGTAAACTCAAATCTAGCAAAGCCTTCACACTGTAATGTCCTCTGGTAGTTAGTTTCATTTTGGCAGTTTTGTTGTTTATCCTCTGTCATTTGTAAATAACGAATACTTCTCTAACGAGAGGCTACGCCAACGACAATGCTCAGTACAACTGACCAATAACCAATTATCAATGACTAAGGATCAGTTTTACTTATCATTCTCTGACTCTATTATCATCTTCAGCAAGTAAACAACTTTTCGAGCGTCAGTTTAGAAAACTTAAAACTTGTATAGTCTAGCAGTGATTCACTAACTATATATATATAGTTATCACCATTGGCAGCATTTTCTAAAATAGATTGTCTTGAAAATATTGGTAATAGCATAACAATTGTGCCTATGAGTGTAATATACTTGGCTAGGTTGAGATAAAAACTAAAGGATTATGTTCCTATTAGCTCAACGTCAGCTAAAATAAAATCGATTCCAACACTTCAAACATTCATTTTCGACCTAAGTTGATGCCTAAACAGAAAAAAATTGAACCCCTACTCGGTGAAGAACTGCTCAAAAAAGTCAAAGAGCTAGAGAGCGAGAGCAAAGAAGACAAAGCCAAAAAGTGCGGCTACTATACCGTTACCAAAAATGGTATAGAGCGCGTCAATATGATGAAGTTCTTAAATGCCCTAATTGATGCCGAAGGCATTCAGTTGGACAGTACACCCAGTGCTAATGGGCGTGGTGGACGTAGTGCTAGCTATAGAATTAGTGTGCAATCGAATGGTAACTTACTGATAGGTTCAGCTTATACAAAACAGATGAATCTGAAACCAGGAGATGAGTTTCTAATCACTTTAGGCAAAAAGCACATTCGTCTGAGACAGGTAGATCCAGAAGATCAACAAGATGATGAAGCCATAGAAGCTACTGCTTAATAAATGGTCATTAGTCAATTGTCCTACCCTGCGGGAAGCCGCAGACGCGTCTATGTCATTTGTGAAAAACAATAACTAAAAATAGTCATTAGTCAAGTGTCATTTGTCCTTTGTGAAAACCAATGACTAATGACTAATACAACTCTTGGAGAGGCTGCGCCCTAAGCGTAGCTATGCCGTAGGCTTTACGGCTTTGCCCAGTACAAGTGACCAATGACCAATGACTAATGACTAATAACTATATCTGTGTTGGGTAAGACTGGTAAATAGTGGCGAAGTGCCTTGCGCGTAACTGCTAAATTGCACGTTAAGGCAATTTGCTCTTTTTCTAGTAAACCCAAAATGCGATCGGGTTTATCTCGTGCTACCACTGGTAATTGATGCAAACCTCTAAGAGTCATGCGGTCTAAAGCTTCAGATAATAGTTCATCCTGCCATGCATAAAGGATTTCAGTAGTACAAATGTCTATGAGGGTTTGGCTGGATAAATTATCTGGAATTTCAGTTAGCGAATTCGGGTAAGTTTGCCAAAGAGCAAGGGCACGGTTAATATCTTCCAGAGAAAGTATACCAACTAATTGCTCTGCTTCATCAATTATTAAAGCACTGCGGACGCGATCGCGGATCATTTCTACAGCTGCATCTAACACTCCAAGGGTTGCAGGTAATTTTTTGGGGTTGGGATACATGGCATCTTCTACCAAAATTTGCTGCACAATTTCCGCTTTTTCATCTTTCAATTCCGAAAGACCAATCTGTTGTAAATTAGAGTTAGAGTTAAAAGTTGGTTTAATCCTTTCCACTAGCCAAACACTCAAACCCACAGCTGCCATCAACGGTAAAACAATGCGATAGTCGCGGGTTAATTCAAACAGCATTAAAATAGCCGTTAACGGCGCTCTAACACTACCAGCCAGCACTGCTGCCATTCCTACCATTGCGTAAGCTGGGGGAGCCGCCATCTGATCGCAAATTGTTGGGAATGCTACAGCCAAAATTTTGGCGTAAGCTGATCCAAAAGAAGCCCCTAAAAACATTGCTGGTGCAAACAAACCGCCGATGAAACCACTACCTGTACTAATTGCAGTCATCAGTAGCTTCACCACCAACAGCACCACTAAAAGGTAGAGTGGAAACTCCACATCCTGAAGCATTGCTTCTACAGTTTCATAACCGACACCCAAAATTTGCGGGAAGAATAAAGCAACTGCGCCAATTATCATACCGCCAATAATTGGATGAATCGACTTAGGAATTCGTCCCAAAAACTCAAAACCTGGAACCTTCCCAGCAAAGCAGGCTTTTGCTCCCCGAATTAATTGAGTATAAGCCAGAGAAACTAGGCTCGCTCCTAAACCCAAGCCAAGATAAAGGGGTAATTCCAAGGGACTGCGGACTTGGTAAGCAGGTAAATCAAAAGCAGGTTGTGCCCCCAAACCAATTTGGGCAATTAATGCTGCTACCACCGCCGCTAGCAGTACCACACTTACAGCAGAAGTAGCAAAAGATGTCGCTCCCATCACCACCTCTAGGGCGAAAAATACTCCAGCGATGGGAGCATTAAATCCCGCAGCAAGTCCAGCCGCCGCGCCAGCACCCAATAGCAAACGTTGTCGTTCTTGAGATACATTGAGAATCACAGAGAACAACATGCCAAAATTTGCGCCAATTTCTACACTCGGTCCCTCTGGCCCCAAAGAAGCACCGCTCCCCAAAGAAACAGATGCAGCCAGCATTTTCGTAACTGGTCGTAGTGGTCGCCTAATTTCTTTTCCCTGAGAAGCGGCGATGAGAGATGAAAGTCCAGGGCCAAAGTCTTGAGTGCGCCAGCGCATCAAGCCAACGATTAATCCGCCAAGGGTGGGAACGCAGGCTAATGTCCAAGCACCCCAAACGCCGATTTGACCCATTAAATTTTCCAGCATCAACTGGTGAATCAGCTGGATTAAATAGTGAAAGGTGACTACACCCATACCAGTACCACCGCCAATGAGCATGGCTAAAAATAGGACAACAGTTTCTGGCGATGGTTGAAAACGATTAATTAGGTGAGCTAAACGAGCGGAAGGTGTAGGAAAGGCAGGTTGTTCCGTTACCTTCCTCAGTTGAGTGGGAGGCAAGAGAGTCATTGAGAGGCGGGGTAAATGTAAGAAAAAATTTAAATTTTTATCTGTTACTTATCATTGTGAGCCATTATTTAGCAACCAGACAAGTAGACTTTATTTGCTTGATTTACAAAGATTTAGTAAAAAATGTCATTGTGCAAAATTTTGTGGGGAGAATAGTTAAATGGGAGACAATTATTATTTAAGGGTCAGCAATGCCTAGTTTGGGTGTAGTAGCTACGGCTAGTGAGGTGCGAGTGAGTGCCAACGCTATTCTTTCTAGAGACAACAAATTTTTGTGGGCTGGGTGGACGCATCGGCAAACAAAAACTTGGAGTCATCCTTACCTAAATCTAGCTATACTCGTGTTGCGACCATTGAGCCGTCTTTGGTAGTAATACAATGTATGTATGATTTGTGGCTGATGTCAGACCATACTTGGAAGTCTGCTAAGTATTGATCGGAATTCAGTATAGCTATTGTTATAGAGCGAGTAAATGGACTAGGCGGACGAGCTAAATGAATATACACACCTTTGATAATCATTATGTTACTTGCCCAATTTGCCAAAGAAATGCTACGCCCAAACCATTAAAAACGCGCATGGGCTTGTTTTGCTGTCCCTATTGCCAGGAACGGCTAGTAGTTTGCCAAAGCGGTCATTACGTCCGTGATCCCTTTACTTGGAGACAATTGATGGTCGCTTCGTCGCTACGTCGTCAAAGCCGACCTTTAGCTAGGATTATCAGAGATTTTGTCTTGCTCAAGCGTCCTATGGTAGCCTTAGCTGTAGGAAGTGCCATTTTCTTTGGTGCGATCGCGCTGACTCAGGAAAATACAAGCTACGATCACCAAGGATTTCCCACAACAGAGAAAATTAATAAACCAGGAAACAAAACTCAGTAAATGAATTACTTTGGTATAAATCAAATCTTACTTTGATTTTTGTAATATTATAACTAAATACTTCTGTGAAACCGTGTCTTATTCGCCCCAAATAGGACACGGTTGACACTATGTTCACTTAAAGACTTGCGATCGGCGCTTGCACTGATAGCGAGTCGCAAAATTTTTTTCTTAATCTTTTTCTTCGGCACGAGATCCGTAGTACTCCTTCATCCACTGTTTCTGAATAACTTCGTTAGAAGGTTCATCAGGTGGTAGATTTCCTCTAGCCAAATTCCAGGGTGTCTCGGCATGAGTCATTTGCTCTAGTTCATAAGCATCGCAGGCAAAGTACTCTTGTGCAACCTCATCTAGAAACTCTTGAACCTCTTGGGGTAATTCCGGGTTAGCATCCTCTAAAATTGGTTGCCATCCTAAAAGCTTATACTTCTGGTACAACACAGGTATCACAGGCCCATGTATCCAGGCTTGAAAATCCTCTTGGAATAAAGGAGTGTCATAGAGTGCAAGATGCCAAGCCTGAGCATAATACACAAGCTTTTGCAGTTTTAGATTACTGATAAAAGAACCTGTTTCATTTGCCAACCAGATAAAGTAATCTGCTACGTTAAAACATGACAACACTACAACCACCCCCTTCAATCTGCTAGATAATAGCTAGCCTTTATTCGCTTTCATACATCAGCTTACAGAGTTATCACGGCAAGAGCTATGAAGAATTTCTCTGCTTATTATAGTTTAATTGTACTACTTTAAACTTCTATTTTGTGAATTATAAAACTCTCAATAACTTTTGGTGAACTTGCCCTACAGATAATTTTCTAAGTACGCTTCAACAAAAAACTTGAAGCAGCCTAACGTTCCTGTTAAAGGGTTACGAGTAACCTTTGCAACCCCATCAAGAGCTTCTGGTAATGCCGCTTTTCAGTAATCATAATCCTCCTCATCCATCCAATCTGGCTCAATCATTCCAAAATCGACATCAGGCACTGTAATCTCAATTTCAACATCTTCTACTTCGACTTCTGCTCCGACTTTATCCAAATCACCTATGAACGAAACTAAAATATCCACATCCAAATTAGTTTGAATACTTACAGTACTACTTCCCATTGGAACGTCATCTCCATCTATAGAATCATATACAGAAAATGAAAAGCTGCACTCAACATTGACATCAACACTCAATTTTGATTCAGCTACTAAACTTTCATCATCAAACTTAACTGGTCTAAATATTAAACTAGGAGGTTCAAGTAATTTAAATTCAAATCCATTGAAGGTTATTTCCGTGGATTCATGTTCATAAACGTAAGCAGAGTCTGCCTCAGGATAAATATCAATATCACTGATTCTATACTTTAAAGCATTAGAGATAGCTTCTTTTACATCTTCAAATTCGCCCTTTCCATATCTTTCGGATAAGTCTCTACAGATATCATCAGCATCTGGAAGTTGACATAATACCAAAGCCCCTGCAAAATCATCGATGGCAATAAGCCTTTCAGAACTTTTACAGAAGTTTTTCCAATCATTATCAGATGTGACAACAAGAATTTTACTTTGATTCTTATTAGCCCAAGTCTCCAATGACATTAAAGCAATAGCATCAGGAAATTCATTCTTTTTTTTGCCTGTTTCTGAAAACGGAGGTTTAGCTTGGAAGTATTTCTGTATCAAATCACCAACCATTACATAGCCTTGCGCTTCGACTATCTCTAAAGATGTAACTTCTACAAACTGATTAAATCGCTCATATGCAATTTCCTGTGCTTCATACTCGCCAAAAATTGTTTTTTTAATTGCTTCGATTTTTTTATCTTCAACCAGCCAATGCTCCTTAGCTTGTTTTAGAGATTTTTCAATTTCCTTTTGTGCATCCCTTGCTTTTTCTATTAAATGTGATAACACTTCTTCTTTGACTACTTCAGAAAGAATTAGTTTTGTAGAACTATATCGAAATTGTTCTAATTGCTTAAGTAATCCTGATTCTAGCCTCAAACCCTGAGCGTCAAAAATTGATGTATCTAAGGTAATAGCTCTAAACTGTCCCGCTCTAACAAGATTTTTAAGTTGATCTAAATCCATATCTTTAACTCAGAACAATTTCAAGGGACATAGCTTTGTCACCAGCTTCAACATTACCTTACCTATGTGGGAACTACTATAAGTAAGAACCGTGATGTATTAAGTTGGGTTGACACTTGAAATAATCTTGCTGAAAAACGGGAAGACTATGATTACTCCCTAATAAGCAAATTTTCATGAAAATCCTGAACAGCAAAATGCTCAAAAAATCTCTACTTAACTGTCTAATTTTGCCTTTTTCTCTAGTGCCTGGGCTGTGCGTGGGAATGCTTTTTGATTCTCAAGCCAATGCTTTACCAGGGCAAAGTACAGAGGAAGTAGGCACTTGGATTAAAGCACATCCTACACTCCGCCCCAGGAGTGGGGAGCAATTGTTTGTGCAAAAGACTGATACTGCTGCTCAACGATTCACTTTCCAAGCGTCGGTATTGCCTCCCGGTAGAGTAGAGTTTTCCAAAGACCGTGGCAGAATCCGCAGTGAGCGTATTTCTATGTATGATGCCATTAACGGCATGACATTTGCCCGTCTCCAGGAATCCTTGCGGGTGATTTATGGCTTAGAAATTTATCAAGACTACGATCGCGCCCAAGTCAGATACCAGTATCCCAACCAGAAGGCAGTTAACTCAGCGCGTCTTGCCAAAACTCCAATTCGGGAAGCTTTAAAGGGAGAATTACGAGTAGGCGATCGCTATGTATATTGGGTGGAAATTGCTCAACCCAAAACTGGCAAAGCTTTTACTGGTCAAATGACGGTTTTGCTCAAAACTGACCTCAATAAGTTAGAAAATGAACTGCTAGTTCGGTAATGGGTATTAGTCATTAGTCATTTGTCATTAGTCATTAGTCATTTGTCTTCTCCCCCTGCTCCCCCTGCTCCCCCTGCTCCCTCATCTCTTCTCATTTAAATATTACTGAATTGGTGTTTTATAGCTTCCCCAACCCCATAGGAGCGAGGGTTTGCCATATACCCGAAAAGATACTTTCAGATGCTAAGGAAATTCGTAGCAAATCTTCCTTCAGTAGTGGTGGCCAATCTATGCCAGCTTTACGCCCTGCGGCAAATAGCTGTTGGGCCTTAATGCTTAACTGATAAAGGGCCAAAGCCAGTTCCCGGTCTAGGCTCTTTGCATCTTTGAGGGCTTCAAACACCACTTTCAATGCCAACAAAATCGAGGTTATCTGACCGGGTACCGGTGGTTTCCCCTGTTTCATACGCGTCAACAGCGCATCTGGGTTTTCCTCGGTTGTGATTGTCTGATCTATGAGGAGTTTCCGAGCTGTTTCGTAATTCATGTAGTCAGTTTAGCGTACATTTTGCTTCAGCAGTAATACCTAATTAAAAAGTCATAAAATTGGCTTCTAGTTATTTATAGCAATCTCATTTGATTTGTGAAAAGATAGGCTTGGGGAAAATGATAAAGAATGTGCGATGCTCTAGCTTAAGCAGATAGACTGAATATAATATCTTTGAAAAATACGTCCCGCTTAAAATCAGAAACAAAATGATATCACCGAATTTACTAGAAATTGAGCGCTCCGTCCGTGCCTTGTCTGTGGAAGAACAACTTTGGCTGCTAGAAAGTATTGCTCGACAAATTCGAGAAACTGAGTATCCAAAAGACAAGTTGGCTGATGCTAAAAATCCAGAACAAGAATTGAAAGTGATAGTTAATGAGGCAAAGATTCCAATAGAAATTGCTGCTATAACTGATGAATTTGCAATTTCTGAAATACTCTGACATATAAAAGTAAAAATTATGAGTTTACCAAATTTAAAAAGTTAAATATACAGTTTTTATAGATTCTCTCGTTTCTCTCGTTCCCAGTCAGAGACTGGGAATGCCTAATGGGGCGCTTGCTGTCTCTTGACTTGCGGCAGAGCTATCAATGTTAAGGCATTATTTGAGTTATCGATTTATTGTCAAATTTTTGGTTTTAACAAACTCCAAAATATAGTGTTTTCTCACAATTAATGGAGGATTGCTATAGTTGCCAATCAATAGATACCATAGATAATTTCTGCATCTAGTCTTGTAAATTGATTTTTATTTCATTTGTCTTTACTATTCACCCACATTATGGTATGTCAGTGGGGTAAATACGCTCCTCTGATGTTCCTAATTAATAAAGCAATAGGGATGATCTCGGAAAAACAACTTATCAAGGGTGCTCATTACATTGTTTGAAGTTATGTAGCCTTTTGATTACGGCCTATCAACCACTGCGGTAAACTATGCGTTGATTATGATTCTTTCGCAGAGAAGAACACTCGAAAGGAGCGGCTTTTCAATGTCTCATACCGTAAAAATCTACGATACCTGCATTGGTTGCACCCAATGCGTCCGCGCTTGCCCTACTGATGTACTGGAGATGGTTCCTTGGGATGGCTGTAAAGCTGCTCAAATTGCCTCTTCACCCCGTACAGAAGACTGCGTGGGCTGTAAGCGCTGCGAAACCGCTTGTCCCACCGACTTTTTGAGCATCCGGGTTTACCTGGGCGCTGAAACAACTCGCAGTATGGGTCTGGCTTACTAAAAAGCTCAGTGCTAAGTCACCGAACTTCTGATCGCAATGCGGGTCTACTGCCCAACTGTTCTTCCAGAACTGTTGCCTTGTCTTCCTTGGACACAAGGGAGAGGCGCAAGCCTTTGCTTTGCTCAGAGTTCTCGCTGAGTTCTGAGTCTTGAGTCCTGAGGCAAAAGAAGCAAATCAAAAAAATTATTTTTTGATTCTTCACTCAGCACTCAGAACTCAGAATTCAGTGTTCAAAAATTTTAAAGTTTCTTAATAGCAAGCATCTTTAGCAATACCTAGTGGTAGAGGGAGTAATTTACTCCCTTTTTTATTTGCAAAACGTCGAGTTTGTGCTAAGAACTATACTGGATTTAATCATCCTGAAAAAAAGTGGTGTGAACAATGTGCGGAATCGTTGGATATATAGGCACTCAAGCGGCGACAGACATTTTATTGGCTGGGCTGGAAAAACTAGAGTACAGGGGCTACGATTCGGCTGGAATCGCCACTGTTTGGGAAGGTGAGGTTAATTGTGTACGGGCAAAGGGCAAACTCCATAACCTGCGTTCTAAACTGGAACAAATAGAAACGCCCGCCCAAATTGGTATTGGTCACACACGCTGGGCAACTCATGGTAAACCAGAAGAGTACAACGCCCATCCTCATTTGGATACGGCAAAGCGAGTGGCGGTTGTGCAAAATGGCATTATCGAAAATTACCGCGAGTTACGCGAAGAACTCAAAGGAAAAGGACACCAGTTTGTTTCTGAAACTGATACAGAAGTAATTCCCCATCTCATAGCCGAATTTTTAAAGAATCTTTCCCCCTCATCTCCCACCCTGCGGGAAGCTAAAGCTACATCTTCCTTATCCCCCTTCCTAGAGGCAATTCGCCAAGCCGTTAACCGCTTGCGCGGGGCATTTGCACTCGCAGTTATTTCTGCTGACTACCCCGATGAATTGATTGTTGTTCGCCAGCAAGCACCTTTGGTAATTGGTTTTGGGCAAGGGGAGTTCTTTTGTGCGTCTGACACACCTGCGATCGTTGCCTACACCCGTGCAGTGCTACCTTTAGAAAATGGCGAAATTGCCCGCCTCACTCCTTTGGGCGTTGAGATTTACAATTTTGCTGGCGACAGGTTGAAAAAACAACCCCGGCTGCTTAACTTCAATCCTGCAATGGTAGAAAAGCAGGGATTCAAACACTTCATGCTCAAAGAAATCCATGAGCAACCAGGGGTAGTAAGAGCTAGTTTAGACGCTTACTTTAATAATTTTGGAGAATCTGGCGAATCACCAATCAATCTTGGTTTACCTGTGGATTTATACAACAATTTAGAACAAATTCAGATCGTCGCCTGTGGTACGAGTTGGCACGCAGCATTAATCGGAAAATATTTAATCGAACAACTAGCAGGAATTACAACTCAGGTGCATTACGCTTCTGAGTATCGCTATGCGCCATCACCTTTGACATCTAATACTTTGATCATTGGTGTTACCCAATCAGGCGAAACCGCTGATACCCTAGCAGCTTTGGCGATGGAAAAAGAACGTCGCCAAAGGAAAGAACCTAAATATCAAGCGCGACTACTCGGCATTACCAATCGCCCCGAAAGCAGCCTTGGTGATATGGTACCGCATGTCATCAGTACCCTAGCGGGAATTGAAATTGGGGTAGCTGCGACGAAAACTTTTACCGCCCAACTGATGGCGTTTTATGCTTTGGCATTGGATTTAGCGGCTCGTCGTCAGACAGTTTCAAAAGACACGTTGGAGAAAATTATTAATGGGTTGCGGCAGATTCCCAAAGAAATTGAGGCAACTTTAGAAACTCAGGAACGTTTAACCGAACAGCTAGCCCATGAATTTGCTGAAACCAAAGATTTCATTTTTGTGGGAAGGGGAATTAACTTTCCTATTGCTTTGGAAGGGGCTTTGAAATTAAAAGAAATCAGCTATATTCACGCCGAAGGGTATCCGGCTGGAGAGATGAAACATGGCCCGATCGCTCTATTAGATGCGAAAGTACCTGTAGTTGCGATCGCAATTCCTGGTAGTGTTTACGAAAAAGTTATTTCTAATGCTCAAGAAGCCAAAGCTAGAGATTCTCGGTTAATTGGCGTGACTCCCGTCAACGACGGCGAAGCTGCGGAAATCTTTAACGATCTTCTTCCTATCTCTCATGTGGAAGAATTACTTTCTCCAATTCTGACAGTAGTTCCTTTGCAACTATTGGCTTATCATATTGCCGCCCGTCGCGGTTTGGATGTCGATCAACCTCGTAATCTAGCCAAGTCTGTAACGGTAGAATAGTCTATTGTGTACAACAATAATAATTGTGGAGGAGTAATTCGGTTCAACAAAATATAATTCGATTCAACAATTCATAAAACGATTGAACAATAACCTCTAAAGGAGTACGATTGTACCAAGTAAAAGTGCGATCGCTTCCAGAGGTTATTTTTATGGTTAGGGGCAGAAGGGAATGGACACAAGCTAAAATTGCAATGGGAAGCAGATGCAGATTGCCCGGACTGTCAAGCAGTCAACAGAACTGGAGAAAAAGCGAGTTAATGAGAAATTGGAGATAGAAAGACAATATTACTTAGCAAAAGGTATTGACTGGGGAATTATCACAGAAAAAGAAATTTCAAGGCTTTTAGCAGAAAATGTTGAGTGGGTTCATTCCGCTTATAGGCTAGAAGCAAATTCGCAAATGGACACTTCACAACTGCATGGGTTGTCAACAATTTTAAAATCCAAGCTTCAGGAAGAAGATGCAACCATCAATAAAATAACTACTGCTTTAGATGAAGAGATGAATGTAAATTATGGTACGTCACTTTATGTGTTTAAACATTTAATTGCTAAAAAACAACTCATTGTAAATTTAGTAAAAATAAAATTATCTGCTTGCCCATCAACTAAAGTTATTGAAGAAATAATATTTTAAACCTCCATAGTAGATAAATAATATGGTTAAAAATTTATTTGTCAATGATTTAATAGAGTGGACTTTAGATACCAACGCTCATGTAGTTGAAAGAATTATTTGGATAGACGAAGGTTATATTATTGCATTCGTTATAAATATTAATGCTAAAAAAGGTTTGCCTGAACCTAAGAAAATATCTGAAATTTTAGAAGCCATATCTGAAGGTATTGCTTTTAAACTTTAAATTAAATTAAGCCTTACAAGAATTATACAACTTTTTTATTTATTAATTTGAAGAATCTTCGAGAAATTGTACAACTTTATTTCTGGAGATGAGTATTGACACTAACGGGAATATAATGGTTATAGGCGTTCAAATTGTAGAACTTTTTATACTTCTACACCTAACGAATAAAAATTGAGTGTCTAAATTTTCATTCAATTACTAAAGCAGAATTAAGATAAACATAAGATTTAGAATTTTCCTAGATGAGCGTCACAATTCCCGATGATATCCTCAGAGCATCAAACATGACAGAGGATGAACTGAAATTAGAAATTGCTATCTTGCTTTACCAGCAAGGTAAAATTAGCAGTGGCAAAGTCCGAGCATGGACAGGAATCACAGTGCTGGAATTTCAGCATGAATTAGCCAAACGAGGTTTACATATTAACTATGATGTTGAAGATTTCCAATCTGATATAAAGACACTACAATCAATGGGTTTGCTGTGATTATAGTTAGTGATACATCACCAATCACAAACTTATACCAAATTTATGTGAGGCTGCATAGAATAATTTCCTTGTCCGGCAGGAGTTTCAAGTGTTTTATTCTGTGCATCTTCATAGAGAATTGGTATTAGCAGCAATTGGTCAGTTAGATTTATTGCGACAGTTGTATGGTAGCGTTATCATTCCTGAAGCTGTATATAACGAGATGGTTGGTGTAAATAAGATTGTCCCTGGTGCAGTAGAGGTACAAACTTTATCTTGGATTCAGACACAGACAGTTATTAATTCTCTACAAGTTGCAGAAATTCAAGAAAATAATGAAAGTATTCACTTGGGAGAAGCCGAAGCAATTATTTTGTCCTTAGAAATGAAAGCTGACTTGCTGTTAATGGATCAACGCAGAGGACGAATAGTAGCTACCAATTATGGAATTAATGTAACAGGTCTGTTGGGAGTCTTGCTACAAGCCAAAAAACAGGTGCTAATTCCGGATATTAAACCATTGATTGATCAGTTAATTACCCAGGCAGACTTTAGAGTTAGTCCTCAGTTGTATACAATTGTCTTGCAATCATCTAACGAAGTTTAAGGCTTTGATCAAATAACTGCCACAAATCCAGTGTGTGATCGCTTCTCTACCAGACGCTACGCGAACGCTCACCGTAGCACACTAGTATAATCATGAGGAAAAATCATAATGGTTCAATCAGCCTCAAAACTTATCACCGTTAATGAATTTATCACTCAGTACGGCAACAGCGATCGCTATGAACTTATTGATGGGGAATTAATCGACATGGAACCAACAGGGCCCCATGAGCAGGTATCATCTTTAGTTGGGCGAAAACTGAATGTAGAAGTTGACCGCCAGAACTTGCCATATTTTATTTTGAATAACCCAAAATGTAATGTCATGAGACTATGACATTACTGCGGGTGTTCGCACCTAAACCTGATCGTATTGTCATGAAAAGATGACAATACGATCCCAGAAGGGCTTGTAAATTCGTGAAACAGTCAAAAAACCTAGTTGTTACCCCTTGATCCCTACATATGCTTAGTGGTTAATATTGACTTAACAAATAAAACTTCCTCGATCCCAAAGAAATGCTAATTTTGGCATAACTAAGGAATTGATTGGATGTTACCCCAATTTAAAAACAGATTAAAAAACTTAAAAACTGGGCAAAACCAGGAGTCAGGAATAAGAAATTCATCTGGAGTGGATGACATTTTACATAGCATTCTTTAACCAAGGGAAATCATTTACCGCTTAAACTACTGGAGGCCAAAATAATGGCAAAAGAACGCCCGCCACTAGAGGAGATGACTTTACGCCAACTACGCAAAGTTGCTAGCGAATATAGCATCTCTCGCTATAGCCGAATGCGTAAATCACAATTACTGGCATCAATTCAAGAAGTCCAACGCAGTAAAACTTCGCTTAGTCCATCTCGTTCATTGGAGGCACAGGAAACCGTGGAAGCTGCAAAGTTTGAATTAGGTCAGGAAGATCGTACAGGTGGATCTTTAGCTGATGTTGATGAAGGACTCGCAGATTTACCCTCTGGCTATGGTGAAAGCCGGATTGTTCTTTTACCACGCGATCCTCAGTGGGCTTACACTTACTGGGATATTCCCAATGAGCACAAAGAGGAACTGCGTAGGCAAGGGGGACAACAACTTGCACTACGGATTTATGATGTTACCGACATCAATATTGAATTCCAAAGTCCCCACAGCATTCAAGAATATCCTGCTGATGAACTAGCTAGAGAATGGTATCTACCAGTTCCAGTTAGCGATCGCGATTATGTAATCGATATCGGCTATCGTGCTGCTGATGGCCGCTGGTTGGTACTCGCTCGTTCTGCTAGAGTACACATTCCTCCCGTTTATCCTTCTGACTGGATTGAAGATGTCTTCATCACTGTCAACTTTGAAGAAGATTTGCGTGGTAAGACTCAATACGAACTAGTTCCCCCTGCTAAGAAGATTGCAGCTACCGCCAACGGTAATGCTGTGAATACCAATGGAAACCCCATCTACGACCAAATATTTGGTTTAGCCGAATCTGCCGAAGCACAAAGGGTTGCTGGTTCTATCTTCGGTTCCCAGCACCAAGTATCAGGTGCAGTGCAATCTCTTAGCTCCTACATTTTCCCATCCGGTGTGGGGATGTGGGCAGTTCCTACCGTGTCAGGCTTAACTGCTTCCGGTGCAGGAATGTCAGGTGTTGGCTTCTCGGCTTCCGCCGTACCAATGCGTCCGCGCCAGTTCTGGTTAATTGCCGATGCTGAGTTGATAGTCTACGGTGCAACCGAACCCGATGCTACCGTAACCATTGGTGGACGCCCAATTCAGCTAAATCCAGATGGAACCTTCCGCTTCCAGATGTCCTTCCAAGATGGTTTAATTGACTATCCGATTTTGGCTGTAGCTGCTGATGGTGAGCAAACCCGGTCAATTCAGATGAAATTTAATCGTGAAACACCATCCCGGAATACCAACACCAAAGAAGAAGCTGTTGTAGAATGGTTTTCTTAAGTTTTGGTTATCAGATTAACTCCAGACTGAAATTTTAAAGCAAGAATTCAGAATACAGAAGTCAGAATTAAGAAGACTTTGAGACTCAAGCTTAATAATTTGAATAAAATTAAGAAGCTATGACCCCTTGATTTTTTAATCATTCTGGATTCTGGCTCCTGACTTCTGAATCCTTACATTTTAAAGTATTCCCCGCTATAGTAATTCTGTAGCGGTTTTTTTTTGCATTATTATGTCTACAAAAAAACTATTTTTGTTATTTATCTCGATAATTGGTGCAAGCTTATTATTAGGTTGTCAAAAGATGGAAGCAAATTCAGTCCCAAAAGCATCTAAAACTTGCCCTGGTAAAAATGCTAAGTTCAGCATTGATTTTTTTAAAACCAATAATCAAGGTAAAAAAAACCAGAAAGGTATTAACAATGTAATTATTTTTAATCCCAAATCAGCAGAATTAGATTTCAAAGTTAATGTTGGTTTATCTCATAAACTCTACGCCAAAGATGCTAGAGGGAAACTGCGTAAAGAATATGTACCAAAACAGTTTCGTGAACTGATCAGCAATGAGAATGCCAAATTAAACGGACAGCTACCCATTGCCGCAATTAATGCCGACTATATAGATACTGATGATAAACCGCAAGGCTTAAATATTTCTCGTGGCATTGAGTATTCAGGAGCATTTAAGAATAAACGTTCTTCCTTTGGAATTTCAGGAGGTACACCCAACCAGCGACAGGCTACTATCCAAGCTGGTAGAAGAAAAAGTGATATTCTCAATTACAATTTAGTGGGCGGTAATGGCAGATTCTATCGTCAGGGTAAATTTAAAGATATTTGTCAAGATTTAGGGGAATTTGCCTGTAAAAGTGCTACAAATCGCTCTCTAGCAGCTATTACTAATCAAGGATATGTAATCCTATTAGTTAATGACTTGAAAGCTAATTCAGATATTGAAGTATCTCAAGTTAATCAAGAGTTACTGCCAGATATGTTTGATAATGTTCTAGAAGGTATTGCTAGCAATAACTGTTTAGGTAAGATTCAAGAAGGGATATTATTTGATGGAGGTATGTCTCCAGGATTGTATTATAACCAGAAAACTTATGTAGAAAACTTTGGGCCGATAGGTTCAGTTTTTTTGATTTACAAAAAATAAAATAGTCGTATCCTCCAAAATGACTGTCTAAGGGGGTAAGTGTAAGATTTAGAGGGGATCTTGATCAAAAGACGACCACAGATGTAGCCTGTAATCAACGCATGACCAATCGAGAGGAATCAATGAAGAACGAGTCAACGTCAGCAAGCAACGCCGACGTAAATTTCTTTCTCGGTGGGGGTGAAATGGGTGCGCGGATGCGAGAACAGGACTGGTCAAAAACATCCCTTGGCCCAACACAGCAGTGGCCACAGAGTTTGAAGACTGCCGTGCGAATTATGCTGACTTGCCGTCAACCCATGTTTGTCTGGTGGGGCGAGGATCTGATTAATCTTTACAATGACGCTTACAGGGCTATTATTGGCGGCAAACATCCAGAAGCACTTGGGCAGCCAGCTTCCTATGTGTGGCGGGAAATATGGGATCAGGTTGGGCCTCGAGCAGAATCAGCGATGCTGAAGAACGAGGGCACTTACGACGAAGCGCTGCTGCTAATTATGGAGCGCTTTGGCTACCCAGAGGAAACCTATTACACTTTTTCATATAGCCCGGTTCCTAACGATCAGGGCGACACAGGTGGGATCATCTGTGCCAACATAGAGGACACGCAGCGCATCATCGGTGAGCGTCAGTTGGCACTGTTGCGCGAACTAGCGGCTAGGACGGCAGACGCACGGACATTCGATGAAGCCTGTACACTGAGTGCGAGTTGTCTAGAGAGCAACCCTTACGACCTGCCTTTCGCCATGATTTATCTAGTTGAGCCAGATCAGCAGCAAGTTTTTTTGGCTGGAACGTGCCGCATCGCGCAAAACCATGTAGCGGTTCCTGAAACAGTGGCTCTCGATTCTGATTGCGTTTGGCCCTTTGCGGAAGTGATCAAAACGCATCAGGCAAAATTGATTTCCGATTTGGGAACGTCTTTTAGTAGTTTACCTTGTGGTGTTTGGCAGCGATCGCCCCATCAAGCGATCGCTGTACCAATTGCACCATCCGGTCAGACAGGAAAAGCTGGTATATTAATTGCTGGTTTAAATCCATTCAGGCTATTCGACGATAATTATCGAGGATTCATCGATTTAGTTGCGGCTCAAATTGCAGCCAGCATCGCTAACGCCCAAGCTTACGAGGAAGAACGCAAACGCGCCCAAGCCTTGGCAGAAATTGATCGCGCTAAAACCGTCTTTTTCAGCAACGTCAGCCACGAGTTCCGTACCCCACTTACCCTGATGTTGGGGCCACTAGAGGAAACCTTAGCCAATTGTGCCACCCTGCTTCCAGCCAAGGAACTAGAGCAGTTAGAAATGGTGCAACGCAACGGACTCCGCCTACTGAAACTGGTCAACAGCCTACTAGACTTTTCGCGCATTGAAGCCGGACGGGTTCAAGCCTCTTATGAACCCACCAACCTTGCCATCTTCACCGCAGAACTAGCTAGTGTATTCCGTTCAGCGGTAGAACGGGCAGGGATGCAGTTATCAGTTAATTGCCCTTCCCTTCCAGCACCAGTGTATGTAGATCGAGAAATGTGGGAAAAGATTGTTCTTAACCTGCTCTCAAATGCATTCAAGTTCACGATGGCTGGAGAAATTACAGTCAGCATGCAGTGGGCAAATGACCATATTGAGTTCGCAGTAAAAGACACAGGAATTGGTATCCCCGTAGAAGAAATCCCCCACCTTTTTGAACGATTCCACCGCATCAAAGGGGCGCAAGGACGTACTTTTGAAGGGTCAGGAATTGGATTGTCGCTGGTGCAAGAATTAGTGCAAATGCATGGCGGAACAGTCCAAGTAACCAGTGTTTTAGGAGCAGGCAGTTGCTTTACTGTATCAATTCCAACAGGATCTGCTCATTTGCCTCCAGACCGGATTAGTGCCCCTCGAACCTTGGCTTCAACCGCATTAGGTGCAACGCCCTATGTAGAAGAAGCCCTGCGTTGGCTACCTGAAGAGGGGGCTGGGGAATGGGGACTGGAGACTGGGAAAAGAGAATCGGGAGAATGGGAAACAGGAAAAGGAACAAGGGAAGAGTTTTCCCAATCCCTATTACCCAATCCCCAATCCCCAATCCCCCGGATTCTCCTGGCTGACGATAATTCAGACATGCGCGATTACGTCCAACGGCTGTTAAGTCAGCAGTATGAGGTGGAATCAGTGCCGGACGGTTTAGCTGCTTTGGATTCTGCTCGTGCGCGTGTTCCAGACTTGGTACTGACAGATGTAATGATGCCTGGATTGGATGGCTTTGGACTGCTGCAAGAATTACGATCTGATCCGCAGACGAGAAAAGTTCCAATCATCCTGTTGTCGGCACGGGCAGGGGAAGAAGCACGAGTGGAAGGGTTAGAAGCGGGAGCCGATGATTACTTAATTAAACCGTTCTCTGCCCGTGAATTGCTGGCGCGGGTAGAGGCAGCCCTAAAAATGGCTCGTCTTCGCCAAAAGGCAATGCAACGGGAGCAAGGGTTACGGATTGAAGCTGAGGTGGCGAAAGCACACTTAGAGACTGTCTTAGCTGGCATTCAAGACCAGTTCTATGTGTTGGATCGAGAGTGGCGTTATACCTTTGTCAATGACCAGGTAGCAGAAGTTGTTGGCATCCAAAAGGAAGAGTTGCTAGGTAAGATCATTTGGGAAGTGTTTCCAGATGTGTTCAAAAGTGAGTTTTATAATCAGGTTCAGCAGGCATTTGCACAACAAACCGTTGTTCAGTTTCAATTCTTTTATTCTGCTTGGCAGCGCTGGTTTGAGAATCGTATCTACCCCAATGCTTTTGGAGTAAGCATTTTTGTTACAGACATCAGCGATCGCAAAGTTGCAGAAGCGGAACGCGATCGCCTCCTACAACTTGAGCAAACTGCCAGAACTGAAGCCGAAACAGCCAACCGCATTAAGGATGAATTTTTGGCGGTGCTTTCCCATGAGTTGCGATCGCCTCTCAATCCCATTCTCGGTTGGGCGAGACTCTTGCAAACCCGTGAATTTGACTCAGCAGCGTTGAAAAAAGCAATTGCAACCATCGAGCGGAATGCTAAATTACAAGCTCAACTAATTGAAGATTTGCTCGATGTCTCTCGCATCTTACAAGGCAAGCTCAACCTCAACATGTTTCCAGTCAACCTAGTGCTGGTGATTGAGGCGGCATTGGAGACAGTGCGTTTAGCAGCAGAGGCTAAAGATATTCAAATTCAGACGATGCTGGATGCTTCTTTAGAACAAGTTTTGGGTGATTCCGGTCGTTTACAACAAGTTTTCTGGAATCTGTTATCGAATGCCGTTAAATTCACTCCTGAAGGAGGAAAAATTAATATTCAACTAGAACGCATTGATACTCACGCTCAGATTACCGTCAATGACACAGGTAAAGGGATCAGCCCTGAATTTCTCCCTTATGTGTTTGAATATTTTCGTCAGGCTGATAGTACAACAACCCGAAAGTTTGGTGGCTTAGGGTTAGGATTAGCAATTGTCCGTCATCTCATAGAATTACATGGTGGCACGATTTGGGCAGAAAGTTTAGGTGAAGGGCAAGGAGCTACTTTCACGACTAGGCTACCGCTCATCAAAAAAGATTTAACCCCAAAACAAGAGATAATTACTGACTTAAATGTTTCTCCTACAGATGAAATCCTTGCAGACATTCAAATCTTAGTTGTGGACGATGACGATGATACCCGTGAGTTCCATACATTTGTCTTAGAGCAGGCTGGAGCAATGGTGACTGCTGTGGCATCAGCCAAAGAAGCACTGCAAGTATTAGCAGAGGCAGAGCCAGAAATAGATATTATGCTCAGTGATATTGGGATGCCAGAGACAGATGGCTATATGCTGATGCGCCAAGTTAAAGCATTGCTAGCTTTGCAAGCTAAACAGATTCCAGCGATCGCTTTAACTGCTTATGCCGGAGAAATCAACCAGCAACAAGCACTCGAATCAGGGTTTCAAAAGCATCTGTCCAAACCCGTCGAACCAGAGGAGTTAGTCAAGGCAATTGCAACTCTGATTGGCAGAAATGCGAATGGCTGAGGGGGCAGGGGGAAAGAGGGTTTTCCAATTTTTGCACAGATGTGGTAACTGTAACTAATTTGCCGGACATGATATTACACAATAACTTATGAGCTTTGTTGACTGCTGACTGTTGACTGTTAACAGTCAGCAGTCAACAATTATTTAGGTTATATTCCAATACAGTTCAGATAAGACCAAAACACTTGTCTTGACGGCGATTTATCGCGTCTCGAAAACCCATAATTTTGTACAATTAGCCCTTAACCCAAGCGTATTAGGTTATATTCCTTCTAAAGTAATATACAGCGTATTTCAGGTAAATGAATGAAGTACATGGGTAGGGGCACAACATGTTGTGCCCCTACGATTAATCTGTACCTCACTAAGTCGCAATCTGCTATATATTTACTCTTAATTTAATTCAGTTAAATATTTTTGCTAGTTTGGCGAACTTCTGCTTTTTCTATATATCTTAAATTACTTAGGACTTACGCAAGTGTCACAAAAAATTAAACCTTTTAGTTTGTAGTAAGGGCTTCAGCCCTGATTTTGAGGACTAAAGTCCTCACTACAAACTAAAAATAATATGCCAGTTGCGTAAGTCCTATTACTAATATAGCTTCTCATGAATTTGCTTAACTGCACAAAAATACCAACTATTAATTAAGTATTTACTCTAAATTTGGAGATATATTAATAAGTTACTTTAACAGGTAAATTATTCAGTTTGCCGAACTCATCAAATCTTTATATATTTGAAGTATAGTTTATCTTTTAGACTAAAAATGTTGGGAATAATAAAGTAAATCGGATTGAACAAAGTAATTAGCTATGAGCCAAATATGTCCTATCTCTAAAACCTGTGCTTGTCGCAATGTTGCACGCTGCCAGACTCAGGAGGCAGGTAGGCTCTTTCTCTGGTTCCCTGTTCCACATACCCTGAAAAAAGTCACCTCTTACCTACAGCAGTTTGCCATTGAGTATGAACTGATGCAAGAGCGTCCAGGTTTGATTTTGGATTGTATACCCGGACAGTCCCAAGAAATTGCCCGTAATCTGGCCCAACTACTCGCACCGAGAGAATTAAAAGAGACGCAAGTTCTTTTCATTCGAGGTGCTATCCAACCTCAACTCCATGATTTTAGTGACATAACCTCATTACAACGCTTCATTAAGTCCAACCAATCCGACTGGCTGGTTGAAATGCTGGCAACGGAACGATTCACCAGTTACTTCCAACCAATTGTCTCAATTAAGGATACATCGCAGATTTTTGGATATGAATCGCTTTTGCGAGGGTTGGATGAACAAGGCAATTTAATCCTACCGGGGTCAATTCTAGAGTTAGCAACCGAAGCCGGACTCCTACCACAACTTGACCAAGTTGCTCGCCTCAGCGCGATCGCTCAATTCAACCGCCATCAAGTGAGTGGACACATCTTCATCAATTTTACACCAACGTCACTTTATGACCCAGCTTCTTGCCTACGTAGTACTGTAGAGGCAATTGATATTGCCGGCATTTCCCCTGAACGCGTTGTCTTTGAAGTCGTGGAGTCAGATAATCCTCAAGATTTAGACCACCTCAAGGCAGTGCTTAAATACTACCGGGATGCTGGTTTTTTAGTCGCCCTTGATGACCTCGGTTCTGGCTATTCCAGCCTAAACTTGCTGCATCAGTTACGTCCAGACTTTATCAAGTTGGACATGGAGTTAATCAGGAATGTACATCAAGACCTGTACAAAGCCTCAATTACCGAGAAGCTACTAGAAATTGCTCAAAAATTAAACATCCAGACTGTTGCTGAAGGAATTGAATGCATTGAGGAACTGAATTGGCTGCGAGAACGAGGCGCAACTTTTGCTCAAGGCTATTTGATTGCTAAACCTAATGCAGTGCCTGTGACTACAACTCCTCGCTTTGATCCGATCGCACTAACTTTAGCATCGACAGATCATAAACAGGTTGAGTGGCATGTCCAACACCAAAGCGAGTCGGAGCGAATTGTCGCCGCTGTCACGCAGCGCATTCGACAATCGTTGGAGTTAGACGAGATTTTGCAAACTACAGCAGCCGAAGTACGACAACTATTTGAGGTAGACCGAGTGGTGATCTACCAGTTTGAGCCAGACTGGAGTGGGTTAGTCGCTGTAGAATCCTTAGCAGAAGGGTGCATGTCGATTTTTGGATTTCACGTCATGGACACCTGCTTTAAATCTACACGTGCAGCTTACTATCAACAAGGTAACACCAGAGCGATCGAAGACGTTGAAAATGCAGGACTATCGCCATGTCATGTTGACCTTTTGCGGAGTTTGCAAATCCGGGCAAATCTTGTTGTGCCTATTTTGCAGCAAGAGCATTTGTGGGGACTATTAATCGCTCACCAATGCCATAACCCCAGACAATGGCAGCAATCGGAGATTAACTTGTTTAACCAGTTAGCGGGACAAGCTGCGATCGCTATTCAGCAATCAGAACTTTACCACCAATTACAACAAGCAAACCACGAATTACAGCGTCTTGCCTGTTCGGATGGTCTAACCCAAGTCGCAAATCGACGCTGTTTTGATGATACGTTAAACGTACAGTGGGAAAGGTTGGCACGAGAGCAAGGTTCGCTATCTTTAATTTTGTGTGATGTCGATTACTTTAAACTTTACAACGATACGCATGGACATTTAGCAGGAGATGATGCGCTTAGACAGGTCGCCAAGGCAATCTCTCAAACAGTTAAACACCCCACTGATTTAGTCTCTCGTTATGGTGGAGAAGAATTTGCAGTCATTTTGCCAAATACTGATATCGAAGAGGCTATTGCAGTTGCAAAAGATATTCAGAACAATGTTAGTGCATTAAAAATGCCTCATTCACATTCTCATGTTAGTGAATTCATTACCCTAAGTCTTGGTGTGGCAACCATCACTCCCCATAGCCAATTATCTCCCGCAACCTTAATTGCTGCTGCTGACCAAAGACTTTACCAGGCAAAAGCACGAGGAAGAAATTGTGTGGTGCAGATGGATTGTAAGGATGCTGAGGTTAGATATCTCCTTTAGTGCCAGCCTCTATGTTCTCTGCTAATTATCGTGAATATTGTCGATTAGTTGATTATCCAAGCTTCCGTAAAAGGAAAAACTCTATTCATAATGGGGTGAATTTGATGTTGAGCGATCGCACAGTTTGATTATCGCTAAACTGTAAATTGAGCAAGAGCTAGATAAATTATTTTCTGCTGTCAGTTACGTATTTTAACAGTGTGAATTACAGCTAAACAATCTGGTGGCTGCTTAAAAGTTAAAAGTCCAGGTGTTTTGAAATTTGAAACTCCGAAAAATTGTGTTCACTTATACAACAAAGTAGTAGCAATTATTATAGGCTTGAAAAGCCCTTTACTTTTATAGTTTTGGCGAAACTTCACCGCCAAAAAAGCACCAGAGCGATAGGAAATTATCTATGACCAAGTGCGATTGATAGTTATCAAACGTAAACCTGGTTAAGTTGAACATATTCCTGTCAGCAGCATAGGTGACTTCCTACGCCCTGGTTATTTCTTTCAATTAAGCCAAAAGTCAAAAGTTCGTAGTTGGCAATTTAAGGCTAAAGCCCCAACTACAAACAATGCCTATTTCTTAATCTAACCAATGAATTTCTGCCAGCTAGCAGGCCCGACAATCCCATCGGCATCTAAACCATTTTGCTTTTGAAATTTCTTAATTGCAACCTCTGTTTGCGGCCCATAGACGCCATCATTATCAACACCTACACGGTATTGCAAGTATCTGACAACTGCACCACCAGCATGATTTGGCCGGATAATTCGTTTTGCCAAAATTAGATTGATCGCATTCCATGTAGCTGTATCAGCAATTCCAGTAGGCTGAACTCCAGCAATAGTCTGAAATTTTTCTGTGGCGGATCTTGTGTTAGCCCCGGTGAAGCCATCTTCTACTAACGCCCTACCATTTCTATCAGTTATTCTGAGTCGATTTAAGGATTTTTGCAGTCTGAGAATAGTTTCATCTACATTATCTTCTTCATCTTGTATAGAATTAACAGGGGCACTTGGCAATTTACCAGTTAAGCCTTTGACAATTGCATTGGCCATTGTTTCTGGATTATACAGATTCATATCTTTTTGCGAATCAATGAAGCAACATTCTACAAGAATCGCAGGCATATTTGTATTTTTCAGAACATACAAGTGGGAACCACTCTTAACACCGCGATTAAAAAATCCCAACTTGACGATTTCATCTAATACAGGTTTAGCGATTTTTCTGCCATTTGCGCTAGTTGCAAATATTTCTGTGCCATTAGCTTGCCTGTTAAAAGCATTAAAATGAATTGAAACAAAAATATCTACTCTACTCGCATTAGCTGTAGCACATCTTTTTGAGAGTGATTCTGTGACTGTTCTAGAACTACTTGGTTTACATACTACGACTTCATTTCCTAAAGCTCTTAACTTAGCTATAACCCTATTACCTACATCTAGAGTTAAATTATCCTCAACTTTGATTCCTCTAGCTCCTGTGTCTGGTGGAGAATTATGCCCACTATCAATTCCAATTTTCATGATTTAATCCTCAAATTACTTATTTTCACACTAGTTCAAAACTCTTCCAATTATAGAGACAAAGTTTTGTTAATAAATTTGTTTAAGTACTTGTTGGCAATATCCATATTCTTTTCAGCATTACTACGCTGGTAAATAAAATAAGTTTTCTTTGCAAACTTTGTAAGTAGGTTTATGTGGGTAAATCGGCTTTTTGCAAGGTTTTTTTGCAAGAAGAACACAACTCTCATAATTTATCAAAATCGGCAAGAATCGAGTGATTGTTGCAATAAACTGAAATGCAGCAATTACCTCCATCCTTAAAATAATAACGCTTCGTAAAAGTAGAAAGCTATGACAAATCTACCTAGTTCAAGAAGGCAAAAGGGTACAGAAGCAGAGGAGTAGAAAGAGGAAAACCGATAATACAGGCTTTTGAGCCGGTATGTTGATTTTGGTCATTCTGTACTAGTACGGCTAAATGACCGAAATCTGTCGGTAGATATTTAACAATCAACCTGAAAGCACGTTTAAAATTTAAGTAAAGAAATATTTCGTAGCTTACAGGCATGAAACGCATCGTCTTGGTTGCTGGGTTTGAATCATTCAACGCTGACTTGTACAGAAAAGCAGCCTTTTTGGCTAACTCTCGCTGTCCTGAGTTGGATATTCGGGTATTTAGCGATCGCGATCTTACCAACAAACGCACCGAGGTAGAAGCAGCACTTGATGGGGCTGATGTGTTTTTCGGTAGCCTACTATTTGATTATGACCAAGTTGTGTGGTTGCGCGATCGCATTTCCCAAATTCCCATTCGCCTAGTCTTTGAGTCAGCCTTAGAATTGATGAGTTTAACCAAG
>JBBSOX010000068.1:0-34028 GCA_038259325.1 Chroococcales cyanobacterium | reverse complement strand
GATGTCTACTGGAGGTGCGGCGATGAAGGCGATTACGAAGCAAGCGGTGGCGGCTAGCAGGGTAGGGATCATTACTACGCCGAACCAACCGATGTAAATACGGTTGTTGGTGCTGGTGATCCATTCGCAAAACCGATCCCATACGTTGGCGCTTGAGCGCTGCTGTAAGGTTGTTGTCATTGTTTTATAAGTGCGGTTAGTTGTTTATGAATCAGGCTTGTTTGTTTTTGCCTGTGAAAATACTTTACAATGCTTTACATTTTTTAATCAACTTTTATTACTTCAGTAAAGCTTATATACTTTATTAGCTTTACTTATTTAAAAGTAAGCAACGACGTTAGGATACGCCGAAGCTCTCTTTTGTATGACATCACAATATATATATATGTATAAATTTTGGTTCTATTGCTTACTTATGTGGGAACAATAACTTTGTAGATTACCGCTATTCCAAAAAAATTAACCCTCGGCTTACCACTAGGTGCTTTTTTTGTTTGGCAAAATGGCATATCTCTAAATTAGACGATTGCTATGGTGTTTAAGTAGGATACATTCCATGCGAAAAGTACTGACTTGCATTACCCCTGGCTAACTACCAGGGGTTTTTATTGGAAGTTCTACTGAGATATTGCACCATTCTGAATAACTGTAAAGTTGACAATTTTATATGAGTAGTGATTCTAAAATTCACTGCTTTTCCAAATTAATAAGGGATAGCGATTTTTATTCAAGTAGGGAATGTCAATATAGGCTTATATGGAAGCCAAAAAATCAAGTACAACTAATTAACAATGACAGAAGCTAAAAACGTAATCGGTGGAAACCTAGAAGCCTGCTGCACTTCTCCCATGACTGGGTTTTACCGCGACGGTTTTTGTCGCACAGGTGGTCAGGATTTCGGGTCACATGTCGTATGCGCTCAAGTGACATCAGAATTTCTGGAGTACACCAAATCCCACGGGAACGACCTGAGCACACCTGTTTCTGATTCTAATTTTCCTGGACTGAAGCCTGGCGATCGCTGGTGTTTGTGTGCTTCTCGCTGGCAAGAAGCTCTCAATGCTGGTGTTGCTCCACCCGTCATCCTTTCTGCAACCCATGCTAGAGCTTTGGAAATGGTTTCCCTAGACGAATTGAAAAAACATGCTTTAACTTTGTCTTGATTTGAAATTGGGAATGGGGAATTGGGAATGGGGCATCGGGCATGGGGCATGGGGCATTGGTCAATAATTAATAGTTATTCTTCCCCTGCCTCCCCTGCCTCCCCTGCTCCCTCATTTCCCCCACTCCCCACTCCCCAATTCCAAATCAACCCACTGAAACTTCCACAGGTAGTTTTAATATATTGGCAACCATAGCAATCAATTTAGTGGGGTCTATTGGTTTAGATAAATGTTGCTGAAACCCTGCTGAAAGTGCTTCTAAGCGGTCTTCCTCTCGCGTGTACGCTGTTAAAGCGATCGCTGGGATAGATCCGCCTTTTTCTGGTTCTAAAGAGCGCAGTTTGCGAATCAGGGTATAACCATTTTGCTCTGACATGCCGATGTCGCTAATCAGGATATCTGGTTTTGCTTGTTCAAGTACTGCCAACGCTTCATCAACTGATGCTACCGCAGTGGCAACTGCCCCATACTCCTCAAACATAAAACTGAGAAAGTTACGGGTATCTGCTTCATCATCTACAACTAAAACTCTTAATCCGGCAAGGGGGGTCGATGCCACAGGGGAAGAAATTTCTCCTGTGGCTTCTCTACTGGCTCTAATACTCCTATTGTCTTGTAGCAGTGGTATTCTTACAGTAAAGGTTGCTCCTTCTCCTGTGCCTGGACTTTCGGCAAAGATTTTACCCTTGTGCAGTTCTACTAGATGACGGACGATCGCTAGCCCTAATCCTAATCCATTGTGCGATCGCGTTGTGGTACTATCTGCTTGCCGGAAACGCTCAAATACTTTGGGCAAAAACTCGGAACTGATACCAATGCCGGTATCGATAACTTGAATTTGGGCGTATTTGTGAGTTTGTTCTTCACCACAGACTACTGACAGACTCACTTCTACCATGCCACCCTTAGGGGTAAACTTAATGGCATTAGTTAGTAGATTCCAGACAATCTGTTGTAACCGGGCTGGATCGCCATAAACTGACCCTACCGAAGTATCCAAGACAGTATTTAACTTAATATCTTTTGGTTCTGCTAGGGGACGCACTGCCTCTAAGGCTGCCTCCGTTACCGTGAGCAGATTCACCGCAGACACATTTAACCGCAACTGACCACGGATAATCCGCGATACATCTAAGATATCTTCAATTAGTTGCATCTGAGATATCGCGTTGCGTTCAATCGCCTCTAGGGCGCGGGAAGTGGCTTTTTCGTCAAGTTTCTTAGAGCGGAGGATTTTTGACCAGCCCAGCATTGAGGTTAGAGGCGTGCGGAGTTCGTGGGAGAGAACGGCGAGAAACTCATCTTTCATGCGATTTGCTGCTTCTGCTTCTTGTCTTGCCGTCTGTTCTCGAATCACTTGAGCGCGGACTTCTTCTGCTTGTTTGCGTTCAGTAATATCTTCGAGAGTGCCTACATATCCCAGCAATTCCCCTTGACCGGAAAGCATCGGTGACGAGCGAACCTGAACCCAACGGACGATGCCGTGAGCAGTTTGAAAGCGAAACTCTTCAGAGTAGTCCCGACCTTCATGAATGTAAGCAGACCAACTGGCAACTGCTCGTTCTCTATCTTCTGGATGTACAGATTCCAGCCATCTCTTTTCTAAACTCTCTGCCGCTTTCAAGCCACAAATCATTTGATAGCGGGGATTAGTATACCTACAGCCGCCTTCAGTATCAATTTCAAAAATGCCAACGGGTGAACAGGTACTCAGCGATCGCAATCGTTCTTCACTTTGCCTGAGTGACCCATTGACAGCTACCAGCTGCGCTGCTTGTTGCTTGACGGCTTCTGTTTTCTTAAATAGTTCTACAAATACTGTGACTTTAGAAGTCAATATATTGGGGTCTAATGGTTTGAGCAAATAATCAACTGCACCCAAGGCATAGCCCTTAAACAGCATTTGGTCGCTGGTGCTAAAGGCGGTGAGAAAGATAATTGGGGTGTGACGCGATCGCCCCCGATTGCGAATCAAGGTTGCAGTTTCAAAGCCATCCATCCCTGGCATTTGCACATCTAGCAAAATCACTGCAAAGTCTTGATGTAGCAGACACCTCAAAGCTTCTTCCCCAGAAGTAGCTCTCACCAGATTCTCTCCCAGTTTTTCCAGAATTGCTTCTAGTGCTAGCAAATTTTCTAGTTTATCATCCACTAGGAGGATGTTTACCTTGGGTTCCATCTGCATCCGTTTTTTTTTCCGTGATTAATGACAAAGCTTGACCATTTGGGAAGCAATGTTTGAAAGTGTCAAAATCCAGTCTACTGCAACAGCAGAAATTGCTGCTTCTGGCATAACATCGCTCTGGGCTGTGGCAGGTTCTTGTACGATAGTAAGTCCTCCCCGCGCTTTTATTTTCTTAAGACCTTGCATACCATCTTGGTTTGCTCCTGTCAATATTACACCAATAACCTGCTTAGTGTAGACATCGGCTGCTGACTCAAAAAGCACATCGATAGATGGTCTGGCATAGGAAACAGGCTCATCAGTTGAGAGGGCAAAATGACCTGGTTCAACCAGCAAGTGATAATCGGCTGGAGCCAGATAAATATGTCCTGGGAGTATTTCGTCCTTGTCTTCCACTTCTCGAATCGGTAACAAAGTGGATTCTTGCAATAACTCCTGAAGTGTGTTGTTAGATTCCTTGTGACGGTGTTGCACGATCGCTATTGGCACTATAAAGTCTGCTGGTAACTTCCCTAGAATAATTTTTAATGCTGATAATCCGCCTAATGAAGTACCAATTACCACAATTTCAAATGACACTTGTTTAGTCCTCAGAGGAAGCATCTGACTTTTGCAAATATACCTGGCGATTATAAATCGCGGTTTATCTTGCAAACAAACTTTTGTCCGTCTACGCAGTCTCAAGGAATCCGAAACCCACGGAGGTCGGTTTTGTCTGGTATAGCCAAAACTAGGATTACTCACTTACCTTGATTCGCATTTTTTACACCAAATTATCAAAATTATATAGGGCTAGTATTTGATTTCTGAAAAAACTCAGTACAACTAGGAAACTTTCTTTTCCCTTGCCTATTGCCTATATATTTTTGTCATAAGCATTACAATTCAAAATTGTATCATTGTGAAATACTTGACAGAAAAATATTAAGATTTAGGGTTTTCAAAATATTTATCAATGCCAGAATCGCTACATTATAAAAATACTTTTTTGCTAAACAACGAACTTTTAAAAATTTAATTATTATTGTTTTGACAATTCATAAAAATTTACTTAAGCTAAAAGATAGGTTAAGCAAATCAATAAACGACAGCGATTTGGTTTAGCTACATCAAGAATTGCTGTTGCAGACTATTGGCATGAGGAAATTAATCGCAATCAACATTATTCCCTGTAGGCAAAATTACTAGATTTGCCTACCAAAAGCTAAGACATGATTAAGCGTATTGCACCGCGCAGATATTGAACAGATTTTAGTCAATTATGGATAGATACTTATAGTGATGTTAGCGAGTATCCATCAATTATTGAAGTTTGACCCAAGTGCGGTAGTTATGTCCAGGAGAAACAATGCTTGAGTATTTGACATCTTTGAACGAACACAATTTACCCTATCCAGATACGATTCATCCCATCGTTGTCCACTTCGTAATTGCGATGGTATTGTTTTCCTTTTTCTGCGATGTAGTTGGCTATTTTACTGGTAAAACCAGTCTTTTTGAGGTGAGTTGGTGGAATATGTTAGTTGCGACGATCGCCATCTTCGTTGCGATTATTTTTGGTCAGTTTGAAGCAGGTTTAGCACAACCTTATAGCCTCGCTAAATCGGTACTGAATTTGCATACGCTAATTGGTTGGTCGCTTTCAGGAATCATCACCGCGATTACAGCTTGGCGCTATGTAATTCGTTCCCGGAATCCGCAAAAAATACCAATTTATTATTTGGGAGCCGGACTAGTTTTAACTTTGATAGTTGGCTTACAAGTATATCTCGGAGATGAACTTGTTTGGGTGTATGGATTGCATACAGTGCCAGTTGTGGAAGCAGTAAAGGATGGTCTGTTGCGATGAACTCAGAATTAATTGATCAATTGAGCGGCTCTTTAGGCGCAAACGGATTACCTTACACCATTCCCATTCATCCCAACTTAGTCCATCTGACAATAGGTTTGTTCATCATTGGAATGACCTTTGATATTGTCGGTGTTCTGTTTCCCTTTGAAAAATGGGTCTTCAAATATTTAGCAATTACTGTGGAACGTCAGAACTTATTTGATGTTGGCTGGTACAACATGCTAGCTGCCAGCATCATCACATTTTTCACAGTGGCAGCAGGCTTTTATGAAATGCTGTTGGCAACACCACCAGCTGATATGAAAAGTGCCTGGGGATTGCAGGCAATGGAAACTATGCTTTGGCATGGTGTGGGTGGTGTGTTCTTATTAGCGCTGATTATTGTCTTGACCATCTGGAGAGGATGGCAGCGCTTGGTTTGGGCTAAACAAGAATATAAAGAGACAGATAGAGAAGTGCAATGGATCTATCTGTTGGCAGGCATAGCAATCATGTTCATTCTGTACGTTCACGGGACACTAGGGGCGCAAATGGCTGCCGAGTTTGGCGTACACAATACAGCAGATAATTTGCTGCGATCGCACCAAGACCTCAACACAACACTGAAATAGTCATTTGTCAATTGTCCTTTGTCATTTGTTTAAAGTTACTAATGACCAATGACCAATGACCAATGACCAATGACTAATAACCAATGACTAATAACCAATGACCAATGACTAATGACCAATGACCATGAAAATCCAGAAGATTTTAAATATTTTGACGCTGCTTACAGGCGCGATCGCAGTGACTATTACGAGTCTCTGGATCGGGCAGCAGGCTTACTCCTGGCTTCCCCCCCAAGCAGCAGCTGAATCCGTACTAATTGATGATTTGATTAGCTTCTTAGTAACCCTCGGTGCCTTCATCTTCTTGGGAGTCACAAGTACTCTGATGTATTCTGTGATCTTCCATCGGGCAGTCAAAGATGACTTCACTGACGGCCCCCCAATTGAAGGGAATATCACCTTAGAAGTTGTCTGGACAGCAATCCCAATTCTGTTAGTGTTTTGGATTGCGGGTTACAGCTATCAAGTTTACGAACAAATGGGGATTCAAGGCCCATCGGAATTAGTTCATTTGCATAATCCGCTAGCAATGCAATCGGCTCATGCAGAAACAAATGATTTACCAGCTAACGCTTTAGCAGAACCTGTAGAAAAAATCGACGTACTAGCTAAACAGTGGGCGTGGGTTTTTCATTACCCAGAAAAAGATATTACCAGTACCGAATTGCATTTACCAAGCGATCGCCGGATACGTTTAGCGCTGAAATCGCAAGACGTTCTCCACGGCTTTTATATACCTGCATTTCGCCTCAAGCAGGATATTATTCCCAACCATGCGATCGACTTTGAATTTACTCCCATCCGCTCCGGCAAATACCGATTGACCGATTCTCAATATAGCGGTACATACTTTGCGACGATGCAGGCGAATGTAGTCGTCGAATCTCCTGAAGATTATCAGCAATGGCTAGCACAAGCTGCAACCCAAAAGCCATCCGTTGCAAAAAATCAGGCAGCTTCTGAGTATGCCCAAACATCCAATCAATCAGTCCAAACTGGTTGGGTTACAGTTCCACCTGCTGCACCTCCTCTAGTCAATTCACCTGGTTGAAAGGAAAGTAACCATGACTAATGTTCCTATTGAAGGTATTCTTCTCCCTGATGAGAAGCCTAACCACGAATCTCCAAGTAATTGGAAAGAATACTTCAGCTTTAGTACTGACCACAAGGTAATTGGTATCCAGTATCTCGTTACCTCCTTCTTGTTCTTCCTCGTCGGCGGTATCTTTGCGATGGTGATGCGGGGAGAACTGATGACACCCGAATCAGATTTAGTCGATCGCACCGTCTACAACGGTATGTTCACCATGCACGGCACTGTGATGCTGTTTTTGTGGACATTTCCCTCACTCGTTGGTTTTGCCAACTATTTAGTACCCCTAATGATTGGGGCGCGAGATATGGCATTTCCCCGCCTCAACGCCGTCGCCTTTTGGATGGTGCCAGTAGTTGGGATTTTGATGATGGGTAGCTTCTTTGTCCCTGGAGGCCCTGCCCAAGCCGGGTGGTGGTCTTACCCGCCAGTTAGTCTCCAGAATCCCACAGGTAACTTAATTAATGGTCAAGTTATCTGGTTGCTAGCAGTGGCAATATCTGGCGTATCTTCAATTATGGGGGCAGTGAACTTTGTCACCACAATCGTCAAAATGCGGGCCCCAGGAATGGGCTTTTTTAAAATGCCGTTGTTTGTCTGGACAGTATTTAGCGCCCAGATTATCCAACTATTCGGACTACCTGCATTGACAGCAGGTGCGGTAATGCTGCTACTCGACCTCACAGCAGGCACTGCCTTTTTCGACCCCGCCAAGGGTGGTAATCCAGTAATGTTTGAGCATTACTTCTGGTTCTACTCCCACCCCGCCGTTTACGTGATTATTTTGCCCATTTTCGGCATTTTCTCGGAAATCTTTCCAGTTTATTCACGTAAACCCTTATTTGGTTACAAAGTAGTTGCCGTTTCATCCATTTTGATTGCGATCGTCAGTGGTATCGTTTGGGTACACCACATGTACGTCAGTGGTACACCCGGCTGGATGCGGTTGATTTTCATGTTGACGACGATGTTTGTATCTGTCCCCACGGGAATTAAAGTATTTGCTTGGGTAGCAACTATTTGGGGCGGTAAACTGCGGCTAAATACCCCCATGCTGTTTGCCTTGGGTGCATTAGTCATGTTTGTCTTCGCCGGAATCACTGGCATCATGCTTTCTTCCGTGCCCGTTGATGTCCACGTTAACAATACCTACTTTGTAGTGGGACACTTCCACTACGTCCTCTACGGAACTGTGACGATGGGCTTATATGCTGCCATCTATCACTGGTTCCCCAAAATGACCGGACGGATGTACTCTGAAAGCTGGGGTAAAATCCACTTCTGGTTAGCCTTCATCGGCACCAACCTCAACTTTTTGCCCATGCATCCCTTGGGATTGCAAGGAATGTTACGCCGAGTCGCTTCCTACGCCCCAGAGTACACATTCTGGAATATCATCGCTAGCTTGGGCGGATTCCTCTTAGGAATGTCCACCTTGCCCTTCATTTTCAACATGGTGATTTCTTGGATGCAAGGCGAGAAAGCACCCGCTAACCCTTGGCGGGCAATCGGACTAGAGTGGTTAGTTTCTTCACCCCCCCCAGTAGAAAACTTTGAAGAAATTCCCATCATCATCTCCGAACCCTACGGCTACGGCAAATCTGAACCCTTAACATCCAACCTCCCAGAATAAACGCAAACTTATCGGGAAGACGCAAAAACCCTCCGCGTCCCTCTGCGCTTCCCTTTGCGTTCCTCTGCGTTTCAAACTCCCCCTCAAACCAACACCAAAATGGACAGTTATATCAATCCCCACGAATTGCAGCACACAGCCGCAGAACATACCCACGACGAAGAAGGCAACAAGATGTTTGGCTTCATCGTCTTCCTCCTCTCAGAAAGCGTCATTTTCTTGAGTTTTTTCGCCGGATATGCCATCTACAAAACAACAACCCCTAACTGGCTGCCTGCTGGTGTTTCCGGGCTAGAAGTAAAAGAACCGACAATCAACACAGTAATTCTTGTCGCCAGTAGCTTTGTAATTTACCTAGCAGAACGCGCCCTTCAACGCCATGACTTAGTAAAATTTCGCCTATTTCTCTTGGCAACAATGGCGATGGGAACTTACTTTTTGGTTGGACAGGCGATTGAATGGAACGGCCTCGATTTTGGCTTCACTTCAGGGGTATTTGGTGGAACGTTTTACCTACTAACAGGTTTCCACGGTTTGCACGTTTTCACAGGTATTCTGTTGCAGTCAATAATTTTGGTACGTTCTTTCATCCCTGGCAACTACGACACAGGCCACTTCGGCGTAAACGCGACTTCGTTGTTCTGGCACTTCGTCGATGTTATCTGGATTGTTTTGTTTATCCTAATCTACGTTTGGCAGTAAATAAGAATGAGGGAGTAATTTCTCCCTCTACTTGTTTCTCTTTAGACTTAATGATTGCAACACATCCTTCGGCAAAGACGCGATGAATCGCGTCTCTACAAATGGTCTATTTGTCACATTCTTTTTTCAAATTGGTATTACACTAAATAACTCGTATTTGGCACGATCGCAAATAAGGCATACTCATACCAAGCAGTCCATAAGAAACTGCGAATCCATCGCTGGCGCTTTTCGGGACTCAATTCATATTCAAATGCGCCACTAGATACATCAATGGAAGATAGGTGAGAGTTACAGGCGCAGCCGTGTTGATAAGTAAAACCGTATTTAGAAGCAATACTTTGCACCTTCATCTGAATCGCAAACACTTTACCTGCATGGAGTATGGCATCCCAAGCCCGTTTGTGTTCGATATCGCGCTGATCAAATCTTAAGGCGCGTTCTTCAAAAACATGATCGCGGTAAATTGGTGCTAGATGCACATGATAGAAGCTGGCAGGCAATTCATAACCAAACTCGTTGAATAAATCTATGCCAATACGAGCCACTTTTACTTCATTAGCATATTCTGTCCCCTTTGACTCCACATCGCGGAGAATTTCTGCAAAGTTTGGATAGCTGTGTTTGAGAAAGTCTTGCCCAAAAAACTCTAGAGTTTCCCACGCCAGTTGTGCAAATAGCTGAGAGAATGAGGGTATTAAGTGAGCTAGTTGGGGGCGATCGCTAAACAAGTCAACATCACCATGCTCTAATTTATATAAGAACAACTGCGCCATCTCAACATAGCTTTGGGGATGGGAAAGTCCGACACTCGTGGTTCCCCTAGCAATGTCTTGCCATGTAGAAGGTAGTTGAGAAACGTGAACCGCATTTTCTCCGGCAATGACTGCAACAGGAGGACATTCGAGAAGCTGCATCGACAATCTCCTTTAAGGCTTTAATGTATAATTTACCTCAAGCGATCGCTGTATCTACCTTCTGAACACAATTAAAAATGTTTGACAGACTGTCTTTTGACAGCGACCATAACTTTATTCATAATATTTTTTCTGGTAAATACATGGGTCTAGATTTTAAGCACCAGCTATTTTCTTATATATTTTCTCACCTCTAACTATCTCTTCATAGTAATGTTCATAAGGGGTGAACCTGATGGATTCTTGTCTTCCTAAACCCAAAATACCAAAGTTGCCAAGGCTATTATAAAACAGTTCGTGTACTCGCTTTTGAAGTACCTGATTGAAATATATAAGGACATTACGGCAAAGGATGACATTAAACTCATTAAAAGAGCTATCAATTGCTAGATTATGTTGGGCGAAAACAACATTTTCTCTTAGAGATGCTCGAAATATAGCGTTATCATAAGCTGCTGTATAATATTCTGAGAAAGACTTTTTGCCGCCTGCTTTCAGATAAAGTTGAGTATATTCCTGCATCAGTTTTAGGGAGAAAATCCCGCTTTTGGCATTTTGTAATACCTTCTCGTTAGTATCAGTGGCATATATGCGGCAACGATGGTAAAGCCCTTCTTCTTGTAGTAAAATTGCCATTGAGTAGACTTCTTCACCAGTCGAGCATCCAGCGTGCCAGATGCGAATAAACGGGTAGGTTTGTAAGAAGGGGATAACTTGGCTTCTGAAGGTTTGATAAAAGCTGGGATCACGAAACATTGATGTTACATTCACCGTCAGAGCCAGCAAAAATCGTTCCAAATAGGCACGGTTGTGGAGTAACTTTTCTTGCAATGCAGAAACATTTGCTAACCCCTCTAATTGCATGAAACTCTGAATGCGGCGTTTGAGTGAGGAGAGAGCATAATTGCGAAAGTCATAACCATAGTATTGATAGACACCTTCCAATAGCAGATGTATTTCTATATCCTCCAAGGTAGGCTTGGGCAAAGTCATAGTACGAATTAGCATATATGTTGAGCCAGTTATTTAAATGTGCTGGCAATACAACGAGTTAAACTGCTTGGAGTTAGGCAAACAAGTATTTCCCAAAACACCTGATGGAGAAAAACTACTCACATTCTAGAGTTGTAGGATTTTTATAACCTAAGTGAATCTTACGCCGAAAATAGCTTGCTGGATCTATTAAATTTGTTAATGTTGCTACTTATGGATTTTAGTTTAACCTAGTGGCTGTGATTCCTAAAGCGGCGATCGCTATTATTGAAATACCAGCTAGCAATCTTACCTGATAGCGCAGATTTTTAACCTCTTGGCTTAGATTTTCTCTCTGTGGTATGGGATATGGTTGAAGTTCTGCAACCTCAATAGGTACTTCTTGGGGAATATTTTGGATACTTTTAAAAGTCACCTGCGTCTGTAGCCAATTAGTAATCAGTTGAGGACAGTTTTTCTTAAACCAATTTAAAGCCAAAGTTCTAAAAATTGGTTTGGACATTCGCGCAATTAATTTCATCACCCTATTTAGGGGTTTCAAGCGAAGCTTTTGGTTGATCAGATTGACTGAGCCAACATCATAGAGACAATCGAGAATTAGTTTCACAGTGGCTTCTTCACTGTTAATCAGGTTTTGCAGTAAAAGCAGAACATCGCGCATACGCTCTGCTTCAATAACTTTTTCTGCCAAGGTTTCGGGAGAACTTACTGAAGGACTTACGGTTGTATTTAGGGCGTTTTGTCTTACTATCGTCATATTGGTAACATAGCAGTCATACTAATGTAAGTATACCTGTCTGCCGAGAGAAAGATTTTTTATCTAGAGAAATAAAGTAAAAGCCAAAATCTTTTCGCAAGACACATGATGATATCGTGTCTATAAAAAAGCCATTTGTCCAGTTTCTCCAAAACTTTTATTACTTCTGAATAATTGAACTAGAAATGCGAAGTAGAACCTGCTAAATCTAATGGGAGCATCCGTTTTGAAAAACACATCTTAATTTTTTATTTAGATGCTAATAACTCAATTTGTGTAACAACCCGTTCTAATTCCGCAATAATTACAGTGGTTCCAGTCTTTTTGAAGGCATCCACAAGCGCCCGATAATACCAAAGAGTGCCTTCTTTACGCCCCTGAAAACGTTCCCAAAGTGATTCGCCCAAAACACGATAATCTTTGAGAATAGATTGGGCGTTGTAAAGTTTATCTGCTAATGACACCAGTAGTACTGACGGGGAAGCGGTAGGAATGTGAGCAATATATGCCTCCTTGCGCTGTCGCCAAGGCGGTTTTGGAGTTGTATCAGCGTCAGTACAACCATCTACAATTGCTGTTACATTGTCACCAAAACGGCGGCGAATTTCTTCCCGTGTTGCAGCACCACCTTGATCTTCGATCGCATCGTGTAACAAAGCTGCGATCGCTTCATCTTCATTTGCGCCGTATTCTAAAGCAATACTAGCGACACCTAATAAATGGGCCACGTAGGGAACACCTGAACCTTTACGAACTTGGTTGGCGTGCAGTTGGGTGGCGTAGGTAAGAGCTGTGGTAAAGCGTTCTGAGAGCATTGTTTTGTAAGAATAAAACAGCTTGTAGTCAGATATTGCCCTGGTGTTAATGTCAATTTTATAACAAACTGCTTCAGACACAGAAAACGCAGAGCGGGAAAGGGATACAGAAATAATTGAATCTCAACCTAAAATTGAGATATCTATCAAGCTTGCGATGGGATCATCATGACTAGCGAAAAAATAACGGTGCAGTCTTTGTATACTGTCACTGACGAAGAATTAATGCTGATGAGTTCGCAAAACCCAGAACTGCGGTTTGAACGCAATGCTAATGGAACGTTAGAAACTATGCCCCCAACTGGTGGAATTTCTGGTAATCGAGAAATAAAAGCAGGAGCCTAATTGTTGAATTGGGTAGAAAGTCAGTATTTAGGTGAAGTTTTTAGTTCAAGTACAGGTTTTAGATTAGCAAATACGGCAGTGCGATCGCGCGATGCTGCTTTTGTAGCTAAAGCCCTTACTACAAGCTAATTCAATTAAATTTTACATTACTTAATGTAGTTTAGTTTTTTCTCGCCGACTTACTTACCAGAAAATTGGGATGAAGAAGAAGACAAATTTATTAATTTAGCATCCGACTTTGTAATTGAAATTCGTTCTAAAAATGATAGCTTGGCAAAACTCAAAGCCAAGATGGAAGAATATATTAGTAATGGTGTTCAATTAGCATGGTTAATTGATAGTAAAAATCAGCAAGATTTGGTTTATCGCCGGGATGGTTCAATTACTCAATATCCAGCTACGGCAGTATTAAGCGGTGAAGATGTTGTGCCTGGTTTTACCTTGCCTTTAACAAAATTATTATAAAAGTGAAAATATTCTATATCAATTTGATACAAGGATGCGCTAACCCAAAATCTGTTTAAGGCTACGTTACAAGCTTTATCTTTAAACAGATTTTAGTGCAACATTAATTATAAAAAGTAGCATAACGGCTAAATTATCAAGATACCATCTTTCTTTTGAGTGATATTTGACGACAAGCCGTTCTAAGTCTGCGCCTGAAAACTCCTGGATATAAAAACAAAAATTTGTATCAGAAAAATTATTTAATTATACTTTTAGATAGACAATATTTAAACCTATATTCCATCGTCAGATAGATAAGATTTTGATGATATTTTATTAGATTAACTCAAGTATATGCTATTTATAGGAGTTAATTTAATAATGCCAGACAGTCCTGGATTAGGAGAGCAGGCGCTGAATAAAGCGGCAGCAATAGGATTATCTAGCTAATTAGATGCTGAAGCTTATGTCGAAAAAATTCCTTCAGCTTAAAAATAAGACACTAATAAATTCAGGATACTAATAATGGAAACTACAGATACAACGCAAACAAGTTCAACACCTTTTCCAAATATTCCACCAGTTATTGAAAGCAACGACAGTGAGTATCGTGATAGCGGCGTACCTAGCACAGTTGCGATCGCAGGACATCCCCTACATCCCCTGAGTGTGATCTTTCCCATCGCCTTTTTAGCCGCCGCCTTAGGAAGTGACATTGGCTACTGGTTAACTCGTGATTTCTTTTGGGCTAGGGCTTCGCTATGGTTAATCGGACTTGGATTAGCTGGAGGTTTACTCGCTGCTGCGATCGGTTTGAGCGACTTTTTGAAAATTGAACGAGTTCGCAAGCGCACCGCCGGTTGGGTGCATTTAATACTTAACGTTTCTATACTGGTTTTATCACTCGTCAACTTTCTCCTGCGTTGGGGCGACGCTGAATCCCGAATCGTACCTTGGGGACTGTTAATCTCGCTCGTTGTTGGTACGCTGACTAGCGCTTCTGGCTGGTTCGGTGCCGAACTCTCCTATCGCCACAAAATTGGTGTAGTGGGCGCTGGTAGCAGAAGATATCCATAACGCAATACAGTTCAGATAAGCCTAAAACCCTCATTGTAGAGACGCGATTTATCGCGTCTTAAAATACCAATTATCTACACCAATAACCCTTAATTGAACCATATTGCTCCATAACGAAGTAATTCGTAATTAAAATCCAAAATTACGAATTATTAAGAAAGAAAAGTGCAGAGGCTAAAATTTTCGTTAGTCTTTAGCCTTGATACAATGCGCCGAAACCGTAACCAAACAATATTTATTATTCTTTCTCTGCTCATCGTTGTACCGATGGGCTTTTTCTTTAAGTACTACACTGGCCCTGCCCATCAGTGGTTTAATGACTACGAAGCAGCGATATTTTATGAAATATTTTGGTGTCTGTTCGCATTTTTGTTTTTCAGAAGTCAGGCGGCGATCATCCAAATTCCTATATGGGTTTTTGTCATCACCTGTATACTAGAATTCTTGCAACTTTGGCATCCGCCACTATTAGAGGAGATTCGCGCCACCTTGATAGGTAAATTATTACTTGGTACTACCTTTGTTTGGTGGGATTTTCCTCATTATGTATTGGGTTGTGTTTTAGGTTGGTTGTGGCTGCGACAATTACAGAAAATAGGTTATGCAAAAAAAAGTCAAGGTTAAACCTAATTCAAAACAGCAAAAAATTGAAGAACAACCTGATGGCAGTTTAACTGTGTATTTAAAATCGCTCCCAGTCGATGGTAAGGCTAATGAAGAATTAATTAAACTACTAGCAAAGAAATTTGATGTAGCCAAATCTGATGTCAGAATTAAATCAGGTTTGTCCTCTCGGCAAAAGCTGATAGAAATTGATACAGATATCTATAGGAATCCGGTTTAATTACTGAAATTATTTGCGTAGGCTGGGAGTGGGGAGTAGGGAGTGGGGAGTAGGAAAAAAGACTTTTTGAGTGTACGGAGTTTTTTCAAAAATCAAATATGAGTCCTATAGTTGCTTCTTAGTAATATCTTTTAGGAAAACTCTGCCTCCTAATTAATATGAGGTAATTTCTGCCTAATACATCCTCTACTAGAGCCAAGAAACGAGAGACACAAACTCGCAGAATCGAATTTTTATGCTTGTGTAATACTTATATATCTTGGTTGCACTTTGACTCTTTCTATCCAAGCTTGGATAGCAGGAAATTCTGTTAAATTGAACCCACCTTCATTAGCTACATGAGTGTAAGCGAACAAGGCAATATCAGCAATCGTGTAACGCTCTCCTACAAAAAAAGTGTGAGAAGATAAATGTTTTTCCATCAGGTTAAGTGCTGCATAACCTGGTTCACGTTTTTGCTTTATAGCTTCACTATATTCTTCAGTTTTACCTAAAATAGAAATCCAAAATCTTGATGTAGCGATAAAAGGTTCATGGCTATATTGTTCAAAACATAACCATTGCAACACTTGCGCTCGTAAAAAGCGGTCATAGGGTAAAAATTCTGTACCTTCACTCAGATATACCAATATGGCATTTGATTCTGCCAAGTATTTCCCTGGCTCGATTTCCAGAATAGGTATCTTTCCGTTGGGATTTTTACTTAAAAATTCTGGTGTTCGAGTCTCGCCTTTCAAAATGTTAAGCTCTACCCTCTCAAAAGGCATACCTATTTGTGTCAATAAAAGACGTATCTTATAACCATTGCCAGAAGGTAAAAAATCGTACAAACGCAGTATTTCCATGTTAAAATGCAGTTAATAATATGTTGATAAGTACAGGTTCAAAATACAATATTTTACCAAAATATTTTTCAAAACCCGGATGATTTTGTTGAAGATTTAGCTTTTAAGTACTACATAAAATTATCTGAAAAAATAAAAAACATTATTCATTTCTAGATTGAAATATTTAATTCAGTCAGTAGTCGAGAATAAAAGTATGTGTGGAAGATTTACTCTAAATCAGTCAGCAGCAACTTTAGCTAAAATTTTTCATGTCGAGCCAGTTCTGGATTTAGCAACCGGATATAATATTGCGCCTACACAAATGGTGGCAACTGTGTTAGAAAATCCCGAAAGCGAAAAGCGTGAATTTAAGCAGTTGCATTGGGGATTAATTCCGTCATGGGCGAAAGATGCAGGGATGGGGGCAAAGCTGATTAACGCTAGAGCTGAAACTGTTGCCGAAAAACCCGCTTTTCGTTCGGCTTTTAAGCATCGACGCTGTTTAGTACTAGCTGATGGCTTTTATGAGTGGCAACGCCAACAAGGCAAAAAGCAGCCATTTTATTTTCGCCTTCAAGATGGGCAACCCTTCGCCTTTGCAGGTTTGTGGGAGAAATGGCGTTCGCCTGCTAACGAGGAAATAATTTCTTGTACAATTTTGACAACGGCAGCTAACGAATTACTCCAACCTATCCACGAGCGGATGCCGGTGATTCTAGAGCCAGAAGATTACGATTTATGGCTAGATTCCCAAGTGCAAACGCCCCAAACTCTACAGCAGGTATTGCGTCCCTATCCAGCGCCAGCAATGGCTGCGTATCCAGTTAGCACTTTGGTAAACAACTCTCGGCATAATAGTCCAGAGTGCATCATTCCACTCAGCGAGAAGAATGCCCCCACAAATCAGTTAAATTAGCTATTGAGTGGACTGGGGGATTGGGGAGATCAGCAAAGATGAAGGAGCAGGGAAGGCAGGGGAGACAAGGGGACAAGAAGTGAGAACTTGAAATAAGTCTTTCCCCTTGTCCCCAATTCCCCTTGTCCCCAAGTCCTCTTGCCCAATGCCCCATGCCCCATGCCCCATGCCCCATGCCCCATGCCCAATACCCAGAGACAAATATGCCAAGAACACAAAAAAACGATAATTTTGTTGACAAGTCCTTTACAGTGATGGCGGATATCATCCTGAAGATCCTGCCAACCAACAAAAAAGCTAAAGAAGCGTTTGTTTATTATCGAGATGGCATGTCAGCCCAAGCAGAAGGGGAATATGCTGAAGCATTGGAATACTATGAAGAAGCTTTAACTCTAGAGGAAGATACCAGCGATCGCGGCTATATTCTCTACAATATGGGGCTAATCTATGCCAGCAATGGCGACCACAACAAAGCTTTAGAACTGTATCACCAGGCAGTTGAGTTAAACCCACGTATGCCCCAAGCCTTGAACAACATCGCCGTGATTTATCACTACCAAGGCGAAAAGGAGAAAGAAACTGGCGATAACGAGGCTGGTGAAGCACTGTTTGACCAAGCAGCAGACTATTGGATTCGAGCTATTCGCATGGCTCCCAATAACTACATTGAAGCTCAAAACTGGTTGAAAACCACCGGGCGATCGCAAATTGACGTATTCTTCTAAAAGTGATGAGTTAGGAATTATGAATCCTTCACTCCTAACTCTTGTACAGACGCGATTAATCGCGTCTCTCCTAACTTCTAACTAAAAAAATATGATTGACCAAGAACAAGTTCATAAAGTAGCAAATCTTGCTCGTTTAGAATTGACTCCAGAAGAAGAGGAACAATTCACTACTCAGTTGGGAAGTATTCTGGACTATATCGAACAACTGAATGAACTTGATGTTAGTAATGTGCCCCCAACAACGCGGGCAATTGATGTCAGCAACATCACACGAGAGGATGAATTGCAACCCTATCCTGACCGGGAAAGCATCCTCAACGGTGCGCCTGAGCAGGAAGGCGAATTCTTCAAAGTACCAAAAATCCTCAACGCTGAATAGTCAAAAGTGAGCTAGCGCGGTCTTCTCCCAAGGGGAGACGCTAAAAGCGATGGGGGTTCCCCCCCCATGAGCGACTGGCGTTAGCGCAGCATTAGCGAGCTTGCGAGCGTCACCCCGAAGGGGTCAATAGTCCAGAGTTTTAAATTCTTGACTGTTGACTAACGCTCTTCTATGACTCTCACGAGATAAAAATCAGAAACCTTTATTGTCATTAGTTTTTATAAATTTAGGGGTAGGTTGGGTTGAGGAACGAAACCCAACACCAAGAATCCTTCATTTGCTTGGGTAACACTAAAGTTCAACCCAACCTACAAATATTTTATTTTTTCAGAGTAATAAAAGAGCGCTAATAACTAAGGAGATAATTATGGGTTTGGGAATTCTTCAGGATGGGAAGTGGATATCTCGAAGGGATCAAGAAGATTCAGAAGGTAAATTTATCCGTCCATCAACAACTTTCCGCAACCACATTACAGCTGATGGTTCTAGTGGGTTGAAAGCTGAAGCAGGGCGCTATCATTTGTATATTTCTTGGGCTTGCCCTTGGGCGTGTCGCACTGCCATTCTCCGCCAATTGAAAGGACTCCAAGATGTCATTGGGTTATCCGTCGTTGCAGCAGAAATTGATCAAAATAGCTGGGAATTTGGTGATGAACCGGGGTGCATTCCCGATACAGTCAACGGTACTCAGTATCTTTGGCAACTTTATCTGAAGGCTGACCCTAACTATAGTGGCCGGGTGACAGTTCCAGTTTTATGGGATATCCAAAAAGGGACAATTGTCAACAATGAATCCCGCGAAATCATTCGGATGTTTGATACAGAATTCAATGCTTTCGCTAAACAAAATATCAACTTTTATCCAGAAAATTTACAAAAAGTCATTGACGAGACAATTGATACAATTTATCAACCAATAAATAACGGAGTTTATCGAGCGGGATTTGCTACCACTCAGTCAGCTTATGATGAAGCGGTAACGGAACTATTCACGGCTCTCGACTACTGGGAAAAAGTATTGGGAAATCAACGCTATCTTTGCGGAAATCAAATTACTGAGGCGGACTGGTGTATGTTCACTACTCTGTTCCGTTTCGATGTAGTTTATTATGTACATTTCAAATGCAACTTACGTAGAATTGTAGATTATCCAAATCTGTGGAATTATCTCAAAGAACTTTACCAACTGCCGGGAGTCAAAGAGACTTGCAATCTTGACCATATCAAACGGCATTATTACAGAAGCCATCCCCAAGTTAACCCAACTCGTATCGTCCCAAAAGGCCCACTGATTGATTTTGATGCAGCCCACAACCGAGATAAAATGTTTGCTTGATTAACACTGCGTTCTTTCACAGCTATGTTAAGATTTGATGCCTTATACTGGCTCTGAGATTAGTAACGAAGAAGCGATCGCCTGCACAGATGGTAGAGTAACTGCCATACTGGCAGATTATAGTAGGCGCTCAAAGATAGTAACTCAAGCATAAGGAAGATGAGAAGGATGTTACTGTTACTCCTTTAACTTGTTAATGAATTTTCTTCCAAAACGCTATGACTCAATGTTCGTTTAGCCCCAAAGTTCCAAAATTTGGCATCTATAGCTTGAAAACAACTAGCAATGCTACGGGGTTCTTCTTTTAAGAGAAGTTACGAAATTTAGATTTCACCTGCTGCTAGAGCGCCCAAGATTAGAGTATGGTGAAGATCCCCAGACACCCGGATGCGATCCCGTAAAGATAGCCCAAAAAATGGCTACAGAATAATTAACTTGTGAGAAAGGTCTTCGTGAGTTTCTACGGTTATAATACAAGCCGACATTAGGATACACTGGCTTTTGAATAGACTGGAAGTTTAGCAGCGACTTTGTTTGTCACTGCTGGTGACTTCTTGCCTAGTATCCTATCGCTGTTTGCTTTATGAAACTTACTTAAACTTACGGCGAGTTTCCCTTAAGAAGGTTTCTTAGCATCTAAAACGACTCCCACTCTTTTGAGGCTATAGCCTTAGAATATTTACAAGCTTTACTTACGAATTAGCTCTCTCTAGAGAAAGTACCGTTTTTGCTGTTTAAGCTGACATTCTACCTATTTCTATTGGGATTTGTGTAGCTTAACAAATCAGCAGATTCATTAATATTAAGCCTGTTTTACTATTTAGTTTCTTACTCTGACCTAATTACACAGCTAGAGTGTTCATTTCACTTTGTTCAATAGCTTTTAGCCCTTATCGCTCCCATGCTGACCCATCACCGCAAGCCCGTGTGCTTATCACTTATTTCCACTGACCTACCAATTTGGTCTGTTGTCGAAACTGCCGCAACATTGTATCAAAAAGATACTGATAGATTCCATTTGCTGCTTACCGCACCGCCCCTAATTAGCTGCGAAGTAGAGAGTGTTGTAAGTCCAGAGGACACACTTCCCCAAAGTAAGAGCAAAGCTTACGCTCCCAACAGTCCCAGAATTTTGTGGCTGGAGATTTCCCCTTATCGGGTGATTATGACTATGCAAGGTAATGCTCAAGTGAGTTACCGTCATTTTTGGGAACAGGGCGTTTATGGAATTAGTCGCTATTGGTTGCCAACTGAGTCATTGCAACCTAACGATCCTATTCGTTTACGAAATTTTACTAGTAGCCTAACTCTCAACGGACATCCCTTGCCAGAACATTTGCGTCTGGAATATGAATTGTGGGCAGAAAAAGTCCAACTTGGATGCTACATTCTTAATTTAGAAATTAAACATTGATAGCTATGGGGAGTCGGGAGTAGGGAGTCGGGAGTCGGGAGTCGGGAGTCAGAGGATGAGGGAGCAGGGGAAGCAGGGGAAGCAGGGGAAGAAAGAATAACTAATGCCCAATGCCCCATGCCCAATGCCCAATGCCCAATGCCCAATGCCCAATGCCCAATGCCCAATGCCCCATGCCCCATTCCAAATCCCTTTTAACCAAAATAACTGGGTTGGTTTCCAGGCTTCCATTTAATATTGCAACCAACACTCGGCTTTTGCTCGCTTGTAACAGGTTTACCCGCCAGCACTGCTTCAATGGCTGCGCGTAAATCTGCGCCAGTCACAGGTTTACCATTACTGGGGCGGCTATCATCTAATTGTCCCCGATAAACAAGTTGCCGTTGGTCATCAAATACAAAAAAATCAGGTGTGCAAGCTGCTGTGTAAGCCTTTGCCGTTTCCTGGCTCTCGTCGTAGCATAAGGTAAAATTAAACCCTTGTTCTGTTGCAAATGCTTGTAACGACTCTGGCGCATCATCTGGATAATTTTTTGCATCGTTAGCACTAATCGCAACGATCGCTAAATCACTTGTAAAATAATCTTTTCCTAACTGCACTAATTCTTGTTGAATGTGCTTGACAAATGGGCAATGCCGACAAATAAACATTACTAGCAGTGCTTTTTTATCTGCAAAGGTAGAAAGTGAAGTTGTCTTTCCAGATACTACTTCCGGTAGATTAAAATCTGGTGCTTTTGTGCCTAGCGGCAACATAGTTGAAGCAGTTAAAGCCATATCATATTTCACCCAATATTTTTACGCTGATAACTGCTTTGGCTATCAGTATATTTTCACTCTAGCACTAAGTTTTACATAAATTAAGAGACGGTAAATTTACCGTCTCTTATATTTGTTGAATATTTAAGTTATAGAAATTAGTTTTTACAGATTTGCCAAAACACCAACAATGCCGTGTCCTGTGAATACTTCTAATGCTATGAGAGAAACAAAGCCAATCATTGCTAAACGACCGTTGAGCATTTCTGCATAAGGAGTGAAGCCAGTGCGATCGCCTTGCTCATCTATATAAACCTTTGGCTCGATCGCAAAGTTGTTCAATTTGCCTTGGTCGTCAATTATAGCAGTGTTTGTACGCATGGATTTTTCCCTGTTTTCTCTTTATGTAAATAACTGTAACAGATTTATTAACATTTGTAAAGTATTTTAATTTGACTGATCAAGTAGAAGTCCAAGCTAGAGAAGAGATATGATGATGAATCGAGTTGAAAGCCATGTCTAACAAATAGGCTCCGCTCCTTCTGCGTAAGCAATCTTAGTCACAAATCTATTCCTCAACAGCTAATGCATCGATTTCGAGTAGAGGTTATTGCCAAAACACCAAACCCGCAGCAGGTGATTTATGCCGCGATGCACCAGGACTATACTGATGGGTTCGTGTTTGATGAGCGCGACTCCTGGCCCTCGGAGTCACAAAGCGGCGAAGTTATTGTTAAACGACTTTTAGCGGGTGAGAGGGGACACTATGGGCCTTTAGAGCATCCCCAGATTGTTTTCAACTGTGGTTACTTTCCCCACAATGTGATGCAGCAAGCTCGTACTCATCGTGTAGGCGTATCATTCGATGTCCAATCTTTTAGATATACAGGCAACCAATTTATTGATGTAGTAGAAGGCAAGAAAGACATAGAAGATGTTTTTTACCTACGTCCCGTTGGTTATTACACTGATAGACAAGGCAAAAAATACTATTATTCGCCAGAGCAACGAGCAGCAGACTTGGAGTGGTGTCTAGAAGCAGCTAAACGATATAAAGCTGATTTTGAGGCTGGAATGTCTGAAGAACACGCAAGAGGTAAAGTGCCTTTTGATTATCGCCAGCATTTTGTAGTTAGTTTTAATTTAAGGTCTTTCTTGCATTTTTGTGATCTGAGAAATAAGAAAGATGCTCAACTGGAAATTCAAAAGTTGTGTGAAATGATGTGGCCTCATTTTGAAGATTGGGCACCTGCGATCGCACACTGGTATGAAAAGCAGCGTCTAGGTAAGGCAAGATTAGCACCATAATCATGAACAATTAACTCAAGCGGAGGTAGAGTCTATGTTAGGAATCACGCTTAAGGAAACGCGAGTTTACCGAGAAATTAAGGAAGAAGGACGTGAGGAAGGACGTGAGGAAACAACAGCTAATCTTATTCTCCGGCAATTGACTAAGCGATTTGGGGAACTTTCTGAGGAAATACGCTCCTCGATTTCTGGTTTACCTTTGCTTGTTCTAGAAGATTTAAGTGAAGCACTGTTAGATTTTACTAGTTTGGCTGATTTACAGGTTTGGTTAGAAACGCGATGAAGGTTTAGACTATCTCATATAGACATTTGCAAGACGATGGATATTCAAAAAGTTCTACGCGATCGCCGAATTATTTCCTCTGATCCAGATATTATGAGTGGTACTCCTATGTTTGTTGGAACATGAGTTCCATTGCAGACTTTTTTTGACTATCTAGAAATATCAGCAAAATTTTCTAATTATTACACTTTAAATTTTAAGGAATGTCTGCAAGAGATATTTTCCATAATTTAGTTAGATTGGCTTTACAAAAAGATGGCTGGACAATTACACACGATCCACTGTCTATTGACTTAGCAGATGGACAATTACAAATTTATCTGGGTGCAGAACGGTTAATTGCTGCCCAAAAGCAAGACGAACTGATTGCTGTAGAAATCAAGAGTTTTGTTGCTCCTTCTGCGGTTTCTGAGTTTCATACAGCTTTGGGGCAATGTTTAAATTATCGAGTAGCGCTAAAACTGAAGGAACCAGAGAGAATTCTCTATTTAGCAGTTCCGCTAACAACTTATGAAGATTTTTTCTCACGGCAATTGCCACAACTGAGTATTCATGAATATCAATTGAACTGCTAGTATTTGACCCTGAAAATGAGGTAATTGTACGATGGATAAGCTAGCTGAGTATCGGCAAATCATCCAGCGAGTTCTGACAATTCACGCTCAAATTAGACCTGCCTATGGTGAAATCGAACGGCAAACTATTTTTGATTTACAACAGGATCATTATCAAGTTGTGAATACAGGTTGGGAAAACCGTCGTCGGGTTTATGGCTGTTTAATTCACCTAGATATTCGAGATTATAAGATTTGGATTCAGTATGATGGGACTGAGTTTGGCGTGGCTAATGAATTAGTGGAGTATGGTATTCCTAAGCAAGATATAGTGCTGGCATATCAGCCTCCTTATATGCGAAAGCTGACAGAATTTGCAGTGGGATAAAGCAAGCGATCGCACTCCGATTTTTAGGTATGATTTAGAGCGATCGCACAGATAAACAGGAACATGAATTAAATTGAGTCATTTAGCAATATTCAGTTATACTTTTGCCAATGTAACAATCTCTAGCTGATCCTGATATTTACCCCGACGTGCTTCATAACTAATAGCGCAGGGTTCACCTTCTAAAAATAGCAATTGCACCACGCCTTCATTAGCGTAAATGCGACAGTCAGCACTAGAAGAATTAGAAAATTCTAAAGTAAGATGACCTCGCCATGCAGCCTCAGCAGGTGTCAAATTTGCTATTATTCCACACCTTGCATACGTAGATTTACCTATGCAAATTACTGTAATATTCTCAGGAACCTCTAGTTTTTCCAGAGCAACCCCAAGTCCATAGGAATGAGCAGGTAAAATAAAGTAACTGCCATTGGCATCTGTGTGCAGTGCTGTTGGCTCCAGATTTTGGGGATTAAAGTTTTTGGGATCAACTACAGTTCCGGGAATGTGGCGAAAAATGCGGAACTCAGCCGAGGAAAGGCGTATATCATAGCCATAAGAAGACAATCCGTAGCTAATTACAGGTTGAACCGCTACAGTCTCATCTTTTTGTACTTTTCGGATTAAACTTGGCTCAAAGGGCGAAATCAAACCCTGTTGAGCCATTTCAGTAATCCAGATATCGTTCTTAATCACAAGTTCGCTACTAACGTTAATTCAAACAGACTTGATATATTAGCACGAACTGAGTATTTTGATTTAGGGTCGATAACTCCGGCGGATTTCTGTAATTTGATCTGCTACATCCAAAATAGATTTCGGCATCTCTGGCCCTGTCAGAATAATATCGACGTGCGGAGGGCGTTTTGCCAGAAACGCTAAAACCTCCGTTTCAGGAATTAAACCAAAGTTAATTGCTAAACTTAACTCATCTAACACTACGAGAGAATACTTGCTTTCGCACACTACTTGTTGTGTATACTGCCACAGCTTTTGTAAGGCTTGGTTTTCTGTATCGTCTAAATGTGGTGTATCGATACAACGAGACAAATCACAGCGAATCCAATCTAAATTTTGTCCTAGTTGTATAGGTCGCTCCTGTCCTTGACGAATACCTCCTTTGAGAAACTGCACTATTAATACTGGCGTTCCTTGTCCAGCTATTCTCAGTGCTTGAGCCATAACGCTTGTAAAAAAGTTGCGATGGGAGCTAGTGAAAACTTGCACTAGCCCTTCAACTGGATATGGTAAGGTAAGGGTTGAATTTATACTTGGGGTTTCTAGTTGGGCAACCATAGGGTAAAGTTCAAAAAGTTACAATAAATTAAAATTTTGTGCTGGGCAGTACTTATTACAAATCTGCTTGTATGATCAATCTGTTTTTCACAGGTGTGGTGGATTTGCCAAATTGCATTCTTAGTCAAACACTACGTTTGTGCTGAAGTCAAGAGTTATTTTCGTTTTTTCCTCTGAAAGTACTTGTAAAAATTAAAACACATGAGTTAGAGTTCCAATTATTTAAAAAAGCTAGGCGTAACGGCTGAAAACCGCTAAATGTTAAATTTCCCGGTTGTTTGGGCAAAACAGACTTAGCAAGTAGTGGATTTGACAAGATGAGGAGTTAATTGTTGTGAGATTGGTGATTCTGGGAGGTTCAGGATCGGGCAAAAGCACTCAAGCTGAAAGGCTTTGCAAATACTTTGATATTCCTTTGGTTTCTACGGGTGAGATTTTACGGGAAGCAATATCTGGTGATAAGCTCCTCTCGGAGTTCCAATGGTTGGAAGCCGATCCCCGGACTTCTCTTTCGGTTTACGCTAGCCTGAGTGAACTAGGCTACCACGCACGGCCATACGTGGAAACTGGAGAGTTGGTTCCAGATGAAATGATCATTGAATTAATCAGAATTCGCCTCAGACAACCAGATATTAATTGCGATTGGGTCTTAGAAGGCTATCCCCGTACTGCTTTCCAAGCTGAAGAATTAGATTTTTTATTGGATGATTTAGGGCAAAAGCTAGATTGGGCAATTTATCTCCAAGTCCCAGAAGCAGTCATGGTTAGCCGATCCTTGGGGCGATCGCTACCAGATGACCAACCAGAAATTGTACAACGGCGTGTAGAATTATTTTACGATCGCACCATTCCCATCCTAGAATATTACGACCGTCGTCGCCGCTTATTAACCATCAACGGCGACCAGTCACCAGATATGGTGCTGCAAAATATTTTGACTCTGCTTTCAGTTCCTTAGATAAAGAAGCAGGGGGAGTAGAGGGGCAGGGGAGGCAGAGGAGGCAGGGGGACAAGGGGGACAAGTTTCTTCCTTGTCTTTTCCCAATACCCAATGCCCAATGCCCCATGCCCCATGCCCAATGCCCAATGCCCCTCAATTAGATGATTTGCAACACTAAGGTAATCTTAAGTCAGTATTGTAAAACTTGAGGCAACTCCAATGGCTTGGCAGCGTCCTGACGGTCGTCTTCCTTACGAACTACGTCCGATCAGCTTTTACCCCAGTTTCACCCGCTTTGCCCCCGGTTCTGTTCTCGCAAGATGCGGTGATACTCAAGTACTTTGTACCGTTAGCGTTAATAAGGGAGTTCCTAAGTTTCTCGAAGGAACTGGCAAAGGCTGGCTAACTGCTGAGTACCGCATGTTACCATCTGCTACTCAAAAACGCCAAGAAAGGGAATTATTGAAATTATCTGGACGGACGCAAGAAATTCAACGTCTTATTGGACGTAGCTTACGCGCAGCAGTGGATTTTGAGGCGCTGGGAGAACGCACGCTAACTGTGGATACCGATGTGTTGCAAGCAGACGCTGGAACTCGAACAACAGCCATTACAGGCGCGTTTGTGGCGTTGGCTCATGCAATTTCTAAATTGTTGCAAGAGGGCGTGTTGGAGCGATCGCCTTTGTGTGGACAGGTAGCAGCGGTTTCCGTAGGATTACTGGGGGGAGAGTCATTTTTGGATCTAAATTATATTGAAGATGTGGCTGCAACAGTAGATTTTAATGTGGTAATGAATCAACATTTAGGAATCATTGAAGTCCAGGGAACAGCCGAAGAAGGCAGCTTTAGCCGGATTCAGTTGAATCAACTGCTAGATGTCGCCCAAAAAGGAATTCAGGAATTGTTAATCGCCCAACGCGAAGCGATCGCTGACTGGGAAGCGCTGTTTGTGATTAATTAGTTTTATTAATTTTTAATAAGAATTAATAAACGTATCCTTTGTGGCGTTAATCAACAAAGTATCAAGTAACTGGATGTAAATAAAAATAATCATGACAGTGGTTAGTAGTTAGTACGACTCACTACTGACAACTTACGGTAAAAGGTGATAAGGAGCGTCCAAGTTTTTCAAGCCTACTTAATCCATGATGTTAAATGTTTCAAAAGTTAAAAAGGAGGATTGTAATAAGTTCGGTATTGTATTGCCAGAAGCCAGCAATATGATGAAGCCATGAACAAAACCGTTGAAGTTCTACCGGATCAGCCAGCGCTGGTTGCACGGGCGCTAGAATTAATTCTGTCCAAATTAGAAACTGCCATTGAGCAGCAGGGACGGTTTACGATTGCCTTATCTGGCGGCAGTACACCTAAGCCGTTATACGAAGCGATTGCAAATCAAAAACTGCCTTGGGATAAAATTCATATATTCTGGGGGGATGAGCGTTACGTACCACCAGATCACCCCGATAGCAATGAACTGATGACACGTCGTGCGTGGCTAGATCGTGTTGATATCCCAGCAGCTAACATTCACGCTGTACCAACCTTAGAAGCTAATCCAGAACTAGCTGCTGCTAAGTATGAACAACAACTCAAAGAATTTTTTAATTCTTCTGGGGTCGAGTTTCCTTCATTGGATGTAGTATTACTAGGAATGGGTGATGATGCACATACCGCATCTTTGTTTCCCCACACAGAGGCTCTCAAAGTACGCGATCGCTTAGTTACTGTGGGTAACAAAGACGGAAACCCCCGGATAACTTTCACATACCCCTTCATCAACGCTGCGAGCAGTGTGATTTTTCTAGTTGCTGGTGCTAATAAACGACCGGCTTTGGCACAAGTCTTTGCATCTGTAGCCGATGACTTCACTTACCCATCCCGCTTAATTCAGCCCCAAGGAGAACTTTGGTGGCTGCTAGATGCGGCAGCAGGTTTGGAAATCCAACATTAAACTTGGGCATGGGGCATTGGGCATTGGGCATTGGGCATTGGGAATTAGGCATTGGGAATTAGGTATTGGGAATTAGGTATTGGGAATTGGGCATTGGGAATTGGGCATGGTTATTCTCCCTGTCCCCTTGTCCCCCCTGCCTCCCCTGCCTCCCCTGCCCCCTCATCCCCCTTCCCCCCGTGTCCAATTCATCGTTCCTATCAGCAGTAATTGCTAGAATCTAAAGCTAGGGCCGCCCTCTGCTTGCCAGTCCTAACTATATTTATGATGATCTTGAACAAAGGCTAAATATCGATGATCGTCTGCCCTAATTGCAATCATCCCAACCCTGATGGCGCTGTCCAGTGTGAAGCTTGCTATACACCGTTACCCGCGACGACTAATTGTCCCAGTTGTGGAGCTACTGTGCAGGCAGATGCTGCATTCTGCGGTCAGTGTGGCTATAACCTTCACTCCGCAGGAGTTCCACACGTTCATACTACGACAGTTGTAACTGTTACTCCCGATACTCCTGTGGAAGTTCCGCCGTTAGTTCCACCCGATCCCCTGTTAGAACTTTTACAACCAGATGCTTTGGGAATGAGCGGTTCTACTAACTCTAATCCCCCCATCTCATCTTTACCAGCAACAGAGGTGTCAGCTCCCCCAGAGATACCTGTGGCAGAAAGCAGCCCCCCAGAACCAGTACAAACCTTTGAAGCTCAACCTGTAGTCTCTAGTCAAAGTATTCCTACTCCACCACCGTTGGAACCAGTGCCAGCCTCTGAAGCCGAAGTACCTCCGCCAGCAGCACCAGCACCAACTGCTACAGTTGCCAGAACGCAATTGCAGCAGGTTACAGCGCGGTTAATCCACGTTCAAACTGATCGGTTAATTGAATTGCCGCAAAATCTCTCTGTGATTCATATCGGCAAGCCCAATGACCGGATTCCCCCAGATATAGATGTTTCAGGATTTCCCAATTCAGAAATTGTCTCGCGGATTCATGCAGATATTCGCGTCGAGGGAGATGCTCATTATGTAGAGGATGTGGGAAGTTCTAATGGCACCTACATTAATAATTCGCCGCTTTTACCAGGGAATCGTCATCGCTTGCGACCAGGCGATCGCATTAGCTTGGGTAAAGGAGACTTAATGACATTCCTCTTTCAACTTGCTTAACTGATTCTCTCTCAATTGTGACATCAGTCTAGGCATTTTTTGCCCATCCTCCAGCATCCTTTTTGGAGGAAAAACAAATGAATCGCATCAAATAAGCGACGGATAACTAGGTTGTTTTTGATAACGCCATAGTTGACAGCCGTCGCTTCGAGGTGCGAATTGCTTCATTGATAGAGAATCTGTTCAGTCATAGCATTAAAGATTAAAAAATAAATAAATCAAAGTGCAGCAGGTATTTTAGCTATTGACTATATGTAATTTAAATGCTTATCAGTTTAAGTACATTAGGATAGAGAAAATACACTGTCAATTTTAAATTTTTAATTCTTCAGAAAATCTAAAATCTAAAATCCAAAATAGAGCGACCTATGAGGGAACCAAGCAAAAATTTTGAAACCTTGCTTACCAAAGAAGCCCCGCCAGTTGTTGAACGCATGGGGCTAACGTGGCTAATTGCAGCAGCGATCGCAACTGCTTTACTGTGGCAATTACCAGCAGGTGACTATATCTTATATCCATTTACAATTCTGGCAACCTGGTTTCATGAAATGGGTCACGGCTTAATGGCAGTCTTATTAGGGGGACAGTTTCAGAAATTGCAAATTTTTAGCAATGGTTCTGGTGTTGCGACTTATGGCATCCGGTCATCATTGGGGCCAATTGGCCCGGCAATGGTTGCAGCAGCAGGCCCAATGGGGCCGCCTCTTGCCGGTGCAGCTTTGATTCTGGCTTCTCGTAGTTTTACAGCAGCAACCCTCTGTTTAAAAATATTAGGGAGTTTTTTGCTATTTTCCACATTAATTTGGGTACGTTCCCCGTTTGGATTGGTGGCAATTCCCTTGCTGGGTTTAATAATCTTGGGTATCGCTCTGAGAGCACCCCGTTGGGCGCAAGGATTTGCTATTCAATTTCTGGGTGTACAAGCTTGTGTGAGTACATTCCATCAACTGGATTATTTATTTAGTAGTTCTGCTGGCTCCCTTGGACTATCTGATACAGCCCAAATGCAGCGGTATTTGCTTTTACCTTACTGGTTTTGGGGTGGGTTAATGGCGATCGCATCTCTGGTGATTTTAGTCCAAAGTCTCCGCGTTGCCTATCGTTCAGAATGATTATGCAGATGAGCGATCGCTCTCTTGCAGTCACGAATTCAACCCTCAGTATTTTGATTGCTGAATTAAGTACAGAGTGCTTAAAAAGTACAAGCCTTGGTTAACCAGCTACAGTTACCTAGTTTAACTGTTAACCAACAAGCTGAAATTCTCGCAGAACTTTTAGCTGCTGCGGTTCATCTGCATACTCATTGTGATGAGGATTTTCAGACGCTAATTATTGAGGAAATGGAGAATTTGCCTGGTGATGAGGATTGACTGGTAATTTTAGTTAAAATTGCGATCGCCAAGCATTACCTAAGCTGACGCTTGAGCGCGAATTTCATTGGGGCAAGGACGACCCTGTTCAACATCAGTAATATTAGCAAAAGTTGTTTCTGCAATATTGTAGAGAGCTTCTGCTGTAAAAAAAGCTTGATGTCCGGTAATGAGTACATTAGGGAACGTCGTCAAACGCTGAAAAATATCATCTTGAATAATTTCACCAGACAAATCCTCAAAGAACAATTCCGATTCTTGTTCGTAGACATCAACACCAAGGTAGCCAATTTTACCAGACTTCAATCCCTCAATCACTGCTTGGGTATCAATCAACGCTCCTCGGCTAGTATTAATTAGCATCACGCCTGACTTGATTTGTTCTATAGCCTCACCGTTAATCAAGTGATGCGTTTCGGGAGTCAGGGGGCAATGCAGGGAGATAATATCCGAGTTGGCAAATAGCTCAGGTAGTTCTACATACTTTCCACCTAGCGCCTCCAATTCTGGATTGCGATAAACGTCATAGGCGAGTAATTCACAACCAAACCCCTTCATAATCTGTCCTAAAATCAGACCAATTTTGCCGGTGCCAACAATCCCCACTGTGCGCTCATACAAATTAAATCCCAACAGTCCATCTAAGGAAAAATTGCCTTCTCGGACACGGTTATAGGCGCGATGAATTTTGCGATTCAGGCTTAAAATCAATCCCACGGCATGTTCTGCTACTCCATAGGGTGAATAGGCAGGAACACGCACAACAGTAATTCCTAAGTCCGCTGCGGTTTGTAAGTCTACATTGTTAAACCCTGCACAGCGAAGGACAACCAGCCGAGTTCCCCGTGAGGCGAGAAGCTCTAAAGTTGGCGCGTCAACTTGGTCATGCACAAATACGCAAACCGCCGGAAATCCGGCGGCGAGGATAGCTGTATCCCGATTTAAACGGGGTTCAAAAAATACTAACTCGTGTTTTGTGGGAGAATTTGCAGCTGACAAAAACTTGCGATCGTAGACTTTTGTACTGAAGACTGCTACTTTCATGCAAAACCTCAAACTGTATACTGCATAATGTTCGACTACATAATACCTTGGCAGTTACAGAAGCGATGTCTACGACGAGCGTAGCTGTGGCAACTTTGAACGTTGTCAGTGTTCAGGATTGCTGTTTGTGCAAGGAGGGGAACTGGGGAATGTGTTGACGGTGTATATACACGGTGCTATATTTAAAAAGTAGGATACAACTAGTAATAATTTAGAGATGCTTACCCGTTCTAAATTGGATAATCCTGGTCGTGACCAGGTAATTAACATTAGAGTTCAACAAACACAACGAGATTTAATTGATCACGCAGCAACAATTCTTGGTAAAACTCGTTCTGACTTTATGTTAGAAGTGGCTTGCCGAGAAGCAGAAAATGTTATCTGTGACAACACTTTCTTTGCTTTAGATGAGGAAAGATATCAAGAATTTATGGCTATTCTAGATTCTCCTCCTAAAGTAGATGAAGAACTGCGTAAGTTCTTAACAACTAAATCTCCTTGGGATTAATAATGGAACAAACAAAAATTATTAATGCTCCTCAGCCACTTACTTCTGAGCATGATGTATCAGATTTTAATTGTCAATCAGATGCTTTGAATATGTGGCTGAAGGAGAAATCATTAAAGAATGAAGGAGATACTGCCAGAACTTATGTAGTAACTGTTGAAAATAAGGTAATTGGCTATTATTGCTTAGCTACGTCTTCAGTGGTGCATATCCAAGCTACTAGAAAAGCTAAACAAAACGCACCAGACCCTATACCATGTATGCTTATTGGTAGATTAGCTGTTGATATCAACTGGCGGAAACAAGGTATAGGGTCTGGTTTACTTAGAGATGCTATTTTTCGTACTTTGAGAGTAGCTCAAATTGCAGCTATAAGGTGTATTCTAGTTCACGCCCAGGACGAAGAAGCTAAAAAATTTTACTTAAAACATAAATTTCAGCCATCACCTATAGAGCCATTAACATTGATGCTAAATTTAAGTTCCATCATAAAAAACCTCGCTGAATAAAAAAACCAGCTATATTCCTTAATACTCACTTTACCTTAATTACAATTAGCCAAAATCCCTATTAGGGATAAAAAACAATCAACACGGATCCAAACGATCGCACTTTTTTTGTCGTCCTCTTCCAGAGGTGCGATCGCGCTTTGTCGCCTTGTTTTGGGTGTCGTCTATGTCAATTTTTATGAAGCGTAACTGTCCTGTGACAAGTGCAACCCTTATTGTGATTACATTTTAGCTTTTGAAATATATCTGCAAGGTTATTTTTGAGATAAAAAATGCGGGGATTTTTACTAGTTATGCCAAAGTGCGATCGCGCTGGTGTCAGCATGAGTCACTTGGTGCGAATGTAATAAGATAAATTTTGTGATGTCTTTTTCGATATCTACATACCTTAATTAGCCGTTGGCGTTCCCAAAGCATTCTGTTACGCAGATCAAGCGATAATGTTATAGTAGTATAGGGAATATGGTAAGATTTCCCTTACTTGACGGCATTTGAATACTCAAATGTGTAAATGATATACCTGGAGAGGTGTCCGAGCGGTTCATGGTGACGCACTCGAAATGCGTTTTGGGGAAACCCAACGGGGGTTCGAATCCCCCCCTCTCCGTTAAAAATGATTGCAGAGGAACTAGACAAGCCGATGGTGTTTGGCTTTATAGATTCTATGTATGATGATTTGCAAGTAAGCGCATATAGAACCCATTTGACATCTTTCCCTGTGGTACTTGGCTTTGAAGTAAGCCGTCGTTCAGTGATCAACGATAGAGCCTGTTCAGCAAAACCGTTTTCTGGAATAAAATGGGAAAATCAAGCTTGTTGCTTTTCTTCTGCTTCCAGAAGTAGATATCTTATTTGTTCTATAGCTGTGCGCCACTAACTATATTTATGTTACGGATGTTGTATTAATAGGTATTAAATT
>JBBSOX010000067.1:0-34299 GCA_038259325.1 Chroococcales cyanobacterium | reverse complement strand
TTTTCTCTTCTTTACAAGCTTTACGCGAGCGCATCCAAGAAATATTTGACCAACTTACATTTGAGCAGGTAATTTCTGTCTCTTCTTATAACTTTATCCTGGAAGCTCTTTTCTATGCAGCTTCATATTAAATTGGTATTAGAAAGAATCATTTTTTGCAACATTATTAAACTCAGAACCCTACGCCTAAGAGGTATGAGATTTTCAAGTAATAATGTTGACTTTACCAGTGTCAATATCGTAACAAGCACCAACAATTTTTAGTTTTCCTTCATCGAGCAAGTTAGTTAAAATTGTTGAGCTTTCCTGTAATTTTTCAGCTTGATACTGGATATTAGCTATAACTGCATTCTGCATATTATCGCTTGTTCTTAACTTTACCCTTTCTACAGATGGTTTAATACCCTCAATAATCAAACCCATTCTGCCAGGAAGTGGTTCGTTTTTGATTGCTTCTGCGACTGCACCGCATCTTTTATGACCCAAAATCATAATCAATTGCGAACCTAATACTGTTGTAGAATATTCCAGACTACCTATAACCGTGTCACTGACGACATTACCAGCAACTCGCACGACAAATAAATCTCCAAGTCCTTGATCAAAGATGATTTCCGCAGGTACTCTAGAATCTGCACAGCCCAATATAGCGGCAAATGGATACTGAGCTTTAGCAACTAATCGCAGATGTTCTAGTGATTGATCGGGATATTTACGTTTTTGAGTGATAAATCTTTGATTACCATCGAGTAAGCATCTGACGGCTTCATTTGGACTGACTGGATTAGGGTTAGCTGGGTGAATATCAGCAACAGCAGTTTGCTCTGGATTCCAAAAGCTATCACCAAAAGTAGTAGCCGCAATACCTACTACGCTAGCAAATTTTAAGAAATCACGTCGCCCTACAAATCCATTAATTCGACTCATTAATCTACCTGAAAACAACAAAGCCGTTCTCAGGAAGATATCAGGCTTAAGCAAGATTAGAAAGTACCTTTTTACACGATTTAAGAGTTATTTAATTTTCACATGTAGGAATCAAATCAGATTACTTAAATTACTTGCTTATGTAGGTAATAGGCAATAGGCAATGATAAAGAAGACAGATACTATTTTATTACATCTTTCTTTGAGTATAAAAGAATAAATTTGTGTCAAAATCCAAAAATATCTATTGTTTGTATTTCCTCTCTATTTTGGGAATACTTAATATAGTACTGGCTATAGATATGGCTTTTTTAAACAAAACAAAGTGGAATTTCCTACGTAAAAATGCTCCAAATAGCTCTGGGATAGATCCATCTGTTTCCAGCCAACAACCTCTGGCGCAGAAACAACCTGCAACACCATCAACTCCCAAAAACCTTGCTGAATTAGAGCATGAAATGGAGTTACAAAGGCGGGTGCTTAAAACATCCCCTCAGCAAGTACATAGCAAAGCCAAGCGGGGTATAGGCAGTAGACTTATTTGGATAGTAATACTTATAGGCATTCCTAGTGGTGTAATTTGGGTGGCTAACCAGCCCTACCCGGTGATTCGCCGTCCGGTGATGCTCCATGCACCTTTTTTGTTGCTACCCAGCTATATAAGTATGGATAATCATTATCGACAGGCGTTGGTATTAGTCGAGCAAGCTGAACAGTTGATTGAAAAAGCTACTAGTCCTGCTGATTTGGCTTTGGGAGAACAGAAGCTGCAAGAAACACAACAACATATAGATAAGTTACCAACTTCTTTTGTCAACGATTGGTCACAATACAAATATTGGTGGTACGACTCGCGCTTTAGCATCTACGGTTTTAATGCATTTCGGAGTCAAGTTGGGCAGCTGGAAGCTAAGGTTTTTCAGGAAAAGAATGCTCAGTCCTTGCTTACCGATAATATGCAGGCCTTCTTAAATGCAAAACAGCAATATGAACGCGCTACAACAGTAACTGATAAACAGACTGCAACAGCTGCTTGGCAAACGGCGCTTAATCAATTCGAGCAGATTCCTAGTCAAACCCTGGCAGGAAAAACTGTACAAAATCAACTAGATAATTATAAGCGTGAGTTTCAGCAAGTTGTGGGATTAGCAGCGGCAAACGATCGCATTAGTGCCTTAATCACCGCAGCACGGCAATTTTCTTGGCAAGCTGCCAAAGCTGGTCAAAATCCACCGCATACCGTAACTGAATGGCGACAGATAGAAAATTTGTGGATAGAAGCAATTGAGCGGCTTAAAGAGATTCCTTCAAAAGACGTGGCTGGTTATACTGAGGCACAGAATTTATTAGCAATTTATGAGGCTAACTTAGGTCAAATTAAAGTAAGACGGCAAGCTGAGGCAGATTCTGTGGAGGCTTTGGAGGGGGCGCAACGAGAAATTGCCAGGTTGCTGGCTTCAATTCCTACTGATGCTCATGATATGCAGCACAATCGGGTGTTGAGTCAATTGCAAAGTATTATTAATCAATTAGAAAAGGTGCAAAATGGCACAACAGCCTATCTGAAAGCTCAAGAGTTACTACTATCGGCAAATCATAAATTAAAACAGCTACAGGCTAAATAAATGGTAGCGATCGCTTTAGCCAATACCTCCGCCAAAAATTTTTGCAACATAATGAATCGACTATGAAAGCGTAAAGTTATACGTCCCTACCTCTGTATCAAGTATTTCATGAAATGGTATAAGTCCATTTGTACTATGTGTTTTCTGTTTAATTTCTAGCCAGTTGTATTGAAGCGGTGACGCTCACTCTGCTTGTTTACTGCATCCAGTAAGTTTACAGAGCGTGGGCGTCAACAACTGGCCATTGGGTGGGATTTTTGAGACGGGAATCGATCCCTTGTAGAATTTTCTCAATGTCCCAGTAACCCTGCTGATATATCAATTAAAACCGCAATAGAAAAATTTTGGATGCCAAATTGCCAAAAGCACTCAATCAATTTTGATTGGGTAAACATAGACGTTTTTATACCATGAGAAAACACCCCAGGTTCCCTCTGGAGAGGCTTTGCAGGAGTTGTTGTGACTCAGCAGTATATTAAAAAGTGATTCCGAGCTTTATATATAGGAAGTTCACTACGCCTTCCGGTTGAATCGAGGTTATGGGAAATCCAATTAATTTGCGTTTTCGTCATTTTTTCCTGAATGAATGTCCTGTTTTACCTTTCTATCCGCTGTAGATGTGATTAGAAACGCAAGGATTATTGGGGAGAATTCTTTGAGCATCGAAAACGACGGTCGCGGCAGCGGCAGGAAATCTTATAGCTTTTGTATTAGTTTATAGATAGCGTAGGCGCACACCAACCTAGGCACGCTATCGCCTGGTGAAGTTTCCTCATTAAAGTGGTGTTATGTTGAATGGGGGCAAGGGTGATTAAAGAGGGTTAATGTCTTTTACCTGCTCCCAGATATAGCTCACCCACTTTAGGGTCATTCAACAGTTCTTGACCAAGGCCCGATATAGCATCGCGTCCAGACTCCAGTACATAGCCGCGATTAGCCATCTCTAAAGCCTTACGGGCATTTTGTTCCACTAATACGATCGCAGTACCCGCCTGATTAATTTGTTTAATCTGCTCAAACACTTGTGTCACCAAAATCGGGGACAAAGCAGCAGATGGTTCATCCAAAATCAGCAAACTAGGTTCCAACATCAAAGCTTTGCCCATCGCTAGCATCTGGCGTTCTCCTCCAGAGAGAGTACCAGCGCGTTGACGACGGCGATCGCTTAGTCTAGGAAACATAGTAAATATTTTATCTTTAATTGGTTTCAGAGGAGCGTTAAGCACAAAAGCACCCATCTCCAAGTTCTCTTCAACACTCAGAGAGGGGAAAACATTGGCGATTTGCGGTACGTAGCACATTCCTCGTTGGACAATTTGATTGGACTTTAGCCCCACAATATTTTCACCTTTAAAGGTAATTGTGCCTGTGTGGGGGATCAAAAGCCCAAAAATTGCTTTTGCTAAAGTAGATTTACCAGCACCGTTAGGGCCAATCACAGTCACCAATTCCCCTGGTGCAACCTGGAAATTCACACCTTGCAGGATATCTACATCTTTGATGTATCCAGCGTGAACATTTTGGACATTTAGTAAATAGTCATTTGTCATTTGTCATTTGTCATTTGTCATTGGTCAACAGTCAAGTCAAAAATAACTATTGACTGTTGACTATGGACTATTACGGAGTTTTTTGCAACTCCGGTCGTTCTTCTGCAAGAATTGCCCCTTCTACTGGGCAAACTTGGAGACATATACCACAGTCGATACAAGTGGCAAAGTCAATCCAGTACCAATCGGTTCCCTTGGCATTTTTGCCTGGGCCATCATGAATACAAGCAACTGGACAGGCATCTACGCAGTCAGCAACGCCTTCACAGACTTCTGTAACAATTGTGTGCGGCATGTTTTTGATTCCCTCTGTTCTGTATCGGCTATTTCTAGCCTAGCAGGGGAGTGGGGGCAGGGGGAGCAGGGAGCAGGGAGCAGGGAGCAGGGAGCAGGGAGCAAGGGAGAAGAGTTTTCCCCTCTGCACCCCGCACCCTGCCCCAATGCCCCATGCCCCATGCCCCATGCCCCATGCCCATTAACGCAATGATTCAATTTTTGGTGAACCATCAGCTTTGATCCAAGCAATTTGGGCTATGCTGCGATCGCGTGCATATTGGCGAATAGCGTCTGCATCTCTTCCCCCCAAATCAATTTCTACCCGCACTAAATCAGTAGAATCTCTGAGCTTTTGCGCGTAGGCAAAGGCGGCGGCGTTAGCATTCGCTGTCTCTGGTACTACTAAACAGTTACTCGCTGGGGTTTCCTGTGGTAATTGCTGTGTAGATAACAAAACTTGGTATAAATCTTCGATACTTAGTCCAAAACCGATACCAGGTATATTTTCTCCTTGGGGATGATATAGCCCCAAAAGCTTGTCGTAGCGACCACCACGCCCTAAAACTCTGGCTTGGGATTCGGTATCGTTGACAACTTCAAAGACAATACCAGTGTAGTAGTCTATGGTCTGGATCAGGCTGAGGTCGAGGATTAACGGAAGTTTCTTCTCTGATTCCAGTAATTCTACTAGGGATTTGAGGTTATTAACTGCCTCTCGCTGTTCTTCATCTAAATCCAAACTACTGACTTTTTGTAACACGTCTGCACTTGGGCCGCGCAAATCCATGATGATTTGGGCGCGATCGCGTAGCTTATCACTTAGAGGTAAAGTATCTATAGTAATGCGGTCAAGATGAGCGATCGCACTACGAACTTTATCCTGTAAATTAGCAGGAAAAGCACTCAGGAGCGATCGGGTAATTCCCGCTTCACCTAAAATTAAATGCCATTCGCGCAACCCCAGTGCTGCTAAACAATCTGCTACTAACAGTAATACTTCCGCATTCGCCAGCAATCCGCCAGCGCCTAATAATTCCACTCCAGCTTGATAAAACTCTTGCTGGCGATTGTGTCTACTTTCCCAAGTGCGGCGAAACACGTTAGCGTTGTAGTACAACCGTTGCGGATAAGTTGCATTTGCCATGCGAGTGACAACGGTGCGAGCAATGGATGCTGTTAATTCTGGACGTAGCCCTAATTCATCATCTTCACCATTTTGTAATTGAATCACCATCTGGCGCTGGATTGCTTCCCCCGCCATCAGGGTATCCATACGTTCTAAAGTCGAGGTGATAATCCTGTGATATCCCCAACGGTCAAACACCTGCTGTAACCGATCTTCAATCCAGCGTTTTTTCTCTACATCCAAGGGTAATAAATCCCTGGCTCCCGCTGCTGGTTGATACACCATTATTTTTTCTTCCCACCAAACAAACCACCGAACAATCCACCACTACCAGATTTATCTGGTTGCTTATCTCCATTATTGGGCGATGAAGTCACCTTATGATCACTAGGTTGTTGTCCTAAAGCTTTATCTATTTTTGGTTTCCATTGCAATGCTGTTTCATCTTTGGGGTCTAATTTAAGAGCATTGTCGAAGTGGATTTTTGCCATTTTTAGCTGATTTTGCTTCAAATAGACCATTGCAATTAAGCTATGGCAGTGACTATTTTTAGGTTCTAGCTTCAGGGCATCCTGCAACTCTACTTTGGCTTGGGCAAATTGGTTTTTGTCAATCAAAGATTGAGCGCGACGAATATACTGTTCTACAATCAAGTCTTCTTTTGGTGGCGCTGGTGGTGGCGTATTTTTTGGTGGTGCTGGTGGTGGTGTGCTTGAGTTAACTTTAGGTTGAGCAGGTGGCGGTGGTGCTGATGCTTTACCCGAACTCCGCATTAAATAGACTAAATTCAACTCACTAATTTGGGCAATGACTTGCAGTGCTTTATCTAAAGAATCATATTGGGTTTCGCCGATTTTAGCGATCGCACTTCTATAAAAATGATCGATATTAGGGGCATTAGCTAACTGTTTAGCCAATTCGGTGTTGAGAGTCACCGAAGTAGATTCTTGTACCAGACGCTTGCCAATTTGCGACAAAATTAAAATATATTCCGTGCGAGTGCGATCGCCACACAATTTTTCGTAAGCTGGGTTAACCAGCTTTGATAACAATTCGTTCCCTAGATGTTTTTGTTCAGCACTTTCAGTAGAACTACTGTCTGGGTGCAAACGACGGGCTATTCTGAGATAGCGTTTGCGAATTTCTTTGACATCCGCATCCACTGGAACGCATAAAACTGCGTGATGATCTATGAAATCATATTTAAATAGTCCACGATCTATTTTGAAAGACATATAGAGGATTTGCACCAAAGGAGCAGTTAGATTTTGTTTAGTTTACCCAAAGTCGAGGGGAAAGCTTCCACGTGTTACACCCATGCTGATAGTGGTGGAACTTGTAACAGTTCGCTACTGAGGGAGTCGTGAATATAACCATTTGTTGCGAGAATTCTACCTGACTCAATTTTGACGGGAGTGCCATCGTAGGCAGTGACTTTGCCCCCAGCTTCTTGTAACAAAATTATCCCGGCGGCAATATCCCAAGGAGAAAGCCCTCGTTCCCAATAACCATCGACGCGTCCACAGGCAACATACGCCAAATCTAGCGATGCGGAACCGCTACGTCTGACTCCTTGGGTAAGATGGGTGAGGTGGCTAAATTCTGCGTAGTTATTATCAGAGGTTTCGCGGCGATCGTAAGCAAACCCTGTCACTAGTAAGCTTTTACTCAGTTCAGATGTTACCGAAACTTTGATAGGGCGACGGTTACGGGTTGCCCCCAAACCAGCAGCAGCCCGGAATAGCTCATTGTGGAAAGGGTCATAAATTACACCAAGTTGCGGAACGCCATTAATTAGCAGTCCAATGGAAACGGCAAAAAATGGGTATTGATGAGCGTAGTTGGTTGTGCCATCTAGAGGGTCTATTGCCCAAAGGTATTCATTCTCTTGATTACCTAATTTCCCTGATTCTTCAGCAAGGATAGAGTGATCGGGAAAGTGGCGGCGCAAAATTTCTAAAATCACTTCTTCTGAGGCTTTATCAGCAGCGGTGACTAAATCACCAGGGCGACCTTTTTCAATAATTGCGTCTTCTAATTTACCTAAGTAACCTTGCAAAATCACACCAGCAGCTAAGGCCGCTTCTGTAGCAATATCTAGAAAAATTTGTAAATTTGTCATTTGTCATTTGTTATTAGTCATTAGTCATTGGGCATTGGGCATTGGGCATTGGGCATTGGGCATTGGGCATTGGTTATTAATTCTTCTTCCCCTACCTCCCCTGCTCCCTCATCCCCACTCCCCACTCCCCACTCCCCACTCCCCACTCCTCAAAGATTTTGGCGGCGAAACTCGGCGGGAGTGAGACGCATGGGTTTTTCTGAGTTCCAGATTCCTTGGCCCATGAGCCTAGCCCATTGTTGGGCACGTTCTAAACGCTGGTCATATTTGTGATTAGGCGATCGCCCTATGAATAGCGCATTCCCTTGTTTGACTAATTCTTCATTCAACAACACCTTATTTTTCCACACATAAGCTAGAGTTCGCCCGATTTTGTCTTTTGCTTCTAAATCAAACTCTAGCGTTACCGATTGTTCTGCACCACCAATTAGATTCTCTAACTGTTCTTTTGCTGCTTCCCCCCAAGGTCGCTGTCGCAAATCTGGTGCATCAATACCAACTAACCGTACTTGAGAAATCAAATTGGGTTGTTCAGCCATGCCTAACACTTCCAAGCTTTGCCCACTAACTACCCGTGCTACTTTTACCTGAGCCTCATTGTTTGGCAGTTGGTTTTTACCTTGGCAACTCACCAAGAGCAATAAGCAAGCCAAAATGGCTATTTTTCGCACCCACTCACCAAGACTTACAACCATTACAAATTCGGTGATTTTGAATTGTTTATCGAAACAGAATTCATTCCTCATCTAACGGTAAACCCGCTTTAACTTTCCCCCTAGCAAAATATCGGCCAAACTGGAGTTCGTAGACTTCATCTTCGTCTTGTGTCTCCACCTCCAAGTCAGAACGGGGGTAACTCACACACAACAAGGCGTAACCTTGCCGACGTAAATGTGGCGACAATCCGATCGCCTCTGGTTGGTAAATTTCTCCCGATAAAACTCTTACAGCGCAAGCGGTACAAGCCCCGTTGCGGCAGGAAAACGGTAGTTCCACCCCTTGTTTTTCGCCAGTTTGCAGGATGTAGCGGTCTTCTGGCACTTCTAGGGTGTGTGTTTTGCCAGTGGCGCGATCGTGAACTTTAATTGTGTATGTACGGGACATCTGGATTTGCGTTTTGGGATTGGGACTTTCAGATTTAATCTAAAATATCTTTCTTTATCTTTGCATTTTCTGGGATTCTATAGTATGATCGTAACTTGTGACACCTGGAGAGGTGGCCGAGTGGTTTAAGGCGCAGACCTGGAAAGTCTGTTAGGTGGAAACGTCTACGAGAGTTCGAATCTCTCCCTCTCCGTTCTAAAACCTAGTCTAAATATATAGTTTTAACCAGACTTCTACAATTAGTCGGGTTCTGTAAAAAGCATAATATTGCCAAATATATTCTCAGCATTTCGTTAATCCTATTACATAGGATTAACGAAACCTATTAGCACCAGCACAATCTAGCAGCAAGTAACATTTGTTTATTTTTCATTCATAATTGAGCCATTTTGTAAAGTCGCCAAACTCCTACTTCACTATGGCAACAGCCTGTTGACATCCTCCCCACCGTGAACGGCGGGGATTCCTAAGACTCACGACTTAGGTTTCTGTTTCTTCCCACTAACGGGTTTTCGCAACTGCCCTTCAGAAATATTTCTGTCGGGTCTTATGTTCGCTCCACAGACTGAAACGGCAAGCCCTGCCGCCAAAATATTCTTACTTGCGTTGATGTCCCGGTCGTGGTGTGTCCCGCATTTAGGACAATCCCACTCTCGTATATTCAACGGTAATTTATCAACGATATGCCCACAATTGCCACATCGTTTAGAACTCGGAAACCATCGGTCAATAAGCACCAGAGTGCGACCATACCAATCGCACTTGTATTCAAGTTGCCTCACCAGTTCGCCCCAACTGGCATCACTAATAGCAAGAGCGAGTTTCCGGTTCTTAATCATGTTCTTCACAGCCAAATCTTCTACGGCGATGGTTTGGTTTTCTCTCACCAACCGAGTTGTCAACTTGTGAAGGAAGTCATTTCGAGAGTCACTAATTTGGGCATGGATCTTAGCGACTTTAAGACGGGATTTATAGCGATTGTTAGACCCTTTTTGCTTACGACTCAAACACTTTTGAGCAATACGCAACTTGGCGCGTTTCGCATTGAAACCTTTGGGATTCGTAACTTTCTCACCCGTCGAGAGAGCAATCAAGCTCGTGATACCCAAATCAATCCCAACAGAGTTAGGAGATTCTGGCAATGATTCAATTTCAATATCCACCAACAGAGAGACACTCCAACGTCCAGAAGGCGAGAGCTTCACCGTAACGGTAGAGGGTTCAACTCCTTGGGGAATGGCTCGACTCCATCGAATGTCCAAAGGTTCAGAGCTTTTAGCCAGGAACAATTTACCATCGCGCCATTTAAAAGCAGATTTGGTAAACTCTGCACTACCTCCATTGCGCTTCTTTTTAAAGTTTGGGTATTTCGCCCTTCCTGCAAAGAAGTTAGTAAAAGCGGTTTGCAGATGTCTCAATCCTTGCTGCAAAGGCACGCAACTGACATCGTTAAGAAAATCAAGCTCGGATTCCTTCTTCCAGTCCGTCAGCAGGCTAGATGTTTGAGCGTAGCCCACTCGCTCTTGCCTTTCATACCATGCTTGAGTCCTTGCGGCGAGAGCGCGGTTATACACCAATCGAGTACAGCCTATCGTTCTCCGAAGCAAGGTTTCTTGCTCAGGGGTTGGATAAAAGCGGTACTTGAAAGATTTTTGCGTCATCCTCACATTATACCATTTTCTTTGTGAGGCGCACAACCCTCAATATAAAGCCGTCCTATAAGGACGGGGTTTCTACCCATTTTTTTGATGAACGGATCAGGTAAATTAAGATAAGTAAAGAAAACGCTTTGAACTAAATGGCAGCTCTAAGCTTACAAGAAATTTCTACTCAGTTAGAAAGTCCGAATTTACGCGATCGCATGGTAGCCCTTGCCAATTTGCGTCATGTGTCTGCTGAGGATGCAGTCCCTTTAATTAAAAAGGTACTAGATGACGAATCTTTGCAACTGCGATCGATGGCAATTTTTGCCCTTGGCATCAAACCGACGGCTGAATGTTATTCTATTTTGGTAAGAATTCTCGAAAATGACCCTGATTATGGCATACGCGCTGATGCCGCTGGTGCTTTAGGATATTTGGGTGATGGCAGAGCCTTTGAGGTGCTTTCACGGGCGTTTTACGAAGATACTGATTGGCTAGTACGCTTTAGTGCAGCCGTTTCTCTAGGTAACATTAAAGACCCCCGTGCCCATCAAATTCTTATTCAGGCATTGGATAGCAAAGAAGTAGTGTTGCAACAAGCTGCAATCTCTGCACTGGGAGAAATTAAAGATATTGAGTCTGTTGATAATATCCTACGCTTCGCCCAATCAGATGATTGGTTAGTTAGGCAGCGTTTGGCAGAAGCCTTGGGAAATCTTCCCACTCCCAAGAGTGTCTCAGCTTTAAAATACTTAGAAAAAGATAATCATTTCAACGTTGCCGAGGCAGCCAGAATTGGCCTCAAGAAGCTTGAGGAAATAGACAATCAAGCTTAATACTAGAGCCTTTTGCTACCTTTTAATAATCAAGTGAGAATTTTAGCATTTTGATGCAGGGTAATTTCATTCATGAATATTGAAGAGTTTTTTCAGTTAAGCACTGGTAAATGGTTTTCTCATCGGACTAGTCAACATTTGGCTTTTAATCAATCTGAAAATAGTAAGTCAGACATCATCATTGAGACGCTGGCAGTAGATCATCCAGAAGTGATAAAACTGTGTCAACAGTACGAAATTAATCCTAGTTCCGCTTCTTGCGCTGCCAAAATTACCTGGAACGGCACAATGGATAAGGATCAAACAAAACATAGTGGTTCAACTGTGTTAGTTTCGGTACCTGATGCAAATAATCCGAGCCAAGGTAAGTTACTGCGGGAAACAGTTGATGCCGAGAAAACCCCAGTTGCCGGACACTATAAATTTGATAGTGATGGTGCTTTAATCTTAACTACAGAAGATGAAACCATGTCGTCAGAGGAGCGCCTGTGGTTTGCTAGCCCCAATTTGCGAATGCGGGCAAATGTCCTCAAGAGTTTTGGTGGATTTAGTATTACTTCGTTCACTTCTGAGATTCGCATGGGTGGCTTTCCACCAGCAGCGAAGACTTCCGAGGCGGCTAATTCAGTATCGAATTAGTTGTAATACAATATATTCTCCTTATTTCTGAGGTGATTAAGTTTAATATTTTTTAATAAACACAGATAAGCACCGATGGATTATCTGTGTTTATCTGTAATTTAACTTTTATAAAGTGGAAAGTTTGCTCTAGCAATCCTGGTGGTCAGATTGTAATTTTACCCAAATAAAGAAAGGAATTGCTAGCAACTGAGTTGCGGATGAAAAGACAATTAGTGAAGTAATTGAGCGGTCGTATAAAATGCCCATTAAGCCGCTACCTAAAAACCAAGATAAGCCATAGCCAGAGCTAAAAATACCATAAGCTGTAGCACGTTTTTTCTTTGGAACCATATTAGCGATCGCAGCTTTCAAAATTGATTCTTGCGCTCCCATACCTATACCCCAAAATGCTATTCCTAAAAGAGCAAGTTGTGTATTTACTAAAAATACCAATGGCGCAAAAAATGATGAAAGGAAGGCTGCAACTATCAAAATAGAAATACCAATACGGTCAAATAGATATCCGAATATCAGTGCTGCTATAGCATCCACTCCCATCGCCACAGCATAAAACAGAGGAATTGTTTGCCCAGAAGCGATTTCCTCCTTTTGAAAATGAAAGGCAATGAGTGGAAAATCTGCATATCCGGCGGCAATAATAGCTACGGCACCTAAATAAATCCAAAATATTCGCGGCAGTTTTTCTTCTTTATTTGTCTCAATTTCTACTTCAAAATCGCTAGGATTTGGATAAGAAAATTGGAGAAAAATCAACACAATCAATCCTAAAACGGCAGGTACTATCAAAATAGTAAAGCCATTGCGATACTCTCCTTGGATATAAACCATTGCAGCTACAGCCAAAGGCCCCATAACTGCACCTGTTTGATCCATTGCCTCATGTAGTCCAAAGCCAAAGCCTCTGCCGATTTGACTCACACCGTGGGAAAGTAGGGCATCTCGTGGAGGAGTACGAATTGCTTTGCCAGTGCGTTCAGCCATCATCAAACCTGCGGCGACTTCCCATCTTCCGGCTAAGGCTAAAAATGGCACAACTGCGGTGTTCAAAATGTAACCTAAAGTTGTAATTCCCCAGTATTTGCGTGTCTGGTCACTAAGATAACCAATTGCTAGGCGCAACCCATGGCCAATCAATTCCCCAAACCCGGCTACTAGACCCACCACAGTGCCGCTAGCTCCTAAAACTTGGAGATAAGCTCCCGTAATACTACGTGCTCCTTCATAAGTTGCATCAGCGCAAAGGCTAACCAAACCAAGTAAAATAACAAACTTCAAAGCTGCTGCTTTTTGTGGCATTGCCCATTATTTTTAATTTGTTGTTTCCATATTGAAACATGGGGTGCTTTAAAAAAAACAGTTGGTATTGAACTTCAAACTTCAAGTATTGAACAATGGGAGAGGGGAGAGGGGATATATTTTTATTTATCCTTTCATTACAAAATCGCAAAAAACACTTTTAAGAGAGATGATTATTTAATAATTGTTTGTAAATCTAAATAAAACATACCAAGCTATAGTTAATTCCATAGTTGGGAAAAATTTAGATAAGTAGGTCGGCGTAAATATTTGTAGTTGGGATAAGGCAGGAGAGAAAAGGGTTGTAGGGTAGTTAATTTTTCTTCACATACTTTTATTTTTTCTCGCCGACTTACTTACTATTTCTTTTTGTGCTGATACTTTTTAAATTTGCAAAAAGTTAGCGATCGCCTGCGGTAATGGCAAAATAATTACAATCAACAAAGCCATTGCCAGTAATCCGCAAATGTCACGTTTATTATCCAATTCAGTGACATCATTCAGTGCAGGTTCATCAATCAAAGGCATAAATAATAAGATAATCGCCCACACCAAGAATTCTTCTCTTACTAAAGCCAGTAATAGCAACAACACGCGAGCAACTTGACCAATGACAATCGCAGTTCGTTGTCCAAACATCGCATGGACAATGTGACCGCCATCTAGCTGTCCCACAGGCATTAAATTTAAGGCTGTAACAATTAGTCCCAAAAAACCAGCTACTGCAACTGGATGCAAATCAAGGGCTGATTGTGCTGTTAACTGACTACCCAAGGCTAACTTCGAGAGTAGCGCTAGTAAAATGGAATACTTGGGATTAAGGGCATCAGGATTTAAAAGTCGGGTTTTTTCATTTATAGAAACTATATCAGAATGAGCCAGCCCCCATATTAGTAACGGCAAAGTCACGACAAAGCCTGCAATTGGCCCAGCGATACTAATATCAAATAAAGCTTTGCGGTTGGGGATGGGACTACGCATCTGAATAAATGCACCAAAAGTTCCCAAGAAGAAAGGTATGGGAATAAAATAAGGCAATGTTGAGCGAATCTTGTAGAATTTAGCTGTTAAATAATGCCCAAGTTCGTGAATTCCCAAAATAGTCATTAATCCTAAAGCGTATGGCAATCCCTTGAATAGAACATCTGGGTTAGATAGAACTTTGAACAAAGAGCTAATTTCCCATAAAGGCGGAAGAGAAACACCAGCAATTTCCACACCTACCAAGGTAGTAGTTAGCAAAGTAGCTACTAGTAGGAGAAGCGCTAATCCTGGTCGAGTTAACCGTTCTTCGTCGCGTCGTGGTGTATTTGTCTGTTTAGCAGCTTGAGTGTTGGGAACGAGCACAAAGAAAGGTTTGCCATTAAAACCTTCTTGAAAGATCAGCAGGAAGCGATCGCCAAATTGTGCTTCAATATTAGTCTTAATCTGTTGGTAGGCGTTGCTGGCTTTAGTTCGCAACTGACCACGGCAAATCACGGCTTGTGGCCGATACTCAATATTTTGAACATAGTATACAGACCAAGGAAAACAATTTCGCAGTTGAGTTTCTTCCGTTGGCTCAATGGGACGCACTACTGGTTCCACGATAGGCTGGATAGTCGGCTGTGAGTCTGAGGCTTGGGCTTGAGTTTGGGCCTGTATATTTCTTGGCGCTCGACGCCCCCATTGAAACAACGTCCAATACAACACTGTGGAGCCAAATAACGACCAAATAATCAGCGCTGATGGCGGGGGTTGTTTCGCCCCGTAAATCAGCATCCATCCACTCAATAGAAATGCTGGTGTCATTAGAACCAGCCACAATAACCATACTGGCGTCCGGGTGATCTGAGCGACGCTGTGCTGCACCATTAGATAAGTAGCTAGCCCCAGTAGGAGAATAAGCAGAAACCAAAATGCCATATCATCTTCAGTAATTTTGACAAAACGCCCCACCAGTAGCCTCAGCACCATAGCATTAACTACAAGGCAGACCTGAAACCCTCATTTTTTTTCACAGCGGTTAACAGTGGTGGCTAAAGCTCAAGTTTCAATTCTTTAGAATTTCCACACTGTAACCAGATTGTCCACAACTCCTCAGTTTCGGCTCTTTTATCATGTGCCCTTTACCTCAAGTGCCAAGTCATACAACTAAGCCACCACGGGCTGTCTTCCCTAACGAAGTTCCTAGCGGAGGTTCTCTGCAATCGGATTTCGCACAAGAGAGCATTTTTGCTTTTCCACCCAATCGGGACACATTAGGGGGAACCTCTTATCTTATTGTAAGAAACGAAGGCAATATCCTCATAGACTGCCCTGCTTTAGACCAAACAAATCAAGATTTTTTAGGAGCGCATGGAGGCGTGCGTTGGTTATTTCTCACTCATCGAGGCGCTATTGGCAAAACTGCTGAAATTCAGCAAAGCTTTGGCTGCGAAATTTTAGTTCAAGAGCAAGAAGCTTATTTATTACCAGGGTTAACCTTAACTACTTTTAGGCAGGAATTTACGCTTGATGCCGCAGCGCAAGTAGTTTGGACACCAGGTCATTCTCCTGGGTCATCTTGTTTATACTACAGTGAACTTGGAGGTATATTATTTTCTGGTCGTCATTTACTCCCTAACCAGCATGGTGAACCAGTACCATTACGGACAGCCAAAACCTTCCATTGGCCCAGGCAAATTCAGAGTCTTCGATTCTTGTTAGAAAAGTTTACACCAGAAACTCTCCGCTACATTTGTCCCGGTGCTAATACTGGCTTTCTCAGAGGCAAGCGAGTTATCGATCAAGCTTATCAACACCTCGCCTCTCTGGATTTAACAGCTTTGCTGCGGATACAGCCTTTTTGAGGCATGGGGCATGGGGCAGGGGGCATGGGGCATGGGGCAGGGGAGAAGAGTTTTCCCCTCTGCCCCCCGCACCCCGCCCCTCTGCCTCTTTTCCATGCCCAATCCCCAATCCCCAATGCAAGTTGTGTAACGTTTGTTAACCAAGATATCGTCCAAGGAATTCTAACCTTAGTACACAGGAATTCTCTTGACACTCTGCGGTCTAAGGGAACTCCAAAAAATAAATTATTCCGCTTGAGGTCGTTGACGGTTCACAGTCAACAGTCAACAGTCAACAGTTAACAGTAGTTAACAGTAGCAATGGAATATTTTTTTAGTTGGAAGTCCCTAAAGACACGCAGATTCTCTAAAACTTAGCTTAAAAGGGATAGTCAAATATCCCCCTACACGCTCATCTACAACTACCAGTACGAGAGGTATTGCAATTGCGCTTACTTTTTAATTGCTTCTGCTTTCCGAGTCCATCAATATTTGGGTGGTATACGCTCCATGTTTTCCCATTACTTGAATACCCAGGGCTACAACTTGTGTAGGTACGAGATAAATCAGGGGTCACTCCTTACAAAACACTTCAAAACGTAGATGGTTATTCCTACTCACACTTTAATTTTATTATTTTTCACGGTGGTTAAAACCACCCGTGGCGTGTTTCCTCCACTGCCTGAAAGTCAAGTGGCTTCCACACGACCCGCGATGTTTCTGTGAAAATTTATGAGCGCCAAACTTGATGGAACTTTAAGGATCGCTGGCTACCAAATTATAGAGCAACTTTATTCAGGTTCTCGCACCCAAGTGTATCGGGCAGTTCGAGAATGCGATCGCCAACTAGTCGTTATCAAGCTCTTAAAACGAGAATACCCAAGTTTTAGCGAATTAGTACCGTTTCGCAACCAATATGCGATCGCCAAAAACCTAGATATTGCAGGCACAAAATTCACGTTGGCTCTTCTCACCACCGCAGGTATGTCTTAGCTGTGAAAGAGTGAAGAAGCCAGGAGGCAGATGCAACACAGTGTAAGCAATTCTTCGAGACGCTACGCGAACAGACTTACGCCGAATATCTTCCTGTACAGACGCGATTAATCGCGTCTCTCCTAGCTTCTGTACAGACGCGAAATCGCGTCTTTTTTTACACCTTTCCTGCCACAACCGAGTTTTTCTTCAAAAGTTCCATTGCTGCTTGATATTGCAGATCCGCTTCAGTGCCAATCTGTTCACGGTTAATGGCTGTTTGGGAAATCACTTTATCTGGCTTAATACCTAGTTTATTGATATCCCGGTGTTGAGGAGTTTCATACTTAGCAATTGTGACTGCCAAACCCGAACCATCGGATAATTCAAATAAAGATTGAATTAGTCCTTTACCAAAGGTAGTTTCACCTACTAACTGGGCGCGACCATTATCTTGAAGTGCGCCAGCAAGAATTTCACTAGCACTGGCAGTTCCTTGATTCACCAAAATCACTAGAGGATCGGTCGTCAGGGGTGGCCCAAAGGCTTCAAAACTACCTTGAATACCTTGTCGGTTCACAGTGTAGACGATAGTACCAGAATCTAACCACAGACGGGCGATTTCAATTCCTGATTGTAATAACCCCCCAGGATTATTTCGTAAATCTAGAATGTAGGCATCAGCGCCTTTTTTTTCTAGACTAGAAATAGCATGTGCCAATTCCGTTGAGGCGTTGGCATTGAATTGAGTAAGGCGTAGGTAGCCAATGGGCGTACCCTCAGGAGAAACACGCAAATCTGAAACCACAGGGTTAAGAGCAATGCGATCGCGTGTAAGTCTAATTTCTGTTTCTGCTTCTCCGTCCCGTTCGATGAGGAGAGTCACAAGGCTACCACTTGGCCCACGCATTTTAGTCGCAGCTTCATCTAGGGTAAGATTTTCTGTGGAAACGCCTTCAATTTTGAGAATGCGATCGCGTGGTCTAATTCCCGCTTTATCTGCTGGTGAACCTGCGATGGGAGTCACTACTTCTAACTTCCCAGTCTCAGGATTTAGGGCAATTTGTAATCCTACCCCAGTCAATTCCCCAGAAGTATTGACCTGTAAGCTGCGGTACTGTTCTGGATCTAAAAAGCGGGTAAAAGGATCGTCGAGGCTCTTGAGCATCTTCCCAATTGCCGCATAACTGGCATTTGAGTCCGACAGTGGCTTCTCTAAAACCTTTTGCCGCACAGCCGCCCAGTTTTGATGATTAAAAGTCTCATCTAGATAAGTGCGATTAACAATTCGCCAAACTTCAGAAACCAGCTTTTGTTCTGCCGTCAAAGCCATCGCAGGCTGGGTGAGCGTACCCAACGCCAACCAAAACGCCATTAACAATGAAAATCCAACCCGTAAGACTTTTTTGTTCATGAACCCCATTATCAATTCCACCTCAACCCAAATTGCCTAGAAATGCCCACTTAACCCTGTTGTTGATGAAATCTATCTCTCGATTATGTTACTTTTTTTATAGAAGTAGTGCATTCTTCTCATCAAGTTGTTCACTCAACTGATGCGCTGTATCCACTCACCAAAGGATAAAATCTACTTTGTGTCCACCATTTTCTATGCAGGGGCGTAAAGAGATCGCAATATATTCCATCTTTACAGAGTGTAAAGTTTCTGAAGACTCTTAGCACGCTGAAAGCTGAAAAGCAAACAAAAAAACTCGCCTTTACTAAAATCCCAAAATTGCTAATTGGGAGAGAAGTCTAAGCGGCGGCTTATGAGAAGTCCCTAGACAATTCTGCTGTTACCCCAGCCTATGGCAACCCCTTGGGCGAACCCGCAGGATGCCGAAGCTTAAGAACATCAGAATTTTGGTCGCCGATTTAGAACTTCGGGATTTATCAACCGCAACCGACTTTTAGGAACTTGAGATTGTATGGCCAACGTTTCCGACTGGTTTGAGGAACGCCTGGAGATTCAGGCACTCGCCGAAGACGTCACTAGTAAGTACGTCCCTCCTCACGTCAACATCTTCTACTGCCTGGGTGGAATTACCCTAGTTTGCTTTCTCATCCAGTTTGCCACTGGATTTGCGATGACGTTCTACTACAGACCAACAGTTACTGAAGCTTTCTCCTCTGTAGAGTACATCATGAATGAAGTAAGCTTCGGTTGGCTAATTCGCTCCATCCATCGCTGGTCTGCCAGCATGATGGTATTGATGATGATTTTGCACACCTTCCGGGTTTATCTGACTGGTGGTTTCAAAAAGCCCCGCGAACTGACCTGGATAAGTGGTGTCATCCTGGCTGTGATTACAGTCTCCTTTGGAGTCACAGGCTATTCTTTACCTTGGGATCAAATTGGCTACTGGGCTGTGAAAATCGTTAGCGGCGTACCAGAAGCAATTCCCGTGGTTGGTGTTCTGATTTCCGATCTGCTACGCGGCGGTTCGAGTGTTGGTCAAGCAACACTAACTCGTTACTACAGCGCACACACCTTTGTGCTGCCTTGGTTGATTGCAGTCTTCATGCTGTTCCACTTCTTGATGATCCGCAAACAAGGTATTTCCGGTCCTTTGTAATCTCAGCTATTAGTGAAAGGCAACACTATCAGTTTTCAGATGAAGTTGTTTGTTCTAAACTTATGAAACACAAGAAATTAATTGTACATAAGTTCCAAAAAACAAACACTTGTATCTGAAGCCTAAAGCTGTAGAGGCCCTCTAGGCGGCTGACCGTAAATAGACAAATACTGTTTGCCGCCTTAGGTTGCCTAGTAGCTGATAGTTTTCACAAATGCTTTAATTTAACTTAAGCAGGAGAGCACATTTCAAAATGTCAACACAAAAAAAACCTGACCTGAGCGATCCTCAGTTAAGAGCCAAACTAGCTAAAGGCATGGGTCACAACTACTATGGTGAACCCGCTTGGCCTAATGACCTACTTTACGTGTTTCCAATCGTGATCATGGGTTCGTTCGCTGCGATTGTTGCTCTAGCTGTGCTAGATCCCGCTATGACCGGTGAACCAGCAAATCCTTTCGCCACACCATTGGAAATTTTGCCAGAGTGGTACTTGTATCCAGTCTTCCAAATTTTGCGATCGCTTCCTAACAAACTTTTAGGAGTGTTAGCAATGGGTTCCGTACCAGTGGGGCTTATCCTCGTTCCCTTTATTGAGAACGTTAATAAGTTCCAAAACCCCTTCCGTCGTCCAGTTGCAACCACAGTGTTCCTCTTTGGTACCCTTGTCACCATATGGCTGGGTATTGGTGCTGCCTTGCCATTGGATAAATCTTTGACTTTGGGACTATTCTAAATTAGTCACCGCAAAGTGCTTTGACGCCTGTGAGTTTCAAGAGCAGATGCAGATGCAGATGCAGATGTAGATGTGCTTTTGAAAGAATTTTACAGGCGTCAATTTTAATAATTCAGATTGCATCTGGGATCTGAAGTTTTGGATGGAAAAGCTATTCCAAAATCTAAAATCACCAAAAGTCATCAAATACAAACATTTTTCCCTTACTTAACGTAAGTTGCTAGTTCCAATCCTCGAAATGCCAAAATCCTTCATGTTTTGTATTTTGGGACATAGAATATCTCAATTTAGATTCTTCTATATCAAATAAATTTTGCGAATAGTGCAAAATTTAATAACTAGCAATTTGGGTTTACTTATATTTAAGTCACAGTTAATGTTTAGCATAGTGCAGCAAGACCATCTGACGGTTAAGAGCGAACTCAGTCTCCTAAACCAGGTGCAAGAATGGTTCGAGCAATTTTGTCTGCAACATTTGTCTCAACTTGGCTGGTCAAAAACCCAACTTGATCGCCTCAATTTAGCATTGGCAGAAGGCTTTACCAACGCTGTTCGTCACGCTCATCATGCTTTACCCCCAGAAACAACCATTGAAATTAACATTTATCTGTGGATTGACCGACTAGAGATTAGAATTTGGGATTATGGAAAACCTTTTAATCCTGATGCGATCGCAGAGCCAGCCCCAGGTACTCTGCAAGTAGGCGGATATGGATGGTTCCTCCTGCGGCGGTTGGCTGATCGTGTTGTATACGAACGTGGTGCAGATGGTAGAAATTGCCTCCTTATCGTCAAATACTCTGTAGAAGTACAAAAGTAAAAGTTAAGTAGTTAATCGGTAAAGAAAGTTAAAAATACTTTTGATGCCAATTTTGGATTTTAAGCAAAGACGGAAGATAGGGAAGAAGTAGCAGCAGCGTGCGAGGGCGAAGTACAGCACGGCATAAATCCATCTATAGGAATCGTATTTGATTTTTGAAATTATCTACGTGGGCGGGAGTGGGGAGTGGGGAGTAGGGAATAAGGAATTAGGCTTTTCGATCTGTACCGAGCTTTTTCATAAATCAAATACTAGCCCTATACTATTTCAATTAAAGAGACAAGCTGCCCTGGGCAAATTGTTAAAGGTAGGCGAACTTTCGCCACAAGGTACTAGTCTTCTCTACGAAATGCTGCGTGTAATTTGATTATATTTAGGAACAAGAAAAACAGAACTTCTTCTATGTCGCCGCCACGCGAAGGTAGATTTTACCTAAAGTTGAGCCACTCACTTCAAGACAAAATCAGCAGGGGAACGAGTCTCTGGTCAAACATATTGTTATTTAATTGATAAAAGTATACTTGTTTTTCAATAATATTTGGATTTGGGTAATATATTTTTTACGTTAAATTCCTTAGTTATTATGATTTTTTTGTAAAGCCTCAAAAAAAATGTTGTATAAAAAGAATTAATGAATCTAGTAAAGATAGCATTCAAGTTATACAAGATCCCTTGTTAAGATTTGTCAGCAGTGTTAAGAGCCTTATTTTTGCTCTCCAACAAGTGCCATTTCAGAGCAGTTACAAAGCGGTGCGAGCGTGCCCTTAGCGCGAGTGTAAATAACCTAACATGCACATCACTACAGTGACAGAAAACCTAAAGTTAGGTGATAAAGTTAATAAAAAAACTAACCATGTCTTCGTGTTTTTAGAAATTTTTGCCCACGAAGGCGGTATTCAATCATATATAAAAGATATTTTTCGCGCCTATCTGGGATTGAGCCAAACATATAAGGCGGAAGTATTTTTGCTGCGAGATAGTCCTGATAGTTTAAATCCGTTTAAAAACGAGGACTTAAAATTTCATTACTTTAAAAATCAGTCTCCCTATTTGGGGAGACTAAAAATGGCAGCAGCTTTACTTAAGTGTCTGTTGCAAAGCCGTCCGCAGAAAGTTTTCTGCGGTCATATTAACTTAGCAGTATTAGTACAAACTCTTTGTCAGCCTTTGGGGATTCCTTATACTGTGCTAACTTACGGCAAAGAAGTTTGGGAACCACTCAAAAATCAAGAACGTCGCGCCTTGACATCAGCATCTGAAATTTGGACGATTAGCCGCTACAGCCGCGATCGCGCTTGTGCTGCTAATAGTCTAAACCCGAAAATGGTACAGATGATGCCTTGTGCAATTGATGGGGATAAATTTACTCCTGGTTCCAAGCAGCCAGAATTAATGCAGAAGTATGGCTTAACTGGTGCTAAGGTGTTAATGACAGTAGCGCGGTTATGGTCAGGGGATATTTACAAGGGTGTAGATGTAACGATTCGGGCATTACCACAAATCGCTCAGGTTTTCCCAGAAGTGAAATATTTAGTAATTGGTCGCGGTGATGACCAACCGCGATTAGCTATGCTAGCTGCATATTTAGGTGTGAGCGATCGCGTCGTATTTGCTGGTTTCGTTGCTACAGAAGAATTAATAGAACATTACCGCCTTGCTGATGCCTATATTATGCCTTCACAAGAAGGCTTTGGCATTGTTTATCTGGAGGCGATGGCTTGTGGAGTACCTGTATTATCCGGTGACGACGATGGCTCCGCTGACCCCTTACAAGATGGTAAACTGGGATGGCAAGTACCACACCGCAGTCCTGATGCTGTAACAGCAGCTTGTATAGAAATGCTTCAAGGGGATGACCAGCGATGTAATGGAGAGTGGCTACGAGAACAAGCGATCGCTCTGTTTGGCATAGATGCTTTCCAACAGCATTTGCAAAAAATTCTTTTATCCTCAGTTTTGAGTTCCAATCACAAATGACTGATGACCAATAACTAAAATCGCTATCCTAGAAGGAGAGCAGGACGACATTTAAAAAATGAGCTTTAAGTCATTGCAATTGAATCTTTTAAATCTCCGCCCTTGGTTCACCTTGCTGGCAGTTGTTTGGTTGCTGGCATCACTGGGCTTGGGTTGGTTGGTTAAGTCGTTGGTAATTATTGTTGGGTTGCTATTTTTGGCACCTATTGTGGCTTTTTTTGGCTTTCGTTGGTGGCTGCAACGTAACTTGGTTGCTGACCAGTGTCCCGTCTGTAGATATGAATTTACAGGTTTAAATAACAGTCAGTTGCAGTGTCCTAACTGTGGAGAGTCACTATTAGTACAAAATAATCATTTTCAGCGCTTCACACCAGAAGGCACAATTGATATCAAAGCTGTGGAAGTACCAGCCAAATCCCTAGAAGATTAGTCAAGGGTCATTGGTCATGAGTTATTAGCAAAGGGCAAATGACTATTTATTTGTTTGTTGCGAGATTGAGAGTGTGTAGTTAAAGCTTGGCTTTTCTGGGGATAGTTCGCCCACAAACAGCGAGTATGTTCCTGGCTGCCAGTAACCAGAAAGTTCTGGCTTGCCTCCAGAGTAGCTATCTGCCATTACACAAAAACGTCCCCCTGGCCCGTCGATCAACAGCGTTGGCTTCCCTTGACCCTCTACTGTTAATCGCAAATAAGGTAGTGCCTCTGTAACCTGGATAACTTGATTTGGTTCAGTGGTAATATTACCACAATTACTTTTAACAGTTCCCCCAGAGTTTCCGTTCAAAACCATTGGATCTGGTTGGAGATTCCGATTAATTTTGATTGTTGGTGTCTGTGCCAAATTAGCCTCAGTCAAAACCAAACTCATCGCCAAAGCTGTGGGAACAATTGCAAGTAGCCTAAGCGTTTTCATTTTAATTAATGCTCCAAATTTTTTTTAGAGCAATATTGTTATACAGTAATGATTTAATTGACGACAGCAATCCATCTTAGTTCCAAAAGCTGTCGTATAAAGCAATACCATTTACTTAAGCATTTTTTGTGAAGATTTAATGAGTATAAAGACCATTAATCTTGCAAATTATCTATGTTTGGTGGCGCTTTTGCACCAATATATTTTACCCTACATTCTCCACTTCAATCCGTAACACGCTAGGATTCCAAAAATCATCATAATTTTTACTGCCCAGAAAGGTATTGCACACACATAACATTAGCTAAAATCACTAAGACAACCACCAAAAATACAATTTGGTCTGTTGTGGAATAAGTGACCTAGCTGAGGTAGAAAAGATTTATGAATCCTCAAAGAGAAGAAGACTTGCAACGTCGCCTCAATAAGCTAGAGGCAGAGATTAATTTTTCGCCTAAAGTGGTTCCTCAACCACAAGAGCCAAAACAGACTGAGGCATCTATTTTTGCCAAGTTTAACTTGCAACTGGAGCGATTTCAGATTTGGTTCAACAGCTTATCTGGGACAAAAAAGCTGGTAGTTTCGGGTGTGACGGTGCTAGTAGGCTTGGCAATGCTGCAAGCAGTGTTTAAACTGGTTGCATCTGTAATCAGTCTGGCACTTTTGGCAGTGTTAGTGTATGTTGGATACAAATTTTTTGTGTCTAGTAGCTCTCAACGTAAGTAACAAGCTGATATGCATCTGTTCTGCACTCTGCCAGTAGTTATTAAATTCAGGAGCCAGGATAAAAAAGGCTTCTGACTTTTAACTTCTAAATTCTATTTCACGATGCTTTTCTTTTTGCCGATTAGCTTAGTTTATTTTAATTGTGCCGATCGCGGCGTAGAAATAATATCAAAGGAAATTATACGATGACGACACCAATTGTCAGGAGAAGTAATAAATCTGGTCAGTCAAAAGAATCGGAAAAAACCAGTTCGCTGCTACTAGCAAGTAGACGTTTTGCCGCTTGGGCGGCTGAAATCACACTAGTGGTTACTAGCGGGTTAATTCCCTTCGGCATGGGTGTCTATGCCAATTCTAGAAGCGATTTTAATCGAGTGCCGCTTAACCCCGTGCTGGTAGTCACAGAAAGAGCGATCGCCAGACCCCTAGCTCTGCCTGTTAGCTATGGCATCCGTAACGTGGCATGGCCGACTAATATTTTGTGGACAATCGCCTTGTTAGCACCTGTAACTCTCTCGTGGTGGCAATTGTATTTACTGGCTAAAACTGGTAGCACAATTCCTAAACGTTGGTTAAAAGTGCGGGTTGTCAACGAGCAAGGTAAGCCGCCTGGTTTGGGAGCAGTTGTGATTAGAGAAGGAGTTGGGCGTTGGACTGTACCCATTTCTATCGCTTATCTGCTGTGGCGCTACAGCTTTGCTTTTCCAAATTTAGGATTATTCACATTTTTGTCTTTATTAATGATTGTGGGTGAAGGCATAGGCTTACCGTCGCGCCGGGGTCGTCGCGCACTGCACGATCAACTTGCAGGCACTCATACAATAGATGCAACTCGCCCCTTGCCATCCTCACTCTTAGCTAACAACAAACAAGCTCAGTCTGCTGGCGATAATGATGGAGCCGAAGAATGGCACGAGGGAGAAGAATTAGCAGCAGCCCAAACCAACCAATCGACTAATCTATGGCGGCGGATACAGCAAAATCCTAATCTGACTTTGTTTGGGGTAGGACTTACGAGTATGACTGCTGTATTGGCAACTTTAATAGGTACTCAAGTATATATCCAAATTCAACAATCCCAGCGAGCAACCGAGAAAATCAACAGGCAACAATTCCTTGAACTTCGCAACCAATTGGATTCCAAATCTGGGGTGACTAATGAGCAACGCCAAAGTGCAATTCTGGCTATGGGTGGTATTAATGACCCACAGTCCATTAAATTCCTGGCGGATCTCTTGGTTAGCGAAACCAACCCCAGCCTCTTGGATACGATTCAACAAGCTTTGACAACTGTCGGGCCCCCAGCCATCCCGGAACTAAAAAATAAGAATCAGTTTTTGGTTAGCGAACTAGAGTCTGTGAGCAGTTCTGCAACCAAAGAACGGGAACTGCGACAAGGTCGGTTACAAAGAAACCAGCGGACAATCAACAAGATTCTCTCTGTTTACAGCGGTCAAATTGAGGGTGTTGACCTTAGTAGCACCCAATTAGGTCAAAGTGGTACTCCAGGAAGTTCCTTCTTTAACTTGGTGCTAGACAATCTTGATCTATCAGGAGTTAAATTTAAATCCGCAAATCTTAACCAAGCCAGCTTTAAGGGAAGCCGTTTTCGGGGCATGGGTGAAGATGGACGCTGGGATACTTACGACGATGTGATGGCTGATTTAAGCCAAGCTCAGTTGCAGCAAGCCAATCTTACTGATGCTAACCTCAGTCGCGTCTTGATGAACCGTACCGATTTGAGCCGCGCCACTCTCAACAGAGCTAACTTATCCAACGCGCGTCTATATGAGGCTAAACTCAACAGCACTCAATTAGTAGGAGCCGATCTGCGAAACGCAGTTTTGGAAAAAGCCAGCTTGACTGGGGCTGATTTAGGTGACGCTAAATTGAACGAAGCCAATCTGTACGCTGCCCGTTTAGGTCGCGCCACTGCTATAGGAACGCAATTATCCTTTGCCAAGTTAACTAACACTGATTGGCAAGGGGCAGATTTATCAGGAGCCTATTTGGATCGTGCTAATCTCAGCAATGCTAACTTGAGCGCCACTCGTCTAGCTGGTGCTGTTTTGCGTTCTGCCCAAATGGAAAACGTTAACTTGCAAAATGCCGATCTGAGTCTTGCAGATTTGCGAGGGGCAAATGTGGCAGGAGCAGATTTTAAGGGGGCAATTCTCGCTCCTAGCAAACAAGATCCCGCAGATCAATTTGTCCAAACCCCAGATTTAGGCTCAGTATCTGCCGTAGTCCAAGGGGTTGATTTTTCTCAAGCCAAAAATTTAGATCCCAAGCAATTAGCTTACATTTGTACTCAAGGAGGCATTCATCCTCGTTGCCCGTAGAATGAGAGGAGGAGCAGGGGAGGCAGGGGAGGCAGGGGGAGCAGGGGAAGATGAGGGAGATGAGGGAGACAAGGGGACAAGGGGACAAAGAGAATAACCGATGCCCAATGCCCAATGCCCAATGCCCAATGACTAATGACTAATGACTAATGACTAATGACTAATTGGTGTGAGGAGTTCGATTATGAAATATATTCCATATTTGGTTTCAGTTTTAGGGGCTGGTTTAGTCTTGAGTCTGGCGAGTGCGAAACCAGCACAAGCTCAAGTAGCCTATGGTAGTTATATCGGTATAGGCCCCACTATTGGTATTACCGATGGTATCCAATTGGGGGGGGTTATAGCGGGTCGCTACAAGCTTTTGGAAGCACCGATTTCACTGCGTGCCCAAGTGTTAATTGGTAATAATACGGCAGTCGTACCAACGGTTTCTTACGATTTTCCCCTCAGCTGGCAAGCTGATGCCTACCTGGGTGCTGGGTTAGTATTGGCTGGTGGTGGTTCTTCTCCTGTGGGCGACAAAATTAGTTTTGCTTTACAACCAGGCATTGATTATATGATCCCAAATAGCAATACTGTCCTTTTTGGCAACGCGATTATCGCTTTTGATGCCTACCGTGATAGCGGTGGTACAGCTATCTCTGTACAAGGTGGTGTTGGTTTGAGATTTTAATGAGCAATCCCTAAGAAGCGTTAAACTTCATTGCAAATTAAGAAGTTAATCCAAACAACATGATAGTTTTTGGTCATGAAGAGAGACAGCATAGGATTAACACAGGAGAACACAGTGGCAATGGAATCAAATTTATTAACGGATGCGGGCGCAGATGAAGTGAATCAAGATTTCAGTGAATATGTCGCTAACCTGCAACTTCATATGACTCTGCAAGCTCGCAATCTTGTTCCAACCCTGAAGCAAACACTGGTAGATAGTCGCCAGCAGTTACTCCATCAAACCCAAGCCCACTTTGAAAAGCTAGTTTCTCGACAAGGGCTATAAATATATACAAATTTTAATCAAAATTCAAATAAAATAAAGGCAAATGTTGGGTTAATGCCAATGGTGTTCTCACAAGGTCTGCTTTTTCTGCTTTTTTAAGTATTGAGTTACTAAAATCACCCTTTTGATGCAATAGTAGAGAGCAGAAACTAGTTAAAATTATTGCAGCAGTTCCTTTGAAGAGCAGTTAGTTAAGGCTAAATAGCGGCTCGAATAAAAATGACTTCATTACTTCCCAGAAACCTCAGCGTTGTTATCCGACCAGTCCAATACCGGGATCTGGATGGGATTGAGCGTATAACTCAAGAGTCATTCGCAGCCCTAACTCCCAAGGGAGAAGGTTTTGCCATCAGCCAGATGCAAAGGCTGCGTCGCTGGTATGGATTACTCAAATTTTTGAGTTGGTTTCCTAACCCGCTACAGTATCGCCTCTGTGCCTACATAGCAGAGCAAGGGCGGATGCTTCTAGGGATGATTCAAGTGTCACCGTTTAACCGGACACGCAGCACTTGGCGCATTGATCAAGTGCTGTTGGAGCGTGGTGTCGATAAACAAGGAATTGGCTCGCAACTTTTGCGTCATTGCTTTGAATCGATTCTAGAAGCTCGCACTTGGTTATTGGAAGTTAATATCAACGACATAGAGGCGTTGGCCCTATATCGACAAAATGGATTCCAACGTCTGGCAGAAATGACGTACTGGGAAATTGGGCCAGAATTACTGGCTGAATTGGCACAAGCAGAACCAGACTTACCCAACCTCTTGCCAGTAAGTAATGCTGATGCCCAGTTGCTATATCAACTAGATACGGCATCTATGCCACCTTTGGTACGTCAGGTTTTTGACCGTAACACGCGCGACTTTAAAACCAGCTTGTTCGGTGCTTTAACTGATGCAGTAATGCAATGGGTGAGCAAAACAGAAGTAGTGAGTGGTTACGTATTTGAACCGCAACGCAAAGCTGCGATCGGCTATTTTCAGGTGCAACTTGACCGTAAGGGCGAAGTCCCCCACGTTGCAACCCTGACGGTTCATCCTGCTTACACTTGGCTGTATCCAGAATTATTATCTCAGCTGGCTCGGATTGCCCAAGATTTTCCCGAACAAGGGTTACAACTAGCTTCCTCAGACTATCAGGCAGAGCGAGAAGAATATTTGGAACGAATTGGGGCAAAACGCATAGAACATACATTAGTTATGTCTCGCTCTGTGTGGCACAAGCTACGGGAGTCTAAATTTGTCTCCTTAGAAGGAATTCAGTGGACTGATATGCTGCAAGGGTTACAACCGGCACGTAAACCTATACCAGGTGGGATGTCATGGATACAACCAGGACAGCTGCCATCGTCAGATAAACCACTGCCAAGTAAGTCAGAACCGATTAACTTTTCGGGAAAAAATCCTAGCGTGGAAGCATCGCCGATTTCTGAATCAGCAGATGCACAGCAGGAGAATTAGCGTGATATCCCAGGAGCAACCAAAACCGTTTATTTCAGCATTGGGGCTAGATTTCGGCCGCAAGCGAATTGGTGTGGCAGGGTGCGATCGCACGGGTTTAATTGCCACGGGGATCACAACAATTGACCGTACATCTTTTGAGCAGGATGTCGAGCAAATCCGACAAATAGTTAATGAACGCGAGGTGCAAATCCTAGTGATGGGCTTACCTTATTCAATGGATGGCTCATTGGGATTTCAGGCACGTCAAGTTGAAAAATTTACTACAAGACTGACTAAAGCCTTGAAACTGCCTGTGGAATATGTGGATGAGCGATTAACTTCATTTCAAGCAGAGCAACTCTTGATTGCTGAGAAGCGTTCCCCGTCGCGCCATAAAGCTTTGATTGACCGCAAGGCAGCCGCTTTGATTTTGCAACAATGGCTAGATGCCAAGCGTACCAGTTCCCACAGTTCAGTGGCGGCTATTGAGTATTGATACCTTTTAACATGATATTCTGAAAACGATTAGCCAGCAATTGTATCTACGTGTAAAGCTATTTGGTTGACATAATATGTGATTAAATAGTTCAGCGATTTCCAAAGTTGCTGGAATTTATTAAATTTCTACATTTTGGCTATGTTTTCCTCTCCTTTTCCTGAAGAAAATGATAACGCTCATGCGGGTTCTATCACTTTGACCGATGACAAAGGGCGATCGCTCGAATGTTATGTAGAGCATTCCCTTGAAGTCGATGAACAAGAATACGTTTTACTTCTTCCTGTTGACTCCCCTGTAGAAATTTTTTCTTGGGAAGGTGACGGTGAGGAAGAAGAAGCGGTTCTGGTAGAAGACGACACCATCATTGAGCAAATTTTTGCCACTGCCCAAGCTGTACTATCTGAGCAGAACCTGATATTGAAGAATACAGCCTATGCTCTGACAGTTGCAGGTGATTTACCGCCAGTTGAAGAATCAGAACTCTTCACCTTAGAAATCGAAGATGAAGAGGCAGATTTAGAGCCAGAGCAATTACAGCTACTCGCTAGCTTTTATGATGAGGATCAGGAGTATGCAATTTATACACCTCTTGATCCTTTGTTGTTTTTTGCACGGATAACGAAAACAGGCGAACCTGAATTACTCTCTCCAGAAGAGTTTCGCAAAGTGCAGCCTCTGTTAGAGGAACATCTTTTTAATGAAGTGGAATAGAATTAAAAATTCAAAATGTTACATTTTCATTTTGAATTCTTTAATTGGTAATTTTCATTGTCATGAAAATCTACTTAAACTTTTTACCATGTCCCATTAAATGTGGAAGCAATGAAACATTGACATTAAATTGGGACAATTAGTACTGCATGGCGGAAGTCAAAAGTCAAAAAGTTTATAGGGTAGACTTTTTAGCTATTTGGATTGGGTGGTTTATGTACGCCATACTGTACTAGTCTTGTTTAAGATTCTAGAAAAAGCATTTTGATAGGGATTTCTAATTCCATTATCTAAAATCCAAAATTGGCATGAGGTGCTGAAAATGGCTTATAGCGACTTTACATTAAGTAAATTTAAAAAGTCATTCAGCATCCACATCGATGAAGAAACTGATTTATGTGCCGACATAGAACCTTTACAGCCAAGCGAGAAACTCATAAATTCTTTAGAAGAAACAACAGAACTGGCTTTAGCAATTAATACTGAAAAAGCTCGTTCAGAAATGATTATCACTCCGATATTGTTGGAGGTAAGGCGCAGGGCTAATTATCCAATTAGTTTATTTTCAGGAACAGATTTTAATGTAGATGTAGAAAAAGGTCTGAATGGCTATTGTGACTTTATCATTAGTCGTTCTAAAGAGCAACTAACAATTAATATGCCTGTGGTGGTTATTATTGAAGCCAAAAATGAAAATATTAAAGCTGAGTTAGGGCAATGTGCGGCCGCAATGTTAGCAGCACAATTGTTTAATCAACAAGAAGAAAATGAAATTCAAAAAATTTATGGCGCGGTAACAACGGGGGATATTTGGAAGTTTTTGAAGTTAGAAGAAAACGATATATTTATTGATTTGAGTAATTATTACATCAAAGAGATAGATAAGATTTTAGGAATTTTATCTCAAAATGTTCAGGGAGATATTCCAGGATGGAGTTCGACTAACTAAACTATATTGGGTTATGCTCATTTGTCTTAGCTATCTATATTTGACTGTTGACTATGGTCTGGAACAATCTTTTACAGCCTGACTTGATTTTAGAGGGTTCAGTGTTGAACCTAACACCAGATATTATCCAAAAATACGGGCTTAAGGGGCTGGTATTGGATGTAGATGAAACTTTAGTACCCTTTACAGTCGGGATAGCTTCCCCAGAGCTACGAGAGTGGGTAGAGCAAATCCGTACCTGTACTGCATTGTGCTTGGTCAGTAATAACCTGAGTGAAGCGCGAATTGGTGGAATTGCGCGATCGCTAAATTTACCTTACTACTTGGGTGCAGCCAAGCCCTCCCGACGCAAAATTAGAGCAGCCCTTAGGGGAATGGATCTACCAGTGCATCAAGTAGGAATGGTAGGCGATCGCTTGTTTACGGATGTTATAGCAGGTAATCGCCTGGGGATGTTTACCATTCTAGTTGAACCGATTGTCCATGCAGACGCAGCCCTGCGTTCTCATCCTGTTCGCAACTTTGAAGTTTGGATATCTGAAATACTTGGAGCTTCTATTACCCCTAAGAAAAGCAAGATTCACAAACGCTAAAAAATCATCAGGAAAGTAAATCTAAAAAAATGGTTAAGGAATCTTACTGGAATCCAAAAATCGGGGATCATAAGTATTAATAACATGGGGTCAGCCAAATAAGACCCTACAGCATACAAAATAAATATAAACCTGTAAAGCGTCAGCCTTCACTATAGAGGGATTGGCGCTTTACAATTTCTTTAGTCATTGGTCCTTTGTAATTTGTCCTTTGTCATTCGTCAGTTACTAATGACCAATAACTAATGACTAATGACCAATGACTAATGACTAATGACTAAAACAATTGTTGTCAAAATCGGCACTTCTAGCTTAACCCAACCAGAAACGGGACAATTAGCACTTTCTACCATCGCTACCTTGGCGGAAATACTCTGTCATTTAAGACGCCAAGGACACCGGGTGATTTTGGTTTCTTCTGGGGCTGTGGGGGTGGGTTGTGCTCGGTTGGGCTTAACAGAAAGGCCTAAAGCGATCGCACTGAAACAGGCTGTAGCAGCAGTTGGACAAGGTAGACTAATCCGTGTATATGATGATTTATTTACTACATTACAACAGCCGATCGCTCAAGTATTATTGACACGTAGTGATTTAGTACAGCGCAGCCGCTATCTCAATGCCTACAACACTTTTCAGGAACTATTGGGGCTGGGAGTGATCCCTATAGTCAATGAAAATGATACTGTAGCAATAGACGAACTAAAATTTGGTGATAATGACACCCTTTCGGCATTGGTTGCCAGCCTAGTAGAAGCAGATTGGCTATTTTTGCTCACCGATGTTGATAGACTATACTCAGCCGATCCCCGTTCCGTACCAGATGCTCGACCGATCGCTTTAGTTAGTAGTATTAAAGAATTAGCAGAATTACAAATACAAACAGGTTCCCAAGGTTCTCAGTGGGGTACTGGTGGGATGGTGACAAAAATTTCGGCTGCAAGAATTGCCATTGCTGCGGGAGTGCGGACTGTAATTACCCAAGGGCGATTTCCCCAGAATATAGAAAAAATTATCCAAGGTGAACTTATTGGGACGCATTTTGAACCGCAACCTGAACCAACTTCGGCGCGTAAACGTTGGATAGCTTACGGACTTGTACCTGCGGGTAAATTGTATTTAGATGAAGGTGCGATCGCAGCAATTTCTCTATCGGGAAAATCGTTATTAGCTGCTGGAATTAAGGCAGTAGAAGGAGAGTTTGACACACAGGATGCCGTGCAATTATGTGATGCAAATGGTAACGAAATTGCTAGAGGACTTGTGAATTACAACAGCAATGATCTACAAAAGATTCGCGGCTATCATTCACGAGAAATTCCCACAATTTTAGGTTATGCCGGTGTGGAAACCGTGATTCATCGGGATAATTTGGTTTTGACTTAAGATGGAAATAACATAAATTTCGTGGCTACTAACTGGGAGAGTAAAAAATATTATGACTCAAACGTTAGAAAATGCTGTTAACTTACCAGAAGAACAACGCTTCTTTCGGCGTGGATTAACTTGGGAACAGTTTAAAACGATTCAAGCCAGCTTTGAAAATGTACCAGGGGTGCGTCTGTTCTATTGTGAGGGAATTTTAGAAATTGTGAGTATTGGTAAGCCTCATGAGGCTATTAAGTGTTTAATTGGTTTGCTGCTGGGGCAATATTTTGTGGAACAGGGCATTGAATTTTTCCCTAGTGGAAGTTTTAGCCAGGTTATTCCCAAGATAGTAGAATATCAAGCTGACTTATCTTATTGCTTTGGAACTGACAAACCTATACCAGACCTCTGCATTGAAGTAGTGATTACTAGCGGTAGTCCCATCAAGCTACAGAAATATAAATTAATGCAAGTCCCCGAAGTTTGGTTTTGGGAAGATGGCACAATTGAAGTTTACTGCTTACGAGAACAAGAATATGAAAAAATTGGTAACAGTGAGTTGCTACCAGAATTAGATTTATCCCCAGGGCAAACGCATCTAAATATTGACGAGCCTGAATCAGGGTGAAATACACCAAGACTCAAACTACATAAGGCTTTGAGGAAATTAAATCTCACTCCTTATAAAAATGATAATCATTACTAGGGGGGAGTTAGAGGCAG
>JBBSOX010000066.1:0-34507 GCA_038259325.1 Chroococcales cyanobacterium | reverse complement strand
TTCAACAGGTCATCCGTGATAGCATAGACGGCAATTATTTCGTTTAACATACACCCCTCCTCTTTTTCTTCCTGGAGGGGATTTTATTCCTTTTCTTACCTACTGCGATCGCTCTTCGTCATAACTAGCAACTTGGGTTATCTATGCCAATTTCTGGACAACCTGTGCTTATCCCTTGGCTGAATAGTTTTTCAACCTCACGATCAAGATTATCTTGGTTTTTATTTAAAGTAATTACATAATCTGCATAATGCATAGAGTGATTAGCTGCACAATCTCTTTCTGAAAACGATTGCATCAATCACAATATATCCAGGTAGTTCTAATACCTTTCATAACTCTGGGATTGCTGTAATTGAAAATTTAATTCTTCTTTCTGCATGAAAGAAATACCACTTTCTTTGACGGGTAGCTGTCGGCTGCCTCTCACCCCTTCCCTGACAATTTGTCTTTCTCCAGTCAACTATGCCACCTGAGTTTTTTTGACATGGGTAGTAACATGAATTAAACTACCTCTTGCAATCAACAAAAAATTTTTATCAATGCATCCGACCGAAGAAGTTGCTGTTTCTACTCGCGTTATCGGTTTGATTAGTGGCACATCCGTAGATGGCATAGACGCTGCGTTAGTAGAGATTTCCGGTACAGAATTGGATCTCAAAGTTGAGTTACTAGCCGGTAAAACATATCCTTATCCATCTGAACTCAGAGAAAAAATACTAGCAGTTGGTGCAGGCGTTGCCATCTCAATGGCAGAATTGGCAGAAATAGATGATGCGATCGCTCAAGTCTTTGCTCAAGCTGCCCAAAATATTCAAACTAGTCATCAGCCAGCCACTCTCATTGGCTCCCACGGTCAGACAGTTTATCATCGACCACCTGCGGATAAGGGAATAGGGAAAAAAACCACTCCTGACTCCCCACTCCCCACTCCCCACTCCCTACTAGGTTACAGTCTGCAACTAGGGCGCGGTGGATTAATTGCCCATCTTACGGGCATTACAACTGTGAGCAACTTCCGCGTTGCTGATATCGATATTGGTGGTCATGGTGCACCTCTCGTGCCCAGAGTCGATGCCTATTTACTCAGTCATCCTCAAGAGGGGCGTTGTATACAAAACATTGGTGGTATTGGTAATGTTGCTTATATTCCGCCTCGATATGGCGACTGGCTCTCAAAAATTCGCGCTTGGGATACTGGCCCAGGAAATAGTCTGTTGGATCTGGCGGTGGAGCATTTAAGCGCTGGTGCTAAAACTTATGATGAAAATGGCAATTGGGCAGCGAGTGGTACTCCTTGCCATCCCTTGGTAGAACAATGGCTCAACCAAGACTATTTTCATCTACCCCCGCCCAAATCTACTGGTCGAGAGTTATTTGGTGTGGCTTACCTGCATCAGTGTTTAAAAGATGCCCAAGCGTACCAACTCAACACTGCCGACATACTGGCAACTCTTACAGAACTTACAGCTGCTTCAATTGTTCATAGTTACCGCACTTTTTTGCCGGAAATGCCACAGCGGGTATTATTATGTGGTGGTGGTAGCCGCAATCTCTATTTGAAACGTCGATTAGAGTTGTTGTTAACATCAATACCAGTATTGACTACAGATGAAGTCGGTTTAAGTGCAGATTTTAAAGAAGCGATCGCCTTTGCAGTTTTAGCCTACTGGCGACATTTGGGTATTCCTGGCAACCTACCTACTGCGACTGGGGCACCTCAAGAAGTGCTTTTGGGAGAAATTCACCAAAGTTACTCCTGAATCTTGAAACAGGAACAATAAGATCAAAAATTTCTTCATTCAGCACCGGTAACTTAGCACTGCTATAACTGTAGTCTTGGCGGTACTCGATCAAGGCAGGGAATAAGGTGGCTCATACTTTTTTATTGGAACCAGGACGCTGGACAATGCAAGGAAATTGGCTGGAACGTAATGGTATGCCAATCAGCGTCAAGGGTATGACCTTGGTCGCTTGGAACCGAGATAACTGGTTCACTATGGCTACAAAGTTGGTATTTCCAGGTAGCGATCGCTCAGAAATCTCTCTGCAATACAAGGGGCGGCTGCATGAGGGAGAGCGTCAGTATACTTTTTTACTCCAGCATAATATTTTAGGGCAGGTTGAAGGTGAAGGCTGGATTGGTTTAGATACTATTGTGCAGCGTTACTGGGTAATAGGCGATCGTCAGCGTCGTAGTGGTTTTGAAACCCTGCACCGAATTTCGGAAGATACATACTACCTTAGTAGTGGCATCTTGGCTGGTCATTTTTTAACTAACACAATGGAAGCTAGCCTAGAGCGTCAGTCAACTTAAGGGTAATGCTGCCTCACTGCTGTGCGTTTAGGCAAGGAGCCTGCCGCTCAAACATTTCTGCCAATGCACTGCTGCCTCAACGCCTAATGTCTCATATCTGACCTCAAAGAATCATCGTTTATTCTCACGAACCTACTGAGTTGTATACTAAATAAGAAATTATCAAATTATTGTTAGACTTTTAGTATTTTTACCGAATCGTGTAGTCTGGAGTCCAGTTTCATGAATCCTAAAGTCTCTGTCATTATCCCTGCTTACAATACTGAAGCTTATATTGCAAAGGCAATAGAGTCAGTCTTAGAGCAAACGCTCACAGATATTGAACTTATCATAGTCGATGATGCTTCAAGTGATAAAACTGTAGAAGTCGCTAAAAGTTTTACTGACCCACGTATTAAAGTAATAGTTAATCAACAAAACCTTGGGGCTGCTGCTGCGCGTAATTGTGCTCTGAGAGCAGCCCAAGGAGAATGGATTGCTGTGCTTGATTCAGATGATTGGTATGCTCCTGAAAGATTGTCCAAGCTTGTGTCACTGGCACATGAGAAAAATGCAGACATGATTGCTGACGATCTTTATTTAATCAAGGATGGCGAAACATCTCCTTGGAGCACATTAATTCAAGAAAGTGAAAAACGTATAGATAAAATTTCCCAAATTGATATCGTTTATTTTGTAGAAACTGATGTCTATGGAGAACCAGGGTTGCATCTTGGTATAAGTAAGCCTCTATTCAAACGAGAATTTCTGGTTAAGCACGGCATCGAATATGATGATGCCATCAGGATGGGCCAAGATTTTTGGATTGATATGAAATGCTTAATAAAAGGTGCTCGCTTTTTTCTTGAGCCAAAACCTTATTATTTCTACCGCTCACGCCCCGGTTCTCTTGTACATAAAAGCCAATTGTCCCGTCTAAATCAATATTTGAATGCTAGTAATTCTTTTATGCAACAAGAGGTTGTGAAAAAAAATCCAGCTTTAATGCGTGCTCTATCTTATAATATTGCAGTCTATAAAAAACATCTAGCTTACTTTGAAGTTGTAGAGCCTTTAAAGGAAGGAAAATGGTTAACAGCATTGACAAAAATGGGTAAAAACCCACACTTCTTTTATGATTTTATTTTCCGATTGAATAATATTATCGGTCGTCGAATCCAATATTATGTAATGGGTAACAAATCAGTTTTTGATATTTCTTATAACATACAGAGGCAAAGAAAAACTACCAATACCAATTAGTACTATTCCATTTTTATCAATAAATAATCCATCCTTACGTAATCACTTGAATGATCCCTACTTACAAAATAAACGTAGAAGACAACCTTGTTATAGATATAGGACTAGTATTTGATTTCTGAAAAAACTCAGTACAAGTAGTAAGCCTTCTTTCCCCTTGCCTATTGCCTATTGCCTATTGCCTACCTATCGCGCTTGCGCTGCGCTTCTCTGCGAGACGCTGCGCGAACGCGCACCACGCAAATCAGTTCAGAAATCAAATCGGATTCAGGAGGAAAGTACTAATTAAGCAAAACTTTAGTTGTCGGTAATTGCCCACTCAAATAACCTAAGTTTGACGAACCTCTCGCTGCCTTAAACTAAAGTTCAAGTTTCTCTCCCACTTGCAGAGGGACGGTTTTGAATAGTAAAACTTATTCAAGGCCTTTTGATTGGGCTAAATTAGGCGGACACTATATAAGCCGTCTAAATTCGCGTTAAAATAACAGTCATAATTCCTAATAAGCTAGAGCATTATTTACGAGGCATAAGGGGTTGGAGCTTAAAAAACCTGCCCAGCACGGCTTTATTTCGTCTCCTTAGGCTTTATTAATATTCAAAACTCCGCACTCATTACTTAGTTATGAGAACTCTGTGGTGAGTGTGGTGCTGCCTAATTAAGGTTTTTGCCAGAGCCTAGAGCTATCTATTTAGTTAAAATTGGGCAAACTAAAATTACATCACAATTAGACGGTATGTGCCTAGAAAGTCATTTTGGGCGCAATAATTCAAATATCAGTTTGAATGCACTTTTCCTCCCAAATACTTACAACCTGCTTTTGGATTCAAATTCTCTATGTCAGACCCCAACATTGGTCGCTTACTAAGCAAACGCTACCAACTCCAGGAGTTAATCGGTACTGGAGCAATGGGTCGGGTTTATCGTGCTAAAGATACTTTGTTGGGAGGTGTACCTGTTGCGGTTAAGTTTCTGGCGCTATCAATCCAAAATGAAAAGATGCGATTGCAAGACCGCTTTGAGCGAGAAGCAAAAACTTGTGCTTTACTAGGGCAAAAAAGTATCCACATTGTCCGAGTCATGGACTATGGCGTAGATGACAATAACACCCCGTTCTACGTCATGGAATATCTACAAGGACAAAGCCTGAACAATATTATTCGCAAGGAACGGCTGCCTTTACCAAGATTCCTGAGTATGGCGCGTCAACTCAGCCTGGGATTACAGTGCGCCCATGATGGCATACCAGTTGAGGGTACTATTTGCCCAATTATCCATCGTGATATCAAGCCAAGCAATATGCTGGTGATTCAAGATGCCAGTTTTGGAGAATTGGTCAAGGTTCTAGATTTTGGTATTGCTAAGTTATTACAGTCAGACGGCGACCATACAAAATTCTATTTGGGGACATTGGCTTATTCTTCTCCCGAACAGATGGAGGGTAAGGAATTAGACAACCGTGCTGATATTTATAGTTTGGGCGTCATGATGTTTGAGATGCTCACAGGCAAAATGCCACTGGTCGCACCAACTCACTCTTTTGGAGCATGGTATAAAACACATCACTATCAAAAACCACGTTCTTTTGCTGAGGTTGCGCCTGGATTAGAGCTACCAAAAGAAATCGAAAATTTGGTGATGAGTTGTCTAGCTAAAGTAGCACGCGATCGCCCCCAAAATATCGCTGAAATCCTCAGAGTTTTAGCATCTCTAGAAAAGCCTGAGCATACAGGAAAAATAAGGCAAGATAGCCATGCGCTAGTTCCTGCTATTCCAGTGAGCAATGAGCTTGAACAAAAGACAAAAGCCGATTTGCGTGTATCTTGGTCAAACGATGAAATCACTCATACCATTTCTTGGCCTCAAAATAAACCAATTGCCGATATTGTTTTTCCTCAGCCCATTCATACCAATGGAGAGGTTTTACCCGCTCTGTGGGTGATGCTACCACAAGAGGAAATTCAAAAGCGCTTAGTCTGTACCCGCTATAACCAATTTCTTTTCATCTCTATTCCCCATCCCATGCTGCTATGGATTACTGTCATCTACAACCGCAAACATGGCCCTAAATGGTTACCTTACTACCTTGATCTCAAAACCAATGTTGGTCAAGAAATTACCCGGTTACTACAGCACACAGGTTACTACCGCCTGTTGTTCTTTGCACGAGAAACACCAAATCGCTGTAGCCATATCTTGCTTTCTGGCGTCGCTTCTGCCCAGCGCCAACGACTGCAAGAGTGGGTCGCAATGAGTAACACATTGATATCCTCTGCCGATCCCCTAATTAGTAAAAATTTACTTAAAAGAGAGTACGAAAAGATTAAGCCTCAAACTCTCGCAAAACTGGAAAGTATTGATACAGACTCTCCATACGATCTTTCCAACTAGGAATAATTTCTTAATGTTACATGTTTTCGCTGTAGCGAAGGTGTGGACACTCAGAATATGTAAACTTTTATAAACAAAATGTGTATAAAGATGTAAGTTCTAGTTATATGTATAAAGAGTGAAAAAACTAGCTTACCAAATCACGGCTATCTAACATTCTCTCTCAGTATGCCTGTGTACATAATTCCGGGAGATTGTAGATTTACGCAGGTTAATTCGCACACTAGACGAGCCGCAAGGAAGTCTAGCTAAAGCAAGCACTAGATTTGTCCTATAAAAGATAACTCTAAGCTCTAGCAAATGTGTCGTAGAGAAGTTTTCTCATTGTTAGTTTTTTGAATTGAATTTTTGTCCAACGTTTGTAGTATTGTTTATCGAAGTTGACGCCCCGACATCCCCAGCTCTTTTCCTCCTTGGAACCAAGCAAGAGAAGGAGGTCGCCCACTGCGACAGTAGAACGACTCTATGCCATAGTGGAACCGGAATCTAAGCCCCACTGGTGCTTAAGAAGCTCTTGATAAGTTGCCTCGCGCACGACCATTTGCTCATAGAGCTTTACTAAAAAGTCTTTAGCTTGATCGTGGCTCATATTTTGCACCTGAGTAGCGAATGAGCAGATGCTGAATTGCTGTTCCAAGGATAGTTTCATTGGTTGGTTCATAGTAAACTCCAAAAAAGAACGCGTAAAGGTGATATCGCTCACAGAAGCCCAAATTGGATAATATTTGGACTATTGACTGTCCAACATTTGTTCCTCCGTATTAAGAAAGATAACAACTGTTTGACACATTGACCACATCCTAAATGTGGATTTTTTCTGTTCTGATATCTTGCACATAATCCTCCTGATATACCACCCAAGTCAGTTGAGGCATATTCCGGAAAATAGGCTCTGTTTTGCCTAAAATAAGTATAAATACCTCGTGACTCCTTACTCCTTTGAACAATTCTCCTGTGAGAAGAAGCTCAGGTGTAATCCTTAACCCTTGATAGTTTTTCTGTTTTGGAAAAACTAATATGCTGCCTCCCCCCAGTTATGAAAGGAGGTTTGAAGGGTAGGGATTTTAAGGATTTTGGGTAATAAATGGTAATAAGCGTGAATTATAATCGCTTTACCCTATTACATGCAAGATGTCAATTTATCAATTTATGCAAATTTAGCCTCATTAGGTCACTTTTGAGGCTAAAAGTATTTGTATCAAATTGTAAAAACGAAAAATGCTCACACTGAACAAATTGCTGAGTATATCTACTAGATTTGTCATTTGTCCCTTGTCCAATAGCTAGTACCTCTTGACGAATGACCAATGACGAATGACCAATGACTATTTAGTCGAGTGAGACGATGACAACTGTGATGTTATCGTGCCCTCCGTGGTCCTTGGCAGCCTCTACTAGAGAGATGGCGGCTTTATCAAGCCAAGGAGTTTCTTGGAGGCAGCTAGCAATCTTCTGTTCGACAAGTTCTTCTGTGAGACCATCACTACATAACAGCAAGCGATCGCCAGCTTTTACATCTAGTGGTTGCACATCAATTTGATGCAAGTCTTCACGCCCTAAACAGCGCGATAATACATGACGAAAAGGATGCGATCGTGCTTCATCTAAGGTGATGTCGCCGATTTTGATTGCCCGTGCTACCCAAGTGTGGTCTTCAGTTACTTGTTCTAATTGCGATTCTCGGAAGCGATACAGCCGCGAATCACCAACATGAGCGCACCAGGGCGACTCTGGGGAGCGAAAAATTACTACTACAACCGTTGTCCCCATGTCGGCGCGTTCGGGATGATTTTGCTGATCCTGCAAAATAGCTTTATTGGCACCCCACACAGCTTGCTCTAGCAATTCTTGAGAAGATTTCGAGGATTCCCAATTTGCCAGCAAATACGCCTGAATTTCTCCAGTGGCAATGCGACTGGCTTCCTCACCTCCTGCATGACCACCCATACCATCTGCAACAATGAAAAATCGCCCCTCTGGGTCGATATAGTAAGCATCCTGATTATTAGAACGAATAAGTCCCGGATCGCTAAAACCCGTGAAATTAATTTTCATAAATTTTTTTGCAACAATTAATACATACGATCGTAACGGTCAAGGCGTAAAAGTAGTCGGATCAGAATCACTGAAAGCCCTGCTGCAATTAAACCAGGCACTAGTGCCCACCATACATATTTGGTGGTAGCCACTAAGATCGTAGCTGAAAGTGTGAAACCACTGATTAACAGAGCATAACTTATAGAAAGCTGAATACTGCTTTGGCGCCGCAACAGTCGTTCAGTTTCTATAGACCGAACGCGCAGGCGCATATCTCCTCGTTCTAACTTCTCTAGCGTATCCTCTAACCGACGCGGTAGACCAAACGCTGTACTACCTACCTGAGCTGCTTGACGGCTTAATTCGTTAAGAAAGCTATTCCCCTCAGAACCATTCATATCGGTCATAAGCTGCATTGCATATGGTTTGGCAACTTCCATAAAGTTAAATTCTGGATCTAAACCTTTGCCTACCCCTTCTAAAGTAGAAAAGGCTCGCATCACAAAAGTGAAGGTTGCTGGAAATCTAAATGGCTGATTATAAGCTATTTCGTAAAGGTCGTCACTAATTGCTGCCACTGATTGGTTTTCAAATGGCTTATCCATGAAATGATCCAGCATGTACTGAACGGAACGCCGCACTGGGCCCATATCATCGGTTGGTGCGATCGCGCCTAAATCGATCAGAGACTGAACAACGCGATCGCCATCTTTTTGGGCAATCCCAAACAGTGTTTGCATTAGTCCTTCACGGACGTTGGACTTAATCCGCCCCATCATGCCGAAATCGTAGAATATCAAAGCACCATTTGCACTAATGGCAATATTGCCTGGGTGAGGATCGGCGTGGAAAAAACCACTATTGAGCAACTGTAGTAAATAGGCTTGAGCGCCTTGACGAGCGATCGCCTTTCGATCCAAACCTGCTGCTTCTAAAGCTTCGTATTGGCTAATTTTAATTCCAGGGAGATATTCTAAAGTCAGTACTCTGGAACTGGCATAACGCCAGTATACTCTTGGGACATTCACCCAATCGTAGCCGCGAAAATTCCGGCGAAAAGTATCGGCGTTACGACCTTCATTAAGATAATCAATTTCTTCCCAAAGAATGCGACAACACTCGTCATAAATACCTAACCAATCTCGCCCCCGTCCCCATTTGGGATGGTTTTGAAAGTAGCGGGTAATTCCCTTAAGAATCTGTAAATCTATTTCAAATAACTTCTTTAGTCCAGGACGTTGCACTTTGACAACAACCAATTCCCCTGTATGCAGCACAGCTTTGTGTACTTGCCCCAAGCTAGCGGCAGCTAAGGGAATAGGTTCAAAATTATGGAAGAGTTCAGGAATTTTCTTGCCTAATTCTTTCTCAATGGTTGCTTCTACTTGTTCATAGCTAAATGCCGGTACTTTGTCTTGTAATTTGGCGAGTTCTTCTACATATTCACCAGGGAATATATCAGCACGGGTAGAAAACAATTGCCCTACTTTAATGAAGGTTGGCCCTAAATCCAGCAGGGTAGTGCGAATCCAAACCGCTTGGGTTTTACGTCTTGCAGCTTGCTTTGCCTCAGTCACACCACCCGGATAACTCCAAGATTTGTTGTATAGCCAAAGTTTGAACAATAAGGTCAAGACAAAAGACCAAATGTCCACAAAACGCCGTCTGCTAGAGTATTTTTCCCGATTCCAACGGTATGCCTTCTCTGAATAACCTTGTTCCATATACTTTGTGTACCGTTGGTTTGCAACCGAATCACTTGGAAGAAAAGACACTCTGATTCCTAAACTCTTTTTTATTAAGTTTCCTTTGTCATTTGTCATTTGTGCATAATTTTTGACCAATGACCAATGACTAAATTTATGCAGAAGTTCTGCGATGATGTTGCAATTCTGTTCGTAACAGGGCAATTTCTGCTCGTAATTCATCAATATCTGCTTGCAAGTCACCTGAATTAGAAGTGGCTTGCCCACTACCTGTAGTAGCTTGACCACCATTAGCAGCTTCTGTTGCCCGATTTGCCCGCTCTAGAACTTCTTCTGTAAACTGGCGCAACTGCTCTCTAGCTTCCGCATCGAATTTGCCCAGATCACTTAATGCATCGGTCAAGGCGACTTCTAAACGCTCATTGACTACTTCAGCTACTGCTCTGCCTACGAAAAAGGCTTGCACAAGGGGGTTACTCATAAATTTTTGTTACGTTGATCCGCAAGAGAATTATAACTTGCCTGTATGCTTTACGGCTTCTGCTGGGAAGTCAATAAATAACGTTCGGTCTATTGAATTTTTTGGTTGAGACAGCTAGGGGGGCGGGGGGAGAAGAGAAGCTGTTCTTGAGAGAAGAATTACTGAACAATCACCTTTTGCCTTCCGTGCTGATCCGAACCGTATTGGGGAGTTAGAGATTTATATGACGCGGTGTGCGACTTTAGCCCTGGCGAAAATCGCAGATGCGGGTACACAAACGAGAGCTACACCGACTTGTGATAATATATCTCGTGACATTCCAGCAATTCTCGATAATATTGCTCTGGTGTACTGGGTAAATAGGTTGTCATTTGCAAGGCTTGCTCTTTCAATTGGAAACTTTGGGTAATATTAATCCGGCTAAGGAAATCTAGATCATGGGAAATTACCCAAATAGCTCCTTGATATTCATTGATACTTACTACCATTTGTTCAACAGTTTCAATATCCAGGTTATTAGTTGGCTCATCGAGAATCAGTAGATCGATTTCTGAGATACTAATCATAGCGATCGCTAACCTTGCTAATTCACCTCCACTCAGTACAGAGGCGCTTTTGTGAACGTCATCGTATTTAAACAAAAAGTGTCCTAGTTGTTGACGCAAAAGCTGATAGCTGAGGTTAGGATTAGCAGCTTGCATATTTTCCACAAGTGTGTATTGGCGATTTACCAATTCGTAGGTTTGATCGAGATATACAGCTTTCATGGTTGGTGCAAGTAAAACCTCACCTGATTCCAAAACTGCTGTTTGGTTTTCCATGCCTAAAATTGCTTTTACCAGACTCGATTTACCAGAACCGTTTGCGCCGATAATGGAGATGCGATCGCCAGATGATACATGCAGTTGAATATTTTGAATCAATGGACGTTCTGATATCCTAAGATTTGCATCCTGGATATTAATTAAATTTCGGTGCTTTTGATTTTTTTCTTCTAGCTGAATACTCGTTACTTTGGTAGTTTTGACCTTCGTCTCTGCAACCTTTTGATTTGCCTTTGTTACTGCTGCTTCATGTTTCTTTTTCGCAGTTCCGGTAGACACCTCAGCTTTGGTTTTAATCAGCCCTGCTGCCATTCTATCAATACTGCCATTAATAAACTTGGCGCGACCGTTACGGCTAGATTGGGCTGCGCGTTGCTGTTCTTGCATAGCTGTGGCTTGGGTACGTTTGAGTTCCTTTCTGGCGACTTCGTGCGATCGCAATGCTGCTTCTAACTCGATTTCTTTCTGTTCTCGATAGTACGAGAAATTACCACCATATATTTTCAAGCCAACAGGTGTAAGTTCCCAAGTAACATCTGTCACTTGGTCTAAGAAAAAAGGTTTATGCGAGACAATTACAAAAGCACCTGTAAAATCTTGAAAAAACTGCTTTAAGCCTTCTAATGCTTGCAAATCCATGTGATTTGTTGGCTCATCCAGCAACAGCAAATTTGCTTCTTTAGCTAAACCGATTGCCAGAAATAGTTTAGTAAGTTCTCCACCACTCAAGTTAGTAATTGATAGAGATAAATCAATACTTGTATCAAATTGTGTTTGCAAAATATCCTCAATCTTCCACCATTCATCAGAGGCGGAAATCAAAAAATTAAGTACTGTATCTGCTGTTATTTCTTGCCTGATAGTGCTGATTTGTGGCAAATAATAGACAACACCATTACGCCAAACTGAGCCTGTATTAGGGCTAATTTGACCTGCAATTATCTTGAGTAGGGTTGATTTTCCTACACCGTTGCGACCGATTAAAGCAATGCGATCGCCTGCTTCGATACTCACCTGAATTTTTTGAAACAAAGTTCTGTCCAAGCTGAGTTCGTAGGCTAGATTCTCAGCTAATAATATTGATTTTTTCGGCATTATTCTCAAACCTCAATTCGCAAACTTCCACCCGCGTGTTCACAACAATTACGGGTAGATTAGACACAAAAAAACTTAGCCGCAGACAGTTGTTAAGCGGTTCAATGTAGATACGAGTGATGACAATATTTTTAGTACATGACTATGTGAAGTAACCCTGTCAAACTAGTTGCGTTTATTCTTTGTTGACATTTGTTGCTTTGGCGCAACAGGTGTTTGGTACTACTTCATTTGTGCTATCTCGTTGGAGTTGTGATGAGGTTTGATATTGACTACAGTGTAGCATGAAGGTATTTCGCAAGGCTAGCGTTCGCGTAGCGTACCGTAGGTAATCGCTTTTTTCTTCTCTGTGCCTCTGTGGTTAATAAAAATTTTTCACCGCAGAGGGACAGAGAAGGCAAAGGCAAGAGTTTCAGGAGGAATCTTGATACAGATATCCTGCACCTATAACTAAGCGATCGCTAACTACAACACTGCTAAAATAAATCCATAACTACTTGATGCCGTATCCATTCTATGACCATAGCTCAAGAATTAGATTCTCAAGAAGGCATCTGCCAAGATGTTATATTTCCCCCTGGTGATTTATTTAGTGACGAACCTCCCTTGGAAAGCGAACTTCATCTACGGCAAATAATCCTATTTTTGCAATGCCTGGAATGGCTGTGGCGAGACAGAAATGATTTTTATGCGGCGGGAAACTTGACTGTTTACTACAGTCCGCACCAACGAAAATCAAAATTCTTTCGGGGACCAGACTTTTTTGTAGTGTTGGGAACTGAACGCAAAACCCGAAAAAGTTGGGTAGTCTGGGAAGAAGATGGCAAATATCCCAATGTAATTGTAGAAATTCTTTCTGACTCAACAGCTAATACTGATAAAGGTTTAAAAAAAACAATTTATCAAGATACCTTCCGCACACCCGATTATTTTTGGTTCGACCCTTACACACAAGAATTTGCGGGATTTCATTTAGTAGATGGAGAATATCAACCTCTACAAGCAAGTGAACAAGGATATTTGTGGAGTCAACAACTAGGGTTATACTTGGGAGTTTATGAAGGTTTATTGCGGTTTTTTACACGAGATGGGCAACTAGTACCAACACCGGAAGAAACGGCAGAACAAGCCGAACAAAAAGTTGAACAAGCTGAACAAAAAGCTGAACGTTTAGCAGCAAAACTACGGGAGTTAAATATCGATCCAGATACAATTTAGACCAGAGCTATTTCATTTAGGATAGTGTTGCGCTAAAAACTTCTCAGCTTCAGTCCTATCTTTAATCACTCCATTTAAGGTGGCAACAAGTACATCATCTAATATTTGCCGATACTGTGGCCCTGGTTTGTAACCAAGTTTCTTTAAATCATTGCCATTTAATAGTGGCTGCACATTCGCCAAAACTGTTAAATATTCCCAAATTTGATGTCTAAGCGATCGCGGGCTTTGCAAAGCAATTAAAATCAGCGTTGGTAAATCGTATTGTCGCAGCAACTGCAATACTTGACTGAGACTTTGACACTTAGGCAAAGATTCCATCACCTCAGTTTGGGCAGAAGCCAAGTTTTGCAAGCATTTAATACTATCCTCTTGCAGTTGCAGATTTTTTGCCACTTTCGCTCGATATTGTGGTGCTAAATAGGCGATTAACGTTTCTAAGCGCATTTCCCAATAGATGAGGGTTGGTTGCGGGTCAAATCGCCGCAAACAGCGTTCTAGCAAACGTAATTGTTGTAGGACTTCCACATCTAGCTTGAGGGTAGGATGGATACATTGCAATGCCCCTAAATTATCGAGTAACTGCAAAGCCGATTTCCAGTAGGGGGCTTCTAGGATGTGTTTTAATTCTGTTTTCAGTCGAGTTTGCAGGGCTGGAGTTCTGCTATTCTCTTGAGCAGTGCGATCGTAAACACCACTGTTGATGGCATAGCGGATAAACTCTTCAGTTTGCGGTTCTATCTGAAATCCGAAGCGCACAGCAAAGCGCACACCGCGATAAATCCGGGTGGGGTCTTCTATAAAGCTGTTGGCGTGCAAAACTCGAATTTGTTTAGCTTGTAAATCAAGTAATCCGCCAAAGAAATCGAGTAATTCACCAGCACGGGGAGTAGTAAGGCGCAAGGCTAGGGCGTTGACGGTAAAATCTCGCCGATACAAGTCTTGACGAATGGAACTCGCCTCAACTTCTGGATTCGCCGCCGGGTAGGGATAAAATTCTGTTCTAGCGGTGGCAATATCTACCCATAGAGAATCTAATTCTGGGTCTTTATGCCACAACAAAGCAGCAGTTTGAAAAGCCCCGTGGATTTCTAAGCGGGCAGCAGGGTAAAGTTGTTGGAGTGCCTTTGCTAGTTCTACACCAGCACCAACATCTGCTGATTTGTGAAAGCCATCAACTACTAGGTCAATATCTTTAATCATCAAGCTACCTGATGCGTCAGTTAACAGCAAATCCCTTACCGCACCTCCTACTAAATAAAGATGCCAACCCCGTTTTTCGGCTTCTTGCGATGCTGTGGTGAGTAATTGCCATAACTGAGGAGCAAGTTTATTTTGCAATTGAGGGAGATTAATATTACTTTTCCCCCCTCTCTCCCTCTCCTCCTCAACCCCTTCTTCGTCTTCATCCATTTCTTGATGTAATTCCCGCAAGACATCAGTACGAGTGACCAGACCAACTAACTGCTCATTCTCTAATACTGGTAAGCGTCCGATGTCATAAGTCACCATCAGCGTTTCAATTTGTGGCAGTGTCGTATCTGGTGCAATCGTTTTGAGATTCGTGGTCATATAGCCTTTGACTGGCGCATGACTAAATCCGTGGTGCAAGGCTATATCAATATCCCGCCGCGAAATAATACCTACTAACTGCCCTTGAGCATCGACTACAGATAAACCAGAGTGTCCATAGCGCAACAAAATGCGCTGGGCTTCACTAATAGTAGTTTCAGGCAGAATTGTGCGAACAGGAGATGACATCAAGTCCCTAGCGGTGAGGGGATGGGGAATTTGCGCTTTTACCCCGTCCAGGAGTTGTTTTAATATTGCCTCTGAATCAACTCCCCTTAGATTTAGCGATGCGGCTTGTGAATGACCGCCGCCACCTAGAAGTTGAAATAATAGGTTAAGATTCGTTTTGGGAATTTGCGATCGCCCAATTACAGTTAAGCGTGAATCACTTTCATCCAAAGCATATTCATTAGCCAACAGTAGGGCATCAATTTCGGTTAATTCCACGAGTTCCGATGCCAAACTCGATAACCCAGGCACAAAATTTTTAGTTCTTAGAGTTACCCAAGCAACCGTATATCCGCGTAGACAAAGATATTCTAAGTTTTCCAGCGATTCAGTTAATAGCTGCTGCAATTGCGGAGATAATCCGGGGTCACGGTAGGTAGAAATTACTGATAAACTTGCCCCTTGTTGCATCAACCAAGCCAAAGCTAGGGCATCCCGTGGTGTGGACTGGTCGTAAGTCAAAGAGCCAGTGTCAACGTGTATACCCAAAGCCATTACAGTTGCTTCGACAGGATTTAAGGAAATTTCCTGTTGTTGCAATTTTTCAACGATTAAAGTTGTCGTGGCTCCTACTGAGGAAATATATGATTCCGTGGCAGGAATATCTGATTCTTGTCCTAAGTGATGGTCATAAATTATAATTTCTTTAATATTGGGTAAATCTAACCACTCAGCAGCTTTACCCAAGCGATCGCGCCGTTGCGTATCCACCACAGTCAAAGAACGAATTTTTTCAGGATTCACCGAACGGCGTTCAATTAGCGGATATTCATCCCGATGCAATGCTAAAAAATCCCTTACAGGAGGGTGAGAACCGCCACTCAGCACAATCTTACTTCCTGGTAGTAGGCGCGTTAACCCTACCGCAGCCCCTAGTGCGTCAAAATCTGCTGTTGTGTGGCAAAGAATTAAATCCATAGTATTAAGACTTTTTTCTGGTAAAATACTTGTGGTTTGCTTCACCCACATTGGTGTCTGATAAGCCTCTGTCCAGTAGCATAGCGACTATTGGTAAGCGACTCCGTTGCACAGCATGAAAAGAAGTCGGCACATCTTGATTAATACAAATTACCGATTGGTTTGTCCAATAGCGCGAATAAGCCAGCACATCATCCAGGATAGTAAAATTTGTAGGGTACAAGGTAAGAACTTGTAGTCTGCGGTAGGGCATTCCGTGGACTTAAAACAAAGCTCAACGCCTCCTAAGCAATAGCCGGATTGGTTGAGAAGCCTGCACTGTACAGCTTGCTGTCAGCGTGGGAGTATGTCACTGTAAGACATATCACTATTTCGCTGTATTGGGAGAAACAAAAATGACCATAATATTCCAATTCGCTTTGATAAGCCTAGTTCTATTGTCTTTTGTCCTGGTTGTGGGCGTTCCAGTTGCTTACGCCACTCCCCAAAACTGGGTTGAATCTAAAAAACTGCTCTGGGTTGGTTCCGCCGCTTGGATTGGTTTGGTGTTTTTAGTTGGTTTGTTAAACTTTTTTGTTGTGTAAGTGACGGCTTCGCTCTGGCGCAGGCACATAATATAAGAACTAGAGGGGCAGAAAAGTCAAGGTCAAAAACCAAAGGAAAAAAGGAGAATTTTTTTCCTATTTTCTTTTTTCTGACCGTGCTTTCCTGCTCCTCTACATTTTAATAAGAAATGTATATTGGCCAGAAGTATAGTTGATAAAGAGGCAGTCATGGCAGTTTTCGAGGGAACTTTTACCCAAACGGAGCCTTTACGGTTTGCAGTAGTGATTGGTCGATTCAATGACCTAGTTACCGGAAAGCTGCTAGAGGGATGTCAAGATTGCTTGAAACGCCACGGTGTAGATCCTAACCCCCAAGGTGATCAGGTGGACTATGTTTGGGTTCCGGGAAGTTTTGAGGTACCTTTAGTAGCTCGCCAACTAGCACTTTCCCATCGTTATGATGCTGTAATTTGTCTAGGTGCAGTCATTCGAGGACAAACACCCCATTTTGATTATGTATCCGCAGAAGTTTCTAAAGGCATTGCTGCCGCTAGCTTTCAAACTGGAGTACCAGTAATTTTTGGCATTTTGACCGTAGACACTATGCAGCAAGCCTTAGAACGGGCAGGCATAAAAGGTAATCATGGCTGGGATTATGCCCTGAATGCCCTAGAAATGGCAAGCCTGATGCGGCAACTGCGTTCTAACCTGGCAGAGCCATATTCTCGTAATAGCCAGTCTTTGCCAGCCTCTTTTCAAAGTGCCAGCATAGGTAATTTAACTGCGGAGTCAGAAGAACTAAGCTAAATGAGTCATTAGTCATTAGTCATTTGTCCTTTGTCGTTTGTCATTCACTAATGACCAATGATTAATGACTAATGACTAAAATAAATAAATAAATAAATTAAGGGGTTGACAATTAGGGATAAATTTGAGATATTGATATATGGCAATTGATTGCGGGTGTAGCTCAGTGGTAGAGCGTCACCTTGCCAAGGTGAATGTCGCGCGTTCGAATCGCGTCACCCGCTTCCAACTAGAACCTCTTGGAATTTTCAAATCCAAGGGGTTTAGTATTTTTAGGGTGCAATGAAGTGTTGTCGATTCGCGTTCCACTTTTGTGAACCGTTCCCAATGTGGACAGATCGAGCAAACAAATCGTCTACTCTTTCAATTTGAATATTGCCCACTTGCTAAGAAATATAAAACCCAACTTTAGGCTGGTGTATATATACATTAGCTTGGCTACAATCTTTATAAGTGTAGTCAATTCGTTTTATTTAGGGTGTATTACACTGAACTAAAGGTGGCTAGGTGAACTACCCCGCCGTAAGACGGACGGGGCTTCCCAATTCATCGGGAATAGCTTCCAGAACTTCGTAGTAATAGAAAGTCTTACATTCCCTCCTCTTGTCAGGAGTCCTGGTTCCCAAGACCCAAATCTTTTACCCTGAGCGATGCCGAAGGGTTCTCTTGCTACACTTACCTATACAGCTTGGTTTTCGCTTATGGCATTGGTGGTCAAGACATTAGTTATCTTACCAAAAAATTTTGGGGATTCGTCATACATCCAGAATTTGTTTTTACTGTGTAAAAAATCAATTCCAGACGCAATCCTTATCCCCCGCTCCCTATCCCCACCCACCCTATAAGTACATTGAGGGTGGGGACTTCCGCGACACGTTAAATAGTAGTGTAGTCAGGTGCAAAGCGTTTTTTAGCAGTGAAGTTAGCCACAATCTATTTGGAGAAAGAGTCACACACACGCTCTGGATGTTTTGGCAATTCCCGCTCTTGAAAGGTTGGTGAAATGCAAGCAATAGAGATTGGACGGAATCCCGATATAAACTTGATAACTGGATAGTAATATACAGTTACCCAAAGGAAAATTAGCGGGTTTATTGGTGTTTGTTGTTTATGAGCGTAGCCTTCCCAAACGATTTGTTTTAGAGCGATCGCCACGTAGGCTTAAAATTGTACCAGATGTGTCAGCATAATAAATGCCCAAAAACGCCACCACTTACCTTGAAAGCAACAGATGAAGAGAAGGAAATTTTTAAACAAGATTGCCAGCTACTGGGAAATACTTCAAACAGAGGACTCTATACTGGTATGGCAATTACGATACTTAAAGTTGGCTGCATCTACTGTCTGCAATCATGGCGATGGTTGGAGAGCCTGTCCATCTATATAAATAATAGAGAAGCCTTCTCAGGCATTTACCAAGACTTATATTCTCGTAATTCGTGTAAAACACGCCCAAGTTATTAGAACGCTTGTGCAATCTCAAAAACCTGAAAAAATAGACTTCAATACCGAATACCCCTGTCCCTGTCGTCGCCGGGGTCAGTTAATTCCGATTACGCTGACAGAAGCATTTGGTTGCGATCGCTGTCAGCAAATCTTTGTTGTAGAAGATAATGGTCATGTCCTAGAACAGCTTTCTACCACCTATCCCTACAAACGGGCTTGGCGTTGGATGGGAAATAGTTGGCATGTTGTCCATCCCCGCTTGGGAGAAAGCTATCTGCCTATAGCACTTGGCATTATTTTCGTGCTAGTGATTATATGGCTGCCATTAGCGCTGCGATTAGCAAATGGTTCCAGCATTATTGCTTGGGCAATGGTGGCGGTGCTATTGGCTATTCTGCCAGCATTAATGGTCTGGCTTACCTACAGACGTTAACTCAATGACTGTTGAAGTTTTAGATGACCACCCCGAACCGATTACTAGTGCCCAACGAGCCTATCATGCTTCCCTAAAATTGGGGATCACAAAGGGAGCAGACCGAAGTCGTGCAGTACTGGCGATGGCACAAGCTCTTGAGCGCTCATTTGACGACATTCTAGAAGCCAATACCTTGGATTTAGAAGCCAGTCGAGAAATGGCAGTGCCAGAGTTAATATTGGACTGGCTGAAGCTGACTCCCACAAGGCTAGAGATGACCGTGGACATTTTACAACGGTTGGGGGAATTATCAGATCCGCTGCGGCGCGTCAGAACGGCTGATTATCAACTCGAAGATTCCCAGAGTTACACCCAGTTAATGCCTTTGGGAGTGATTGGATTTATTTATGAAGCGTTCCCAGATTTAGGGGCGATCGCAGCGGGTTTTTGTATCAAAACTGGCAATAGTATCATTCTTAAAGGCAGTACTGAAGCTAGCCATTCTAACGCGGCCATCGCTGAGATATTACAAAGTGCGATCGCAGAAGTTGGTCTAGCTCCGGGCTGTCTAGAACTGATCACAGCAGAACATGGTGCTTCGATTCGGGATTTAGTTACCCAAGATCAGTACGTAAATTTAGTGATTCCCTACGGACGTTCTACCTTAATGCAGCAGGTAGTACGACATTCAACTTGCCCAGTCTTAAAGTCAGCAATGGGTAACTGTTATCTCTACTGGTCGCTCAATAGCAGCTTAGAAATGGTGCGCTGGATGATTCTTGATAGCCATCAGAGCGAACCAGACCAAGTTAATGCCATTGAAAAGGTGCTAATTCATCGCCAAGCCTTGCCATCTTCCTTGGCAGTTCTGTGGAACAGCTTGATGGAAAAAGGTTTTGAAATTAAAGGGGATGCAGAACTAGTAGAAGCCTTTCCTCAGCTGCAGCTGGTGAAGGAAGCCGAATGGGGAAACCCTTATTTAACTAAGACAGTAGCTTTTAAATTGGTGGATAGCTTAGAGGGTGCGATCGCCTGGATTAATGAACACAGCAGTGGTCATGCCGACTCTATCGTTACTGAATCCTACCAGGAAAGTCGGCAGTTTGCTTTAGGAGTTAACAGTGCCTCTACCTACATCAACACTTCCCCGCGTTTTTCCCGTAACCCCTCGCGGGGAGATTCAGTGTTTCTTGGCATGTCTAACCAAAAAGGTCATCGTCGGGGATTTATCAGCCTAGAAACGTTGACTACCGTTAAACACATTGTTCAAGGGAATGGTAGGTTTTAAATAATTCGTAATTCGTAATTCGTAATTCGTAATTCGTAATTAGAAAAGGGTTTGACAAGAGTGCTGTAGTAGCAGTTCTGTTTCAGTTGGGGTCTAAATCCCCCACAAAATTCTCTCAGTCCCAATACCCCAATCCAAATTTTAAACTTAACAAAATCTTAATTTCTGCTTGATCCTAGCTTGGTAGCTTCCTTGTGTTTGGTTGAGCAGCAATTAGGAGACAAGTCAAATCAAGCCACTATAGCGCTTCTGGGTTGAGTTAAATACAGACCTAACCCCCAGCCCCTTAAGAGCTAGCGTTGGGGAGTATGATTCAAAGCCTCTCTCCTAAAAGGAGAGAGGAATGGAAGTGAGATCAAAGTATATTGCATACAACTCAGAACCGCTATATTTGTGCTTTTCACAACTGACCCTCCTGAATGCCAACTGTAGTTACATCTAGGTAGGGGTGAATATGGAACTTATGGATGGTAAGCACCTGCTAGCAAATCGTTGCAGACGGCGGAATTTTTTGTTGGGTGCAGGATTCTTAACGGGGTTAACAATCGCTAGCCAATGGCATCCTGTATTGGCTAACTCAAGGTTTTCTGACTATCCGTTCAGTCTTGGTGTTGCCTCTGGTGATCCCTTGCCAGATGGTGTTGTTATCTGGACACGACTGGCTCCAAATCCACTCTCTGGAGGTGGAATGCCATTGGTAAATGTGCCAGTGCGCTGGCAAATTGCCCTTGATGAAAATATGAGACAGGTGGTGCGGCGAGGAACAGTGCTGGCAACACCAGAGTTAGCCCACTCAGTCCACGTTGATGTGCGTGGGTTAGACCCTAACCGTTGGTACTGGTATCAATTTCAAACAGGTAGAGAAGTTAGCCCCATTGGGCGGACTCGCACAGCACCAGCATTTTATGGCCCTATCTCACAACTTAATTTTGCTTTTGTCTCCTGTCAAGACTGGCAAAATGGCTACTATACAGCTTATCGCCATTTGGCTGATGAAAATCTCGACCTTGTGGTTCATCTAGGTGATTACATTTACGAATACGGGCCAGAATCTGGTGGGCCCCGCCAGCATAACAGTCCAGAAATTATCACTCTTGCAGACTACCGCGATCGCCACGCGCTGTACAAAACTGACCCGAATCTCCAAGCTGCTCATGCTGCTTTTCCCTGGATTGTCACTTGGGATGATCATGAAGTTGATAACAACTACGCCAACTTAATCCCCGAAGATAACCAAACCCAAGAAGTTTTTAGGAAACGCCGAGCCAATGCGTACCAGGCTTACTATGAACACATGCCTCTGCGTCGGTTTTCATTGCCGAAGGGCCCAGATATGCTGCTTTATCGACGGTTCACTTTCGGTAATTTAGCTGAGTTTAATGTACTAGACACGAGGCAATACCGCACGAACCAACCTTGTGATGATGGACTTAAACCTCGCTGTCCCCAAGCTTTTGATACAAATGCTACGATGACTGGCTCAGAACAAGAGCAGTGGCTACGAAAAGGGTTAGATCAGTCGCGATCGCGCTGGAATGTAATTGCTCAACAGACCATGCTAGCCGAGTACAATTTTAATAGTAGTCCAGGTTCGGATGTCTTCAATTTGGATCAATGGGACGGCTACGTGGCTGCACGTAATCGGCTTTTAAGTTTTCTAAATCAGCGTCAACCTTCTAATCCAGTAGTGATTACCGGAGACATCCATTCTAGTTGGGTACACGACCTGAAGCTTGATTTTAATAACCCAAACTCACCGACGGTAGGCACTGAGTTCGTAGGAACCTCAATTACCTCTGACTTTCCCACCCAATTCATCGCACCAGTTCAAGCTTCCCTACGCAACAATCCTCATACTAAGTTTTTTGATGGAGCCTTCCGAGGATATGTCCGGTGCAAGCTTACCCCACAACGGTGGCAAAGTGACTACCGCACAGTGTCAAGCATCACTGACTTGAATGCCTCTGTCAAAACCCTAGCTTCGTTTGTAGTTCAAAACGGACAACCAGGAGCACATCTAAGTTAAGCGAATCTCACCAGTTATCAAAACCCCCCAAATATAATCTGGGGGGTTTCAATATAATATTAAATATAATTTCGACTATTAGAACATCCGAACTCGATGTTGTTATCCCAGATTTTTCTGGTATTCGGATATAGCAATCCTATCTAAATTCCCAAAACCGCAAGAGACTTAAAAAAAGGCGGCTAAAAGGGAAAATTTAGAATTTGTCTTAGATTGTTCAAGCCTGAGCGATCGCCTCCTAAAAAACACACTGAAGAGTCTTTTTAGCATTTCTTTGCAATACTTAACTAAGTTCTAATTAAAAAAAGTGAACATAGATTAAAAATAATAACTAACATCATAATTTATTAAGTTCTTCAGTCTAAGTTGAGAGTATGCTTAATAATTGAAGTTTAGTTGAGAATTTAAGTAACTAGGTGCAAATAAACTTAAACATTTGTTGACTTTTTTATACTTTGCGATTTTTTTGAGTGTTAAATACTAAAAAACAAAGTTTATTTGTGCCAACTTAACTAACTAGGTTGTCAAGCAAGGCGGTAAAAATATTACCAGAGCCAAGTAAGAACAGCGAAAACAAAAGTAAACTTAACAAAAATTACGTAATATGATAAGAAGAATTTTGCTGGCTGTATCGGGATTGGGACACGCAGAAGAAATGCTCAAAACCCTGAGAGAAATTCCTTCAATTGAATCTGCAAAAGTTACAATTTTGCATGTTGTTCAAGCACAAAGTACTGCTGCTACCATGACAACTAAATGGGAAAATGGTGGTAAGATTCTAGCGAATGCTATTCAAACTTTGAACTTAGATCCTAGCCAGGTTTCTTCAATTTTACGTGAAGGCGATCCCAAAGATGTAGTTTGCCAAGTAGCTGATGAGATTGATGCTGACTTGATTATTATGGGTTCACGCGGACTGAAGCGGCTGCAATCGATTTTATCGAACTCAGTCAGCCAGTATGTTTTCCAGCTATCTTCTCGCCCCATGTTGCTGGTAAAAGATGACATTTATGTGAAAAAAATTAAGCGCATTATGGTGGCAATAGACAACTCTGATTCCGCAAAAAACTGCTTGAAATTGGCACTGTTTTTACTGCGAGATATTCAGGGTGGGCAGTTAATTTTGACAAATGTTGCGACAGATTTAGGCGGGAAAAAATCGGAAATAACTGAAGTTAGTTCAGACAAAAATCCAGTTTTAGCAGCCGCAGTTGCAGAAGCTCAAAAACAGGGCATTCAATCTCGTTCTTATATCAGCAGTGGCAAACCTGGTGAAGAAATTTGTCGGTTGGCAGAGGAGTTGAATATAGACTTATTATTGCTCGGTTCTCCCGATCGCCGTCCATCGATCGCTAAGAGTTTTGTTGATATAGACAGACTCATCGGTTCTTCCTTGTCTGACTATGTTCGAGTTAATGTCACTTGTCCGGTACTGTTGGCGCGGACGATCGCTTAAAGTCAAAATAGAATTAGTGGTTGATATATAAAAACCCCCACACTACTGGTGCAGGGGTTATTTATTTGATACACAAACTCTTAACTATCTTTTCCACCTTCGCGGCTAGCAGTTTGGATGTACAGAATTAGTAAAAACACGGTGGGGACTAGTACGAACAAAATGCTCGCTACGAACCCCAGGTCATTAACTTGCATGGCAAGAAAGCCTCTCTTAAATTTCCAGTCAACAACATTAGGATAGCATTATCATTGACCGAGTTAGCCCAAATTTTTTACTTTGTCACATGCTAACCACGGTTGATCCCACAAAACTTAAGGCTTCGTAACCACACTGACTGAGCCATTCACTAAAGTTTGACAAGCAAGGCGATAATTTTCCGGCTTTTTTTTGAATTTACGGTTTTCTACGTCTGTGCGGGGGGAAAGATTTTCTAGTCCTTCGACTATCTCGACAACGCAAGTACCACACTGACCATTACCACCGCAATTGGTCATTTTGCCAATAAATTTATATATATCAATGCCATTTTGCATCGCTTTGAGCCGGAGATTTGCACCATCTGCCGCTACTACTTCTTTATTCTCTTTAACGAATTTGATATTACCCATAATTAATTCCTCCTTGACTCTAAGCTTGGCTTTCAAGGCTTCATATTGACATGGCTTGATTCCCATCTTATTTATTATATTAAATCATTACAAAATATTAATAAATATTAACTTAATCAAATATAGCGCCACAAAAAAATAGAACAGGTATAACACCTGTTCTATAAATTGAAAAATAGATTAACTTACCTAAATCCTACGGCTGCTTGCCAAACGAAAGCAAGCAATAAGAAGAATACGGGGATGACTGGGAGAACGTCCACCAAGGGATCGAAGATTTGGTAAGCTTCAGGCAGTTTCGCTAATAAAAGTGCTGCTTCCATGTTTGTTTAAATCCACCTATCCAACACAGCTTTCATAATTGAGAAATATCTTAACATGGTTTGAGTCTTGATCATTTGTCAATAGTCATTTGTAATTTCTCCTTCATCTGGTAATGATTCAGATGAGTTGAGCCAGTGACCAAATTCTGTGGCAAAGCGATCGCTCAATATTGCTTCTCGAATCTTTTGCGTAAAGCGAATTAGTTCGGTAATGTTGTGAATGCTCAACAAAGTATAAGCTAAAATTTCTTGCGATCGCACCAAATGAGATACGTAAGCACGGCTAAAATTTTGGCAGGTGTAGCAAGGACAAGTTTCATCTAATGGCGTAAAATCTTCACGAAACTTAGCATTCTTTAAATTCCAGCGTCCGCCTTGGACTATTGCCGTCCCATGTCTTGCCCAACGGGTGGGAATTACGCAATCAAATAAATCTATACCAGATGCGATCGCGATCGCCATTTCCCGATAAGTACCGACACCCATCAAATAACGCGGCTTTTCAGGCGGTAGAAGCGGTGCTGTCACTTTTACAATCTCAGCCATCAATTCTGGCGGTTCTCCTACACTCACGCCACCAATGGCATATCCGGGCAAATCCAACTTAGCCAAAGCTTCAGCCGCACGGCAACGCAAATCCAAATATACGCCCCCTTGCACAATTCCAAACAAAGCCTGCTCGCTGCTTTGATGAGCCGTTATACAGCGTTCTAACCAACGATAAGTGCGCTCAGTTGCAGTTTCAACCTCTTGGCGACTAGCTGGGTAGGGCGGGCACTCATCAAAGGCCATAATCACATCTGCCCCTAAAGTATTTTGAATCTCAATGGAGCGTTCTGGGGTCAAGTTAATAATTCGTCCATCATGGGGTGAGCGAAAAGTTACACCTTCTTCAGTAATTTTTCGCATCTCGCTTAAGCTGAAGACTTGAAACCCACCCGAATCTGTGAGCATTGGGCCATTCCAACCCATAAATTTATGCAACCCACCACCTCCAGCCACGATCGCTTCCCCTGGTTGTAGGTGAAGATGATAAGTATTGGATAAGATCATTTGCGCCCCAGTATCTCGTAGCTGAGATGGGGTGATAGTTTTGACATTTGCCAGCGTTCCCACTGGCATAAATCTGGGGGTTTCTACAATACCGTGAGGAGTGAAAAACACTCCGGCTCTAGCTTTTGTCTGACTACAGCAAGCAAGACATTCAAAGGAAAAATTCGCACTCATGCCATTTTGGATTTTAGATTTTAGATTTTGGATTGTGAAACGCTAATTGATAAAGAGTTTCAGAAATCCATAACTAGCAGCCATAAAACCAAATGGTATTAGGGCAAGATTAATATTATTTGGCTAAATTATGGACAAACATAAAAACTGGCAATTGAGTTTTCGTGAACACTTAAGCGTTCACTACTAACCTAGTCACCAACTTTACGAGTATATACTGTAGTAATTGTTATTTAAAAAGAATCAGAACAGTCATCGTCAATTTCTGCATCCCATCTGGCTGAGAGGACTTGCTCCATCATTGCTTCTATGGCGCTGACATTGAAGTTTCGCTCTCGTCGCTCTTGTATAGGGGTTGAGCGGGGAATCAACCGCAGACACACTCCTTCTTGCATCAAATCAAAATAGGTTTCCTGTTGCGACGACTGTTTTAGTTCCAAGTAATCAAAACTACAAACATTCAGATATAGGGCGTGGTTAGCCACTAAGGTAGACCTTTGTGGATTGGCAAAAACTTCCATCACATCCCCTTCACCCTCGCTCAGTACCTTATCTTCTTGGGTGTAGATGTAGTGGACTCGACCTAAATCTGTCAGCAATCGCCGGATGTCGAGCTTATTCACAATGATGCCCGTGTTAATAATGCACGGAGCTGGTATCCTGGTGTCGGGTAGATGGTGACTCATAGGAAAATAGCGATTGAGCTAAGGAGAGCGACAACATAGCTAAACTGTCATAATTGAATAGCTTGTTTACTTCCTACATTTAAAAAATATCAATTTTATGCGGCAATCGTCTAATAATTTGGAGTAAGTTTTTAGTTAACGAATACAAAACACCAATTTTAATCCCTGATGGAATTTTAATTACCTGAATATTCGTTTTTTGTATAAAAAGTACTCAGATTATTTGTCTAACACTTAGACTAGCATAACAAAATTTTTAAGGAGAATCTCTTATAGAAGTAAATCTTATCTAAAGTTTTAAAGTCTGCTCATGTCGATTCTACCGAAATCAAGCTTATTATCCAGTAATTAACTAAATCTTAATGTACCTGAGATGACAAAACAGCAACAGTGGTGGAAAAAGCTGCTGTTAAAGCTGGCAGCCAGTATTATATTTTACACCAGTATTCCACTACCGTATTTGCACGGCTTAGACTTTCGGGGAGTAGCACGTCTTGCTTCAGTTGTAGGATTAATAATTGGGGGAATTTTAGGATTACTGGATACGGGAATTGATTATCTGGGTATGCCAGTGTTAACTCGTAGTGCTTTAGTGGTCAGCATTTGGATTGCCATAACTGGAGGACTGCACTTAGATGGGGCAATGGATACTGCTGATGGTTTGGCAGTAGGCGACCCAGATCGGCGGCTGGAGGTGATGGCAGATAGTGCCACAGGTGCTTTTGGGGCAATGGCTGCGATCGCCTTGGTGTTACTAAAAATAACTGCCTTGACGGATATGCCAGAAAACCGTTGGTTGCTGCTGATGGCTGCTTGTGGGTGGGGACGTTGGGGGCAGCAGGTGGCGATCGCGCGATATCCTTATCTAAAACCAACTGGCAAAGGTGCGCTTCACAAACAAGCCATTCGTTCTTACAAAGATTTGTTACCAGGATTATTGTTGCTGTTTGCTTTGAGTGCTTTACTTTGGCTCATAGATAAACAGCAACTATTTCTCGCACTGGCAATGATAATTGCTGGAAGTGCGATCGCCACTTTAACTGGTGCATGGTTCAACCACAAATTAGGCGGACACACAGGAGATACCTACGGCGCAGTCGTTGAGTGGACTGAAGCCTTGTTTCTGTGTGTACTGACCGTTTTTTAAGATGTGGGGAGTGGGGAGTGGGGAGTAGGGAGTGGGGGGAAGCAGTGGAAGCAGGGGGAGAAGAATTAATAACCAATGCCCAATGACCAATGACTAATGACTAATGACTAATGCCCAATGCCCAATGCCCAATTCATTTAATCGGTTGAAGCTTTGTCACCTTGAGTTTAAAATTCCCAACGCCAGTTTCACCAAAAGACCGGACACGAATCACATAATTCCCTGTCTCTACGATGCGAGTAAATAGTAGGGAATTACTACTACCATCAGGGCCATCATCATTTTCTGCCAAAGTCGATCCATCAGGCGCTAGCAGGGTGATGATGCTGTCAAAGTTTTCGGATGACAGATCAACTGCTAAATTATCGCCCTTCTCTAACTTCACTGTGTAATCACGGGCAAACCCACCTTGACCTGTGGGAATGTCTTTGTCTGAGAGGCTATCGGAAAGTTCAGTAATGTTAGATAAAGGAATTGGACTATATAACTTATTTTGAGCAGAAGCTGCACTTATACTTATGCCTATTGCCAGCAATGTGGCAGGAATGATGATGAGTTGTTTTAAACCTGCCGCAAAAACTTTATTCATACATTTCAAGCAATTATTCCACAAAAATAGTGTAATTCGGTCAATTTATGCATTTATATGTCAAAGATTGCCCATTCATTGTTGATTTATCCGTCTTTGACAGCAGTGGCTACTGCTACTAATCCTAAAACCACAATTCCATACTGATGAAGTGTTTGCACAGCAGACCTAGCAGTAGCACCGGTAGTATAAATGTCGTCCACTAACAGCACTGGGGCATTTGGGGGACGATGGCGAAATTCTTGCCCAACAGCAAAAGCGTTAGCCAAGTTTTTATCTCGTTTAGATACCGATAAACCAAATTGCGCTTCAGTTTCTCGCACTCTTACCAAACCGTTTGATTTCAATTTTAATCCAGTTATTTCGCAAAAGCTTTGTGCTATCAATGCGGCTTGATTGTATTTACGTTGCTTTTGCTTGCTAGGGTGCAGTGGGATGGGAACTACCAGAGGCTGGCTATCCCGCCTCGGTGAATTTAACAACCATGCTTCTCCTAACCAGCGACCCAAGGGACGAGCTATTTGGGGTTGATTATCGTATTTCATCGCTGCGATCGCTCGTTTCACCGGGCCACCATACTCCCCCCAGCCAAATACTGGTATTGGCTCTTGCCACAGAGAAATTGGGTCTTTACGTTGACATTTTTGTAGTTGTCTGGTGCAGTTTTGACAAAATTCTTGCGAGGTTGCACGTTGGCACAGAGGGCAATGGGATTGGAGAAAAAGATCGAGTAAACCTGTAAGATTTTTAATCCAAGTGTGCATTTAGAATAGTCCTTTGTCATTTGTCCTTTGTCATTTGTCCTTCGTCATTTGCCTTTAGCTAGTAACTCTTGACCAATGACCAATGACTAATGACCAATGACTAATGACTTAAAATACACGCGATCGCACCTTGTTGTTTCTACTCCTGTTGCTGGAGTGTAGCCGTTACTTTCGTACAGCTTGACTGCTTCCACCAAAACGCTGGCGGTTTCAATCCAAATTTGCTCAAAACCACGCTCTGCGATCGCTGCTTCTAGCTGTTGTAACAAATATTTCCCTAATCCTAAACCCCTAATGCTGGGCAAAAGATACATTTTGCGGATTTCTACAGCTTTTTCACCTCGGTGTATGGGGTAGTATGCCCCAGTACCTACTAACTGACTTTGGTGTTCAATTACCCAAAACTCTCCCCCAGTAGCTAAATAATATTCCTCTACTCCCAGCACATCTCGGTCAGCGCCCTTTGGTTCCCAACCCAGACCGTATTCTGATAATACATAACTGATGACTTGGGCGGCTCTGGTGCGATCGCTTTGCACCCAATCACGAATTAAAAAATCTTGATAATAGTTTTTCATTACCATTTGCTGGTCAAGTTTACACAGAAAATTTTTCTGGTTCTATATCCCAATTTACTCAGCAAATAGCAATTCTTACAGAGTTGACTTCAGGCCGTACTCTCAAGGTGTCAATCAAAATACAAGGGGAGGAGAATTGTCTTCTCCTCCCCTTGTCTGCTTGCCTAAGATAATTCAACCATATAGTAGCGATCGTGCGGCAGGCTATTTGGTGTCGCTGGCATTGATATTACAAACTTGAGATCAGTCTCTATGACTTGTCCAAGGGCCCCAGATTGCGAAAGTAATCCCAGGGGAAAAGATATTGACAAATAAAGTCTTACCATCTGGTGAAAAACATGCGCCAGCTAACTCACTATCATTTAAGGCGTTACGTGCAAAATTATAGAGTTTGCCGTCAGGAGTCACACCTCTTAAGAAATTTTCACCATCCCCATCCTCGCAGAGGATGAGATCACCATACGGTGTCACAAGTATGTTGTCAGGCTTGTCGAGTTCTTCTTGAGATGCAGACTCTACAAACAGTTCGATTGTCTCTTGACCCGGAATGTAGCGCCAGACCTGGCCAAACCCATTAGGATTGCCACTTGAGTTAGTAGAACCACCGCTCGTACAGCAAAAGTAAAATTCACCGTTGCCATACCAGATACCTTCTCCACGGGCAAACTGGGCTGCTCCTTTTGCAAAACCTTCTTCTCGTACAGTATCTTCAGGCGGATTGGGATCAGTAATCGTCACCCATTCTACTTTCATGGGCTTGCGCTTAGGGAAACCAGCAAAGGTTTTTGCTTGATACATATCTTTGATTTTTAAAGCTTGAAGAATGCCTCCTGCTTTTAAATTGCCACGTTCTTTTGGGATAAAACGGTAGAAGAGACTATCTCCTCGGTCTTCAGTCTCATAGACAATTCCAGTTTTGGGGTCTACGGCAACAGCTTCATGGTTAAATCTTCCCATAGCTATTAGAGGCTCAGGCTTCACAGGAGTAGTGGTACTGGCTGGAACTTCAAAGTTATAGCCGTGGGAAGTTGAGACATTATTGGTGGGATCTGCTGGGTCATTTGTAGCCAGAGTGGAGGTGTTTTCTTCACAGGTAATCCATGAACCCCAAGGAGTTGATCCGCCTGCACAGTTACGATAGGTTCCACTTAGGGAAGTAAAGTGTTTGATTAACTGACGATTAGGCCCAACAACTAAGTTTGTTGTACCACCTTTACAAAGTGGATCGTAGGGTCTTGGTCCGATAACTTGTGTATCTGAACTAGGTCTAAGTTCGTGGTTGCGAACTAAAATTACTGTGTTTTTGGGGCCGGAAAAAGCCGCCATACCATCATGAGCACCAGGCACTAAAGTGCCATCGTTCATGAGTTCACCTGTTAGAGAAAAAGTTCGATACTGAAATCCGGCTGGTAAATCTAATAAGCCATTAGGATCTGGTACAAGTGCCCCATATCCTTTACCAAATTTTCGACCAAAGGCTTGTCTGGCTAGAAGACCTTCCATAGGAGACACCATCAAGGTGCCAACAGCAGTTGTACCTGCTACTGCAAAGAATTTACGTCTTGAGAATGTCATGAGGATGGTTTGGTTACTTAAAAAAGAATGCTGAAGCAAAAATATTTGATCTTGATTAAATTTGGGTAATGCTTTATTTAATTTAGGGTTAGTAAATAAAAGTTAAATTATATGATGAAATCTGCCTGATTTTTGGCAAATTGATGCATATATTCAAACAAAACAGCTATCTAGAGTCTAGGGCTATATATAAACAGGTAAATATAAAGAATAAACTTTATAAATTGTTGAGTTCTAATATTTTATTCTGCAAAAAAAATAATCTAAATATGTAATAAAAATCAGTGTGAGCAAAACATTATTTATTTATTTAAGATAAGTTAAAGAATTGTTTAAAAAAGTAGTGCAATAGTATTAGCATAAATTATATGTTTTTGGCTGGCATTACAAAAAAATCAGCAAATGCCAGCAGATTTTTGACTGTGAGTGATACAATCTTTCTAACCTAAATAGTGAGATTAATGCTGTGTTAAATCTCACTATTTAGGTAGATGAATTCACTTTATATAGTTCATCTTTTAAAGAATAATCAGTATTGGCTTCCATACTGATGAAAAGTTTGCAGACGAATACAACATCAGAATCTATTACTTTTATCAAGAAAATGAAAAGCATTCGTAACCAAATCAAAGCTACTGTAGCTGTTGCCGCTTTCAGTTCTATAGCTACTTTAATGAGTGTTTCCAGTGCTGATGCTGCTTCTTATAAACTTGATTGGCTAGGAGATCAAGGCTATTCAGCTAAGGGGCAGTTCAGCTATGATGATAATTTCCTGGGAAGCATTGTTACCAAGAATCATCTGACTGATTTTGCTATTTCTTTCTTCAATCCAGAGGGAAGCTTATTGCAAAACTTTAACTACGATTTTCCACAATCGGACAGTACTTTCAATTTCAATTTTGATACAGTAACAGAGACTGTTCTAAAAACCGGCAATTTTGACACATCTAATGGTTTTGATTTGGGAATTGACTTTGCAACAGATGTGACAGGGTTAGATTTTTATACTTACCTAAATGCCGAGCAAGGATTGCCAACGGCTAAGATATTCTTGAAGGATGATCTCTCACCAGAAGTGTGCGACACATACCCAAACTGTAGATTGGATCTTGGGGGTGAGTTGACTGCAACTGCTATTCCTGAACCTGGTGCAATTTTTGGTCTGTTGGTTATTGGTTTTATGAATAGAGTGCTGAAGAAAAAGCCAGCATCCTACATAAACAGCGAATCTGAATGTGGAAGCTAGCCTGATTAGAACTGTAATTAAACATTATTCTAGCTTTAATAACCAAGCAATTTGGAACGCTAGAAATGCCTAAAATTGTCGGGGGACGTATTGCAAATATGTCCCCTATTTATAATGCAATAAGTAAGTGAGTAATATAAATCAAACTAACGGCAAACTTTTAAATGACAATTCCTAGATTGTTGTAGATTTCGATGAGATTGCCATCAGGATCGCGAAAATGAGCCGTGCGGATTCCCCAGTCTGGGCGATCTTGTGGTGGAGTCACAACGATCGCATTCTGATCTTTTACTTGCTCATAGACCTCATCCACATTATCGACTGCGAAAATCAAGACAATTTTATCTCGATTGACAACATACGAAGGCTGTTCAATTCTTGGGACTACTTGAGCCATTAATTCTTGTTTGAACAAACCCAGCTTGAGATATCCGGTATTAAACTCAGCATATCCGCTATCTTCATCGCCCCAATCGACATCAAATTTCAGCAGATCCCGGTAGAACAGAAAAGAATCTTTGTAGTTGGAGACAAGCAGTCTCAGGTGTGTTAGCTGAAGCTTCATATCTGTTGGGTTAGTCTACTAACTGTGAATTCTAGGTTCTGGGTGCAAAGTCGCCAGTAGCTCACTTTCGACAATTGCTAATTCATCAAGCCGTTGCATGACAATTTCTCTATCGAAATAAGTAGCAGCTAATACCCAATATATACCGTAGTGACGCGCTTCGGATGCCATTAGCCCACGATAAAATTTTGCTAACTCTGGCTCTGGACAGTGAGCAGCTAATAGCCCCAGGCGTTCGTGAGAGCGAGCTTCTATTAAACCAGTGACTAGTAAAGAATCCAGAAATCGCTCAGGTTCTTTGGGGCGGACTGTAGCTCTTAAACCCGCGCCGTAGGGAGGCGGTGGTAAGGGAGCTAGGGGAATATTCCGGCGTTCTAACCATTGGTTAACTAGCTCAAAGTGTTCTAGTTCTTCGCGGGCGATCGCAGTTAGTTCCCGTACCATTTTAGTATTAGAAGGGTAGCGAAACATCATGTTCAAGGCTACACCTGCTGCTTTGCGTTCACAGTGGGAGTGATCGAGTAAGATGATGTCTAAGTTAGCGATCGCTTGTTCAACCCAAGCAGAGCTAGTGGGCTGTTTTAGGGCGTTAATAGTCGGTAACTGAGTAAGCACAGAGTCAATCAATTTTGGATTTTGGATTTTGGATTTTTCCATAGTTTAAACTAGTGGTTTATCGTCAGAAAATCAAATCCGTTCAACATCTGCCTGTAATTTAATTGCAGCATCAACTTTTTCATGAAAATCAGTCTTATAGGCTGGATCATAGTTTTTTTTCAGAGAAATCTTTGAACCTGGTGGAACAATGAAAGCATCGTGATTCATGTATAAAATTTCCTAATTTTAACAGATGCTTTTACCGAAACATATTGTGGAATACTAATTTCTGAAAGTTATGATATCTTAATTAAAAAATTTGGCATCAAAATTGATAACTTTTAACTCCTACCAATTTAATGTGAAGTTGCATATATCTTGATCCCCCTAAATCCCTAAAAAAGGGGGACTTTGATATGATAGATGTTTTTCCGGTTCCCCCCTTATTAAGCTACGGTGTACACACAAGTAGACCTAGAGCAAGTTTCCAGCCAAGATGTGTACCATCTAATTACACAGAGTGCTTGTTCTAAACAAACGACTTGGTGGGTGGTTAGCAATCGCCAATGAATCGGTTCTTGGCCTTTTG
>JBBSOX010000065.1:0-35163 GCA_038259325.1 Chroococcales cyanobacterium | reverse complement strand
CCAAACCTTTATCAGGCTTAGATTTTGAGCGTTTTAGACACTGCACGAATCACAGCAGTATGTGAACAAGGTATTTTATCTAAAGTCTAAGTGTCATAAGCGTTTTGGGCTAATCGTTTAAACCTTTGTGAGAAATCCGGGGTAAGAAGCTAGCTGTTGAGCAGGAAGAAGACAGCAAACACGCTTGATATATTGGCGCTTCATGAATTCTATCCAATCCTGAACATTCTTGTCAGTGTATCCAGGTCGCGCAGCACCAAAGACTATTTGCTCTTTCTCACAAGCCGGTGCAAACTTGTACATCTTTAACATCTAGAATCGAGGTTAGTAAATCTCACTAATAGCAGAAAATGGCGATGGCTGCGCCAACGCTTTCAGCGAACGCAGTTTAAAATCCCTTTACACCCGATGCCAGCTAAAGTCAGTATATCAAAGGCCTAATACAATGCCCACGTAAGTATACCCCAATATCTCGCTGTAGGCTTACACTGCAATGCATCCAACCTACCTGGAGTGAGGATAAGGTAAATCGAATAGTAATAATAAAGTTTTTCAAGAAATTTTATATTTTTGTGAATTGCCTACTGGCTATACTACCTCTAATCCTTATATTTAGGACTTTTGCAGCTTACTTAGCTACCTCCAATAGTTACCTTGACTAATCTAGAAGGTTAAGAGAAACTAACTAAATACTGATGCATGTGCTTATAATATTAATAAGTTTTGTAAAGATTATGAGATATATATGTTTAAAGATGGAACATTAGTTAACAAATGGCAGGTTTGTATCTAAGTAAAAATGTTCCTACGGCTATATTTGTAGCCTTCTGCTAAGACAGTACAATTTAAGCGTACTTATCCTGGTTGGCCAAAAGAATGGAGACATTAGAGTTCATAATTTATCCAGACGGTCGGGTACAAGAGAAAGTCACTGGCATTGTGGGTGCTTCTTGCGCTGAGGTTACAGCAGCAATAGAGGCACAGTTGGGGCAAGTACTTAATCATGAGCCAACCTCAGAATATTTCGCCGCTAAGGTGCAGCAATCTAATGTGGCGAATACACACACCACTTACAGCGATTGGTAAGTTTTCACAGTAGTTTAGTGTAATTAATTCACAACCACCATGTCACACTTTAGCCAAATTAAGACTCAAATCCGTAACCTTGATTCTTTAAAAGATGCTCTGACTGAATTGGGCATAGACTGGAAACCTGGCCCACGTGAAGTACGCGGCTATCGCGGTCAAACCCATCCTGCGGAAGTTAGTATTGAACAGGAAAATGGCTACGACATCGGCTTTAGATGGAATGGTAAGGAATATGAACTGGTGGCTGATTTACAATATTGGCAGCAAAACCTGTCTGTGGACGGGTTTTTACGCCAGGTAACGCAGCGCTATGCTTATCAAACAGTTGTAAAAGAAACCACTCGTGTTGGTTTTCAAGTTGCTGAACAACAAAAAAATGAAGATGGTTCAATTCGCCTGGTAGTACAGCGCTGGAGTGCGTAATGGCTGATTTTCTGCCGTCGCCGGAACAACAAGAAGACAACCGTTCCGGTTTGGAACCAGAATTAGGGGGTTTTTTACGGGATGCCCCAGAACGTTCTGGTTTGGAACCGGAATTAGGTGGTTTGCTGCGCCAAAATGGTGTTTATGTTGACGAAATCACCTGTATTGGTTGCAAGCATTGCGCTCACGTTGCACGCAACACATTTTACATTGAACCAGATTACGGGCGATCGCGCGTGGTTCGGCAAGATGGGGACGCTGAGGAAATTATCCAAGAAGCAATTGATACTTGTCCGGTTGATTGCATTCACTGGGTTGATTACACTGAACTCAAAAAGTTAGAACAAGAGCGCAAATATCAGGTAATTCCTGTAGTCGGTTATCCGGTAGAGCAAGCAGTTGCTGCTAGCGAACGTCGGCGTAAAAAGCAAAAGTTAAAAACAAAAAAATCCCGTTATTAAGATAAAAAAGTTAAATAAAGATAATAAAGGACTGGATATACCAGTCCTTTTGTCTTTGTAATATAGTTAACTTATGATGTGTAGATCACATCAAATAGGAAAAGATAGTATTGTTTGATATTCCTGAAACTGCTTTTTGGTAAAGCCTTTCAATCCACAAGTGGTATGACTGCCTTTATTTTAAATTTAGATTATCGTGTTGTGAAAGCAATTTTTCTACTTTTGCCTCGTCTAACCTAGCAGTTAATCTTTTAGTTTCGTGCAAATCTCTAGTAGTTTTTGCCAAAGTAAAAGTTGAGCCAACAGAAAAAGCTAAACCCATACCCATAAACCCTTTTACCCAGCTATCCACAGGCAAATTTACAATACCAAAAGTGGTCATAGAAATAGAAAATACAAAAGCTGCCCAAGTTTGAATAATCCAAGCTGCACTGTCTTTTTGAGTGCCAATTGTTTGCATATTTCCTACCTTTGTTTTGGGTGATTTATACCAATTCGCAATTAAGAAACATCAGATTTCATCTGCATTTCTAGACTTGTATCTATAGTTTGATTGGGCAAATTGGTGTTAATAGTGATTGTATTAATTGGTAGGTTTACTGGTATCAATAGTAAGACCAGTTTGCTAACTGGACTCCAAAAGGCAACCTCAAGATCAATGGGATTAAATAGAAACTGGCACAAGATTTGTACCAGTTTTACAAGTGGCATTAAACGGATTAATTTACTTATTCATCTGGAAAAGTCTGTACCTTGCCATCAGGATTGAGAACAACTCGAATTCTGACATTTTGTCCGCGTGTATTGGCAGAAACAAAAGGTTGACCAACTTCAGGCATTCCAGCGCTATCAACGAATTCTCTTGCTGCCTTATTGAGAGGAAAAATTCGTTCCACTGTGCCGTCAACACTGACTATTAAACTGTACTCTAATGCTTGTCCTAATCCAGTGGGTGGCTGCCAACGCTTGCTTAGGTATTCTCTAGCTTCTGCTACTTGAGGTGTATCAAATAATGTACCAGTAGCCACTTCTGTTGATGTAGGGCTTTTGCGTCCTTCCCCTAATTGATCGATAAAGGGATTACTATCCGCAGTTCTAGAGGAGGAAAGCTGTGAAGTAGGTTTTTCTCCAGGAGAAGGGGGCTGTAGGGAATTGATTCTTTCCTCTAGCTGTTGTGAGGTTAATGGGGAGGGTTGGGTAGGAGTATTGCCACTATTGGGTATGGTGCTAAGAGACGGGGGGACTGGTGAGATATTAGTTGGTAAGCTACTTGTACTAGAAGATAGTCTAGGTGGCAAGTTTCGCAGTTGAGGGAGAGCACCAGCTTGAGGACTTGACCCTGTAGGGTTCTGTGCAAGATTTGATAATATGGCAATTTCCTGCCCTGGGGTTTTGCTCGATGGTTCGTTACCAGTATTAGTGGGAAGGGTTGAAACCGTGCCCTGAGGTATAGTCAGTGCATTATTTGGAAATAGAGGTGGGGGTGTAGAGACACTGGAACTAGGGTTTATTATAGGTGCTTGGGGCAAACTGGATGTGGTAAGTGGAGGGGTGGAACCTAGCAAATTATCTGATGGAGTAGTGACTCCGGGTTCAGGCGTGGGAAAACTTAGTAAGGGTGAAGGTTCTAAAGCAGTCTTTACCGCTGCTGGATCTGCTGTTTGGGCTGTCTGCTGCTGCTTTTCCCTAATGTTGTTAGCATATTGCCAAGTAACTGGTAAAAAACCTACGCCTAATACTAATACTGCCGCAATAGGGGCCCAAGTCGGAAACCTCAGAATCGAACTCGTGCTGTTAAGAGTTGGGAGTGCCATGACATCAGTCGAGTATTCATCTAAAGCACTGGCCAAATCAAATAGTTGCAGCAGACTGAGTTGAATTACAGAACCAGATGAGTGGTTGGCGAGAGAACCGAGAAATAAGTTGTGAGTTAAATAGCTGCTTGGTTCTAAGTGGATGTTTGCCCCAGGTAGCTGGGTACTAAAGGAATTTAATGTTTTTGTTGAGGACTTTAATTCCGGCTCACCCAATGCTGTGCTTGACTCATGGCTACCGGAGAAACTGACCCAAAAGCTTTCTGGAGACTGTTGGAGGAATTGTTGTACGTAGCTTGTAACTGCATCACATAAAGCTTCGAGTTGCTCGCGATCGCCCCGAATTGGAACTCTGTGTTCTTCTGGTAGTCGGGGATCATCAAAACGTAGCTCAAAGCTTAAGTGTTTGAGAACAGTTTTCCCCATCCAACGGGACAAAGGTGAGCTTTGCGCGAATACTTCTAGCGTGCAAGTCGGCGGTGTGTAGCAACGAATAACAGAATTTGATAGAGGCATGACAGGAACTACGAGGAAGACTATTTGGGATTTTGCAAAAAATTGAGCCAGTTGCTTGCAAAGAAAAGTTAAAACGGCGGATTCCGCCACTCAGAACTTTGTCAAGTTCCTTTAGTCGTGCAAACTGGTGTGCAAGGAGGAAGCAGTGCTGATAGTGGATCGCCCGCAAGCTAACGACCATCAAAAGAGTTTCCTGACCTAGCAAACTTTCATGAGCGAATTTTGGTTGAGGAATTTCAAATCTAAAATTTTGTAGAACGATCTATAAGTGCTAGCCAGAGACGGCGATGCCCACCAGGAGCACTGTAAAAAAGTAAATCTACAAGCAGTTTTAGTGCCAGGTTGGTAAGTAAATCCGTTGAGATTTGCTCGTCCTCTTCCATTCGCTCTTGGTAGGTGTTGCAAAAAGCATCAATATAATCTCCAAGTAAAGCAGCTTGGTGAGGTTCCCGGTTATTTTCTGCCATTTGTTCTAACAGACCGACAGCGCGGCGAATCAATTCCTGGTGCTGTTTGGCTAGGTAGCAGATGATCAGAACAAGCGATCGCGCTTCTTCAATATCTAACTTTTTTCGCCCTCCTTGACCTTTGCGTAGGGGATTTGATTGGCGCAGTCGCCATAAAGCTACGCGGTCTGGCACTCTTGACTCTAAATTCAGATCAGTTGCCGCCGCAAGCATAGCCTCTGAACCAATCCCAGTTAAGGTTTCTAGCGCCAACAGCACCAAGTCTAATTGGGTTTTGATATTATCCCATTGAACTGTGTTTGGGGCTGGAAGCTTGATTAAATCCTCCCACTGGGAATTTGGAGTGGCTGAGTTGGCGGCCGAGTGCATAACTTTTAGCATAGGTGATCAAGCTGATAGGGGATGTTGCTGTTACCCATTTTGAAACCAGACTCTCAAGCATCAAGCTTGGTTTCCTCTAGCTATGAGCCAGAGGCTTCAGCTAGCTTTTTTCTATGTGGTAAACAACAGGTATCTTTGTCCTACTCTAGATGAAAATTTATTTTCGACAAAGTAAAAAATTATCAATTCTAGTTAAGGTTTACCCGACTTTTACTGCTAGTTCCGTACAAGAGTATAAATAAACTATTGTTTTGAATGCTAACCGCTAATTATCGCCGAGTAATTATGTACAATACCTCCTAATTTATTTGCGGTTTTAAATTTTGAAATTTTTTGATGTTTATTATTTGGTCTTCATGTATACATAATTACTATACAAATTTTTTGCCTGTTCGCTAAAGGTTCTTTTTCCTGCTGGATATTATCCCACCCCAGTTTCGCTGGTGTGTAGCCTTTTATTTCAGGACAGGCTAGGCAACATCAGGACGATTGATGGCTCCTTAAAAATTTGATAAAGTCAACGTTTGAAGATGTTAGCCAATTGATTTTATCCAACTTAGTTGGTAGGATAGCTCTAACCGCAAACTACGCACATATCAAAACTCATTTATATTGATGGGCAGAAGTAATAGTTTAGAGGTTGTTTGGAAAGTGGCAAAATTTTGGGTTTTCGAGACGCGATAAATCGCCGTCTCTACAAGTGTTTTGGTCTTATCTGAACTGTATTGGGTTATAGAGAATTCACTGACTAGTAATAGCAATGTAATAAGATAACAACTTTGAAAAAGCATTTTTTTGCCTTTTCACTGATAGCTTGTGCTGTCGGTGTGACTCTGCCAACTCAGTCCTTCGCGGTTAAGTTTATAGAACGATTACGCATTCAAAAAATACTAAATATCAATCAGTTGAAAAACCACATCTTTCGTAAGGGCACAGCATTGCTATGCCCCTACAGCATGGTCTATTTTCGTAGTTTACCGCTGTAGGCATCGCAGGATAATTAAGAAATCTCTGAAACAACTTATTTTCGTTAACTCACATCATGATGCATTTGTACAGTGCGTAAGTCCTAGTTTATATGAGCAAAAAATCACTCTTTTTGTACCACTAGCCAGAACATTTTTGAGTAGCCATTTCTTGACAATTCCAGCTAAATCGGCCTACTAATTTCCTGTCTTATCCACGCACGAAATGCTTTCATTGTCACATTTCTGCCATTGCTTTTACTCTGCATTAAATATTCGGGAATCAGTTGCAAAATTGGGAGATTGAGGAAAATAGAACTGGTATTTGATTCTATATATTTACCATTTAACAGCACGTTTATTTCCAACTTACTTCCATTCCATCGCCACAGTTCCGGTACTCTCAAAGCTTGATAATTATTAAAACGAGTGCGGGACGTAATATCAATTTCAATAGCCAAATCTGGAGGCGGGTCGGTTTCTAGATTGATTCTGTCTTTGCCCCTAATTCTAGCTTCATTTTGGATATAGAAACAATCATCGGGTTCTACTCCAGCATCCATACTTTCCTTATCAAAAGTGGTAGAACCCAAACTCCAAAATTCCAGATCAAGTTCTTCTAATAAAACTTTTACCAAGTCGCCAATAATAACTTTAGCTACTTCATGCTCTGGTAATGGAGCCATTATTTCCAGCACCCCTTGACAGTAACCTATCCGATAACTCCGATTGTCTCCCAATTCTGCTAAAATTCGTTTGTATGCCGGCCAGGAGACATCTTTAATCAACAACTGATGACCGGCTTTAACAATTAGTTGATTGAGTTCAAGTAACATTGCAAATTTCCTGCTCTTTATTTGATGTGAGCAACGGTGACACCACTGCCCCCATCTCCTGGTTCTGCTGGTTCGTAGTTGTTTACTCTAGGATGCTGTTGCAAAAAGGCGTGAACTCCTTGTCGCAGTTTGCCAGTACCGTACCCGTGAATAATCCAGACTGGGCCTGTGGCTTCCGAGATAACTTTATCTAAAATGTATTCGGCATCAGCCACTCGCTTACCGCGCAAATCAATAGTGTTTTGCGAGGTGCGAATTTCTGGGACATTTTGCGGTGGCGGGGTTACTGCTGCTGGGGCTGGTTTGGGTTTGACGATTGGTTCGGGTTTTTGACCATCTAGGGATTCTACGTCTTGCAATTTCACAGTCATCTTCATTAGCCCAAAGCGAACACTTAACTCCCCATCTTGATCCGGGGCAGTGATCACATCTGCAATTTGTCCGAGTTTGGGAATGCGAACACGATCGCCTACTTTGGGCATAAACCCAGCTTTTGGTTTTGCTGGCGTTGCTGGCTGATATTGCTGGCCAATTTGATTCAAAGCATTGGTGGCTTGCTGTGCCTCTTGGGCTGTGGGCGTACCTTTCTGCAAGCGGCGAATCACTTGGGCAATTTCACCTTTTGCTTGGGCGATCGCTTGCTGGACTGCTATTTCCTGCGAAGCCCGCAAACTGCTTTCTCTCTCTTCCAAACTTGCGGCTTTTGCGGATACTTGTTTGTATAAACGTTCCGCTTGCTGCAACAAACTTTGGGCTTCCGCAGCTTTGGTTTCCTGACGGCGGCGTTGCGCTTCTAAGCCAGCAATCACCTGGTTAACTTCATCTGTGGCCCCTCCCACTTGAGTTTTTGCCTGTTCTACCACTTCTGGTTTTAATCCCAAGCGCAGGGCAATGGTTAAAGCATTAGAACGTCCGGGGATGCCCCACAACAAACGATAAGTAGGCGAGAGAGTACTTTCGTCAAATTCTACAGAAGCATTTTCAAACCGCTCGTCTTCGTATTTCAGGGCTTTCAGTTCCCCAAAGTGAGTAGTGGCGATCGTTAGTTGGGCATGGTTGGCTAGATATTGCAACAAGGCGATCGCTAAGGCGCTACCTTCAACTGGATCGGTTCCTGCGCCGACTTCATCGAGTAAGACTAGGGAGTGGGGAGTGGGGAGTGGGGAATGGGGGATAGAAGAAGAGGAGGGGAGTGGGGCAGTGGGGATTTCTAAATTTTGTTCTTCCCCATTCCCTATTCCCCACTCCCTACTCCCTCTCCCCAATGCTTCTAAAATGCGACTAATTCGGCGGATGTGGCCAGAAAATGTGGATAAACTTTGCTGTAAGGATTGTTCATCGCCAATATCTGCCAGCACCTTATCAAACCAAGGTATTTCTACTGGTTCGCGGGCGGGGACAAATAAACCCACTTTGGCCATCAATGCTGCTAAACCTAAAGTTTTTAGGGTTACAGTTTTACCACCAGTATTTGGCCCGGTAATAGTTACTACTCGAATTAACGGGTTTATCAGCAAATCTACAGGAACTACTGGTTGCCCTTGTTCGTGCTGTTGTTGCCACACTAACAGGGGATGTCGTAGATTCCGCAAGGTAATGATTTCACTGTCTTCCCGTTGGATAAATCGTGGGGGATTTGCTCCTAGCCAGTAACTATAGCGCGATCTAGCGGTTGCCAGATCCAAAGTGGTTGCGATCGCTAACAATCTCTCTAAATCTGGTTTGACTGCGGCTACTTGTTCCGTCAAAATACGGCGAATCGCTTCTTCTTCCGCTTGCTCTCTTCGGATGATTTGCCGCAGTTGGTTGCCTAGAGGCACTACCGAATTCGGTTCTACGTACAGGGTTGCACCACTCGTTGAGGTATCGTGAACAATACCGGGGATGGCATCTTTTTGCGGTGCTTTTACGGGGATGACATAGCGATCGCCCCGTTGCGTAATCAGCTGTTCTTGAACTGCGCCAGATTTTGCCTGTAAGATATTTTGCAGCTTTTGAGTAATTTGGCTGCGTACTCGCCGCAAGTCTGTGCGAATTTCTCCCAGCTTTTGACTCGCGCGGTCAGTTACCTGGGCCCGTTCATCAATACAGCGGTGAATTTCTTGTTCTAGTTCTGGATAAGTCCGCAAATCGGCAACCAAATCGGTCAATATCGGCAAATCTTCCTGATTGTCAATGACACGGCGCAAATTTCTGGCTCCAGCGAGGGTGGTAGCGATCGCTAACAGTTCATCCCCTGCCAAAATTCCACTGCGTTCTGCCCGTTCTAAGGAATCGCCAATATCTTGAATTCCCTCAAATGAGAGTCCCGTGGTCAGGCGAGTTTCCAGTTGGTAAACTTCTTTGGTTTGCTCTAACAACTGTTCGCTTTGGGACTGAGAATCGGGTATTTTCAGATGACGCGCAGCTGTCGCCCCCAGTTTAGTTGCCGCAAAGGTGGCAAGGTGCTGGCAGAGGCGATGCCATTCTAATAGTTCTAAGGTTTCAGATTGGATCAAGGTTTCAACATCTAATCTGAAATCATGGTAACAATTCTAGCTCCTAGATGGATAAATTTTAAAGGAGAAAATTTTGGGTTAATCAATAGTCGAGAGGTATATTTGCCCTCTGTTACCTCCACGTATTGTACATTTATGTATTTTATGCTACAGAAAATACCGTCTTAATCTAAAATTAAACATTTTTATTGACTTCGTATAAACATGTAACGCGGTTCTATTGTAAAAAAATAGAAGTTTTTTGGTAATCAAATAATTTTTTATTTACTTAATTTAGTGAATACTTGCTTAATAATTATATTTAATTTTAAATAAAAATTATAGATATTTTTACAGATAAATACTCATAGGATAAAATATGTAATTTTATTGTATTAAATATTGTAGTATTAACATAGATTTAAATAGAGTTAGATGCTATAAAAGTACCAGCACATATAATTTACGAAATATTATGCTGTTCAGCCCAGCCAACTTGCCCTATTGGATATTTATAGGGATGGGAGTCTTACTGTTCTTATTTATGATAATTTCTGGCGGGGGAGGAGAAGATGTTGATGCAGACGTTGATACCGACGTTGATGCAGATACAAATAACGAATTGAGTTTTGGACAATTCCTGGGATGGGCAGGTATTGGTAAAGCACCACTCATATTGTTACTAGCAACAGATTTGAGTCTGTGGGGCGTTTTAGGGTGGATGTTAAATGTTTTAATTAGTGGAACTTCAAATAATAATATTACTGCTTTTATTGGAAGTGTTATATTATTTGGTTCGCTGATGCTTAGTTTATTAATGGGAGGATTGATAGCACGGCCAATTGGCAAGATTTTTGCCGAGTTTGGCGAGGATGCGAGTAGCGATCGCTTGATAGGTTGCGTTGGTATTGTTACATCTGCTTACATTCCTAGTGAGAATCAAGGCAGAATTGGACAAGTAGATGTGCTGGATACAAAACGAAATTTTTTAACAATTAGTGCTGTGATACCAGACTGGGCAACTATGGCACCACAACGCGGTGAAAAAGTTTTAATCATTGAACACAAGGCACAAATTTACGTAGTTATTGCTAAAGATAGCCCTGATCAAGAACACTGGTTAACTAACTCATTCCAGAGAAATTAAACTTAGTAAGAGGAAAAAATATGCTTTTTTGGTTAACTTTTATCCAGTCTTTACCGAGTGTCACAATAGCTGAAATTCCACAAATTAATTTGCAAGCGCAAAAAAAGCAACCAACATTAATTTCCCAAACAGTTCCAGTCAGAATCCAGCCGACTGTTGCCCAAATTAACGGGGGATTAGTATTTCCGGGAATTATTGCTGCTTTAGTTTTATTACTACTATTTAGTCTGTTTGCTTATACGCGGATTTATGTAGTGACACCCAACAACGAAGCTTTCGTAAGGACTGGGGGTCTTTTTATGAAAAAGAAATCAGTGATTCTTTATGGGGGTTGTATTGTTCTACCAGGATTTCATCAGCTAACTCGCGTACCTCTGCGAGAAATTTCTATTGATGTGGAGCGCACTGGTAAACTTGCTGTTCGCACTAAAGATTATTTACGAGCAGATATTCGAGTCACTTTTTATGTATGTATTAATGCCTCCGAAGACGATGTTTTAACAGCAGCCGCCAGACTCTCTCAAAATGGCAGCAAAATTACTCCTGAAGATATTAAAAATGCTTTAGAAAAAAGAGCAGATGATGCAATTAGGGCGGCAGCGAAAACTAAGGATTTAGCAGAAATTGACTCTGATAAATTGGGATTTGCTCAGGAGGTGTTGAACTTAGTTGGTACTGATTTAAAAAAAGTTGGATTGACTCTAAATAACATCGCCATTTCCGAAATATTAGAAAGTGTTACCTACGATCCAGATAATTTCTTTGATGCTCAAGGTGTGCGTTTGCGAACAGAAATTATTCAGCGCTCAATTCAACAAAAACGGGAAGTTGAGTTAGCAGCACAAGTGACTATTGAGCAAAAAGAACTAGATGCCCAAAAGCGATCGCTACAAATTGCCCAAGAGCAAGAAAGCGCTAAATTGGAGCAAAAATTCCAAGTAGAAGCACAAAAGGCACAGAAAGAACGCGAAATTCAAGAATCAAAAGATAGAGAAGCTGCAACAGTACGCCGTAGCAAAATTTTGCAAGAACAATCAATTGAAGAAGAAGAAATTCGCAAAAAACTATCGGTGCAGCAAAGCCAAATTGAAGCTGATATTTCCTTAGAAGAACGCAATAAAAAACTAAATGTAGCACAAGCACTGCAAAAACAAGAATCTGAGCTTGCAGAGATTTCACGTCAACAAAATGTAGAATCTGGAAAGCTAAAAGCACAAGTGCAGATAGCTGAGTCAGAACGAGTGGCCAAGCTAGCTCAAGAAGATGTAGCGATCGCTATTGCTAATAAAAAACGCGAAAGCTTTGTTGCACAAGCACAACAAGCCAAAGCTGAGGAGTCAGTCAAGACAGCAGGTGAAGTTGAAAAAGCCGAACGCAACAAACGCCTATCGGTAATTGCTGCGGAACGAGAAGCCGAAGAACGGAGTATTGGCGATCGCAACGTTGTAGAAATCGATGCTTTCCGCCGTCGTCGCCAAGCAGAAATCGCCCAACAAGCAGCAGAATTAGAAGCTGAAGCAATTCGCACTCTAGCAGCAGCTAACCGCGATAAAGTTTTAGCAGAAGCAGAAGGTATTCAAGCAAAAATTACCGCCGAGAATTCCATCAGTAACGCCAACCTCACTGCCAAAATTATCACTACCATTTGGCCAGAATTAGCCGATAAACTACCAGAAATTGTCACCGCTTTAGCACCGCAACCGGGAGTTTTAGGAGATACTCGTATTTATTCATTCCCTGGTGCTAATGGTAGTAGTGGCAGTCAAGATATTAACAAATTGCTATTATCCACAAGCGGACTGTCCCTAATTAATACTTTACTTGACGAGGGAAAATTAGGTGAATTAATCGGTCAAATTAGCCAGTTAGTGCGTGGCAATAACCCAGTAATATCTGACACAAAAAGCCATATTTCTTTAGAAACTATCACAACACCAACTCTGATCGAAAACGCCACAAAAACTGATTAAGCAGCAACTATTTCTTGCGCCAAAACATAAGGCTGAACGATGAGAGTATTAAATCGCTTAGTGCGCTCGCCATTCCATTCTCCCACCTGTACTATGGTGGGTTTGGCAATCAATTGTTTATCAATCCACTGTTCTACTGATGGTATATTATCACTGGCGATCGCTACTCCAACATCTACCAAGTTTAGCTCAAGTGCCACTAAAATTACTGCATCTCGTTGTACATGAGGAATTAGCCACTCCCACTCTGCCTCATCCAAAATTTCTGTTAATTCCGCTCTTAAATCCGACATCTTTCCTGAATTTGTATTGCCTAACAAACTATTTTACATTAATTACTACAGACGCGATTAATCGCGTCTCTACTTCCAACTTTTGTACAGAGGCGATTAATCGCGTCTCTAAACCTCTGCCTTCATCTCATCAATCTCAAATAAAGATACAATTACTCCGGCTATCGGAATAGATATAAAAACTCCTAGTAATCCTGATACTTTAGCGCCTACTAGCAAAGCAAAAAACACCACTACAGGATTAAGATTCAGCGCACCTTGCATAATTCGGGGCGCAATCAAGTTGTCTTGTATCTGCTGGAGGACAATACAAGCTATAAATACTTTCAATGCTAACCAAACACCTTGAGAGAACACAAATAGAGTCACTACGCTTACTCCTAATGTCGCTCCTATACCAGGAATGATATCAAGAATTCCGACTATCACTGACAATATCAAAGCAAAAGGTACTTTTAATATTAAGAAAACTAGGAAAGTCGAAGTTGTCAGAAATGCGCTTAATAATAACTGACCTCTAAAAAATCCTAAAAAAGACCGTCTGATGATATTTGTAAATCTATTTCGCCGCTGTTTTGGTACTATTTTTATGGTAAAATTCCACAACTTATCTCCATCTAACAGCATAAAAAAAGCTACAACTGCAATCAAGATGAAAGTCACAAAATTCGTCATAAACCCTTGTAAAATAGCTAAACTAGTAACAAGGGTTGATACAGCTTGGTTCCGCAATTGTTCTTCGATAAAACTTAAATCTATCTGTAAATTGCGGCTTCGCAAAAGTTTTTCTAGCCCCTCAAATAAAGGTACTAAAGAATTTAAAAATGTAGTGATACTATCAATTAATTCTTGCCCTTGAGATAAAACCGTTAAGCCGACGGTAATTATCAGACCGCCTATAATCACAATACTGAATAAGAAAACGACACCAACAGCTACGCCGTGGGGCAAAAAACGCCGCAGCCATTGTACAGGATAGCTGAGTAAAAAAGCTAAAATTGCAGCAAATGTAAAAATAACAATGACCGCTTCAAAGTAAGCTAAAAGTTGTACAATTGCCCAGCCAGAAGCAACTAAAAGCAGAAAGCGGACTAACGCCAGATTGTTTAATCGCTCCCAAAGATTCTTGGCTTCAAAGCCGCTCATAATAATGTTTAGGGTGAAATTGATGGTAGATTTGCCTAGCAGTTGCATTTAAGCATAAAGTTAGACTTCATTGCTAGAGCACATTGACCTTAAACATACAGAGGCTAAGGCGCGATCGCTACCTCCCTAAAGCATATATCTGAGCTTTTCTAACTCATCTTCCCAAATCATGCATCTCGTTAATTACCGTGGCACACTTTTGTGTCAACGCTTCCAATTCCTCTTTATTACTGGAACTAGGCGCATCAATCAAGTCACCAATTCTCACAGTGATAGGAACTGCGCGGGGTAGGGACGATCCTTTTTGTAAAATCTCTTCAGTACCCCAGACACTCACCGGCAATATTGGGGCTTTTGCTTTCGCCGCCAACAACAATGCGCCTCTTTTGGGGTCTGTAATTCGACCATCTGGGGTGCGAGTACCTTGCAAGAAAACACCAACAGCCCAACCATGATTGAGATATTCTAGGGCGGAACGGATGGCATTGCGATCGGCATTTCCCCGGCTCACCGGGTAAGCACCATACAATCTAATTACTTGCGCCAAAACTGGGACATTAAATAACTCTTCCTTAGCCATGTACGCCACTGGACGACGTACACAGTTGGAGACGATTGGCGGGTCAAAGTAACTAGCGTGATTACTCACTACCAACAACGGCCCTGATTGGGGGACATTTTTCGTACCATAAATCTGGCCCCGAAAGTAAGTGTGAAGCATGGGGCTAACGACTGACCATTTAAAGGCGTGGTAAAGTGCCAGACTGATGAACGGTTCGCGGTTTCTGTCCACAGAAGATTATGCAAATCAAACTGAACTTAGCATAAGCGATCGCAAGGCCCAGAGCAAACTCCAAAAAGCTGTAGAAACCCAACGTACTGATTGTGAGAATTTTATATCAGCTTTTTTGCTACATTCCCTACCTTTTGCAAATATCCTTTTACGAGCTTCCTAAAAAAAATATTTAACATTAGGCGAAACGCTATAACGCACCATATCTACAAATATTTGAATAATTTATTGTTTAATATTCTTTTAAATTATGAATTGCTTCACCCATCTGGGAATACTAAATCTGTAAATCGCCAGGATTTAGCAGTATGGTTGCCAGTCTAGTCACTATCCCCGGATATCACGTTAACGAACAACTTTATAATGGTTCGAGAACCCTAGTGTATCGCGGCTATCGCGAAACTGATTTCTTACCTGTAGTGATTAAAGTGCTGAAAAATCCTTATCCGGGTTTTAGCGAATTGGTGCAGTTTCGCAATCAATACACCATTACCAAAAATCTTAACTCACCTCTAATCATCCAAACTTATAGCCTCCAAGCGTATCAAAATGGTTATGCGTTGGTGATGGAAGACTTTGGGGGGATTTCTCTTAAAGAATGGCAAACACGGGAAAACTTCCCAAATCTTAGGGACTTTTTACAAATAGCGATCGCACTTTGCAATGCCTTAGATATACTATACCGCGATCGCATTATTCATAAAGATATTAAACCCGCCAATATTTTAATTAATCCAGAAACCAAACAAGTTAAATTAATTGACTTTAGTATTGCATCCCTACTACCACGGGAAACTCAAATACTAATGAATCCCAATGTGTTGGAAGGGACACTAAGTTATATTTCTCCTGAACAAACAGGAAGAATTAATCGGGGAATTGACTATAGAACTGATTTCTATTCTTTAGGTGTAACTTTTTACGAATTACTTACAGGAGAGTTACCCTTTCAATCAAACGATGTGATGGAGTTAGTGCATTGTCATATTGCTAAACAACCACCACTTTTAGGCAATAGGGAAGATATTCCTCAAGTGCTTTGTGACATTGTGATAAAACTGATGGCTAAAAATGCCGAAGACCGCTATCAGAGTGCATTAGGGTTGAGAATTGATTTAGAAAATTGTTTAATTCAACTTCAAGAAACTGGTAAGATTGAGAATTTCCAAATTGCTCAACGGGATGTGTGCGTAGGCGTTCGCTTTATTATCCCTGATAAACTATATGGACGAGAAACAGAAGTAGAAACCCTGCTCCAAGCATTTGAACGAGTTAGTTTGGGTGCAACTGAAATGATTCTGGTAGCTGGTTTTTCCGGGATTGGGAAAACTGCGGTTGTTAATGAAGTTCATAAACCAGTTGTTAGACAACGCGGTTATTTTATCAAAGGGAAATTTGAACAATTTCAACGGAATATTCCCTTAAGTGCATTGGTGCAAGCATTTCGAGATTTAATGGAGCAACTCTTAACAGAAAGCAATACCCAAATCCAGCAATGGAAAAGCAAAATATTAAAGGCTGTGGGTGAAAATGGACAAGTAATTATTGAAGTCATCCCTGAATTAGAAAAGATTATTGGTCAACAACCACCGACTCCCGAATTATCAGGAAACGCAGCACAAATTAGATTTAATTTAATATTCCAAAAGTTTACCCAAGTTTTTACCAGTGTAGAACATCCATTAGTGATGTTTTTAGATGATTTACAATGGGCAGATTCAGCATCGCTGAAGTTAATACAGTTATTAATGACTGATGCAGGACATCTTTTATTAATTGGTGCATACCGTGATAACGAAGTCAAAACAGCACATCCGTTAATGTTGACTTTAAGTGAAATTGAGAAAACACAAGCAACTCTCAATACGATTACATTAGCACCACTAAGTCAAAGAGAAGTGAATCAGTTAGTTGCTGACACACTTAAGTGTTCAGAGAATTTAGCGTTACCTCTTTCCCGACTGGTACTTCAGAAAACTCAAGGTAATCCATTTTTTTCTACACAATTTATCAAAGCATTACATCAAGATAGCCTGATTAAATTTAACTTTGAGTCAGGCTTTTGGGAATGTGACATTGCACAAGTAACGACTCAAGCGGTTACAGACGATGTTGTTGCCTTTATGGCATTTCAACTACAAAGACTGCCACAATCAACTCAAAACATCTTACAGTTAGCTGCTTGTATTGGCAATCAATTTGATTTAGCAACTTTGGCAATTGTTTCAGAATCATCGGAAATTGAAACGGTTGCTGATTTGTGGAAAGCTTTGGAAGAAGGGTTACTTTTAACTACTGATGATGTTTATAAATTCTTTCAGCACAGTGAAGAGGGTTCTGATTCAAAGCCTTTCAATTTTAATTTCCAAGTCCCCATCTATAAATTTTTACACGATCGCGTTCAACAAGCTGCTTATTCTTTGATTCCAGAATCTCAGAAGCAGATTACTCACTTAAAACTAGGTCGGCTACTGTTAAATAATATTTCTGCAAGCGAACAAGAAGAGAAAATCTTTCAAATTGTTAGTCAATTGAATCTGGGATTAAGGTTAATTACTCAAGAGACTGAACGAGAGCAACTAGCTCAGTTAAATCTGTTAGCTGGACGGAAAGCCATAGCTGCTACTGCCTACACTCCTGCAATTGAGTATCTAACATTAGGAATGGAGTTGCTAACAGCAGATAGCTGGCAAAGTCATTACGATCTCACCCTGGCACTGTATGAAAATGCAGCAAAAGCAGAATACTTAAACACCGACTTTGAACAAGCTATCAAACTGACAGACCTGATCTTGCAGCAAACTACACAGATATTGGACAGAGTTAAAGCTTATGAACTCAAAGTTCAGATTTATATTGCCCAAGATCAGCAAGTTAAAGCCATTGAAACAGGGTTAAAGGCACTGGAGCAGTTAAAAATTTCGTTGAGATCACTTGATGTAGAACCGGAGAATCGTTTAGCTCAACTACCAACTTTCACAAACTTAGCCAATATTCCAGAAATGACTAATCTAGAATCTTTGGCTGCACTGCGGTTGTTGATTAGCATTACACCTCCTGTTCATCATGTCAAACCGGATATGTTTCCATCAGTAGCACTGACAAAGCTTCATCTTTGTCTTGAACAGGGACATTCATCCTTGGCTGCTTTTGCCTATGGAAGTTATGGTGTATTTCTTTGTGCTGTAATCGGAGATGTCGATACCGCTTATTACTCAAGTCAAATAGCTTTAAAGCTACTAGAACAATATCAAAGTAAAGAAATCAGTTCAAAAATTTATATGATTTTTGGTGTTTTTATCTGTGCTTACAAGGAGCATGGTCGAAATACACTCACAGCTTTACGAGAAAGTATCAAGTGTGGGCTAGAAGTTGGAGATATTGAACACGCTAGCTATTCAATGATGGCTGAGTGTACGCATTTATTCTTAATTGGAGAAACTCTAGATGCTGTTGAAGAAAGGCAAGCAAAATATATTGATCTACTTTTAAAACTTAAACAAAAACATTGTGTTGATTATGCCAAGATTTGGAAGCAAGTCACCTTAAACTTAATCGGGCGATCCTCTCACCAATATTACTTGACTGGTGTTGATTTTGATGAGGCAGAAATGCTGCCGCATCTCCACAACACCCACAATCATCAGTCACTATTTACTATTTATCTTGCCAAAACAGCTATCCTTTATACCTTTGACCAGTATGAACAAGCTGTAAGCAATGCAGAAAAAGCCACCGAGTATATGGATGGAGCTTTTGGTCTACTGTTAGTTGTAGGGCATAACTTTTACTACTCTTTGTGTTTACTTGCAAAATATTCTAGCTGCGATAGTGAAACGCTACAGAATCAGCAAGAATGTTGGCTAAATCAGGTAGTTACCAACCAAAAACTCATGCACTACTGGGCTGGCTATGCTCCTGTTAATTTTCAGCACAAGTATGATTTAGTTGAGGCAGAAACAGCGCGGGTAATGGGAGATAAGCTCAAGGCGATGGAATATTACGATCGCGCCATCTCTCTAGCCAAAGCCAACGGCTACATCCAAGAAGAAGCACTTAGCAATGAACTAGCAGCCAAATTCTATCTCAGCTGGGGTAAAGAAAAAGTTGCTCAAGCATATATGCAACAAGCATACTACTGCTACGCTCGTTGGGGTGCAAAAGCCAAAGTGGAGGATTTAGAAAAACGCTATCCCCAGTTACTCCAACTCATCCTGCAAAAGCAACGAATCAACCTCAATCACTCAGAAACCATTGCGTTTGGTGGGACTTCCGCATCTACTCGCGCAAATACCACTGGCAGCACTACTATTTTTGACGTTCTAGATTTTACCTCTGCCCTCAAAGCGGCTCAAGCTATCTCCAGTTCTCTGGAATTAGATCAAATTGTTGCCAGCCTCACCCGCATTATCCTAGAAAACTCTGGCGCGAAAAAAGCTGTACTAGTGCTTCCCGAAGACGACATTTGGCAAGTACGAGCAATTACTTTTGTTGAACATGAGGAAATACAAACTAGCCTCCAAATACAATCGCTAGACAATTATCAAGGGATTCCTGTAAATATTATCTATTACGTCAAAAATACCCAACAAACGGTTTTTATAGATAATTGCAAAACAGATATTCCTGGTTTAATTGGGGAATACATGTTGCAACATAAACCCCAAAGTGTATTTTGTACGCCGATTATTAATCAAGGGCATTTAGTAGGTATTATTTACCTAGAGAATAAATTAACTCAAGGGGTATTTACTAGCGATCGCCTCAGCCTAATTAACTTACTTTCTTCCCAAGCAGCAATATCCTTAGAAAATGCCCAATTATACACTAATTTACGGGACACTGAAGCCCGCTTCCACCGCCTTGCGGAAAATGTTCCGGGGATGATTTATCAATTCCAACTTTTACCAGATGGTATTGCCAGGTTTAACTACGTTAGCACTGGTTGTTATGAAATTTACGGAATCTCATCAGAGCAGGCGGTAGCTGATGCTAGCAGCTTGATCTCTCTGGCTCACCCAGAGGATATAGCGCGTTTTCAAGAGTCTATTATGATTTCTGGTCAAACCTTGGAGCCTTGGCGATATGAAGGACGAATTATTAACATTTCCGGTCAGTTAAAATGGATTCAAGCCGCATCCCGCCCAATTAAACAAGCTGATGGCTCAATTATTTGGGATGGCTTGTTGTTAGATGTCACAGAACGCAAACAAGCCGAAGCCGCCGTAATTCAAAAATCCCAAGAATTGAAAAAAACTTTAGAAGAATTACAACAGGCACAAATACAAGTTGTCCAAAGTGAGAAAATGTCTGCATTGGGTAATTTAGTTGCTGGGGTAGCCCATGAAATGAATAATCCTTTGGGCTTTATTTCTGCTAGTCTTCAGCAAGCTAAACCCACTATTGCAGATATTGTTGAACACTTGAAACTATATCAAGCAAGTCTCCCGAATCCTGATGATCAAATCAAAGAACATGCCGAAGATATTGACTTGGATTATTCTTTAGAAGACTTACCGAAGATTATTGACTCAATGGTGATGGCGTGCGATCGCCTCAAAAATATCAGTACTAGTTTAAGAACTTTTTCCCGTGCTGACAAAGATTATAAAGTACCATTTAATATTCATGAAGGTATCAATAGTACGATTTTAATTCTCAAACATCGCCTCAAAGAAAACGAACAACGTCCAGCGATTGAAATGATAACTGATTATGGTAGCTTGCCCAAAGTTGAATGTTTTTCTGGGCAATTAAATCAGGTATTTATGAATATTCTGGCAAATGCTATTGATGCGCTGGATGAATCAAATAGGGGACGGACTTTTGAGGAGATTAAGTCAAATCCCAACCGAATTATAATTAAAACCTCTCTAGAAAAGGAAGGGGTTAAAATTTCTATTGCTGACAACGGTCAGGGAATGAATGAAGAAGTAAAACAAAAGATTTTTGACCACTTATTTACGACAAAAGCTGTAGGTAAAGGGACAGGATTAGGATTAGCGATCGCTCGTCAGATTGTCACAGAAAAACATGGAGGAGTGATTGAAGTAGATTCTAGACCAGGCGAAGGTACTGAATTTGTGATCAAGCTACCGCTGTAGCATATAGCTCAATACGGTTCAGGTAAAGCTAAAAACTAAAACTGGTGTAGTAGTCAACCTTAAAACATTGGGCGTAATAGCTTATACCAATTCACAAAAATCCTGATACATATAGATTTCTCGTAGGGGCATGGCAATGCCCATAGGTGTCAACTTAACCTGAAAGCCCGTCTAGAAAGAGCTTTTAGATATTGTCTCGTGTCTCGTTCCCAGATTACATCAAGGTAAACTTGATTTTAATTCCACACTAGGAAAGGGCGCAGAATTTGTTGTAACTTTATCGATATAAGCTAACTTCATAGCTTGAAGAGAATTTATTTTTCCTATTTTTTAAAGATTGCTTCGGTATTATAATTCCATGAATTTATAAAAAACTAAACAGGCAAATCAGCAGCACTCTGGATGTTTTCTAATATTAAATCAGGGCTGCTACGTTTAATTAAACCAGTTAGCACTTTACCAGGGCCAATTTCTACTACTCGCTGGATACCATTAGCTGGTAATTGCAGAGAAATTTCTCGCCATCTTACAGAACCAGTCATTTGTTTGTTCAGGCGCTGCTTTAAAATCTCGGCATCAATAGATGGAATTGGTTCTACATTAGACAAGACTGGCACAGTAGCTGGCTGAAATTCCACAGATTCCAGAATGTCTTGGAATTCCGTAGCCGCTGGTGCTATTAAATGTGAGTGAAATGCTCCAGAAACTTTTAGGGGAATAGCACGCTTTGCTTTAACTTGAGTCATCACTGCTTGTACAGCCTCAGTCGTGCCTGAAATTACCACCTGAGCCGGACTATTGTCATTTGCCAATACCACATCAGGCGTTTCGGCAATGACTTTTTCCAACTGTTCGCGGTCAAAGTTCATCAAAGCTGCCATCATACCACCGACGGCACTATCCATAAGTTCTGCACGGCGCTTTACTAGATATAAACCTGCCGACCACTCAAAGACACCCGCTACATAAAGGGCAGAATATTCTCCCAAACTGTGCCCAGCAACTAAATCTGGCTGGTGTCCACGTTCTCGGAGAAGATCAGCAAGAATGCTTTCTACCACATAAAGAATTGGCTGAGTGTATAGTGTCTGTGATAACTTTTCTTCTTTGTTTTGACAGATTTCTGTTACAGACCAGCCCAAAATTTCCTCAGCTTGGGCAAATTTGTTTTTAGCGGAGGCTATATCTAATAAGTCAATTCCCATTCCCAGTGTTTGAGAACCTTGTCCGGGAAACACCCATGCAGTTTTAGTCATTAGTCATTAGTCATTGGTCATTGGTCATTGGAAGCTGGGGATTAGAGACTGGGGACTAGGGACTGGAGAGTAGGGAGCAGAGAGAGCAGGGGGGACAAAGTGACTTGAGTGATGATAACTTGCAACAAGTCTTTCCCCTTGTCCCCTTGTCCCCTTGTCCTCTTACCCATACCCAATACCCAATATCCAATCCCCAGTCCCTATCTTCCCCATTGGAAAATTGCCGCACCCCAAGTAAGACCGGCACCAAAGCCGGATGCAGCAACAATATCATTAGGTTTAATTTTACCTTGCCGTACTGCTTCATCCAAAGCTAAGGGAATGGAAGCAGCAGAGGTATTGCCGTACTGAGCGAGATTACTTATAACCTTATGTTCTGGGACATTTAAGCGTTGGGCAACGGCATCGATAATTCGCTGATTGGCTTGATGCAACAGCAGCCAATCTATTTGGTCAACGCTGAGATTAGCTTGAAATAAAGCTTTATCAATGATTTCTGGCACTTTTTGCACAGCAAAGCGGTAGACTTCTTTGCCGTTCATAGTAATAGGTTGATAAGTGCCTTTTGTAATATTTACACCGGGGAGCAATTCTTGGGAAGCGCCTGTATAAGCAAGGTTGAGGTGATGATTTTGAGTACCATCACTTTTAAGGGCAAATCCTAACAAGCGATCGCTTTTGTCAGCCTGCAATACTACTGCCCCTGCACCATCACCGAATAATACACAAGTGCGCCGATCTTCCCAATCTACCCAGCGAGAGAGGATATCTGCCCCTATCAAAAGTACATTTCTATAGGCACCAGTTCTTATGTATTGGGCTGCTGTAACCAGACCAAACACAAAGCCAGAGCAGGCTGCTGTCAAGTCAAAAGCTACTGCGTTAGTGGCACCCAATTGAGCTTGTACTTGACAAGCACTACCAAACAAATCATCAGGGGTGGAAGTCGCTAGCAGAATCAGGTCTACGTCTTCTGGTTTAATTCCCGATGCTGCGATCGCCTGTTTGCTGGCGGTAGTAGCGAGTAAACTCAAGGACTCAGATGGTAATGCTAATCGTCGTTGACGAATTCCAGTTCTTGTAGTTATCCACTCGTCTGATGTTTCAACTAATTCAGTCAATGTCCGGTTGTGTAGGGAAGTTGCTGGTACTGCCGAGCCACTTCCGGTAATTGCTATGCCTAAGTTTTGCACTCCTAATCTCCCTAGCTATCAGCTTTTTGTCTTTTGTCCCTTGTCCTTGTCCTTTGTCTTTCGTCCTTGCAAATGACAAATGACAAATGACTCATGACTTATGACTGAATCGCTAACCGCTTTCGCGCTCTAGGATATATTGGGACTGAATTCGTTGTACCACCTGGTTGTCAACGGCTTCTTTAGCCATGCGAATTGCATTGAAAATTGAAGGAGCTTGTGAGCTACCATGACCGATAAAACAAACTCCTGCCACGCCTAACAACAAAGCACCACCATGTTCTGCATGATCCATGCGTTGCTTAACTCGCTTTAGGTTTGGTTTTAAGAATGCTGAACCGATTTGACCATGCAATCCTTGGGGTAATTCTTCCCGCAGAATTTGCAGAATCACTTCTCCGACTGCTTCGGCAAATTTTAATAATACATTGCCCACAAAGCCATCACAGACAATCACATCAAAACGACCGGAAAGCACATCACGCCCTTCGGCATTGCCAATAAAATTAATTTGAGAATTTTCGCGGAGCAGTTGGTGGGCACGGACGGCTGCATCATTGCCCTTAGAGTCTTCTTCACCAATATTCAACAAACCCACCTTAGGTTCGGTTGTACCTAAGACATATTGACTGTAAGCCGATCCCATGACGGCAAACTGCTCTAAAAACTTCGGGCGGCAATCTACATTTGCGCCAACATCAAGAACTAACACTGGCTTACCAGCAACAATTGTGGGAAAAACAGTCCCAATGGCTGGACGATCAATTCCCGGTAATCGTCCTAAGCGGAGCAAAGCTGATGCCATAGCTGCCCCGGAGTGGCCAGCAGAAAATACGGCATCTGCCTTTTGCTGCTTGACTAAATCCATCGCTACATTGATAGAAGCCTTACGTTTGCGTCTAACTGCATTTAAAGGCTCCTCATCCATAGCGATCGCTTCTTCAGCAGGAACGATCTCCATCTGCCCTAAATTCGTTTTTGGCGGCAAAGCAGCTTCTATTTGTTGGGGATCACCAACAAGTAATACATCTACACCCAATTCTTCCCTTGCTCGCAGTGCGCCAGCAACGATTTCACCGGGTGCGTGATCCCCTCCCATTGCGTCAATTGCGATCCGTACGCGAGTCGATCCCATTGCTCAAAGCTTTTAGAAACCTTACAAATTCTACCAGATGGCAATGCCCGAAAAGCTTAACTTTCTGACTGCCAAATTACTTCTGTTACTATTGCAACAATTTTTGCTGGCAAGCTCAAGATAACACGAATTTGGGCATTGGGCATTGGGCATTGGGCATGGGGCATGGGGCATGGCGCATGGCGCATTGGGGACAAGGGGACTTGTTGCAAGTTCTGACAAGTCCCCTTGTCCCCCTCATCTCCCCCTGCTCCCCCTACTCCCTACTCCCTACTCCCCACTCCCTTCTACCCAGCTAACTAACGTCCGAACACCGTAGCCGGTTGCTCCAGCGCCGTTGTAGCCATTTTCTTTATCTGTCCACACTGGGCCAGCAATATCTAAGTGCGCCCAAGGTGTTTCTTTAACGAATTGCTTCAGGAAAAGGGCAGCAGTAATGGAACCACCTGGACGCGGGCCAGTATTTTTCATGTCCGCGATACCAGACTTTAGTCCTTCAAAATATTTTTCTTCCATTGGCATCCGCCAAATCTTTTCCCCTGAGGTTTGGGCGGCTTTCTCTAGCTGGGAAGCTACAGCATCGTCGAGGGTGTACAAACCAGCAATATCCTCACCCAAGGCAATGACGTTAGCACCTGTTAGAGTGGCTAAATCCACGATCGCATCTAATCCCAATTTCTCGGCATACACCAAGGCATCTGCTAGGGTCAAACGTCCTTCAGCATCGGTGTTGTTCACTTCGATTGTTTTGCCGTTTGATGCTGTGAGAATGTCTCCAGGGTGCATGGCGCGACCGCTAATCATGTTTTCAGCTACTGCCGAGATAAAGTGAACCTCTACATCTGGCTTAATTTGAGCAATTGCTTTTGCCGCGCCCAAGGTAGCAGCTGCACCGCCCATATCAATTTTCATGGTTTCGATGCCGCTACCTGCACCTTTAATGTTGAGTCCCCCGGAATCGAAGGTTACACCTTTGCCAATTATTGCCAGTTTCTTTTTGGGTGTACCTTCTGGCTTGTAAGTCAAGTGAATAAATTTAGGTGGCAACTCCGAAGCTTGCGCGACTCCCAAAAAAGCACCCATACCTAACTTTTCACAGTCTTCTTTTTCCAGAATTTTTACTTGTAAGCCGTAATCTTTAGCGATCGCTTGAGCAGTTTCTGCCAAAGTAATTGGTGTTACTGCATTAGCTGGTGCTGCTACTAATTGCCGTGCCAAGTTTACCCCTGACACGATTTGATTGGCGCGGGTGATGGCTGCTTCTTGTCCAGAAAATCCTAGTAAATCTACGGTTTCTATTTGTGATCCTTTATCTTCTGGTTCTGATTTAAAGCGATTATCTTGGTACAGCGCCAATTCTACACCTTCTGCGATCGCTTGGGCACTTGCTGCTGGATCGTTATTCCACAATGGGAAACTAAATCCCAAAATTTTGCTTTTTTGCTTTTTTGCCACTCTGGCTACAGCAGCAGCAGCCCGTCGCAAAGTATCGAGTTTTAGTGCATCTGGTTTGCCTAAACCTACGAGAATCAATTTACGCACCGGGCTACCAGGATTCACCCGAGTGAAGATGGTACTGTTGGCTTTACCTTTAAATTCTTCTTCAGCAATGAGTTCTTTTAATACCCCGGAAAATTTTTGATCTAAACTTGCCAATTCTCCAGTTAACTCCACTGCATCTTCAAATAATCCAATTGCCAAACTATCGCCTGCCCACTCTAGCAAAGACTTATCACTAGGTTGAATTGCCATTTTGGTATTTTGTGTAAATATTCCTTCTTGTACCAGTATTGCTCAAAATTCTTGTTTCAGGCTGAGGGGTGAGGGAGATAGGGGAGATAAGGGAGCAGGAGGCCAGTAGCGATAATTTAGTGCTGAAAGTGTCAATCGATAATACTCTTGAAAATGTATGACATTTTAACCATAATAAATTAGTGGAATGGCAAGTTGAGTTTCATGATGATTTCGAGTCTGAGTTCGATGCTTTACCTCAAGAAGTAAAAAATGAGTTACTTGCTACGGCTCAGGTATTAGAAATGTTTGGTCCACAAGCAAAACGTCCTCATGTTGATACGCTCAAAGGGTCGAAGTACGGAAACATGAAAGAGTTACGATTCTCAGCGTTTGATGGTGTTTGGCGTGTGGCGTTTGCTTTTGATCCATTGAGACAAGCCATTTTATTGGTTGCAGGTGACAAATCTGGTGTTAGCCAAAAACTTTTTTATAAACACTTAATTCAAAAGGCTGATGCCCGATACAAAAGTCATCTTAAAAAACTAAAAGAATAAGGGTAAGAATAATGGGCAAAAGCCTAAGAGAAAAAATTAAAGAGCAGCCAATAGAAAGCCAAATTAAAATTGAAAGCCGCGCTCAGGAATTGATAGCTCAGGAATTATCTAGGCAAGAACTTAGATTAAATAAGCAACAACTTAAAGTTCGAGTTAAAAAAGGAAAAGGTTTCAAAAAAAGAGAGGTAGTTATATTTGGAAAAAAATTAATGATAAAACATTAATTTAGTAAAACACTAGAAAAGCCTGCCAAGCCGTTGCAGTTTCGCAGGCTTTAAAGTTATTAAAAATGGCTAGTTTTGTGTCTGATAGTGGTGAACTCCTCTCATAACTCCACTTTTTTGCCTCCTCGGCCCCATGCCCTATGCCCCAATTCCATTTTTGTCAATATCAAATTTGCTAGCGATCGCTTCTATTATTTCTTGCTCAACAGGTGTAGTCTTATTGTCAAGCTGGGCAATTTTGTCACACTGAGCCAGCAAGGGTATGGCAAAATCACGATTTAGCTGATTGAGAAGTATATCTAAAGATTTAGGTGATTTGATATTTTGGGCAATGGCATCCAATGAGTTAGGACTGAGGTTTACAGCTTGTAATTCTGGCAAAATTTCTTTCCAAGTCTTCTCTGGATGGCTAGCGAGGATCATGTGAACTAAAATTTGATCCATGACGGCTTGTTGAGCGATCGCAGTTTCTAGATACTTTTCACTCTCTGCTTTTAATGTTGCTAGTGTCTCTGGCGATTCCAGGGAAGTTGATTCATCTAGCTTGGCTTCATAAAATCTACAAGCAGCATACCCCAATGAATAAATCATCGTCGCATTTGAACTAGCTGCGATCGCTGCACCTGCCAAGGGTATATTCCGCAGCAAACCTAATCCCGCAGCTTTCAACAGACGGCCTCCACCCAAACCTAGACCAAAAATTGCCAAAACTTCACCTTTGCGGGCAGAATCTTTTAAATCTAGCCCGTAGACAGATGCAATCTGATAAAGCATTTCTGACTGCAATTTGGTTGTGGCTGTTAAATCAATTGCTAACAATGCAACTGCTACTCCTGGCAAAACACTTGTTGCTAGTCCAACTGTGCCTGCTTGAGCTGCTTTTTCCACCATGATTCGGTGAGCAATCTGACTGGGTAATTCATTTGGATACTGTTGCTTGAGCTTGTTTGCCGCAACTTCTGCTTTTTCCAAATCAACAGCGTCAGTAGAACCAATTAGCCAATTTAGATTTAATACTCCAGATAGTTTTCTAATTAGCCAATTTTCACCAAGGCGATTCACAACCTGACCGCTGGTTTGAGTTGTTTGCTCAATTAACTTGTGTGTTTGTTTTGCTGCCGCTTCTCCCACCCCTACTGCTATGTCTAAAACTGCTTTGCCAGTCTCAGCAACAGTTTTAACAAAAGACTCTAATGTAGACGGTTTATTTTCTACTGATGATTGAGCCTGGATTTTTACTTCTGAAGTTTTTCTGGGTGAATTAACTGATTTATTCACTTCTATTTCTTGGGGTTTGTCTGTCATTGCTTGACACCATCTTGTAAAGCCTCTCTTTTGGTTGTAGCGAAAGTGTAAGTGGCTTGACATCTGCCGACAAGTACAAGTTGTCAGAGGTAAATAGGAATTATTCTGAGCCTCAACTATAGCCATCCGAATGGTGACACAGGTTCTGATTTTATAACTGATAACCTAATGTCAACAGCACTTTACCTTCCAAAATAGTGAGTATCTATGGAGTCAGAGTGGCTACTTTTCTTTGCAATCTTGTTTTATCGATTACCCGCAATTGGTGGCAAAGAGCAACTGAATTTCGTTCTAAGTAAGTCGGTAAGAATAAATCAAACTAGATTAAGTAATGTAAAAAATCTTGAGATTAGTTTGTAGTAAGGACTTTAGTCCTTTTTTGAGGGCTTCAGCCCTCACTACAAACCTTGAATTATTCACGCCGCTTTACTTAATCCACCTTCACCACTTTCAATTAATAAACAGGTTGGCAAAGAACGCACGACGTAAATTTGTTGTTAGAGGAATGATGATGATAGTGGTGGAAAATTCGGCGACGATATTATCTTGAAAAATAATAACTGGTCTTGTGCCTCCTTGTTCCGAAACCTTCGTAGGGTCTAAATTAGCTAGCCATACTTTACCTCGTTGAACCCTCATTTCAAATCTTCTTGTGTAAGAAGTTCTGCGTATTCATCTAATCCTGCTTCAGCTAGTTGACGATCTTCCTCGGCAAATTCACTGTAAAGAGCAGCCATTTGATTTTTATCTATTTGCCAGCTAATATTTCTGCTGCGGAATTTGAGGAAGGCAATAAAATCACTAAATTGTTTGAGTTGTTCTTCATTCAGTTTATCTAATTCTAGACTGAGGAACTCTTTAAGAGCAACCATTTGAGAGTCTCCTATAAATATGTGGTTAAGCTTTTTAAGGACGTAAATTATTATTTGAAGGTGACGAGATAATTTAAATGTCCTTTACCCTACCTTCTCACAGAATAAGGCAAATGAAAGGTTGTAAACCGCCTGAATTTATGTATAGCACATTTTTTACTTCTTAACTCTACCTATATCAGCATTACTTTCTAAAAAGTCGTTAGCCTGAAGAATTTCATAGAGATTAATATCTTCCTCTAGCAAGCAAGCATGTCCGCAATTGGGTAGCACCACAATTTTGGTATTTGGTAAGATATTCCCTATCCGCTTCACTTCAGTTACAGAAGGTAAAAGGCGATCGCTACCACCGGCAATCAGCAAAACTGGTTGAGTTAAGCGACCTAATTTCTCGTCATCTACATCAAATTCTCGCAGTAAAGACAACCGCCAAAGAACGGTTTCTGACGGGACAGAACGCATAGTTTTCAGCAGTTCATGGCGATCGCTCCGGGAAATGCGTGGCAAAGATGCTAGAAACGGCAACAACCCCAGTGCGCCAACATCATACAACTCTGATGGCACTAAGTAAGTAAGTTGGGATGCCCAATTCAACCAAGGGCGAAGACGAAAGGCAGAAGCTGGGTTAATTAAGATAATTCGCTTAAATAAATGCGGCGTTTGGATCGCTACTTTCATTGCCAAGCAACCACCAAAAGACTCACCACACAGGTAAACTGGTCTGTGAGAGCTTTTTTCTAATTCGGCGTGGATCAAGTCCAACACACTCTTAGCTAGCACATCCCAAGTGTTCAGGTTTTTTCGTGGGATCGCCAAACAACGGACATCAAAGCCAGTTTCTAATCCAACGGTTTGCGATCGCAATAGTTGACCAGTTCCATCCATTCCTGGCAAATATACCAACAATGGATACTCTGGCTTTACTCGTTTAGGAGTCAGGAAACAAGGCTTTAGCTCAACTTCTGAGATAGTCATTGGTCACTTGTACTGAGCGTAGTCGAAGTATTAGTCATTGGTCATTGGTCATTGGTCAATGGTATAAAACTTTTGGACTGCTGATTGTTGCTTTGACGAGCTTTGGTACTTTTTAGCAAAAAAAAAGTTTCAGAGCGAGCGAGCTACTGCAAGTGGTGGGGACAATCCAAAATTAAAAAACGAATGGCTTTAATAGCAACCTTGACGCAGTAAATTGCTAATTTCACCATGACAGTGTTCTGTCAGTTCAGCCACAACAGTTCTGGCTTGCTTGCCGTGATATTTTTTTTTATGGTGGGGCGTAATCCAATAAGGGCGACCGATTAACACTGCAACCCGACGATAAAAAACCAGAGGATGCCAACCACTTTGGTTAAATAAAGGTTCTGAAGGGTCAAATAGACTCAAAAGCCTTAAGGGGAAACCAGAAGTGTTTATTTCTTCTAAGGAAGCGATCGCGATCGGCAAAATTGCTAAATCCTGCACATCGGCTCGCAATGCTAAATGGGCAAATCCCCGCTGAAAGTCACCTACCATGTTTGGCATAGTAAATTTCACCATTGGTTCAGTTCCTTCTGGAAATACTCCCACCATCTGCTTGGACTGCAATAGCAGCTGCGACTGCGAAAAAAAGCTTTGGTGACGGTTTTGAGTTTCCTCCAAAGGAAAACACCCCAATTGTCCGGTGACAATCTCCCGCATTACAGGCACTTGTCCCATATAGTGATGGCAAGCAAAGCGAATCGGACTCGATAATGCCGTCATCAAAATCAGCGCATCCATAAAGCTGCGGTGATTGCTGACTACTAAAACGCTGGCATCCTGGGGAATCCGATCCTCGTAATAACGAAACATTTGGGTTGAAAGCGCCGCCAGGAAAGCGCGAGAAATCTCCAGGGGGCTATTTCGACTCATACCTAATCAATATATTTTCCAGGAAATATGGCAGTTTATCTTAATTTAATTTTTACATTTCTTTACTACTGCCATGACAGTCTTAAGATAGAAATGTCTAATCCACAAAACCAGATAGATTTTCTCCATCCTGGATTATGTATTGTTGATTACAATATTTTCTAATAGAAACTATACAAAAAAATTATGATTAGTTAATTTCGCTCTGGTAAACAAAAATTCGTTGAATTGATGCATATTACAAAACAATTTTTGAACTAAAAAATTTGCTACTATTAAGGTGATATTGGAAAAAATAGAAAAAATATTGTATAATTGCGTGGTTTTTCCAATAAAAGTAAAACGTTTTATAAGTTAATTTTTATTTTGCATGAATCTAGTGAATAAAAAAGAATTGACATTTGCACTAACAACACCATTATATTATGTAAACGATGTGCCCCATATAGGCAGTGCTTATACGACGATCGCAGCAGATGTAGTCGCACGATTTCAGAGGCTGCTGGGGCATCGGGTATTGCTGATTACAGGTACAGATGAACATGGGCAAAAAATTCAGCGATCGGCAGAAAGTTTAGGCAAAGAGCCACAGGAGTTTTGCGATGAAATTGTGCCTAACTTCGTGAGTTTGTGGCAGTTACTTGAGATTCAATACGATCGCTTTAGTCGGACTACTGCACCTCGTCATGAAGCGATCGTTAAAGAATTCTTCCTGAGATTATGGGAATCTGGTGATATTTACCTGGGACAACAACAAGGCTGGTATTGTGTATCCTGCGAAGAATTCAAAGAAGAACGGGATCTGCTAGAAGGACACCGTTGCCCGATTCATACTAATAAAGAAGTTGAGTGGCGAGACGAGGAAAACTACTTCTTTCGCTTATCTAAATATCAAACCCAACTGGAACAATACTACCAGTCTCAACCGGATTTTATTCAGCCAGCCAGTCGTCGAAACGAAGTTTTGAACTTTGTCAGTCAAGGGTTACAAGACTTTTCGCTTTCACGAGTAAATCTAGACTGGGGTTTTCCCGTACCAGTTGATCCTAAGCACACCCTTTATGTCTGGTTTGATGCACTGCTAGGTTATGTAACGGCATTACTAGAACCAGATGCAGAACCGACTTTAGCAAATGCTTTAGAAAAATGGTGGCCGATTAACCTGCACATAATTGGTAAAGATATTCTCCGCTTCCATGCAGTTTCTTGGCCGGCGCTATTGTTGTCGGCTGGCTTACCCTTGCCAGAGCGAGTATTTGGGCATGGGTTTTTGACTAAAGATGGGCAGAAGATGGGCAAAAGTCTGGGTAATACCCTTGATCCGATAGCGTTAGTTCAACGTTATGGTAGTGATGCCGTTCGTTATTACTTCCTTAAGGAAATCGAATTTGGCAAGGATGGAGATTTTAATGAAGTAAGGTTCATTAATGTTCTGAATGCAGATTTGGCAAATGATTTAGGTAATTTGCTCAATCGTACTTTGAATATGGTGAAGAAGTACTGCGCTGATAATCATGTCCCATCAATCGGCAATGAAGCAATTCCTGACGAAAATCCTTTGAAAACAATTGGTTTACGTCTAGGAGAACAGGTAAAACAAGCCTATGAGGAGCTAGCTTTCAGTCAAGCCTGCGAAGCCATTTTTTCACTGGTGCGAACCAGTAATAAGTTTATTGATGAACAAGCTCCTTGGTCATTATATAAACAGGGACAGCAGGAGTCGGTGGAAAAAGTTCTCTACGCAGTTCTAGAATCAGTTAGACTAGCAGCTTATCTGCTATCCCCAATTATTCCGAACATCAGTAGCGATATTTATCAGCAGTTGGGCTTTGGAATAAACTTTAACGATCAAATACAAAGTTCAGTTAGCGCTCCTTTTGCCACCCATGCAACATGGGGGATACTATCTAGTAAACAACAGTTGGGTACACCCCAACCGATTTTTAAGCGAATAGAACCCCCGAAAAACGATTAATCCTTATCAAACTCTGATTTTGTTCAATTTCTTATTTTCTCAAAAAATTTATCGTGGCTCAATTTAAATTAGCCACGGAACATTATCATAAGCCGCTGTGACTAGCATCTAAAAGTTGGTAATTTGTATCAAAAATAACAGGGATAAAAATTGAGGTATCACAATGATGTTGAATAATTTTGAAACCGATTCAATCTTTACGCCAGAACAGGTTTTGGAGAATCGGGGTAGGGTGGCCATATTTATTGATGGCTCAAATCTATTTTACGCTGCACTGCAACTAGGGATTGAAATCGATTACACGAAGCTATTATGTAGATTGACTGGAGGTTCTAGACTACTGCGGTCTTTTTTCTACACTGGTGTAGACAGAACCAACGAGAAACAACAGGGGTTTTTACTGTGGATGCGTCGCAATGGCTATCGAGTCATTGCTAAGGATTTAGTCCAGCTACCAGATGGCTCTAAAAAAGCTAACCTGGATGTAGAAATAGCAGTAGACATGATGGCGTTAGTAGATTCTTATGATACCGCAGTTTTAGTCAGCGGTGATGGGGATTTGGCATACGCGGTAAATTCAGTCAGCTATCGGGGCGTGCGGGTAGAAGTAGTGAGCTTGCGTTCGATGACCAGCGACAGCTTAATTAATGTAAGCGATCGCTACATTGATTTAGAAGCCATCAAAGAAGATATTCAAAAAACCCCTCGCCAAAGTTATCCATACCGGCCGTTATCTGGTATCGGTTTTTTGGAAGACTCCAGAACTAGTGATGGACACCTAGAAATCCAAGAATAATGGCGCATCAATTTCATCAAAAGGGGAGACTAGGAAAGAGAAAAATTCAAAATTTCTCCTCCACTCCCTCTTTTCTTATTTTACCTTTGACCTTTTTCTTGGTATTTGGTTTAGTTAGCTGCGGGGGTAAATCCCCTCAAGCTTCCCAAGAAAATACTGCGGGTTCATCTAATCAAGATAGCAATTTGACTTTCTTTGATGTCACCTTAGAACAAGCCGATGAAGTGGGACGACCGATTTGGAAAGTCCAAGCTAAACAGGCTAAATACACCAAAGAAAAACAAATTGGTCAAGCTGAAAATCCTTATGGTGAATTATATCAAGATGGCAAAGTAGTTTATCAAATCAAGGCAGATGTCGCAGATATTGAACAAGATGGTAAGCAATTGTTCCTTAAAGGTAAGATATTTGCCACAGACCCTAGTAACGGAATTGTGTTGCAAGGTAATGAATTAGAGTGGCGTCCCCAAGAAGATTTGTTGATTGTCCGCAACCAGATGAACGGTACTCATAAACAACTACAAGCTGTGGCGCAGGAAGCACGAGTTAAAACCCGCGAACAGCGCATCGAATTTTCTGGAGGAGTAGTAGCAACTTCCAACGATCCCCAGTTACAAGTAAGAACCGAGCATTTGATTTGGAATATTAAAGAAGAAAAATTGATTGGCGATCGCCCTTTAGAAATTGACCGTTATAAAGATAATAAAATTAGCGATCGCGGCAAGGGAAATTCTGGCGAAGTCAACTTAAAAACGAAAATTGCCACTATTCAAAAAAATGCTCAATTAGATTTACTAGACCCACCAGTGCAAATAACTAGTAACTCTATGACCTGGAACATGAATGCAGAAACCGTCACTACAAACTCCCCCGTACGGATGTTCCAACGTGCCGAAAATCTTACCGTCACTGCCAATCAAGGCGAAATGAAAATACCGCAAAAAACGGTTTATTTAACAGGTAATGTCAGCGCCATTGGTCAGCGTCGCCAGTCTTTGAAAGCTAATACATTAACTTGGTATTTAGATAATAAGTTAGTTGAAGCTAAGGGAAATGTAGTTTATCGACAAGCTGATCCACAATTAAATTTTACAGGTGAAACGGCCGTTGGTAATCTGCAAACAGAAAATATTGTTGTCAAAGGCGGCAGTTCTAGCGGTAGGGTAGTAACAGAAATTATTCCCCAAGAAAGAGCCAATCGTCAGTAGTAGAGTTAAGGGAGTGGGGAGTAGGGAGTAGGGAGTAGGGGGACAAGGGGACAAGGTGACTTGAGTGATAAGTCTTTTTTTGTCCCCAAATCCTCTTACCCATTCGCCATTCCCCATTCGCCATTCCCCACTCCCCATT
>JBBSOX010000064.1:0-35781 GCA_038259325.1 Chroococcales cyanobacterium | reverse complement strand
TGGTCGCCTGCTAACAACGGACGGCTCTGCGTTGGCATCTGTTTGATGTATAACTGCATCAATTTTTGTCGCTGTGGTCTGCTATCTTGTAATGCCTCGTAGATGCTTGGCCACTTACGTCTAAATACTGGTGATAGCGATTACGATCAGCTTACTCCCACATTCATTGCTGTTAAAAAAGCTTTCTGGCTCACATCTCTGTAAACTGCATTCAAAGACTTCATTACCACATCACTGGAAGTTGAATTTACTGCATTTTCCTCTTCTTTCGCTAGGGGTATTGCTCCTAATACATCTAGTACCATCTCATTAGTGGACGGCGCAATCACTACTAATGATGACTCTAGTGGCTCATTGTATTGCCAGAAAGAATCAATTTTTACCGAGTATTTGTTATTAGGAATTGACTCTTGAATATCAGGCGTTTCTGTAGTATTTGGCTGAATCTTGGCATTACGTAATTGTCGTAAATCGCTGATAATTTGCTCTTTGGTGCGTCCGCGCAATTGAAATAAAACAAAGGGGTCTTCACTGAAGCGATCGCCTAGCTGATAGTACAGCGCACCAATATGTTTACAGGGATTTGCTTTATCAGGACAAGAGCATTTACTTTGGACATCACCAAGGGTAAATGGAAATATCGAAAGACCATTAGCTGTGAAGACTTCTTCTATATTTTGTGGCATTTCCCCTGCTAGTAATTTTGCGGCAAAAATTGCCCTTTGGGACATAGTTTCAATTACATAACCCCATTGTTCATCGGTAAATGGTTCAAGGGAAAGGGAAACTTTATAAGGTTCTACTTCACTACCTTGTACTCTAGCTAATACTTTTGCACCTTTAAATTCGATGCTCAAAACATTTCCTTGACGGGCATAATTTCTCGCACGTTCTAAACGCTTTTTAAAGCGATAGGAATCGAGTAAATCTAGCCATTGTTGTGACCACCATTCTCGACTTGCTTGTAATGTGTAACTAGTCATAATTAATTCAAAAGCTTGGTAATGTGCTGTGCTAATTTTGACGGGTTCGTAGTGAGCGCTTTAGCGCTCAAATCAAGGACTAAAGTCCTTACTACAAACTTATTCTGCATCATCGTCAATTACTGCACTGCGATCAAGTATTAGTAAGTTGCGAAGCTGGTCTGTATCCAGTTCAGTTAACCACTCTTCACCAGTGCCTACAACTTGTTCAGCTAGTTGTTTCTTACTTTCAATCATTTCATGAATTTTTTCTTCTAAAGTGCCTGTACAAACAAATTTATGTACTTGCACATTCCGGGTTTGACCAATCCGAAATACTCTATCTGTGGCTTGATTTTCCACGGCTGGATTCCACCATCTATCAAAGTGGAATACATGATTTGCTCGTGTCAAATTCAGTCCGACACCACCCGCTTTCAGAGAAATAATCATAATCGGTGGCCCTTGAGGATCGTGTTGGAAACGGTCGATCATTTCCTCACGTTGTTTTTTACTGGTACTGCCATATAAAAAGAATATTTCTCGCCCAAGCTGTTTTTCTAAATAGGGTTTAAGTAATTTACCCCACTCAGCAAATTGTGTAAAGATTAAAGCGCGATCGCCTTCTGCTAAAACTTCTTCTAACATCTCTTCTAGCCGCAGAAGTTTGGCTGAATTATGTTGCTCTAATGTCGCTTGTTTCAAGTATTGGGCTGGATGATTGCAGATTTGTTTGAGTTTGATTAGTAAAGCCAAAATCATCCCCCGACGTTGCAATCCTTCAGCAGATTCTATCTCTACTAAAGATTGTTCTACAACTTGTTGATAAAGTGCAGCTTGTTCACCAGTTAAACCGCAAAAGACGGTCATTTCTTGTTTATCTGGCAAGTCTTGAATGATGTCGCGATCGCTTTTCAATCGCCGCAGTATAAATGGCTGAACTAATGAACGTAATTGAGTCAAAGAAGCGGTATCACCATACTTTTCAATTGGCATGGCAAACCGCCTCTGGAAAAATTGCTTATTGCCTAAATATCCTGGATTGAGAAAATCTAAAATAGACCAGAGTTCTTGCAGCCTATTTTCTACTGGTGTCCCCGTTAATGCAATACGAAATGTCGCTTCTAATTCTCGCACTGCTTTTGACTGTTTCGCCTCTGGGTTTTTCACATTCTGGGCTTCATCTAAAACAATTATTTGCCAAGAGACACTTTGCAATGATTTGATATCTCGATGAAGGAGTGAGTAGCTGGTAACGATTAAATCGTGCTTTTTCACTGCTTCTAAAAAGGCTTTACCTTTTGGGCGTTTGTCACCGTGATATTGCAAAATTTTCAGGCTTGGTGCAAATTTATTAACTTCCCTTTCCCAGTTGCCTAAAACCGAAGTTGGACAAACTAGCAGTGTTGGATTTTCTAATGCATCCTGTTCTTTCAAGTGCAGCAGAAAAGCAATGAACTGAATAGTTTTACCGAGTCCCATATCGTCGGCGAGACACGCGCCTAAGCCCCAACGTTCTAAGAATGAGAGCCAAGCAGCACCTCGTTCTTGATAAGGCCGCAACTCTCCTTTAAAGGCTGCTGGTGTGGGCAAAGGTGCGATCGCTTGATTATTGTTTAGCGCCCCAATTAACTCTTGCAACGCCCCAGATGCCTCAAAGCTGACCACTGGTAATTTTTCAATTACCTGGGTATCCCCTGTACTGAAACGCAAGGCATCTTCCAAGGAAAGCGCCATTTGATCTTTGCGAGTGGTAAAAAATGTTTGGGCTGTCTTAATATCTTGAGGCCGCAATTCCACCCACTCACCGTTAATTTCCACTAGCGGACTATTTAAAGCCACAAGTTTATCAAACTCAGCTTTAGAAATAGTTTGTCCTCCAATTGCCAATTGCCATTGGAAATTCAGCAGACTTTGTAACCCTAAACGTCCCTGCTTTTTCTTTGGGGTTTCGGCAGTAATTTTTAAACCCAAACGGTTCGCCCACCCTTCGCGGTTCGCTAAACTGGGAGGCAAAATTACTCCCAAACCACTGTCTTCCAATCTCCAAGCTACAGCTTTGATAAACTCATAAGCTTGCATGGGGGTGATCCGAGAAAATTGGGGATATTCGGTTTCAAAACTGGCTACTATTGTTGGATATAATCGGGAAGCTACCCCCAAACCTCGCAAAAATGTTTCTTGTGGTTGCTCAATTGTCCGATTTTCATAAACTAATTGTTCAACTGGATTGTTCCAAATAGTTGCCGCATCTACCAAAAACTCAGGATCGTCAGCCGCTTGCAGATAATACGCCAATATCCAATCTGTTTCGCCAGACTCTGGAGAACGCAGTTGAAAACAGGTACGAAATAGAGTTTTAAGAGTTAATTGGTATTGTAGCGGCATAGTCCAAGCTTTCAGTGCCGCTTCCAGTCGTTCCACTTCAATTGCATTTGCATTAACTGTATGATATGCACTAGTTAAGGCTTGCAACCACTGCTGTACCGCAGATGGTAAAGATGCGTAGGCGCTGCCCGTCGTAGACATCGCTTTAGCTTCAATTGGAAGTTGAGAACCCACCATTTCTCGCACTTGGGCATCTATCGTACTGTTGAGAAATCCCAAAAGTAATTCTTGAGGTTCGGCTGGAAAGTTTACTGCTAGGTGAGGGGATAAGGAGGATGAGGGAGATGAGGAGGATCTTACTCCCCCTGCTCCCTCATCTCCCCCCACTCCCCACTCCCCACTCCCCACTCCCTTCTGATAAGTCCGACAAACCAACGGCATATTTGCAGAAAATCTTTCTAGACGAGTTCCATCTACAGCACTGTCTAAAAGTACTTGCCATTTAGCAGCAAATGCACCATCTGATTGTCGGTCAATTGTTGGTAAAAACTTACAACGTGAGATTAAATCTAAATTCCACCGGGCAACCTGCGACCAAAAACGTAAATCTCCACCCAAAAAAGCATCTTCCCCTTTAGCAGCATTTAGGGGAATCGCGGCAAGAAATTTTAATGCTTCGCTGGGGTTGAGACAAAAACCCTCAACTCGCCACGGTTGCAAATATTGTGGGGAGTCTGTATTTTCCCCTAAGCTGGCAGAATGTACAGGGAAAATCGCTGTTGTTCCTTTATCGCTACCTTCTATATAAGTTGGTAGGGCAATGATTTGAGAGTGCGTTGGTAAACTGATCTCAGTGGCACTGGTCGCTTTGCGCGTTGCGATCGCTTTCCCCGTCGCAGGCATCGCAACTTTGGGTTGCTGGATGAAGTTGGTAATTGCCATGTTCTGGGAAACCAACCACTCATTCAATTCAACTGATGTCATCGCCAATGGATGTAGTGGTATATCTCCAAAGCCACTAAACTCAAAATTCACTCGTGGCGATCGCCAAGTTTCCCCCCAAATAAATAAACTACCAATTTGATTTTTGAGTAACCAATTACAGTGTAAAATCGCCATTTGCTAACTACTTAGATTTTCCCAAAATTAAAGAATTTAAATCGTCAATATTCTACTTTTTAGATTCTTTCCAAATATTTTTACGGCAATCGTTCCATATAATAATTATTTCAGCAGTCCATTCGCATAAAGATTATTAATTAATGGATTTTCCTATTGTTCAAGTTTTAAAAAGCGGGATAATAGTTGAACTAGATTATATGCATCCTCAAGAACAGGAGGTTGTAAGAGCATTACTCAATGTTGTAATTGTTGAAGGTAAAACTTATCCCCAAAAGCAACCTCTATCTCAGGCAGAATTTACAGCTTACTGGTTGAGTAAGGATGCCTTTGTTGTCAGGACATCTGGTCAGAATGCTACACACAAGCCAAAAGAAATAGTAGGGGCGTTTTATTTGAAACCAAACTTTCCCGGTCGGTGTTGCCATATTTGCAACGCTGGTTTTATTGTACAACCTGAGTTACGCGGTCAGGGTATCGGGCGGTTCATGGGAGAGGCAATGCTCTTGATAGCAGCAAACCTGGGCTACGAAGCAGTAATGTTCAATTTGGTCTTTGAAACTAATATACCTTCAATTAGACTTTGGCAGTCCTTAGGATTTGAGATCATTGGGCGAATTGGGCGTGCGGCGAAGCTAGAGGATGAACAGGTGGTAGACGCGCTGATGATGTATCGCCCTTTGGATTTGTTAACTGTTGACGGTTGACGGTTAACAGTCATCAGTAAACAGTTATCTTTGTATGTACTAGAAGCCAGTCATAGTGCATAAATGTTAGGATTGCCACAGAAAGAGAATAGCGAAAGAGAAGGAAAAAAAACTGAATGGCAGAAGTTGACAAGTCAATATCCTTCGATGGAAGGGATATTCGACTGAAAGTAGGCCTACTAGCTCCCCAGGCTGGTGGGTCAGTTTTGATAGAATCAGGGGATACATCCGTCTTAGTGACGGCTACGCGATCGCAAGCCAGAGAAGGCATTGATTTTCTTCCGCTCACAGTAGATTATGAAGAAAGGCTATATGCCGCTGGTAGGATTCCCGGAGGGATCATGCGCCGAGAAGGTCGTCCACCAGAAAAAACAATTCTCACCAGCCGTCTTATAGACCGCCCCATGCGTCCCCTGTTCCCTTCATGGCTGCGGGATGACTTGCAAATTATTGCTTTAACGCTGTCGATGGACGAGTTAGTTCCACCCGATGTGTTAGCAGTTACAGGTGCTTCAATTGCTACCCTGATTGCCCAGATTCCTTTTAATGGGCCAATGGCAGCAGTGCGGGTTGGTTTAGTGGGAGATGATTTCATTATTAACCCCACTTATGCAGAAACTGAAGCGGGAGATTTGGATCTGATAGTAGCAGGTTCACCGCATGGCGTAATCATGGTGGAGGCGGGAGCCAATCAGTTGCCAGAGCGAGATATTCTCGAGGCGATTGACTTTGGTTATGAAGCAGTGCGGGACTTAATCAAAGCGCAGCAAGATTTAATCGCAGAACTGGGTTTGGTAATAGTGCAAGAAGCACCACCAGAAGTAGACCAGACTCTGGAAAATTATATCCGCGATCGCGCCAGCGGCGAAATTAAGAAAATCCTCTCTCAATTTAGTTTCACCAAACCCCAACGCGATGCAGCTTTAGATGTCGTCAAGGATGAAATTGCCGCGACGATTACCGAACTCTCAGAAGAAGACCCAATTCGAGTTGCCGCAACTGCAAATAAGAAGGCACTTGGTAACACTTTCAAAGATATTACCAAACACTTCATGCGGCGACAAATCATCGAAGATAACGTCCGCGTTGATGGTCGTAAACTCGATCAAGTGCGTCCGGTTTCTTGTTTAGTTGATGTCTTACCAAAGCGAGTCCACGGCAGCGGTTTATTTAACCGGGAACTAACTCAGGTATTATCCACTTGTACTCTGGGTACACCTGGGGATGCTCAAAACCTGAACGATGACATGCAGCTAGATCAGCACAAGCGTTATCTGCATCATTACAACTTTCCGCCGTTCTCAGTTGGAGAAACCAAGCCAATGCGGGCCCCAGGAAGGCGCGAAATTGGTCACGGGGCATTGGCAGAACGAGCGTTAATACCTGTGCTACCCTCAAAAGAACAATTCCCCTACGTAATTCGCATCGTATCGGAAGTACTTTCCTCCAACGGTTCCACCTCAATGGGTTCAGTCTGCGGTTCCACCCTAGCTCTGATGGATGCTGGTGTACCAATTCTCAAACCCGTAAGTGGCGCAGCAATGGGTCTGATTAAGGATGGGGACGAAGTGCGAATCCTAACTGATATCCAGGGCATTGAAGACTTTTTGGGCGACATGGACTTCAAAGTTGCCGGGACGGATACCGGGATTACCGCCTTGCAAATGGATATGAAAATCTCCGGTTTGTCGTTGGATATTATTTCCCAAGCCGTCCACCAAGCCAAAGCAGCCCGGTTGCACATTCTGGAGAAAATGCTCGCCTGCATTGACACGCCACGGACTGAAACCTCAGCTTATGCCCCACGTCTGCTAACAATTAAGATTGATTCAGACATGATTGGTCTGATCATCGGACCTGGAGGCAAGACTATTAAGGGTATTACAGAGGAGACTGGTGCAAAAATTGACATCGAAGATGATGGCACCGTGACGATTTCCGCTGTGGATGAGAACAAGGCCAAGAGAGCCAAAAACATCATTCAAGGCATGACTCGCAAGCTGCATGAAGGGGATGTCTACGCAGGACGCATTACTCGGATTATACCGATAGGTGCATTTGTAGAATTTCTGCCTGGAAAAGAAGGGATGATCCACATCTCACAACTAGCTGACTACCGTGTTGGCAAAGTTGAGGATGAAGTAGCGGTGGGCGATGAAGTGATTATCAAAGTGCGCGAAATTGATAACAAAGGTCGCATTAATCTCACTCGCTTGGGTATCCACCCAGATCAAGCAGCAGCAGCACGGGAAGCTGCGGCGGTGAATCGGTAACTCGATTTGGGATTTTAGATTTTATCTAAAATCCGCGATGCCTACTGTGAAGGCATCGCCGTACGCTTCTCTAGTTATGAGCCGCTGCTATTTGTGCTAGCGCAGCTTTGGTAACTTCCACGGCGCTAACTTTACCTTCACGCACAGCAGCAGCAATTGATACAGCATCATTCATGGTTCAAAAACTGTAGCAACTTCAATATCCTCTGGTATAGGAAAAGAATTTACAAGATTAGCGATCGCACTAATTCTCTCAAAATTTGCCACCACACCATCTCGATACTCATCTCTTAGCTGCAAATTCAACAATAACGCCATTTGCTCAACATACTCACCCACATTAAATTCTTCTTTTCTCATCTTTTCCCCTCTGTACCTCTGCGGTAGCCTACGGCAAGCAAAAGCATCTACGTTATTCTAAACTTATAACCTCTTTGGGCAACACAAAAAACCCATCTTCCCCCGCCTCAAAATTAACAACCTGAAACACAGCATCAATATTTAACTCACCATAAATATGAGGAAATAAATTATCTACCTCCGCAGCTTCATAACGAATTTAAGCTTTAACTCGATCAGAATCAATGCAAAGAATTACCAAATCCTTTTGATTAACAAAAAAACGATTGGCAACCCAGATAACTTGTGCTGCTGTCGAACAGTGAATAAATCCTTCCGACTCCAACGTATCACCCCGATAGGTTCCGAGGATTTTCGCTTGTTCCCATTGTTCGGTTTTGGTGATATGTAAAATAATGTTCATGGTAATTAATTAGCAAATGCGATTAATTTTATACAGTAAACCCGGCTGTCATTTATGTGAAGGCTTGCAAGAAAAGCTAGAACAAATCCAAAATCTTAGTTTTGAGTTGGAAATTAGGGATATTACAACTCGTGAAGATTGGTTCGGTGCGTATGAGTATGAAGTGCCAGTACTTTATTTATCGAACTACGGAGGCACAGAGGGCACGGAGGGAGAAATTATAGAAGTACCATTGCCGCGTCCTTCTCCTCGTGCTAGTGTGCAGCAGTTAGAGCAAATGTTGCGTAAGTATTTAGCCAATTAGAAAAAAATAATGCAGAATAAGCGCAAGATCAAGAAGGTGACGAGGTTCACAAAATGAAATTGCGGGAATTACTAACGGCGGTAGATAGTGTTGAACAATTGCCTAGCCATCCGATAGAGGATGTGGAAGTTAGGGGTTTGAAGACGAATTCCCATGCTTGTCGTGTGGGAGATTTGTTTATTGGGATGCCAGGAACGCGGGTTGATGGTGGAGAATTTTGGCAGAGTGCGATCGCATCCGGGGCTGTAGCTGCGATCGTCTCCCCTGAAGCTGCACAGAAAAATCCTCCCACCAATGAGGCTGTAGTCATCAGTGCAAGTAACATAACTCAAGCTTGTGCCCAGATAGCCAGTGCTTTTTACGGTTATCCAGGGCGAAAACTCAAGCTGGTGGGTGTGACTGGTACAAATGGCAAAACTACAACTACTCATCTGATTGAATTTCTGCTAGGGCAAGCTAATCTAGCTACAGCTTTGATGGGAACTCTCTACACTCGTTGGGCAGGTTTTGAGCAAACTGCTGCCCACACTACGCCCTTTGCAGTGGAACTGCAACAACAACTAGCAGAGGCTGTAAATTCTGGTAGTGAGTTCGGGGTGATGGAAGTAAGTTCCCACGCTTTGGCCCAAGGTAGAGTCTTAGGTTGTGAATTTGATGTGGCGGTGTTCAGTAATCTTACTCAAGACCATCTCGATTATCACACCGACATGGAAGATTACTTTGCCGCCAAAGCGTTGTTATTTAGCCCTGATTATCTCAAGGGACGAGCAATAATTAATGCTGATGATTCTTACGGGAAGCGGTTAATCGCCTCGTTAGATTCTGAGCGCGTTTGGAGTTACAGCGTCAACGACAACAGCACTGATTTATGGATGAGTGATTTAAGTTACCAGCCGAATGGTGTTAGTGGTAAATTACATACACCAAAAGGTGACGTAGCTTTTCGATCGCCCCTAGTCGGACAATATAATTTAGAAAATCTTCTAGCAGCCGTAGGAGCAGTTTTACACTTAGGGCTAGATTTGCAGTTAGTAGCGTCTGTGATACCTGAGTTTCCTGGAGTTCCCGGACGAATGGAACGGGTACAGATTCTACCAGACCAAGATATTAGTGTGATTGTGGATTATGCCCACACACCCGATAGTTTGGAGAATTTACTGAAAGCTGCACGCCCATTTATACCTGGCAAGGTGATTTGCGTGTTTGGTTGTGGAGGCGATCGCGATCGCACCAAGCGCCCAAAAATGGGTAAAATTGCAGCTGAATTAGCTGATGTTGCAGTAGTGACATCAGATAATCCCCGGACTGAAGACCCAGAACGGATTTTGCAAGATATTTTAGCGGGAATTGCTGACACAGTACAACCAACCGTAATTTGCGATCGGGCTACTGCTATTCGTACCGCCATTTTACAAGCACAACCCGGTGATGGAGTGTTACTTGCTGGTAAAGGTCACGAAGACTACCAAATTCTCGGCACTGAAAAAATCCATTTTGACGACCGAGAACACGCCCGCGACGCTTTACACCAAAGACTGAACATACATTAATTGGGGCATTGGGCATGGGGCATTGGGCATGGGGCATGGGGCATGGGGCACTTGTACTGAGCGTAGTCGAAGTATTGGGCATTGGGCATTGATTATTCGCCTTATCTCCCTCATCCTCCCCTGCTCTCCCTGCCCCCTGCTCCCCACTCCCCACTAGGTAGACTCTTTTATAGTTAATATTTCTTTCCGTGGGTATTTTGTAAAAAATGCACACATAAAGGTGAAAATCGAAGACAGAATTATTTCTTGCTTCATCCAAGTTGTGCTTGACTCATGAATGTTTCTCTGGCTAAGGATCTGTCTGTTTACCAACTGGTTATGGGTGTGCAAGTGCCTCCAAAACCATTGTCCCTCAGTCCTGCTACTCTGCTATCACTGGTGAGAGCGCAAATTGACTTACTAATTGAGCAACAAATTGTAGCCACTTTATGGGTGAAGCTACCACCAGAAAAAATTTGGCAATCAGAATTAGCACGTTATCAATCCTCGGTAGGTGCATCTAGTCTGATTTATACTTGCCAAATTGATGAAAGTGACAAAGGGGAAGATGAGAGAGCAGGGGAAGCAGGGGAAGAAAATACCCCCTTATCTTCCTCATCTCCCTCATCTTCCTCATCTCCCTCATTCTCTCATCATGTCCCCGTTCACCTATCGTCAGATAGCCAAATGCGACGGGAAAACTTTCTGATGGTGTTATCGCCCCAGTTTTGCAGTTTAATTTTGGCTCATCGACCACTTAAAAAACGTAAAAATCAGACATCCGGGAAGGTAAATACTAATAAAAACCAGCCGTTGCTGATTATAAACACTGTTGAGGGGAGAGTAATTCAGCAAGTATTAGATGGTATTGAAAAAGCGATTACGCCAGAATCATCCTCAATATATGCTGATTTTATTTGTCCAACTGCGCCCGAAAGCGCATTAATGAATCAACTGTTTGCAAAACAACTCCTGCGACAAGATGAAATTAATCGTCAAATCATCACAGTCCGCACCACCAAATTGCAGCAGCAAAATCAAGAACTACAAAACAAAGAGCAACTCAAAGATGAATACCTAAAAAATGTTTGTCAGGAACTGCGTACACCCTTGACGCACATGAAGACAGCACTTTCATTATTGAATTCCCCTAATCTTAAACCCCCCCAGCGACAACGTTATTTACAGATGTTAAATACCCAGTGCGATCAGCAAAATTCCCTGATTACTGGTTTGTTGGAACTAGTGCAGCTAGAACGTAATTTAGAAGGAACAACCTTGGAGTCGGTGCGGCTTTCAGATATTGTGCCTGGAGTAGTCAGCACCTACCAACCTGTAGCCCAAGAAAAAGGGATTATGCTAGCCTACACCGTACCCACTGAACTTCCACCTATTTGGTGTGTGAGTGGCGGGCTAAGGCAGATTGTGATTAATCTGCTGCACAACAGCATTAAGTTTACTCCTAATGGGGGCGAAGTATGGGTGCGTGCCCGAATTCAAGGCGATTATGTCCAATTAGAATTCCGCGACACAGGTATCGGTATTGCCGAAAGCGAGGTTTCCAAAATATTTGATCGCTTTTATCGTGTGCGTACAGCAGCAACTGAAGATTATGGTGGTGCTGGGTTGGGGTTAACAATTGTACAGCAATTGCTGCTACGCTGTGGCGGTTCTATTTCGGTGAAAAGTAAATTGTGTGAAGGTTCCACATTTACAGTGCAACTGCCAAGCGTTGGCGTTACCACAAAAGCGATCGCAATAGAAAATGAGTGATGATTATCCCCTTGCCTATTGCCTGTTGCCTATTGCCTATTGCCTGTTGCCTGTTGCCTGTTGCCTTTAAGAATAATTTAGGATTGCTATATAAGGAATTAAAATTTTAATAAACAGCTAATTATTTTAATTATGAATAATTAGTTTTTTAATTCCTTATTTTTCCAAGCTTACTGATAATTCTTAGCTAGAAGTTTTTGGTATCGCGGCGGTAATTTGCCGGAGCATCATAACTTGCCAATAAGGCACAGGAGCCAGCAATACAGTAGCAATGCCCTCAAAAGTATTGACAAGAAACTCACCAGAAGTCATCGAACCTAAAAGAGATTTAGTAGCTTTTTCAACACGATAATTTAAGCTAGTTGTACGAGCGATGCCTGCGGCGGGCTACGAACGTGTTTCGTCCTGGTAGTTGGATTAATCATGTAACTGATTTGATTTTAGAAGTGAAATTAATCAACTTCAAGACGAAGCTAATAAAAAAGAAGAACAAGCACGATTACTGAGAGAACAGCTTGAACGGCAGAAAAGATTTGGAAGAATTGATTAGAAATGGTAGTCATATAATAAAAACTCTCAAATCATGTAAAGCCTTCATTTCCATTCCAAGAAGATTACCATTTTTTGTAAGGAAGAAATTTACCTGACATAACAATTTTCACGCGATCGCCTTTTGGATCATCTTCCTTGTCTACATCCAAAGTAAAATCAATAGCACTCATAATTCCATCACCAAACTTTTCTTGAACTACATCTTTTAGTGGAAGTCCATACACCTGCATAATTTCATAGAACCGATAAATAAAGGGGTCAGTTGGAACAACAGCATCACTACCTTTTATCGGATATTTAGTCAGTTCTTTAGCATCGTCTATATCAAGCCCTAATGTATCAACTAGTAACTTTGCTTCTTCAGGTGAAACACTCGCTTGACGGTAAATTACAGAGGCAATCCATACTTCGTTACATTGCAGAACTTCTGCTAATTCTGCAAAAGTCAGCCCCTTTTTTTCTTTGGCTATTAAAAGTTTTTGAGTAATTTCAGGAATAGACATTTGAACGTAAAATAGAATTAGATTTATACATTAACAATCATACACTAACTAGACGTATGATATTATGATGTCCGGTTAATTAGTTACGATTCAACTCCAAGTTTGATGCACCAATGAAAACCAGTAAGACCACAAATTAAATCTTGTTGTTGAAGTAAAAATTGACAGCGATGATAAAGAACATCCTTTAAATCATTGAGTGTCTCAAAAGAGCTATTAGCAATGGGTTCATCAATGACAGTCCATAGCCTTTCTCCGGGTTGTAATTCTGGGGAGTGAGATGGTAAAAATGTCAGATGTAGTCTTTCAGGAAGCTCTAAATTTTTGCGCTTTTTGCCAGTCAGCACGATCAACAGCTAAAAGAATGTGTTTATTCGCACCCAAGCCAAATTCGGCAGCAAAATCAGCCAAAACCTGATTAAACAGTTCTGTATTGACGTAAGAAAGAATCCACCCCTTTTGTTTCTTCAGTTTGGGGATGTACAAAAGCATACTTTCCATTTCCATTTAAACTGCCAATTGACATCAGCGATGGGCGTTTCACCTTCGGGTATATAAACTCGTCGCAAAATCGGTTTGAGTCCCAGGCGAATGATTTTTTACCGCCTTGGACTTTTCAAACATCCTCTTAGTAAACAGCTCCCCGACTTCTCTAAAACTTAGGGATCTATAGGAATCCGGTTTGATTTCTGAAAATATACGTAGGATGTGTTAGCGACACGCATTAAACTCTTGATAATAGTGCGTTACGAACTCCGTTCTAACACACTCTACAATACCTAATTCCGTTCAAAAATCAAATAGTAATCCTATATTATTGTGTTTTATTTATACTCACCAAGGCAACGGGAAGTCCTCTTGCTTTTTGGGGTGTCTAGGATAGCCACCCCGCCGTCGTTAACTGTTGACTGATGACTGTTAACTGTTAACCGTCAAACATCATCAGCCTTTCGTGTTATCCCATCCCTTTTTAAGGGTGGATGAGATTATTAACTACTCTTTAATTTAACGTGAGTCTCCAACGGAGGCGCACATTTATTGAGAGTGAATATTTATAATTTTGAGAAATAGTTGATAAATCTTTGCTTCTAAGCCTTAACCCCTGACTTTTGCTTATTGCTAACTTCTAAAGGAAGGAAAATCGTCAAAACTTCCCCATAGTGTGGACGCTGGCGCACAATCAGTTTGCCGCCGATCGCCTGAAACAAATGCTTGGTTGCAGCGATATTCAAACTAATCGTACCAGTTTCAGGCTGGAACATCAGCAGTTGACCAAGGGCTTTGCGAATTGGTGGCGTTGCAGGTATAGCGGCTTTACTTGAATCTTTGCATCCAAATTGGGGCGATAATTGTAACTTCAGTTGATCTCCAGCCGGGATAACTTGTACTTGAATATGGCTACCAGCAGGTAAGCTGCGAGTAAAATTCTCCATCAAACCAGTGAGTACCTGATCCAGCATGGTGGGATTGCTTACCACTGTTGGTAGTTGCTGGGGTAAAACGACATTTAAAGTTAAGTTCCGCCGATGCGCTGCTTGTTCCCAACGAGGAATACTCTGTTGCAACACTTGATCTAAAGACATCGGCGTGAGTTGAGTTTTTGATGATTTTGCTGAGGCAGTAGTTTCTAATTCTGCTGCCTTAAACAGCAACTCCATACGGTCAATTTGCTCGGTACACTCGTGATCGATAATTTTTAAACGATTGATCACGCTGGCATCTAAATCTCGCCGCTTCAGCAGCAGACGAGTCATGGTGCGAATAGTTGTTAAAGGTGTGCGGACTTCGTGAGCGAAGGCTTGCAGCAATTCCACATCAGGATTTGAGGATTGGGCATGGGGCATTGGGCATTGGGCACTTGTACTGAGCGAAGTCGAAGTATTGGGCATTGGGCATGGGTTATTCTCTTTGTCTCCAGTCCCTATTCCCCACTCCCTAGCCTCTTCTGCTTCTGTTAATTCCTGAAGCAACAACTGACTAAACTGAATCATGATGCGGCAATCTGGTGCTACCGGAGAATACTGTTGTACTAACGTATCTAGGCGGGCAAAAAATTCTGGATTAGCCAGCATTACCCTTGCTCCTAGCGATCGCCAAGCCTGCTGTACTACTTCTGGCTCAAAAGAAAATGAAAAGGTTTTTTTACCGTTTTTGTGAGTTGCTAAAACCAGTACTAATCTAAATTTATCTGTAAAAACTAAGCAAAATTGTTCTGCCCCTAGCGGATCGGCAGGTAATAACGGAAGCACCGATTCATGGGGAGCAATTTCTTCATTTCCAGACGCGTTGGTACAGCCCAACCCAGGCATCACATCTGGCATCTGAAATGGCATCAGCGCCAAGGGGTTAAATGGTTTTGCCGTAAAGGTTACTGTTTGTAAGCTTTGAGTTAGTTTTGGCTGACTAAATAAAGGTGCTGGTGCAGCTAAAACTAATCCTTGGGTTGTGTCAACTGAAGCACCTGCTAAAGTATTTAATAGCAAATGTTCTGTTGCTGCTAGGCTGACACGCCACTGCCGCTCTGCTTTAGCAGGTGAACATTCAGCCACACTTGATTGATTCTCAGCCAAGATTTCGCTCAAACTTGGCAATATCCATTTGTACACAGGCTTTCACCCCTTAATTCAAGAGTGACTAACAGTGTCTAGGGTAGACATTTCACTACTACCTAAAAGGTTATAGCTATTTGTGTGCTGATAACAGTGGTAGAACCGAACAATTCGGGCGCAATTACCGCTGTTATAAGTTAGCTGTCGCCCATCTTAGTTGCACATTTTTTGTGTTGACTGTTGATTGTTGACTGTTGACTGCTGACTGTTGACAAACCCCATGACTTAACTGCGTCGTAACATTGCATTTTTTGAGTAGATTAACAATAGACCATCTCAAATGCACTTTATGACTTCTTTTGATTCAGTTGAAGATTTGGTATTAGTTGCTGGTGCTACTGGTGGAGTGGGGCAACTGGTGGTAGGCAAGCTGCTGGAAAAGGGTTTGAAAGTTCGGGTTCTGACACGCAATGCCGCAAAAGCCGAAGAAATGTTTAACCAGAGAGTAGAAATTGCCGTTGGTGACATCCGCCAGCCAGCTACACTGCCAGCCGCAACGCAAGATGTGAACCACATCATAAGTTGTACTGGAACCACAGCATTTCCCTCTGCGCGATGGGAATTTGAGCAATCCCCAAACTTGATTGAATGGGGAATCACTTTCCTTAATCCCAAATCTAGTGAAGCAAAAGCAAAGAATAGTCCGGCAAAGGTCGATGCTCAAGGTGTGAGCAACCTAGTGGCAGCAGCACCCCGCAATTTGAAGCGGTTCGTTTTCGTCTCTTCTTGCGGAATTCTGCGTAAAAATCAGTTTCCTTTTAGCGTTCTCAATGCTTTTGGCGTGTTGGATGCCAAACAGAAGGGCGAAGAGTCCATTGTTAATTCAGGATTACCCTACACCATCATCCGCCCAGGGCGCTTGATTGACGGGCCATATACCTCATACGACCTCAACACCCTCCTGAAGGCAAAAACTGGAGGTAAATACGGTGTGGTTGTAGGCACTGGGGATACGCTTTCAGGTGATACCAGTCGGATTGATGTAGCAAACGCTTGTGTGGAATGCCTTTTACACCCAAGTAGTTCTAGGAAAATTTTTGAAATAGTCAACCAGGGACAAAGACCGCCTGCGATTGACTGGGAAACTCTTTTTTCTAAGCTCAAGTAAGTAGTTAGTACTGAGTGATATTTTTTTGATGCCCGACACCAAAATACTGCTGATTATACGGTATTACGGCAGTGATGCCTGCGGTTCTTACTAGCCTACGCGTCTTTTAATCTTCTTCCATTCTCAGTGCTTTTGTAATTTATTACCTTTAAAGACGGCAAACACCACTCTACCGTTACGGTTCACCCTAATTACTGAAAGTATTAATTCTCATACATTAGACAGAGTGAAGGCAATCAATCCATGAAACAACTAAAAAAACTATTCAGTTAGTTTAACCGTCCTAAGTAAGGTTCGGGAAACCACCCTTCATGGACTGGCTAACACTAAGCTTCAGTATATATATCAGCATATCTGGAGTTTTAACCCCAGGAAAGCCAAATCCAAGGTATTGATGCTGAACTGGCTGATTTATTGACCCTGTTGGTTCAAAATTTAGTCCTTTATATTCTCATTCATTCATTTGTAGTTATACGGAGCCAGCACCTAAAATGGCAAAAGTAGTTGGAATTGACTTAGGAACAACGAACTCCTGCGTGGCAGTGATGGAAGGTGGTAAACCCACAGTAATTGCTAATGCTGAAGGTTTTCGGACAACGCCATCAGTAGTCGCATTTGCGAAAAATGGCGACAACTTGGTTGGGCAAATCGCCAAACGCCAAGCGGTGATGAACCCCGAAAATACGTTTTACTCAGTCAAACGCTTTATCGGTCGCCGCTACGATGAAGTAGGTAATGAAGCTACAGAAGTTTCTTACAAAGTCCTCAGCAGCAGCGGCAATGTCAAATTAGATTGTCCTATAGCTGGTAAACCGTTTGCTCCTGAAGAAATTTCTGCAAAAGTTCTTCGCAAACTAGTTGAAGATGCCAGCAAATACCTGGGTGAAACTGTAACCCAAGCTGTAATCACCGTCCCCGCATACTTCAACGACTCGCAACGCCAAGCGACAAAAGACGCTGGTAAAATTGCCGGGATTGAAGTTCTACGGATTATCAACGAGCCGACAGCTGCTTCTCTGGCTTATGGATTTGACAAGAAGAGTAACGAAACCATTCTCGTGTTTGACCTTGGTGGTGGTACTTTCGACGTATCCGTGCTGGAAGTAGGAGATGGAGTTTTTGAAGTACTAGCCACATCTGGTGATACTCACCTTGGTGGTGACGACTTTGATAAAAAAATAGTTGACTTCTTAGCAGAGAAGTTCAGAAAAGCCGAAGGTATTGACCTGCGGAAAGACAAACAAGCTTTACAACGTCTGACTGAAGCCGCAGAAAAAGCCAAGATTGAGCTTTCTAGCGTCAGCCAAGCAGAAATTAACTTGCCATTTATCACCGCTACCCAGGATGGGCCTAAGCACCTGGATACAACCCTGACTCGCGCTCAATTTGAAGAACTTTGCTCTGACTTAATCGACCGTTGCCGTATTCCTGTAGAAAACGCCCTCCGGGATGCCAAGTTAAACAAAGGCGATATTGATGAAGTGGTGTTAGTTGGTGGTTCTACCCGCATCCCTGCTGTGCAACAGATTGTGAAGCAGGTATTGGGTAAAGACCCCAACCAAACAGTTAACCCTGATGAAGTCGTAGCAGTTGGTGCAGCCATTCAAGCCGGGGTATTGGCTGGTGATGTAACTGGCATCTTGCTGTTAGACGTAACACCGCTATCTTTGGGTGTTGAAACATTGGGCGGCGTGATGACCAAAATTATCCCCCGTAACACAACAATTCCCACCAAGAAATCAGAAGTCTTCTCCACTGCTGTGGATGGACAAACCAACGTGGAAATTCATGTTCTCCAAGGTGAACGCGAATTCTCTAACGATAACAAGAGCTTGGGAACCTTCCGTCTGGATGGTATTCCTCCTGCACCACGCGGCGTTCCTCAAATTGAAGTGGTCTTCGATATTGACGCTAACGGTATCCTTAACGTCACAGCTAAAGACAAAGGTACTGGTAAAGAACAGTCCATCAGCATCACCGGCGCTTCCACTCTGGATAAAAATGACGTTGACCGGATGGTAAGAGAAGCTGAACAAAACGCTTCATCTGACAAAGAACGGCGTGAAAAGATTGAACGCAAGAACCAAGCCGACTCCTTGGCATACCAAGCTGAGAAGCAGCTACAAGAATTGGGTGATAAAGTTCCCGATGCTGACAAGACCAAAGTCGAAGGTTTGGTAAAAGAACTGCGGGAAGCAGTTGCTAAAGAAGACGATGAGCAAATCAAGAAGCTCACCCCAGAATTGCAACAAGCTCTATTCGCTGTTGGTAGCAACATCTATCAACAAGCTGGTGGCGGTGCTACACCTGGTGCTGAACCTCAAGATGGTGGTTCCACCTCCAGTTCTGGTAGCGGCGATGATGTAATTGACGCTGATTTTACAGAAAGCAAATAATTCCCCAACTTCTTTTGGGAAAATTATTTTGTCCCACCTCATATTACCCGCCCAGGCAAATGCCTGGGTGGGGATTTTTTTTTAGGAGTTATGGGTTAGAAGTTAGGAGTTAGAAGTTAGGAGTTAGGAGTATAGACGCGATTAATTGCGTCTATATAGAAGTTTGAAGTTTGAATAAAACTAATATTGGTAACTCTTAATCTTAATTCTTAACTTTATTCCTAACTCCTCACTCTCAACTCCTAACTCCCTTATGCCATATCCACAAGCACCTTGGACACTTCAAGGCTACGCTATCCAAACTCTGCATTTGGTAAATATTGACCAAGTGCGCCCTTTGATTCCCTTAGAGTTAGAAATTATTTCTGTATGGCCTGGTAAAACTCTCGCTAGTGTGTATTTATCTCATTATGGGTCAGGCTCGGTACTGGAGTACAGCGAATTAATTATTGCCCCAGCTGTGGTTAATTACCAAAGCAAAATCGGTGGCTGGGTTTCCCACATTTATGTAGACAATGCTGATTCGGTGGCTGGCGGTCGAGAAATTTGGGGGCTACCAAAGGAATTAGCTAAGTTTAATTGGGAACAAGGAAAGCATGTTACTGTGCATCAGGGAAACCAGAAATTGTGTAGTCTTAACTATAATCAACAAAGCTTGGCATGGAGACAGTGGTTAAGTGCCTCTGCTTTCAGCGCCAAGGGTGATAATTTGCTGATATTCCCTGCTGAAGTTGAGTCTGTATTGGGTTTGATTAGTTCTAAGTTAGAAGTCCCCGCCGAAAGTCCTTTTTCTGAAATAGGTTTAGGTCAGCCTTGGTTAACTGTGCGGTGTGAGCAGATGAGTTTGCGGATTGATGCGCCAAAAGTTGTAGGGCAGATGGCTATCTAGTACACTGTGGCAGAAGTTTGCTTACTTTTGTTATTTAGAAGCCCCTAAATTAGAAAAAAGTCAGAAAAATTTTTCTACCCAAAACCAAAAGCTTGATATATCTAGGTTTGGGATAGGTACGACAGCGCAAGAAGAGTGCGCCCAGTTGTGCATCAATTCACTTTTAAGGCCCCCAAAGCTTTTAAAGTTCCTACCTCTGCTTCAGTCAACCCCATCACTTCAGTAATAATCATGCCTTCATACGGGCGGACTGGTCTGAAAGTTTGCCGACATTGCTCCGTAGTAATATCCCAACAGTTGATTGTTTCATCCCAGCTACCACTGAGAAGGGTTTGAGCGTCGTGGCTCAGATTAAGCGACCATACCCAATTGAGATGATTCTGTAGTGTAGCAAGGCAGTCTCCAGTAACTACATTCCAAATTTTGATGGTACGATCGCTACTACCGCTAATCATGCGATCGCCATCGTTGGTGAACAAAATACAGAGTACCTGGCTGGTATGTCCAGAGAATGTACGCAGACAAACCCCTGTGTGGATGTCCCACAACCGCACCAAGGAGTCATCACCACCAGTAGCAACGTATTGAGTATCTGGACTCACCGCAACTGCCCAAACACGGTTTGAGTCTGCCTCCCAACTATGAAGACAGGTTCCTGTTTCAATATCCCAGCGTTTAGCTATCTTTTCATAGCCACTGCTGAAGAGAGTCTTTCCGTCAGGACTCCATGCGATCGCTAAGACAGAGCCAGGATGCCCCTGCAATGTTTGCAAACATTCACCAGAAGCCACATCCCATATCTTGATTGTATGGTCGTAGCTGCCACTCGCAAGGAAGTTACTGTCTGGACTAAAAGCAATTGCCCAGACCCAACTACCGTGACCATGCAAGGTTTTCAGGCATTGCCCTGTATGCGGACTCCAAAGTTTAATAGTACGATCTGCGCTGGCGCTGGCGAGAAACTCTCCGTTGGCACTGAAGGCAACAGAGAAAATACGATTTTTATGTCCATGTAGTACACGAAAAGGCTGGAGGTCAGCCTTTAAGGGTTGGGGGGCATTGAGATTTACATCCCAGAGTTTAATTGTCTGGTCTTCATGTCCACTAGCAAGTAAGTTTTGCTGCCAACTGTGGGCGATTCCATAAACAGCATTGCTGTGTCCTTGGAAGCTTTTAGTACACTTTCCAGTCTGAAGTTCCCAGACTCTAGCTGCGTGGTCATCTCCACCACTAGCAATTAAGTGTCCTTGAGGGTGGAAAGCAATTGACCAAATCCGATTTGTATGCTTTTCCAGGGTATCAAGACATTTCCCAGTGTCTATGTCCCAAATCTTCACGGTTTGATCGTAGCTGCCACTGGCTAGCTGTTTACCCTTGGGGCTAAATCCTACTGAGGTAACAACTCCTGCGTGTCCCTGCAAGGTCATCAAACACACCTTAGTATGTAGATCCCACAGTTTTACAGTTTGATCAAAACTGCCACTTGCTAATATTTGCCCTTCTGGATTCCATGCGATCGCTTTTACCCAATGCTGATGCCCTTCTAGGGTTTGCACACAGCATCCAGTTTCTAAATCCCACAGCTTGATTGTGTTATCTTCACCAGCCGTTGCTAAGATTTGACCTGCGGGATGAAAAGCTACACTCCACACACAAGCATTATGTCCTTGGAGAGTTTGCACACATTCTCCTGTGGCTAGATGCCAGACTTTAACTGTGTGGTCATAGCTAGTACTAGCAAGGAGTTGATCGTTAGGACTCCATGCGATCGCTGTGACAATACTAGTGTGTCCATACAGCGTATTGAAACATTCTCCGGTGGTAGTGTCCCAAAGTTTAATTGTATGATCTTGACCACAACTAGCTAAAACTGGATACACAGGGCTAAAAGTAATATTCCAAACCCAACTGTTATGTTCTTTACAGCTAAAAAGTTGTTTACTATTGCTAACATCCCAAACATGAATTTCACCATTTGTATCACTGGTAGCAAGGCAGCGGCCATCTGGACTAAAGGCAACGCTAGTAATGCCGCCAAAGGTCGCAGCAAAAACACACTCTCGAAACGTCGTTTGGGTAAAGTTGACCCGATGTAAGTTGAGCAAGCGTAAATCGCAGTTACGGATGGTGAGACGAGAAAAGTCATACCCAGTTAAATCGGTTTCTAATTGTGCCAGTAAATTCAGCAGATTACCGCCACCATACCCAACTGGATCTATAACTTCATTTTGGAGCTTTATAACTAGTCTGCCAAGTTTATACTCAAGCTGATGAACAGAGCCAAGGGTTATTTCTAGTTGATTTAAAACAGGTCGCACAATCAGATGAATTTGACTATCGCGGATGTAGTCTTTTGCCTGGGCTTGCATCAAAGCATGAGTCAGCAGATATTGTGGTGATTCTGTGACTATTTCCTGGCAGACTTTTTCAATCAAGCAACCTGTCACGTATTCCATGACGACAGGTTGCTGTGTGAATCCTCCAGTATTGCTTTCTATTAAGCTACACCAGCGTAAAGATTCTAGTACTGACATTAACTTAGGCTTAGGCAATGCCAGTGTGAAGGCTGTTTGCAATTCTGTCAGGGAAACCTTCTCCCGATTAATTGCCAGCCAATACATCACTTGCTGCTCTAAGGTAGAGAGTCTTTTGAATTGCCGCTCTAGGAGATTGCCAATGCCCTTAAATACGGTTGTGCCTTCGGCAAAGAAGTTGGCGATGTTGCCTTCATATAAGTCCCGAATGGAAGTGGCGGCAATTTTCAAAGCTAATGGATTACCACGGTAACACTCAACTAGTTGGCGGGTTTCGTCTTCGGAGCCTGATAGCCCTTTGAGTGTCAGAATTGTTTGTCCTGCTGCAACTTCTAATCCTGATAAAGCAAGGGTACGAACTGGCAAACCATCACCTTCCAAAGCGGCGACTTCAGTAGGTTTTTCCCGGCTAGTGAGCAGGACACAGCTTTGATGCTGTGTTTCTCCCAATCGCCACAAAAGTTCACCGTAAGGTTTGTAGCCCTCACGGTAACAGCCTGTCCCTTGCTGCAATAATGTGTCGAAATTATCCAGAATCAGCAAGCATCGAAATTTGCGGAGGTACTCGATTAAACAAGTAATTTGCTCATGAGGGGAAGCGGGTAATGTGGTAACTTGCTGATGAGAAAGAATTTTGATGCAGTCCGTCACCTTGTCAGAAAAAAAAGGTGCGTGCCGGAGCGATCGCCAGATGACATACTCGAATTCGACTTGTAGCTGTTCTGCTAGCTTCACCGAGAGTGCGGTTTTGCCCATGCCACCCATACCTAGCAATGTCACTACACGAGTGCGATCTCTGATAATCCATTGGCTGAGGGTTTCTAATTCAGTAGTACGTCCGTAGAATTGGGAAACGTCGATTGCTTCCCCCCAGTTTGCGTAATTCCTGGAGGAGGCATTTGTGTTTTGTCGCTGTGCGGTTCGTTTCAGTACTGCGTGCAGGTTATTTTTAGTAACTTTTTCTCCTAAAGCTTGAGAAAGCGATCGCCACAGTTCACAACCAACGTCTTTGATGTGACCAGGATCATAATCGGACTCTACAGCCATGTCTATATACGTCTGTCCTGCCCAAGACTGACGAAAGACAATCTCTTGAACTTTTGTTAAGCGTCCCTGTGGCAATAATTGCTCGACTAGTGCGATCGCTTCTTCAACCGTCATTTATCTTTCCACGTAGAAAAACCAAGTTAACTACGATATTCGCACCATAAACTTCATTTTTTCTATAAAGTTTACGTGAATCTATCAAGAAGATCCAACTTTTTCCCGACCTTTTCCGACCGTCAAACTTTATACCAGGCTGTAAATTATTTGGATGATTCACTTTGAGGACAGGAATCTGCCCAATGATTAAACACAGGTAAAGTGTTTATCCAAATACTGAAAAATTTTCAGTGCGATAAATTTTTCATCTAGTTGAGCCATAGCAGTTGTGAGCGACGATGCTGATTCGTTCGCTGATTTTTCTGACTAATGGTTGGGAATTGAGATGCGATGCGATCGCACTTAAGTTGTCGGGGTTTGGGAGGGGTAATCGCAGCTAACTTCCAAATATTCCCAAACCCCTACCCAAAATTTAAGTTTTTCTACATACTATAAGGTCTACAAAAACATGGCTAATGTAACTATCTCCAGCAAAAATATAATTGTACAGTCTTCTCTAGTCCTCGATCCTACACAGCTATTTCCTGTTGAACAGGCTCTGGTTTTAGCACAAGACTATTTACAAAACTTTGCTCGTAAGCCTGATTTTAGAGATAAATTGTCGATAGTTTTTGGGGAAGGAGCAAATTTTGATTTGCTTGAAACAGAGTGGCTATCTGGAGATTTTAGTATTTTCCCTGAGATTGAGATTATCCACGCAGCAGATATCAATGGAGCGAACGGAGCCTTTGCATCGGCAACGAATAAGATTTATCTATCACAGGAATTCATTACAAATCATCAAGGGGGTGTAGGAGCAATTACTCCTGTCTTGCTAGAAGAAATTGGTCACTGGGTTGATGCCAAGCTAAATCGTCAAGATACACTTGGTGATGAAGGGGAATTATTCTCTAATGTTGTTCGCGGCGTTAATCTTACCCCGTCGCAACTGGAAAGTATTCAGAAAGAGGATGATACGGCAGTAATTAATATTAATGGGCAAGATATTCAGATTGAGCAAGCTGTTAGCCTCGACAGTCTTAAAAGCTCTTTGGGTCAATTAAGTAATGTTTTAGGTAGTGTTAAAACTACTCTACAAGACAGTATTTTTAAAACCTTGCCAATTATTGGAGATGTGGGGAAAAACATTAGGGAAAGCAACGATAAAGTTGGCAAACTAATCAACACTATCACTGATTTGCAAGCTGTTTTTCTAGAAATTCAAGGTGCATCTTTTAGTAGTGCCAATGAGTTGGTTGCCAGTCTTAATCAGAAAGCAGATGAAAAATTAAAAGCTTTAGGGCTTTCTACCGATGTCATTGATTTTGCTAAGGAGTTTGAGAATGGGAATGAGGTTAAGATCGAGCTAGATTTTAACACAAAAATACTTTTACCCAATATTCCTATCGATCCAACTTTAGGATTATTGGGTTCTGTTAACTTTAAGGGTTTTAGTGGTGACGTTAACGCTGTCCTAGATTTTAAGTTGGATAACTTGGAATTTGGCGTTAATTCTAGTGGGGCTGCTTTCGTTGATAAAGATAGTTCTAAACTTAGCTTAGATATTGATTTAAACAACGCCACTAAACTTACAGGAAATCTTTTTGGTGGTGTTTTGGGTGTTAGCTTAACTCCTTCGCCTAATCTTGGTTTTGGATTTGAGGTGGGTCTTAACAATCCTAGGGACTATAAGTTTAAAAGTCCTACAAATCTATTCAACTTTAATGTCAAAGCTGATACTGCTGGAGTTCCTGATTTTGTTACTTTTATTCCTACCATCCCTGAGATCAACGGTGTTATTAAACTGGATGAAGGAAAAGGATTTTCTTTAAGCAACATAACAGTTGATACAAAGGGCCTGGAATCGGGCTTTTTAGGCCAAGTTCAAAAAACTATTAAGCAAGTAATTGAACCAATTAGACCCATAATAGAATTGCTTCAAACGCCAGTTCCACTATTTAACAACTTGTATCAAGTTAGTGCGTTCAAACCTGCATTTGTTGACATAGCTAACAATGACGAAGTACCTAAAGACATATCTTTTCTTGATATCATTACCTTTGTTGCTAAAACTCAAGATATAGATTTTAATCCAGCACCCATTCTTAAAATTCTAAGGGGAGGTGAAAGTCTAGCTAATCTGAAGCTTAGTTCTGTTCCTCTCGGTAGTATAAGCTTTGATAATAACGGTGGAAAGGTAAAAACAGTTAAGCCGGGAGCTAGTTTAACGGGGGGAAAAGCCTTAGCAAGTAATGGATTAAACATCCCACTATTTGACGATCCGAGTAACACAATTTTAGATTTATTGCTTGGCAAAACTGTAGACCTTGTTACCTACAAACTTCCTGATTTTGAATTAAAAGGCTCTATATCTCAAGTTATTCCCATTATAGGACCACTTGGAGTTTCTGTTGGTGGCAGGTTTGATATAAGAACCCAGTTGGGTTTTGGTTTTGATACCTTCGGCTTACTCGGAAACAAACCGAACGGAGAGAAAACAAACTTAAGTGAAGGTTTTTACCTCACTGATTTAGTAAACGGAAAAGATGTCCCAGAAATAAATCTAGGAGCAGGACCAACATTTGGACCTGGATTGACATTTGGGGTTGCTTCAGTTGACGTAAATGCAGGTATTAATTTAGACCTTGGGATAGACCTCGCAAATGATAAAGATAAGGATGGGGATACAAAATTTCGCCTAAGTGAACTTAAGGATTTCACCACAAAGCCACTCAGTATATTTGACTATACACTAGGCATTAGTGGAACTTTAGGTGGATCAATAAAAGTAGCAGGTGCTAATCTTTTTGATGACGCTTTTAAATTTCCTGACCCCCCAGTTCCAATAGGTACGATCAAAGGTGATGAACTTCAAGCCAAATTAGACGCATTAGTCAATAAGCTTAAACAACCTGTACAAAAAGCAATAGATACGATTCAGAAAGTTCTGAAAATAATTAAAGATCCGTTAGGGTTTTTTAATGATATCGCAGACGGGATCGGAGATTTCGTTGGCGACCTTAAAGATATCGCTCTTGAGGGGCTTGCTAATGTAGACTTTACTGATCCTAATAGTCCAATATCAAAAGCTTTGAGAGACTTAGATCCGACTAATTCTAGTGGTTTTGTTGGTAAGCAAGTTGATATAGTACTCAAAGGCTTAGACAATTTAATTAAGATTGTTAATGTTGACCCTACTAGTATTAAATTTTCAGATTTAGACCCTTTCAATAAAAATGGTGCTGTTGGTGGAATAATTAGCGCGTTTGACAATACATTTGATAATCTCGCAAGTGTATATAATTTTGGTTCACAAGATCGATCTCAAGTATTTAATGAGCTTAAAGGTGAATTCAACAGTGCCGTAAACTCTGCTAAAGGAATATTAAAAGCACTGTCACCTATTAGTCTAATTGCTGATTTATCTCCTCTCAATAGAGATGATTTCTCTAGCCTCAAAGCTTTCTTAGAGGCTGTGGCTGAATTCCCTACAAGAGTAGTAGAAAACACTAAGAAACAGGTTCAACAAATTGCAGACATTACAAAAGATATTGGTAATATTATTGATTTTTTAGGAACAGCATCAGCAGTTATCGGGCAAAAGCTTCAAGGTAATGACTTCAAAGACTTAATTAAAGAAGATCAGCTAGAAAAAGGTGTCACATTAGAAGGAGATTCAGACCCTAAGGCTCTAGACGATGTACTTGCTACTACTATTGGAAATGACACACTCAATGGTAAAAATGGCAACGACAACTTGAACAGTGGCGATGGAATTGACATATTACTCGGCGGTCGTGGCAATGATATTCTCAATGCAGGTGAGAAAGGAGATACTCTAGAAGGTGGAAGTGGTAACGATGAACTCTATGGAGAAACAGGTAATGACTTTCTCTACGGTGTAAGTAAAAGTGATATTGCTGGATTTGTTGATACTGCTGAAAATAATCCTAACGAAACTGATAACGACAAGCTCTTTGGTGGTAGTGGCAATGATAAACTTTACGGAGGCAGAGGTGATGATACATTGCGTGGTGGAGATGGCAGTAGTCTAAATGCGGGTAATGAAGATAAAACAGATAAGGATGAACTCTATGGAGGGTCAGGAAATGACAAGCTCTTTGGAGCAGAAGATAACGATAAACTCTACGGAGAAGCAGATAACGATAAACTCTACGGAGATCAAGGTGATGATGAGCTTCGAGGAGGGTCAGCAAATGACACACTCTTTGGTGGTATAGGTATTGATAAACTCTTTGGCGATGGTGACAATGACGACCTCTTTGGAGGGTCAGGAAATGACACGCTTGACGGAGGATCAGGCATTGATACCCTAGAGGGAGAATCGGGTGACGATATAATCAACGGAGGAGAAGGCACTGATTTTGTCCTCTATGGTGGTTCTCCTAAGGGTGTAGTTGTTAATATCGACTCCAAAGAATACAACAATCAAGCTTTAGCGCTCGATCTCGAACCCTCCTTTAATATTGAATCAGGCAAAGCTCAAGACGGTTTTGGAACGACAGATACGCTTACAAACACAGAAAATATTATAGGTTCAGACTTTGATGATGTCTTAATCGGTAATAGTTTGCAAAATGTCCTCAGAGGGTTGAGTGGAAATGATCTCCTTATTGGTAATGCGGGTGATGACACCCTAGATGGCTACGGTAAAGTTATTGATGCTGCTGAACCTAAATTCATTGATAATCCTCAGTTCGATCCAACTGGAATTGATACAGTAAGCTATCGCCGTGATCCAAAGTTCGTCACAGTTAAACTAGACCAAAATATAGCTTTTGATGGCTTTGGTGGCACTGACACAATCCTCAACATCGAGAATGTAATTGGTTCTGCTTTCGGTGATGAAATTACTAGTGATGCACAAAAGAACACTATTTTAGCTGGTGGTGGCAGTGATACTGTAAGGGGCGGCGCTGGTAATGACAAGATATATGGTGAAGCAGGGTTAGACACTCTCTTTGGTGGGACTGAGAATGACGAACTATATGGTGGCGCTGGTGATGACCAGCTTTATGGCGAAGCTGGGGATGATCAACTTTATGGAGAAGCTGGTAATGAAACCTTATTTGGAGAAGCAGGCAGCGATTTAATTGACGGAGGCATCGAAATTGATACCGTCAGCTACGGCAACTCCCCCAGTGGTGTAGTTGTAAATATTAATGAAGCAAAGAACTACGAAAATCCAGGTGGCTCTCTTCACACAACCATAGTTACAACCAGCCTCATACCTACCGACACAGAACCAAACTTTACGATCGCAGCAGGCACAGCTAAAGATGGCTTTGGCACTATAGATACCCTACGAAATCTAGAAAATATCATCGGCTCTGGATTTGATGATGTTCTAATTGGCAACAACTTAGATAACCACATCTCAGGCTTAGTCGGGAATGACCTGTTAGTTGGCAATGCTGGCAATGACTCTCTTGACGGAGGCGATGGCATTGATACCGTTAGTTATCGCCGCGATCCTAGTTCAGTTAAAGTCAACTTAGAGGAAAACTATGCTAAGGACGGCTTTGGCGGTACTGACCAAATCTTTAATGTTGAAAACGTCATCGGTTCTGCCTTCAATGATGAAATCATCGGCGATGCCCAAGCCAATATCATCCACGCCGGAGAAGGCAATGACGTTGTTAACGCCAGAAATGGCAACGACATCATTTTTGGCGAAGGTGGTAAAGACACTCTCTCTGGTGAAAACGGTGACGATTTCCTAGTTGGGGGTACTGATGCCGATAATCTCAATGGTGGAGAAGGCAATGACACAGCTTCCTATTTCACCTCAGCGATGCGTGTATCTGTGAGTCTCACAACGGGTACAGGCTGGGCTGGAGATGCCAAAGGCGATCGCCTCGAAGCCATCGAAAACCTAGAAGGTTCAGAATTTGAAGATTTGCTGATCGGCGATGCTGGAAAAAATATCATCAGTGGATTGGGCGGCAATGACCTAATCTACGGTGAAGCTGGAGACGACTGGCTTGATGGCGGTACAGGAAGCGATCGCCTTTACGGTGGAGACGGTAACGACAATTTATATGGTCGAGCTGATGAAGACCTCCTCAAAGGTGAAGCTGGCAATGACAACCTGAATGGAGGAGACGGCAACGATCAACTCTACGGTCAAGACGGCAGAGACACCTTAAATGGCAATGCTGGCAATGACTATCTCGAAGGCGGCACAGGCGATGACCAACTTTATGGCAGCAATGGCAATGACCAACTTTATGGTCAAGAAGGCAATGACTATCTCCAAGGCGGCACAGGCGATGACCTCCTCGATGGTGGCAATGGCGAGGACTACCTCACTGGAGAAGACGGGGACGATAAACTTTATGGTCAATCCGATAAAGACACCCTATATGGCGGGTTAGGTAATGATCTGCTAGATGGAGGTGATAATAATGACAGACTTTATGGCGACGAAGGCAACGATCGCCTCTACGGTCAAGTCGGTGAAGACACCCTGAATGGCGGGTTAGGCAATGACCTCCTGGATGGGGGTGATAATAATGACCGACTTTATGGCGACGACGGTAACGATCAACTTTACGGTCAAGCTGGTGATGATAACCTTGAAGGTGGAGCCGGAAATGACGCTCTCTATGGAGGTACTGGGACGGATACCCTTTTAGGGCAAGCGGGTGATGACTACCTCGATGGTGGAACGGGCGATGACCTACTCAATGGCAACGAAGGTAGCGATCGCCTTTACGGTCAAGCTGGTGACGACCTACTTAACGGCAACACTGGCGATGACTACCTTGATGGTGGGTTAGACAATGACGAACTCAATGGTAATGAAGGCAACGATCGCCTCTACGGTCAGCAAGGCTACGATATCCTAGATGGTGGTGCTGGCGCTGACTTCCTCGATGGCGGTACTGAAGATGACTATCTCTATGGCAGAGATGGTAGCGATCGCCTTTACGGTCAAGCAGGTCAGGACTATCTTGATGGCGGCAATGATGATGATCGCCTTGAAGGGGGTACGGGTGATGACCAACTCTTCGGGCAGCAAGGGCGTGACTACCTTGATGGCGGCATCGGCGAGGACTTCCTTTATGGGGGTGATGATGCTGATAAGCTGCTAGGGCAGACTGGCAATGACTACTTAGATGGTGGCTCTGGCGCTGATCAGTTAGATGGTGGCGACGGCAATGACCAACTATATGGTCGAGATGGCGACGATATCCTTGATGGCAATGTTGGCAATGATTACCTTGAAGGTGGAAACGGTGATGACCAACTGATTGGTGGTATAGGTAATGATTACCTTTACGGTCAGGATGGTAACGACACCCTCAATGGCGGCGCTGATAATGACAACTTAAATGGTGGAGTCGGTGATGACAATCTCTTGGGAGGCGATGGCAACGATCTGCTCTATGGTCAAGAAGGGAACGACATTCTTGATGCCGATGCTGGCGATGACTACCTAGAAGGTGGGTTAGGCAATGACCAACTCATAGCTGGATTCGGCAACGACCAACTTTACGGCGGCGACGGCAACGATAGTCTTGATGGTGGCGCTGATAATGATTACTTAGAGGGCGGATTGGGCGATGACCAACTCATCGGTGGCGACGGTGACGACCAACTCTTTGGCCAAGTTGGTAATGACAATCTCTTGGGAGGCAGTGGTAATGATAATGTTCAGGGTGGCGACGATGCCGATATTCTGCAAGGGCAGGACGGAGATGATTATCTCTTTGGTAATGACGGTGACGATCAACTCTACGGCGGTGCTGGTAACAACTCACTAGAGGGTGGTGCTGGCAACGACCTCCTCTACGCCGATATCCCGCAGCAAGATGGAGATAATTATCTCTACACTAATAACGGTGAGGAGCCGATCTACAACAGGGGTGGCAACGACTATCTTACAGGTGGCGGTGACAATATCTTGAATGGTGGAACAGGTGAAGATACATTGTATGGCGGTAGCGGTCGTGATATGTTTGTGCTGGCGAGCGAGTCTGGAAGTGACACTATTTTCAACTTTACAGTCGGTAGCGATTATCTAGGTCTATTGAATGATCTGACCTTTGAACAGATCACTATTACCCAAGGCATTGGCACTGATACCAGCAATACTCTAGTCAGTAAACAGGATGGTGAACTCTTAGTCACACTAATTGGGGTACAAGCCAACACCCTTAGTCTGTGGGATTTCACTAATTTAGGGTAACAGTTATGGGTCATCACTTCTGTTACTGTGGCGCGATCGCTACATAATTTATTGAATGCGATCGCTCTCACTTTAATTCTAGTTAGCGATCGCACTTTTTATTACACAATAATTTTGTGCGATCGCTCTTTCTGAATAAACTAAAAACCCAGAGCGATGCTTATGGCGGGTGAAGCTATCAATGAATAGAATTAATCTTGCCAATTTTGTTTTGCTCTAGTAAAAATTTCATCTATGGTCTGATCTTGATATATTGTTCTAGAAATTTCTACATAATCAGTAGGGGTTTTGTGTAGCAATGTCAAGAACCTCATTGCTGCTGCTGAACCAAGAGATTTATATAGGGCATTTATGCCTTTTACTCTAATTTCTGTATCATCCATAATATTATTTATTTCCATAATTTTCATTATTCCTAATCTAGTCAATTGGGTTCATAATTGCTATTTCTAACTCCAATTTCTGAGCTTGTTTTCTGAGACTGTCATCACAAGTTAAGAAAAAATCAGCTTGAATATAAACAGAACAGGCTAAGTGTAGAGCATCTTTGCTCGATAGATTAGCTAACTGCTGGAACAAACGGGCTTGTTCTGCTATTTCAGTTTTTGGAACTACCTCTATTTTACACAAACTCACCATGCCCAAGACTGAATATTTACGATCAACAAAGGGGCATAATTCAGTTTCATCTTGGTGCATAAAAGACCACACCAGACTTAGTTGTTCTGTTTGAGCTTGAGTAAATATCTCTTGGCAGGCTACAGCCTCCATTTGAATTTCTAACTTGTCTTGGATCGTCAAAGCCACGTTGAAAGCAGTTATAGTCTAGATAAATCAAAGTCATGTTTCATTTTTAGCAACTGCACTACTGCTTTTTTATATTAATTGGTTATGGCGATGCCTACGGCGGTAAACTACGCATAGTCACAATTTATTCCTAACGAATCCTCTGAGCGATCGCTATTTCCCCCTTTAGATTATTCTGAAAATATCCTAAGTAGTTCCCAACATCTGCAAGTTATGCAAAGTAGCATAAAGCCCTCCTTCTTGCAGTAGTTGATCGTGGCTTCCCTGTTCGATTAATTCGCCGCGCTTGAGAACAAAAATCCGGTCTACATTGCGAATTGTAGACAGGCGGTGAGCAATAATAATGGCGGTACGTCTGAGCAATAGCTGGTTTAATGCCTCTTGAACTAAAGCTTCTGTGCCAACATCTAAACTAGCGGTAGCTTCATCTAGTACCAAAATTTGAGGATTGCGAATGGCAGCTCGTGCAAAGGCTAATAGTTGCTTTTCACCACTAGAAATATTTGTACCCCGTTCTCGCAGTTGAGTATCATACCCTTGCGGTAGTTGTTCTATAAACTGGGCAATGTTGGTTTGTTCTGCTGCTTGTTGAATCTGTTCAATGGTATAGCCATCTCCTAAAGAAATGTTGCTTTTAACATCGCCAGCAAACAAAAAGCCTTCTTGGAAAATTACTGCCATGTAGCGCCGCAGTTCTGCCTGTGGTACTTCCCGAATATCTACACCATCTATCAAAATACGTCCTTGAGTGGGTTCGTAGAGACGGCACAAAAGACGGATGATCGAACTTTTACCCGCACCTGTGGGGCCGACTAATGCAATTTTTTCACCAGGATGAATGGTGAAATCTAAGTCTTTAATTACGTAATCATCATCTTTGTAAGCAAACCAAACGTGATCAAAACGGATTTCTCCCAGTTCAGGCGGGGAAGTGACGTCTGGGGATTCTAAATTTGCAACTATCTCGTCTATGTAGCCAAATTTCGCATCAAATATTGAGAAGCGGACATTGGCGCGATCGCGGATTTCTATCGGTTCATCTAATATATCGCCTACGCGTTCAATGGCGGTAAAACCAGCTTGAATTACTGTAAATTTTTCGGCGAAATCCCTTAAAGGATCAAATAATTGCTGGGCATATAAGATAAATGCAGATAAAGTCCCAAAAGCCAAACTTTTTCCTAACAGTAACCAACCACCCATGCACAAAACAGCTGCGATCGCAATCAGACCAATCCATTCCAAGGTTGCTGAAATAAATGAATCATAAAAGATGGTTTGATCCATGTGCTGAGTGTAGCGCCTGTTCGTGGCACGAAACAATTCGGCATTAACTTTTTCTCGGCGGAACAGCTGGACTACGTTAATGCCTACCACATTTTCTTGTAACTGTGAGTTCAATATAGAAAGTTCTTCCCGCCCTTTGTAATTGGCTTTGCGGTACTGTTGCTGAATGTAAACAATTAACCAGCTAACTGGTAACAACATCAATAACAGCAAACAAGTGAGCTGCCATTGGATGGAAAACATAAAACCCAAAACCACCAGCATGGAAAACAAATTGGATACAATGCCAATTGCCCCAGTAGAAAAGACATCGCCTAACACTTCCACATCGCTGGTGATTCTTGTGATTAGTTTACCTACGGGTGTGCGGTCAAAGAAGCGTACTGCTAAAGATGTCACATGCTGGAATAAGTCTTGGCGAATTGCTGCGGTGATTTGTTGCCCTAGCTTTTGTACTATATAACCTTGGAAACCTGTGAAAATCAGTCGGATTGCGCTCGCAACTAACAATAATCCCACTAGGATATTTAGCCCTTCGGACAAGGGGCGATTCCTGAGGAATTCGTAAGCGTTTGATTCATTGCGAATTAGGGAGATAACTTGGCCAATCAACAGTGGTTGTACGGCATTAGCTAGGGCAAGCGGTACAAGTAAGCCCATTGATAGCGCCAACAGTCGTTCGTTACGACGGGCATAAGGCACTAAACGCAAAAACAACCGCCAGTCGTTTTCACTGCGACGATGTTGCGTATAAGATTTTTTGAGAGATTGATAGATGCTCATAGTAAGAGCATTATATTAATGTTTGTAAAAAATAAGCTTGGTAAATCAAAAAGTTTTTTGTCCGAAGAGCGATACCTGGGACGGGCTACGCCGATGCTAAATATTTAGTAGCCTTTGATACTCTTAAATACGTAATTTGCTAACCAGCAGACATAAGAGATATAGCAATCCTATCTAATTTTATGAAAATTTGTGGTGTCCAGATCCCTTACTTCTTTGAGAAGTCGGGGATCTAACTTTTCACGAATGATTTAGGACTGCTATTTTAAGCAGGGTAAGCGCATTTCAAACCCTATTGACAAGAGGATTTGAAAGCATCATGATGATGAGATAAACAAGCAGCAAGAATCGTCAACATATAATTATTATCCATAGCGGCACGATTGGATTTTTGGCGATTACTTCGCTTGAAGGATTGCTCCAAGTTTAAAGCGTTAAGTGCAATTCGACGCAATAAGGACAAATTTTGTGGAGCATGACCAGTACGGATGCGACAAGCATCTTCATTGAAGGTAACATCCAAAGTCCAATGCAAACCGTTCTCGATGCCCCAATGGAGTCGGATTGCTTGTTCTAATTTGCTGGCATCACAGTCTAAACTAGTAAGATAAAACTGGACTTCGCGGGTTGTTTTATTCCACAAATGTCGCACCCGCACAACCATGACTAGACATTTAAGACCAACCCAATCATCTTGATGATGTATAGGTGGTAGCTCAGAGGTAGGAACACACCAGATTTGGCGCTTTTCAGTACGATGATGACCTTTTTCGACTCGTTCGTCGTAACTGTGGGTGATTCCAGAAAAGCCGGATTGTAAATGTTGCTCAAACCAATCTTTAACTTGGAAGTGAAGTGTAGGATGGTTAGCTTTAAGGGCTAAAATGTAATCTGCTTTTGCATTAAAAATTTGAGATGCAATCGCTGTTTGCGTACCCATTGCGTCGATTGTAATAATACATCCTGCGATGTCTAATAACTCTAATAAGCTGTCGCGCTTTTAAATTGCACAAATAGCATTTCCCTTATTTTTTATCTTTCGCCCCCACTTAATAATAGATATGTCGCTTAATAAGGTAAAATCAGCGATTAGCCGTTGGGATGAGACAGGAAAATGCTAGACATCAATCGGGTGCTCAAGGAAGATCGTCTGCTTAGAGCATTTAGTGGACTGAATCGTAAAGCATTTGATGAGTT
>JBBSOX010000063.1:0-36037 GCA_038259325.1 Chroococcales cyanobacterium | reverse complement strand
TGGGTGTAGGGAAAAATCAAGAAAAGTAAATATTGAGTGGGGATACAAATAAATTTCTGACTCACTACACCCAACACCCGACACCCCACACCCAAAAGGCTTATAGATAATGGGTTTGCCGTTATCTTAGTGCCATTCGGGAATGGGGAATGGGGAATGTGGAATAGCACGCTTGTAGGCGTAAAACCCTTGTGACGGACAGGATGTAGAGGAAAGAGTTAGATTTTTAAGTATTCTTAATTGGTTTTTAGTTTTTCCTTTACCCTTTCTCCCTTTTTGGTAAGAATAGTTAATCAGGAACAGTAGAAGGACTACCAAAAATAATTGGGTCTTTTTCATGGTAAGTAATGAATGGCACTGGCCCGATAAAATAGGGGGTACAAGTGCGACCAACAAAGGGAATATTCTTGCAGAAACGGAAAAACATAGCAGTGTTAACGGAACCGCTTGATTCATCTATATCCCAAACAACTTGTTTAAATGATTTACCAAAGGGATGACGACCAGTTGGCTCAAGACCACCATTAGCTACAGCTAAAATTCCATAGCCACCTTTAACTTTCTGGACTTTACCCGAAATCCATTGCGCTCCAGTGGTCTGACCAAGACCTGAAGCTTCAAAGTGGACGCAATTATTTTGATTGCAAGGGACATTAAAACCCTCTTGATAACTGCCAGAAATGCTGCGAATCCGGTTAGCTTCTATATCTCCCAAAGGCAAATCTACTTGCCCAACGAAAGACAGATCCGGCTCTGGCACGGTAGGAAAATTATTCCACGATAAATCCTTCAATCCGGGAATGTCTGAAATGAGAGTATCTTGCCAATTAGCAAATTCATCAAATGATGAGTTTTGAATTCCCGGAATCGATGTCAGCTTGTATTTAGACAAATCAATTTCATTACCGAGAGGGATATTGTCTAAGTTGTAATAATTAGCAACATTACCAATTCTTTGATTAGTGCTGATACCCATTTGGCGAAAAAAGTCAGCTATTGGTGCTACACTACTGGCTGATTGATTAGCTAAATCAGGTATAGCCTTGACTAAATCGCTAAGGGTTTGAGTTTTGATTATTCCAAAATCGTCAAGCTTGAAACTATCTAAATCAGTAGCTAATGCCTGAGATATCGCTCTTAGGGTAAGCTTTTCAATATTCAGATTGGCATCTTCAAAATCCCCAAGCTCCATAAAATCGCCAATACTTTGTCCAGCTTGCCAAGTTCTAGTCTGATTCCCTCTCACGGATGGGTAAGTCACATTACCAGATTCAGATACAATCATGTCTTGAAACTTCATTCTTGACCAGTCTGGAATCAAGCCATTGTTGCTACTGACAAATGGGATTTGTGCTGAGGCTTTGGGCAGTAGGAATCCAATTACCTGATTCATAATTCCATACTTCCAAAAACTGTGAATGAACAATCCTCCGAGCAATCCAAATAATATTAAATAGCGAACCATATCAAAAGTAATTTTGGGCGAACGCTTTGACGATTTCATATTTGTCCCTCTGTCCCGTTTTTTTGTCCAAGCTCGATTAATTTGTTAACTAAATTAAGAGAGACACCAGCAGTCTCAGCAGCAGTAGGCATTTGCTCTCCAGCTTGAAAATGAGTCAAGAATTGCTCAATGCGATTGTGAAGTTCATCAGATGAGGAGAGCAAACCATTACTAATTGCTACGCTCATCCCTGCTCTGATTTGTTTTGTAATTCTGGTGGTTTGTACTAATGGCGATAATAAGGGTCGAGTAACTCTTGAAGATGGCTTATCGGAGATAATTGACACTTGACTGTATTCAGGACGGGAATTGGATGGGGTAACTTGAAAGTGGTAAACTTTGCGTTCGCCAGAAGCAGTTTGAGTAATAACTGTAAGCAAAGTTGCACTTGTTTGCGGCAGTCCTGGAACCGTAACCTTTTTAATCCGGCGTAAGTGAAGTAATCCGGCACTACTGTTTTGACAGTTCTGGTCGATTCCCTCTAAACAACCATCAGTGTCAATCAGAACTTGCGAGGGATCGTCAATCCACACCCGCTTTACCATCTCCTTAACTTCATAAAATGAAATTGATACGCCTGAGCCATTCCAGACTTGAATTTTTTGTAGCTTGGCAGTACTGCCACTAACCTGAGATTGCTTTATGGTGCGGACTGTACTTTGAGCATAGGTTTTGACTGGAACTAGACACACTGCCAAAAAAGCAGCAACCCCAAGGTGGAACGCTGTCATGAGTTTTAACTTCTTCATGGCAACTCCAGAGAACGGTTCACCAAAAAGGTAATCTTCGTCCCCTGTGGGATATACCAAACATTGGGACGAGGGGTGATTTGTTGGTTAGAAGTTTCTGCACGACGAGTAATGGTGTCACTAAGCTTGCCAAAAGCACCTTGCAAGAATGCCCCGCCAATATTGCGCTGGCTGTTTGAAGTCGTGCTAGAGCTAAATGTCCCTGTAGCAGAATTAACTACACTGCTCGTAGAATCAGATTGATTCAGGATTGCTCCTACTTGACCCAAACCACTGACTAATCCCACAGTTAAGTCAGAACCTGTAATTCCCCCTTTCTTATCTTGGACAGGGTTAGCTAACAACGGTTTCCCGCCTTCTCCTAATACAGAAATTGCACCGCTACTAATTGGGTACTCAGTGTTATCTTTGATAATGCTGGTGACTTGCACACTTACATAAGAGCCATCATTAACCTGTAGGGGTTCAACGGCCAATAAAGTGCCTTTATGAATTGCCACATTTCCATAGTTGTCATGCAAATCAGCCGTTAATCTAGCAACATAGCGTTTACTATCATCTGGATTTTGCTGTTGTTGGAAGCGATTTTCGCTTTGCTGCTTGACAACTGAAGTCACTAAAACACCATTTGCGAATTCCCCAACAACTAAATAGCGAGTTTTACGCTGTTGCAGAATTTGGTTTTCTTGAGACAAGTAATTACTATCTGCCACTTGACTGGCTGACCAACGAGGGCGAATTTTCTCAATTGCTGTAGGTGTACTGTTGGAGAAGTTAGGGCGTGTTTGCTGTGTTGTATAAGCACTATTGGATGGCTGTACTTGAATTCGTGTTGTATTCGGTGTTTGAAAGGATGTTGCCTGTGTTGATATCTGCTGATTATTTGAAGTAGGCGTATAAGCGATTTTGCCATAAGATCCTAAGCTGCGAAGTCGGTTAAATTCAGCGTTCATGTCTACTGGCGTTTCTGCTTGCGGTGTAACAGTCCTAACAGTCCTAGTCCTAACAGGATTAGTAATTCTCGGTAATGTTTGATTACGTGGTGATGAAATCGTTGGATTAGTTCTATTCGGAACGTAATATCGTCTAGGACTAGGATTTTGTGTTTGTGCTACAGGTCTAGCTGTTGGTGTTGGTGGTGAAGCTGCAACATTGACAGGTTTATTATTAACTTTAACTTCCTGCTGATTCTGATTAATTTTTTCTAATTCATCTTCTTGTTTATTCAAGGCTAATTTGGCATAGACATCACCATCTTTTTGTTCGACTTTCTCCAAAGCTGGGGATGTTTTATCAGCTTTAGCAGTTATCGCTTCTGGACTTCTACCAGGATTGAAAATGCCATTGAGAAAATAAAAGATTACTAAAAACCCTAAGCCAAAAGGAATAGCGATTATCCCCAATCTTGACCAAGGAGAAGTACTGACAGTGTGCCTAGTAATCGATGGAAATTCTTCGGAGTCTTCCGGCTCCGGCTTTTCTCTCCTTTGTCCATCATTTGTATCCTCTGAAAATCTCAAGATTTGATCTATAGTCAAATTCTGGGGTTCATTTTTTAGTGACATAATTATTAAGGTTTTAAATCATTGATTTGTGTAATTTCTAAACCAGCGCTACGAGCTTCATAGATTTTCCGAGAAAGTTCAGTGATTTGAGCAGTAATTTCTTGTGGCGTATTCACTGCTTCTACAGTTACAGTCTTATTGAAGGTAATTCCCTGCCCCGTATTATCAGAAGTTGTAAAAGTCACAATAGTTGCGACGATATCTACTTGCCATACCCCATCTCTAATTAATCGTGGCTCTCCAATATAACGAGGAATTAAAGATGCCTGCATATTTCCTTCAAATATTTTGCTGGGGGTGAGTTGTGCCAGCTTTTGTAAAAATGCTGCTCGAAAGTTCTGATTTTCACTAATTGCAAAAGCAGCTTCATAAGCCTTAGTTGTAACTTTCTTTTTTCCACTTGCTGCGTCAATATCTATTCCTTTGTCTTGCTTGGTAATTACTTCTCCCTTGTCGTTGTAAATTTTCACTAATCCATCCCAGCTAAACATTCTAGTGAACGTATCGCCAACAAACTTCTTAATTACTTCTGGTGAACGTTGATTTTCGTTTACTGATTTAGCAGTAATAGTTTTGCCATCATCTAACTGTACTAAAGCTAATTGCTTTTTACTTAATCCTCTGATTGCTCCATAATTGAGAAATTGCAATAGTAATGAAAATACTGCACAAGAAAATCCTACTAATGAAATTATTCCAATTCTTGTCGGGACGGATTTATTAAATTGCAGTAGTTGTAGTGGCTCTAATTTTCGGTTTTTCGTGTTGACCATATCTCTTATTTCCTAGACTTCGCCAAACTAAAGCCTTTAGTAATTATTGCAATGCCAGCTTCTGCGGCAATCGCACCATAAGTTTCTGAGGCTTTATTAATTTGTTGTAGCAGTGCTAAACCACCACCTGCGGCTAATCCCGTAGCCAAAAAAGGAGCGCAAATGCCAATTGTAAATAGGAAGAACATGGGTTGATCTGCTTGAGAATCAGAAATTAGTTGTCCAGCAAAACCAACAATCATGTTAAAAGAGAGTTTACATATTCCAATACTGAAGTAACCAATTAGCCAAGTGTAAATTGATTTTGCTCCATAAGGTAATAAAGAACCTCCAACAGCTAGTGGCCCTAAAAAGGCTGTAACTAACATTGTTAATTCAATTGCCCATTGATATGAGCCATTCATCGACAGCATGACCAATGAAATTGTTGAAGTCACGCCGGAACCAATAAAACCACTAATGGAAGAAAATAATATCTGAAGTGGATTTCTTTTGTTTTTTATTGCATCAATCGGAGCTTCAATGACTTTATCTATCCCATCCATCAACCATTTGAAGGGGCCACTATTTTGATCAAAAGCTGACGGGTATTTTTGGCTTAAATCTTCTTTAGCCTGTTGTAGACAAGCAATTGATTCATTCGGCTGTAATGAAGAACTGCGACATCTTTCAATTGCTAATCCGATAGCACTACGAGCAGCTGATACCCCTGCTGCTTTTTGAAATGCGACTCTTAAATCTAGCCCGTCAGCCGTTTGTACCAACACCATATTATTTACATTGTTGATGTAGTTCCTAATCCCTAACGTCGAGTTTCCTAGCACTTTGCCATGATTTGACAACAACACCACCACAATCAAGGGCCAGATAAAATCAGTGAAAGCTCGTTGCTCATCGCCATTGATCATTTGCTTTGTCCACTCAATCATGAAAAAAGTTAATGTCGCAACTGCAAATAATGCCCCGACTGTACATATATTGTTGTACAGTTCCCCCGCTAAAGTTTTATTCCACAAGTCATCAAATCCTGCCGATATTGATGCAGAAGTTTGAGATGCTTGTCTGGCTAAATCACCACCAATCGCTTGTTGCGCTAATAAATACATATAAGAATCCTTTCCTTTGCATAAGAGGTCTAAGGGAGTAGTTTGCAATTCGCAATTCGCAATTATTACCCCATAACTAAAATTGGGGGTTGAATATTGATACTATATATTTTGTTTTCTTTCATAATTAAAATTATGGGCTGACATCCCGAATGAATCAATTATTCAATTGCATTCACACACAATTGCGAATTGCGAACTGCGTTAGCGAAGCGGGGCGAAGCCCATTGCGAATTGCAAACACACTCTCTTCAGGGTGAATAAGTAGGATCTAGCACAGACATACCTACAACTTCGAGATTGAGAGAAATTAATCCTTCTTCTCGAATATCTTCTTTTTGGCGATTTGCTGTTAATTGCTCTGCAATCTGCGTCAGCATCATATTAGACTGTGCGGTATCAGAGCGTGATTGCAATGAATCAGTGCGCTGTTGTGCCAGCATCGAAACCACCAGACCATTTTGGGCTGCTATTACTTTTAAAATATTCTGTGAGGCATTCATCTCTTGCGCTTCCTGTCCCAGGTTTGAAGCATCTTGAGCCGTTTGTGTAGTTTGATCAATTTTGTTGACAGTATCTTGCTGACCTTGTTGCCCTAATACACCAGAGACTGATGCTTTTGTAATTTCTCGCTGTAAGTCTTGTGCTTGTGTTGATGCTGTTGCCCAATCAGAGTCCGATGCTAAGGATACTTTCAAACGCTGACCACTTTCAACTGGATCTGGCGCACCCATTACACCAGTAGCCCCATTAATTGCGGAATTAGCATCCTCTTGGGCTGCTGCCCATAAATTATTAATTTTATCTGAAGCTATACTGCTAATTTGGCTCATTTCGCTCTGAATCTGATTCTTAATTGAAGCCAAAAAAGTATTTAGGTCTAGTGATATTCCATAACTCGGTGCAGCAATTAATAGACTTGTAACTCCACTAGATATAATGACAGCTAGACTAATCTTTTTAAGTCCCTTCATACTGAAATACTCCCTTTTTTACCTTGAATTGATGAAGAAGGATTCTAAATTGATGTGACTATTAAGGTTTTAGAAGTTAAACTCCTAAGCAATTCTTGGGCTGTTGAAGATAACGGCTCTCCCCGAACCATTCTGATATAATCTTCAGAAAACATGACTTGTCCTAGTATTGGATTATCTTGATATTTTTTCAAGAATAGAGTTCGTAATTCTTGTTCATAAGGATTGTTAGCGACTGCGGACAATAAACAGTGTGCTGGATAATAACGACAGAATGTAAGTTTGCCTGAATCATCCAATAACCACTGTGAGTAAATGCCGGATTTTGTTGGATAGAAAGCCTCTGTACTATTGGTTTGAATGATTTCGTAAGGATATTTAAATCTATCAACAAAGGGATCTACTGCCGATGATTGGATTCTGCCGATCAATCGGGTTGTAATATTGGCAAAGATTTTCGCTGCGGCTTTGCTTTGGTAAATACTTTCTGGTTCTTGAGCCGAGAGAATCACCCGTATCCCTGCTTTTGCACCATTGGCACAAAGCCTTCCTATTAACTCGGCTAACGCATCAAATTGGAATAAAATCGGCGCTTCATCCAAGAAAAAGATACTGGCTTTAGAAGACAAAGCACGTCGAAGGGCTGCGGCATAAGCTGATAAAGCTAAGATAGCTGCATCTGCCTCACTTGATAAATTCCGCAGTGCAAATACCAGCAACTTAGCATCAGTTCGGAAAGTTGAGGGACGACTAATTGATTCTCCAACTCTTGTTGAAAGCCAGTACTTTAATCTCAATCTGATTTGCTCTAAAGCTGATAAGATTTCCTGGCTATTGCTGGCTATAGAATCTATCTTGAGAAATGCTGGCGAACAATAATTCAAAAAATCTTGTAATGTGGGAGTGTCCAGCCAAGCTTTAGTGCCAACTCCTGCGGCTAATGCCAACTTATACCGGACTTTGATTTCATCATCATTAAAAAATGTCTTCAAGGCTAGGGCAATGATTGATTCAATATTAGTAATCATGGAAGAGCTAACGCCAATCACGCTAGTTCCAATCACCATTGTCATTAAGACTGATTTCAAGAATTCCTTAAAATCATTCAATCTTTCATTAATGGTTTCTTGATCCATCCCCCTCAAATTAGGTAGTTCAAACAAATTATTCGACTCTTTGGAAATATCGAAGTATGCACCATCCTTACCTAGCAAATTCGTATAGTCACTAAATGTCGATGTCCCGTCTGGTTTGGGGTAATCTAAGGCTACTACTGGTATATCTTGAGCAAGTGCAGGTGTTAAAATTCCTGCCACCAGTACTGATTTCCCCGAACGAGTTGCACCAAAAACTGCTATATTTTTATGCTGTTTGTACAAATCCAGGTGTACTGGCGTACCTCCTTCTTCGGCAATCAACTCAAAGCCAGCCCGATCTCCTGTAGCTGTACGAATCAAAGGCATCAGCCCTGGTGCTTCGGAACTGAAATAAGGTAATCTGCGGTTAAAAGGTTTTGCCAGCAGTGGCTCCCAAACAAATGGACAACATTGCAACCATGTCTTCCAGGCGTATTCTTTTTCTCGATCTACTGCTGCTGGCCTTAAAAAGTAGGAAGCTAAGTATTTGCAAGCCTCATTGAGTTCTCTTGTCGATTTTCTATGGACAAGAAAAGCTACTCCGGTATAAACGACAACGCTCCCTTTATAAATGGTTCGTTGCGCCTCTACAGATTCTTCAATATTTATTCCAGCTTTAACATCGATGTTTCCTTTACTTGTTGATAAGGCTGTTGATGTAATTGACTGTTTAGTAAGGCGTTGTAAATTAGTTTTGGTAATCGCTTGATTAGCTTTAGTGATTTGACAGATAATTTCTGTATCTGAAATACTTTCTTTGGAAATTAATTCCCAAAGATATCGTAATTGAGAGCGTTCATCTATCCAGCCCCCCGGCTTTTGGCTGAAGTTCATCACTCCAATATATTTATCTTGAATCTTTACCCATTGCCGATCTAAGAATGGAACAGATTCTTCATTCTCCAACAGATGATGTCGAATGTGAAAATCACTTGTTTGAGTTTCTACTAATCCTTGAGTTTGACTAATCACTAAGGGATTAGGAATTGGTGTTGGTGATGTGAGATTAAATTGATGCCATAAGACTTTCCAAATATCCTCAGCACTCAAAGCTCTGATCCCTAGTTTCATTTTGTTACTTAGCAACGATTCCCACTGTAAAAAACCATCACTAAATGAATTTTTGAGAATATTTTCAATCCTACTATTGTTAAAAGCGTGAATTTCTCCGGTGAATTTAAACCAAATTTTCTCTAACTTTCGGATTGCCGATTCTACAATGTCTTGGCTGATTTCTGACTCAGCTAACGCTGTATAAGTACACCATAATCTTAAAAACTTGTTTTTCCTGACTCCCGAATGGGTTAGTTCTTTGATTCGTAACCTTTCACTCCTAATTAGTAATTTCAATTGCTCAATATCACAATTGGTTTCGATAGATTCTAATTCTGATTGCCGCGAATAATCGTCTGTAAAGGAACCCAAATGTATGGTTAATGACTCTCCTGATGGGATCTCTTTTAAACCTGCCTCTATGCTCTCAAAGATTGGGAGGATTTGCTCCGAGGCTAAGTTAGAATGAATTCCTACACAATCAAAACAGAATTTGATTTGAATCGATTCCCCATTTTTGAGAATTAATGCTCCTATGCCTTTTCTCCCTCCCAAAGCAATATCGCAAACCCCAGCTAAATGGATAATGTCTTCAAAGGGGGTAAGAGTTTTTACTACATTAACTTGCTCGGTTTCTAATCTTTGTTTCTTGATCTTATCTGTCTGCTTTGTGACCATAAGTTTTATAGTTATGCCGTTTATATCCTCTGCTAATTCGAGGCACTGCCACAAACTTGCCAAAAAATTCTTGATTTGATGAAAGTAACCACCATGTAGCCCATCCCCAAGCTATGCTTAATCCTGTGCCTAACCAACTTGTTTTCAATATATAGTTGAAAACGAATACATTTAATATTGCTATAACTGACCAAGGGAAAATCTGATCGGCGGGAAATGGGCCTAATCGGGGTCTATCTCCCAAGATTCTATTTACACTTCTAAATTTATTTTCATCTCTCATCTTTTTTATTACTTGTTAATATGAAGCATTTCTTGAATCAGGGCACTTTTTCTCATTCAAGAAATGCTGCGAATAAATGAGTCTTATTTGACAGTTATCCGTTATAAATTATCAATTATCAATTTTCCTCTCTCACTGATAACTGATAACTGTTCACTGGTTTAAGCTCCAGTAATCAAGCCAGTAACTAAGTCTCCAACAAAGACTGAAAGTACTATAATTAACGGAGTCCTGGCTAATGTCTGCCAATCTTCATCATTTCGGGCTGCTTGAACAATTCTTACCAAACTGATACCTACATAGAGCAGGAATAAACCTCTCAATACGTTGAAGAACAATTCTATAACTGCTTGTGTTTGTCCGTTTCCAGCATTACCAAAAGCACCATTCATCCAGGTTTGAGCATTGTTGAAAAACTGTGCTTCGGCTGGCGAAGAAGCAAAATCCAAGAGAAATATTACCGACAGAAATGCAAATAATATTGCATATAAATTTACTCCCCATTTCCGTTGTAGCTTTTCAAAGTTTGTTAGCAATGCCTGTGTTTGTTTTGGAATTGCAACTGCTATTGCTCCTGCAATCATCAATCCTCCAAGCATTATGTTGTGGACTGACATCTCCAGAATCATTAATGCTCCGGTTACTCCCATCAGCCCAATTGTGCTACCTTCAATTACTTTCTTTTTTCTTGATGGTAAGGCTGCTGTTTGTCTTGTCTCAAAGCTTGTTGTGTTGGGATTTTCGTAGTCTGATATTTGCATAATTTGTGAGCGCATCAAATCTTATCCACATTATTCACAACTCACTTTCAAAATCCTACAGACTCTAGTACAAAAAAATCTAGTCCTTTTGGCTACAGAGAATATTTATTACAGCTTATTAGGTATAGGCTCTATTACTAATTTCTGCCCAACTTGAATATTACTAGCACCCGCTTTGAGTTCTAAAACCTGGGTTGCAGTGACACCGTAATAGATTGGACAAGGATTTTTTTGGCATGGTGGCGCATTGCGGATTATTGTTGTCACCAGATTATTTTTAAGGTATATAATGTCCAACGGCACTTTGACTTGGTGCATCCAAAACGGTACATTATTATACTCTCGACCCAAGTTAAACAACATTCCGCGATCGCTCTCTAGATTATTTCTCCATTTGAGTCCAATCTCAAGTTCTTGTGGTTTATTTGCCGCTTCTAAATAAAAAGTCTGGTTATTTATCGTAAGTTTATACTGAAGAGGCAAATTTTGAGGACGAGTTTTTATATAAGATACTACTGCTGTGAACAAGATTACTGACATCCCAGCTAGTGGCCCAGCAATGTTTAGCATCTTAAAGCCAGCAACATACCAATCGACTTTCGATTGAAATTTCGGTATTTGCATAAAATTAGTTACCAAAAATATCGACATCGCCCACGCTATATATTGATGAATCCACCGGGCTAGATGGTAATCCTTGCAAATCTGCAATATTACGCATACTTTCTATTCGGTCAGCTTCACGTATCGCCAGGGGATTTACATTTTTTCTTGATTCTAATAGTGCAGTTAAAGTAATTTCTAATGGCGGCAAATCCTCTGGTGCTGGAGTATCTTCACCAAACAATTGACAGAATATTGAGATGGCTGCCCTTTCGACAATTGCCTGAATTTCTGCACCGACACAACGATGTGTCACCTTCAATAATCTCTGCCATTCTTCTGGGGTAAAGGCATCTTCACCATTACAAAACCGCTTGTCAAATCTGGCTAAATGAATCCTAAATATTTCATGTCTTTCACCGTTATTTGGTAAGTCTATTTTGAATATTTCATCAAACCGTCCACTTCTGGTTAACTCTGGTGGTAGCCATTGGATATTGTTGGCTGAAGCAATTATTAATACATCACTTGTTCTTTCCTGCATCCAGGTTAACAACATCCCCCCTAGTCTTCGTGATAGATCATCATCACCTGCAAATCCCTTATCAAAGTCATCTAGGTATAAGATTATACGGCTGATTCGGTCTACTAGTGCCAATAACTGTTTAAGCTTGTATTCTGCCATATTTCCATAACTGCGGAAATTACCCCACTCCACGATTACTAAGGGTAATCCCAGTATTTGAGAACAAGCCTTAGCTGAGTGAGATTTACCTGTTCCGGGTGGGCCAATCAGTAAAACACCTTTTGGTAGCCGCAAGTTGTAAGACTTCGCCAACGGTGTCAAGAGCCGTTTGTATCTCTTAAATGCTGACTGCATTAATTCCAGTCCCCCCACTGAAATTGTCATCGGTTGCAGAAATTCCACATTGTAAACTCGTTTGAATAACTCGATTTTATAAGCAGAAACTTTTTTGACTAATTCACTGTTGTCAAAAAGAGGGTGTTGGGGGTAGGGTGTGGGGTGTAGTAAAGACGGGGCTTGTACGAAGACGGTTGTTGGGGCTATCTCTTTCTCTACACCCCACACCCCACACCCCACACCCTGCCCCAAAGGGGCTTTGTCAATTGCTAGCGCACTTTTTACCCCTGTTTCAGTATCTGCCAAATACATCCCTACACAAGTATTCGCTATTTGATTGATTTGGGCTTGTGTAATTGAGTCGGGTAATATTTTTGGCAGATAATCGCTAATTTCCTCAACTGTGGGTAGCTCTTGAGTAATTGTCGGTATTAGACCTGCTATATCTGATTTGAAGCTTGCGTTTGACCCCAGCAACAAAGCTGTTTTACCGGAGTTATCATTGTAAAGCTTAATGTTAATCAGGGCTGACTTAATCCATTCTGCTGTCAGGAAGAAATCTGCATCCGTCGCCCCTTGCCCTAGCCACGGGTATATCCCTTCCAAAATCAACATCCCTTGCAACTGGCTTGTCTTCCAAAACCGCAAAATCTCAAAAGAATCTTCGCGTACAACTTTAAAAGCGATTCTTTTGTACTCTTTAATTTCTGAGAATGCCAATCCCGAATCACTCATTAATAACTGGTACAATTTGTCATCCTCTAACATCCAGATATAACAATTAATCCCAAGATTAATGCATTCTTTAGTTAGGTTTTCGAGTAAGCTTATCCTCTCCTGCAATGGAGATTCCACTGCTATTAAGGGATTGTTCTGTTCGCGTAAAGAAAATATTCTTTTTATCAGTTCTGAACTCATAGGTAAATTATTGAGCATCAAACTGATAATAAAGGCTGACTCACTTTCTACTCACAGTCTGAAGTACCCAAATCTCTCATACTTTTGGCCATTATTTTCCTTCGGACTCAAGCAGTAATCGCCACTAAAGACTCAAATCTGCCTCTGACTTACGCTGCTGCTGTTGTTGCTGTAGGGACTTTTCAAGTAACAGATCCTGATTCCAAGAGACTGTTTTGGGTCTTGAGCGTCTGACCTGGGGCAGTAACTTCTTAACAGCTAGCGCCGTGGCTTCCCCGAATTCATCGGAGTTGAACGCTGTTTTGATTTGAGAAATATCCTCTAATCGCTCTACGGGTGTACTTTTGGGGTCAGCAAGTGCCATGTACAGTGTTCGCTGTTTTGGTATTGACCCAGTTCTGGAATATTCCAACATTGCGTATGAGAAAGCATCAATCGTTGAGGAACAAAGTACCACTTTTTCTACTTTGCTCGTTCCTCGCTCACCCAACTGAAAATGGAACCAACTCTTTGTGCGATCGCTTCCAATTGCCAAGCCCTTAAATTCACTTCCCTCAAGGTAAGCCCCTTTAACTTGTTGGTTTAAATCTCGCATTACAAACACTGCATTTTGCTTAGAGTCAGCGTAAATCAACCCCGATTGATGAAATCCGTGTACAAAGTTTGATGGTAGCCCGCACAAGTGAGTCAAGTAATCATGTACTCCAAGCCACTTGCTTTTATCCTCAACTGGTGGCATAAACTTGGGGGTTGGTTCGGTTTGAAGAATATCTGCTGTTTGTTTCTTAACTGCGGCGATCGCTGCTCGTTCTGCCCCCTGAAGTCCAAATCTCTCATTCAGCCACGCCAAACCCTGCCGCAAATTGTAATTGTTCACCTGAATCACTAAGTCAATTGTCCCACCCCCCTTTTCTACTCCTGGGGAGGCGGACTGAAATTTATCCCCATTTATATCAATGATGTGGCCATGACCTACCCAAAAGTTAGATTGGCCGGGTTTTTTGTCTAAACCCAACTCCCAAGCCACATCTTCCAAGGCTAGGTCACGCAACTGCTGAGTTTGTTGTCGATATTTTTCTTTCTCTTTCTCTAATTGGGCAAGGCGTTGTTGAAGCAGTTCATTAGCTTGAGCTAGGGAAGTAGCTGTTGCTTCCATTTGTTGAAGTTGTCGGGCTGCCCTGTCTCGATCTACGGCTTTGGCTTTGATTTGCTCCAAATTCAACTCTGAGACTTCCAGGTTCCGTCCCGTTTCTACTATCCGGTAAAAGTCCTTTATCTCTTCGTGTTTGGCTCTGGAACCCTTCAACCCCCTCTCCAAGCCAATCAGCCGCATCGTTTCATAGTACGAGTCCTGAAATGCCTGGATTTTATGCCGACCGCCAAAGAAGTGCTTGCATCGTAGTTGCCCATCATCATCCACTGGCACAAAATAAGCGTGAACGTGCGGCGTGACTTCATCTAAGTGTAATTCTGCCCTGACTACCCGCGAACCATATTCCTCAGACAACCATTGGTGCGTCGCTTCTAGCCAAACATCTAACTTATTCTGCTCATAATACCCAGCTAACGTTGGGCATGAGGCACGAAAGTAGCTTGGTGATGCACTCAGCAACATCTCCACACAGTAAACACCATCAGTTCTTATCTTTCGTCGCTGCGAAACCTCATTTATCTTCGCCATCACCAAATTTTCTAAACTTGATTCAGGATCGTTGCTGCCTATAAACCTAATATTCTCTACCGACAAGTCAGCATTTGGTGTCTCCCTCTCACGAGATGTGTGAGATGCGCTCCCCGCTAAGTTACCAAATTTTAATTTTTTCAAACGAGCGATCGCATAAGCCATTCCCGATCACCTCCTTTTTCTCCCGTCAAAAATATTTCATTTAATAACTAAAAATATTTTTTAGGCTCACTGAGTATTTGTACTCAGGCTTAAAAATGGCATTTTTCTCAAATCAAGAATAGCCTAAATAAGGCTAGTAAGTACACCTATTTAGAGGCGGCTGATTTGCTAATTTACCCCTGTCGTGGAAGCCGTCAACAGTGCCGTCAATAGTGCCGTCATGACAACCACTTTCAAATTTGTTGATGAATTGTTCAGAACGCGATTTTGACGGCATAAAGCCGTCAACAGTGCCGTCAATAGTGCCGTCATCAACGCCACGTTTTTTAGTATACATTTTCTGTACTTAAATAGAAATTAGAAAGACTTGTTCTTTAGTGATTATTCAGCTAAATATTAGATAATTAGTGAATAGGATATTCGACGAACGAATTCCAAAGCAATTAAAAGTTTTTACAACCAACATGAGCGAGACAAGAGTTTCCATTAGACGCTCTAATGATAGTTTGGAAGGTAAAGTAATTAATTACCTCAAGTCGAATCCCCTCTATTTAGATAAAGAGCATCCAGAACTAATTACTTCCACACTCCTTAAACATTGGCTACCATTAGCTTTATATTCCCAAGGGGTAGTGGGAGAAGAATTAAGGCAGGTTGCTATTTGGGCAATCAATGAATTAGAAGCCCAAGCCTCTGCCATCCGTGAGATTTGCAGTTTAGGTTCTGTTGTTTCTCCTATTTCTACGCAACTGCCTACTACTGTCCCAGTTGCTCCCCTACACACAACACCTGTAATAGACGCAGCCCCAGTTTCTCCATCCAATGAGGATTCGTACTCATCCCAAGTTGAAACCGAAATGGCAACTGAAGATGAAGACGAGCAATTGATGGATTTGGAATTGACCGAAGAGATGATCCAAGCCAATAAAGCCTTTAGTGTCGAACCAGCACAAATTTAGGAAAAAAATGAACATTCCCAATTCCTCCCAAGTCAAACCTGGGATTAAGTTAGTTTTGTCCTGTGATTTGGGTGGTAGCCAAGTCAAAGCGATTGCTCAAATTTACCCTGATGGCATTCCCTGTGTACTGGCGATGTCGCCGGAAATTGCAGATGTATCAATTGACTCGATTAACAGCTTTTCTGTACAAACTTTTCAAAACATTAGTACCTGGGTTGGCGTAGGTGATGAATATTATGTCTTAGGTACAATTGCCAAAGAAGTCTTCGCTGGTAGTGCTGCACTTAGAGATAACAAATATCACTATGCCATTCCCAAGATTGCTGGTCTTTTATCAATGGCTTACCAAAAGTTTGGTATAAACCATAATCATGTTGATGTTTTTATTCAAATCTTGTTACCGCCTGGGGAAGTCAATGATGCTCGTAATCTGACAACTTCCTTAAAACAAATTCTTAAACTTGGAGTACTCACACCTAATGGTCGTTTGAAGGGAAAGTTACGCAATTTTTGTGTTGCTGCTGAAGGTAGTGGCATTCTCACCTATCGTAGCCGTACTCTTGGCAAAACCTATATTCAAAAAAATGTTGGAATCCTTATGTTGGGCTATCGCAATGCTAGTTTTGCTCTTTCTGCTCAAGGTAATCCAGCTAAGAGCGAATCTACTGATTTAGGCATGAGTTGGGTAATCAATTCATTTGTTGAGCGTACTGCTGTTGGTCTGTCGAAAAATGATTCACGTTTAGTCACAGCAATCCTCGCAGCAGCCAAGGGCAACTTTGATGCTTTTCGTCCCTTGTCCCGCAAAGCCACACCTGAAGGTGTCCAATTTGATTTAAATTTATTTCAAAAAGTTCTCCCCTCAATTCGTGATGAGTACTGCCGCGCTCTTGTACGCTGGATTAGAAATATTGCTGTCCTAGATGAAATTCTCATTTGTGGCGGGACTGCTGAGTATGTCAAAAAAGAATTAACTGACCACTTCCACAAAGAAGCTACTCCCATTGTTTGGAATGGCGGCGTACAATTTCCTGCTCCTCTTGATACTAAGGGTCTTGGTGAGCGCGTCGCTGATGTTTGGACGGCACACATTACTTATATATTGATGTTAGACAAGAACTTTGCTTACGACCGCAAACAAGATTTAGTCCCTGACCCCAATAAACCACGACCCTCTATCCCTACCTCTGGTCTTGCCCAACTCCGTGAATACGCCAAAAAACGTGAGGCTGAACAACCTTTAAACAGTTGAAAAATTTGAAGTGCGATCGCTCAAATATGGTTTTGTACCACAAGAGCGATCGCATGATTCAAGCTAACTATTTAATATCCCAGCCATCAAACAGATTCGGTTGATCTACCCCATACTGTCGTTGCACCAGTCGGCGCAGTTCTGCTACCGAATTGGCTGACTTCATCAAAATCAGCACTGATGTAACATGTGGGGATAATCTCTGTTTTGTTTCAGGGGAGAGCATTTGATGAATTTTGTACTTCCTTCGCCCATTTGGAAGAACGGGATTAACAATGTCGAGCTTGGCTTTTTCCTCTGGTGTCATCCAGCTATAGATAAACTCCCAGTAGTACAAGCCATTCTTGATGTGCTTTTTGTGCAGCTTACTAATCCGAGCCAAATTCTCTTCAAACTCAGTTTCAAACATTTTTGTCCAAGGGCAGGGCGTAGACAGAATACGACAATCATCTATCCGGCGTTGCTCAACTGTGTGTTGCTTACCCCAGACTTGATTAAACCTGCTGATTAGAGAATCTTCAGCAAGTGCATCAACCAGTTTTGCTGCTTGATGATTTCCTTGTTTATCAAAGTAACGCCAGATGATCCGAACATCTTTCAATGACCACGTTACAGCACGTGTCACTGTATTTTTAACCGTATATTCCGCATGGACTGTAACGTGATTTAAGCCTTGCTCCATAAGGGCTTTGTTCACACGAGGTAAGCTAAACTGTAACCTGGTCAACCAGTTCTTATTTATACCGATTGTTTCGAGAATATGATTTTGAGACATCCGGTATTCTTCAGTTTCAACAATTCTGATTGCGTCAAACCGATAGTTGCCGATGTACACCTCAACTGCTTGGGCTGCGGCAAAATTTTTCTTAGCCATGATTAGCTGTGCGAGATTTTCATCAATTCTTCGCGCAGCGCTGAATTCAACTATCAAATTGTTCCATCACGACTCATAAATATATGAATAACGACCAAGAACTTTATACCCAACAGCTAGCCCAATTTGCAGCATCTCAAAGTTTTGATGAACGTTCAGTGGAATTTTTCGATGATGTTTGGCAAGAAGCCGGAGTTAAAGATATTACCAAAATGACTACTGCTGATGCTAAGTATGTATTGCAAATCTTGAGCGAGAGTGAAGCATCACCAGAATTTACTAAAGCTCTACTAGCGCAAGCCATAACAGCAGGAATGCCTAAACACGTTGCGGGATATATCTTGGAGAGTGATACTGACGGGGATGGACGCACACTTGCACAAGAAATTTTCAATGACGGGACAAGTCCGTTTCAATCCAATCAACCATCAGTACCTGCCTCCCAACAAAGTCAGCCTCAATTCTCTAGTGAAGAAGATGAAGACATGGAGATCCAAATTTAGCCAAAAGTACGATTTTTTTGTAGACTCCTGGTTATTGATTTTTTGGGAGTAGAAGACCTAAACTTTGGCTTATTCGTTAGCGTTTCACATGCTCTAAAGGTGTAGCTCTTATGAAGAAGAGTCAAAACAATTCAAAATTCAAAATTATCAATTCAAAATTGCAAGATGCTTCTGTATTGCCTAATGCTGCGCTATCAGTGCTTGCTCTGTACATACCACTGTCTTGCTGACCACTAAATCAAAGTTTTAGTGCTTGCTCTATACCTTAAATTAATCAATTCAAGATTATTGAATTTTGAATTTTGAATTTTGAATTTTGAATTTTGAATTTTGAATTTTGAATTCAAAAAAGGGTCAGGGGGAAGAGGATGGAATTTTCCCGTAGCCTTTAACCTTTCCCCCTCTTCTAAATATTTGTTCTACACCTTTTTCCAACTTTGAACTAATGCTATGACACTACAATTACCAACCCAGAACAACGGTACACACCCTCAAAAGTCAACAGACTCATTTACTATTCCTCAACAGAAAGAGCGACTAGAAAATCTGTTGTATCAGAAAGTTCAACAAGGTGAAGATATATCCCCCTGTATTGAAGCTCTCTATTATTTAGCTTCAAAGCAAACAACACAAGACCAACTGCAAGTAATGTGGGCTGAACTAATCAAAGAACGCTCGGCATTCAATTCACTGCAAAGAGTAATCATTACAGCCTTCGCCATCTTAGGAATGATTGCCTTTTTTAATGGGGCATTTCGCTCTGTTAAACCATCTGCGGCTGTTGTCAACCCACCTGCTGTTCAAGCTCATTAAAAGGATTTCACTAAAAAGCTGAAAGCCTTAGTTGAGAATGCTTTCAGCTTATGTTATCACTCGCTTTGCTTCGGCTCACTTAATATGCCGTGTCTCTGTCGAAAGGCAAGCTATCTTCCGGCTCAAAGTTTTGCAAGTCTTGCTCCATCTGCTGCCGACGTTGGACGTATGTTCTGCTGTCTTCAATCCTTCCTCTCATCAACCATGCACCAAAGTTGATGCCTTGTTCTACGTGTGAGGCAGACACTTTATTGTAATCATCAACCTCGATTTTCTTGCGCCACTCAAGCTGTTCGAGGGCACTTTCACTGATACCAATTTTCTGAGCGTATTCTATATATTCAGGTCTGAGAGAACCATCTGGGTTAAATTCCCTTTTCTCTTGTTCAGTGAAGAAATCGTAGGCTGTGTAGATTGGCCAGGGTTCTGGATCAGTCTCGTCCAGGTACTTCCACTCGTCGTATGTTGCTTTTACTCTACGAGCATAACTATCAATTGCTCCTGGATGTTCGCCAAGAGATAACATTTCTTGTCGAGCTTCATCTTTTAAACTTCCATCTGCATTGAATTCTTCCTTATGCATATTTATCCAACGTTTAATTCTTGACATAAAAACCTCCCAAAACGTTAATCAGATTTCATAAATTTATTAAAATCATGACTCTGGAACTAAAGCATTTTGATCCCAGGCTCAATCAATGGATTTATACAGATGAGCGTAAAACTATTTTAACTGAGAATCTCAGTAATACTTTACTAGAATTTTACTTTCCTGACAAAGAATTTTCATTTGGACACTCAGATGAATACAGTACCGAGGAAGAATTAAAGAATCATCCAGATGGACAGATTTTATTACTGTCTTCTAAGACTCGTTTACTTTATGGAGATAAAGAATGTTTAGAAACAATTCAAAAAATTTGTCCAGATAGTAAAGACCGAGGCGCTTATGGTTCCATCTTTCTTGGGGCTTGTAAAAATGCGATTCACGAAAAGCTAAACATTTTAGTAGTGGATGATTCTACTGATAACAGGGGTGAGAATGGAGGAATATTATCGAATGATTTGGCATATAAATTAGTTGGTGATTGTTATGGGCAGATTTCAACACAACTTTATGACAAAGTAACCTTAAGAGAATCCCAAACAGATAAAAGCTATCGTGTAATTCAGCATCGATTTGGTTGGGTGGATGGAGTTGGAGAGGATACTACTAAATATCGCTTTGGCAAAGGAACACTCCGACCATACAAACTAGATGATATAAAGTACGCAGACCCGAACAATGAACCAAAAATAGATATAATTCTTCCCATAAGCAGTTTTAAGGGAACAGATAAGGATAGACCTAAAGGCCCTACTAAACCTCAAATTCAACCAGGATTATATCAGCAAAATATTTGGTTAGCAGAAAAAGCACAATCCCAACAAGGTCAGATGTCTATCTCTCAACTATTGGCATCTTTTCCTCACGGGCTTAAAGATTTTGGTGAGGAACTAGAGGTACAAGCTGAAAAACTAGCCTCTATTCAAGATGACCCTAGAAATGTTGCTGCTTACTATTGTGAAAGATACGAAAAACGTAAAGAATCATTGAGCCAAAACAAATCAAAGACAGGAGAAGTCACAAATCTTGAAACAGATATTAAAAACTTAGAGACAAATGATGACTTAGATGCAGATCAGGAGTTAGATGATGACCCTGCCAAAGATGACTTATTCATGTACAAACTCATTAAAGCTGATTTACATGGACATCAACAGCTTTTAGAAACAGAGAAGGTAAAGCAGGAGCTAAGTCGTTTTGTACAAAGTGAGTGGCGAGATATTGCTATTGGGAAAACGCTCACTTTTGACCGAGGGATGATTATTCCCTCCAAGGAACTCAAAAATGGTGAAATCTGTGCCCCTTGGCTGAAGCTTGGAGAAAAAGTTCTTAACTTTCGCTCTCCTTTTCTTAACTCTAATGGATTGTGTGTCTCTACTAATAAACTCATTGAAGACCGCCTTGCTCCAGATGGTGAACCATTAGAAGGCATAATTGTAGTCAATGACGAAGACCACAAGCGCATACAGCAAAGAATTACAGAGTTAGAAACACAAGGAATCGATGTTGATTTTATCGACCCAGCAGAAACCGAATCAGAACGCCAAGCACGAGACTACGATGGTGACTGCATTGGTGTGGCAAAAGCCAGCTTATATCCCAATTTAACAGCAGAGGCAGAGCGAAGAAATCTTCCCCAAAACGCTTATTCCCCCACAGTTAAGCTCAAAAAGCAATCATTTTATGATCCCACCGATGGAAGTCAGCCCCCTTTTGAAAAAATCGCTATTCACATGAGCGATAGCATTAGTGTGGGAGTAATCAACAATCAAGTTACTGCACTGGAGGCATTAGAATCGGAAATTGAAGTACTTAAAACTTACGGTACTTTTGAGCAGAAATCAAATTATCTAGACCAAGTTTCTAACCATTACGAAACCCTGTTTGAGCAAGAACAGCGCAAAGAGCCAAAGTTAATTCGAGAGGAATACAAGCCTTATATGCAAGGGTTTGTTGAACTTGCTCATTCTGAAAGAACCCCAGAAAATATGCATCAAGCGATGGATCTTAACCGCTTGATGTATCGGAGTATGATTGAGGAGGGATGTTATCAAAACCAAATAGCGGTGGATTTATTCAAAAGTGCTAAAAAACCTGAGATGGATAAAATCAGGGAAAACAGCCGCTACTTATATCGTGATGTTAACTATATTAAAGATAAAAAATCTCGTTCAGTTTATTTAAACACAGGTATAACACCAAAGGGCTACTCACCAGTAGAATTATTGATTAGCCAAACTAATAAATATTTCCAAGAATCACAGTTAGAATCGCGTCCCATCGTCCAGTTTAAAGACTTATTCAAAGGAGTAGAATTCACACCACAGCAGAAATTTGCAGCAGTTGCCGCCAAGTACGAGTTTGACCAAAAATTCAACGCTGCGGTTCGGATGTCCCAACGGCGTGAAACAGAGAAAGGCCCATCAGCAATCATCCAAACTCCACAGGGGGTGCAACTCGAAATTAGCAATCTCACCCGTTACGGGCATCCTCTGATTTGGAAAGCCGAGACGTTGAACATTCGGCTAGATGAAATACCAGAGAAATGGCGAACTAAAGAACGCCCTCACAAATTACTAGCAGTCGCCCAGATTAATGGAGAAATCGATAAAGATGGAAAACCCGCATACCGTCATCTTGGGACAATTAGCCAGCAGTCAGTGAATGACCACAATCTCAAACCGGGGATGACCACGCAGGGAGCTAAGATACTGGAATTCAAGCCAGAACTTACTCGGAGTCAAACTAAATTACTCTTTGCCTTGGCAAATGGTGCGGCACAAGCTTTTTACGCGAATATCCCAGCCGAAGACAAACTTGCTGCTGCTGCGGCTGCCTGGAACATCTCTGCATCCCGCCAAGATGAACTCGAAGTTGCAAGAAAAGAAAACACCGACCCGTCCGCTTACGCTAAAAAAGTCTCCAATTTTGCCTTCGCTGCTTTCCCCAATGAAATTATCTCCCGCTTAAACGAACTGCAATTTACCGAGCCCAAGTTAGTCACATTAAATAATGAAGCAAATCAGTTTTTGGGCAGAAAATGGAACCCACTCGAATTGCACCCGATAGAAATCAGAGCCTCTCACCACCCACCGGGACATGAACGCCATGTTTCCAGACTGTTGTTTGTACAGGACGGCGACGGCGAATACAAGGAATTCGCCATGCTCGAAACCAGGACTGGAATGTTACCAATTGGCACAAAGGCGCAAGCTAATTTCGTTGGCGTGGAACCTGCGACTGCTAAGGCCACTATTGGTTTACCTGGAAATGAACCCATTGAGATAACCATCCGCGAACTTAAAAATTTCTCCTACGCAGGACTTATTTTTAACGACCAACCCGTAAATTTAGAATTTGGCACTGTGCCGGTGACTGATAAAACAGTAAAAATTAAATTAGATGCTTTGACTTTGGGGGAGTTAGACAGTGATTCTGTCGAACAGTTAAAACAAGTTGATTACCTAAAAAATGGTAATGCCTTGAAATTAAAACTCACTTCTATCTCCGAAACTGGTAGTCTTGCTTTTGTGCTGGGCGAGTCGTCAAATGGTAATCTCCTGAAAATTAATAAGATTAACTTTTACGATTTTTCTGGTCAGATATTTAATGACCAAGATTACCGAAAACTGACTATAGAAACGCCACCTTTAAAAACTAGGGATGCCGTGTTTTTGAATGGTGAACCCTTGGGAGTGCTGCACTTCAAAAAAGATAAGGATGCGCTCAGACAGCTTGGACTACTCAAAAGCGGACAACTTACACCTGCGCCCGCGATTATTCAAAGCAATTTTTCACTAGTCTGCGCCAAAATTGACCCCAGTACTATTGAGTATCCCCAGAACTGGACGAAGGAATTTCTTATCTTTGGGACTCAATCGGTTAATCCCCAACAACAAGAGATGATTAATAGCAGTGAGCCAATTCTACATCATATTAAAGAGCGCCCTACTTTCTTATTTTCTACAGAATCAAACAAAAAACTTGGAGTCATGGGCTTGGCTGTTGACAACCAGAAAGTTGAAACTGTAACTAAATGGTTAACTTCTCAAAAAGTCGAATGTCAGCAAGTAGCAAGAGAAGACGTTATGAAAGAAACCAAAAAAGGTCTAGCAGTATTTAACTTAGTCAGTAGTTCAATTCCCCCCAAAACTTTGGAGAACATGACTAAGAAATTTGGGGCTGTGATTGAATCGGATAGTGACTATCAACAAAGAGTTAATTCCCTCGCCACACGACCACAGTTTTTGAAACCTCCATCTCAATCAGCATTGTCTCCGCCTCAACAAAGCCGACATTCCACTCCACCCCAAGATATTCAAAATGTCGCCCCTGAAGGCATCAAAGGCAAACCGATTCCGATGAACTACCCTCTAATGATGCATGGTGACACTAATCCAATACCAGTGGATACTTGTATTGATGCGATGAGAGGATATGGTAGAACTCACACCACCAGAGCTAAAGAGCCTTACAAACAGTATGGATTTAAAGAGGGTGATATTGCTCTGGCGACAGGCATTGGTAAACAAGTCGCTTTTCGAGTGGGTAAGCAGTATCAAATCACACCTGATATGATTGCTGACCCTGTTTATCAACAGCAATGGGCTGATATGGAAAAGCACTCACCCAAAGCATTACCAGAACTGTTCACAGGCAAAGGGCAGGTCTGGGGACTACATCTTGAACCCTTGGGGGATTATGTGGAGGGTTTTATAGTCCCGTTTCCTGAACCACAAAATAGAGCCGTACCCAACCAAGAAGTCCAACCTCAATCAGTTACTATTGATGATTTGAGAAATTGGTATAATGCCGCAGATAAGTTAGGGAAGTCGGAAAATTACAAAAAACGCATTGTAGAAGTGGCCAATGGGTTTAAAGCTGGTGAGCAATTATCAGCCCAAGCGTTGACAGTAATGAATAAAGATACATCTGATCTTGAAGGCATCAGTCGGCTGACTCAAATTGCTCAAAGGATTGGTATGGTTTGGGGTAAGCCTAATGAAAACGGCACTCAAGTTTTAGGAAAGATTTATGACTTGGCTTTTAATACCCAGCAGAGGAATTTAACTATTTCGCAGAAAAATGGGGAGGTAATTTTAAACTTGCAATCGGGTCAGGTGCAGACTAATAAACTAACTCCACAGATATTGCAAACTTTTGAGGACGCAAATAGTCAAATAGATAAAATATTAGCAGAAAATAAAAGTCAAGAATTAGAAATGCACAGATAGATGAACTTATTTGGTCAAAGATCCGAATTGATAAATATTTAAAAAATTTTAAATCACAACAGAGAATATATGGTGGAATTAATGGAAGAGATTGATATAGAGCAAGGGCAACTGTGGTATGACAAAGGAATGGAGCATCTCAAATCAGGAAACCTATCTGGAGTGATGGAATGCTTCAGAAATGCACTTTATTTCTATCCTAATTTTGCGGAAGTTCACAATACTATAGGAATAATTCAGTTTCAAATCGAAAAATATGAAGGTGCGATTCAACTTTTCGATAACGCATTAGCAATGAATTCTAACTTTGCTGAAGCTTATAATAATCGGGGACTAGCTCGGTCAAAAATCTGTCATAAATCAGAATTCCCCAGGGTGATTGAAGATTACACTAAAGCCATCACCTTGAATCCAAATTTAGTCCAAGCTTATCTAAATCGCGCTGATACATATAAAAATCTAACTGGTGACAATCCAGCAGCTATCTTAGATTATAATCAAGTAATTTTACTTGACCCAAACTGTTTATCAGCTTATATAAACAGAGCGAATATTTATTTTTTGTCTGGAGAATTAGAAAAATCACTCTTTGATTTAGAAAAGGTATTGTCTCTGGATACTGATTGTGCAGAAGCATACTGTGGACGAGGGACAGTAAGATTTCATCTGGGCGATATTGAGGGTGCTAAAAAAGATTTGTTTAAAGCTTTTGGTTTGTACGAGGCGCGAGGAAATATGATTTACTGTGCTTTTACTAGAAGTTTGATTATAGACCTTTTTCGAGATTATGAAGTTTATAAGGATTTGCTTGGGGTTGAAAGTAGGATAGTCAAATCGAAAAAGTAGCCACTCGATAAAAGTGGCTACAAATTTCATCCCAGAATTTCAATCACAGCAGCTAGGATTGATGCCGCTTTCGAGTTAGCTGGAATGAATACTCGCTTTTTCCATTGAATTACTTCGGTGAAACATCCAACAGCCACCAGAGAGTCAGCCAATGATAAAGCATTGACCAATTCAATACGGCGCTCATTTGCAATAGTAGAACAACGCAAAGTTACACCTCCAGGTAACTGTTCTGAATAACGTTCGTTAAGTACCAGAGAAACTAATTCCTCTGGAGAAAGCAGCTTATTCTTCAAACCCAGTTGTTCAGCAACAGCACGAATATTCTCTGCACTGATTACACGACCGAGTACTTTCTCTCCATTACTTAATTGCAGTCGAAATACTCGACTGTTCTGAATCGGTAGAGTTTTCCAAATGGGCAGAAGAATGCCAGTAACAAGGTGAATGTAATCAGTAGTAAACTTAGGCAGTTGGGATACTTCTTTTGACCACGCCGCGACGAACGCCTCTGTTGAAACCTGCTTCCAGGTTGACGACAAGAGCTTATCAACTGGGACACGAGTTTCTTTCTGTGGTCGCACCAGCAAAACCCTTGGTACTACTCCACCCTCAGAGTCGAAAATACTGTGAGTAGGAATAGATACTGCGGCTTGACCAGATTTATCATTAACCAAAAGCTGTCCCTGGTACTTGCTAGCTGAATGCACAGCTTCAAGAGCAGTTTGAATGTTGTTCTTTTGAACACGTTCAATTTTCAAGTAATTGGTCACACTACCAGTAGCAGGATGAGTATAAACGGCTGACTGGCTTTCGATGGTAAACCGTTTAGCCCTGAGCGTTTCAACACCAGCCTCAAAGATTCCTGCCGCGATCGCTGCTTCGATTTGTTGGCTTAACAATAACTCGAATCGCTCGAAAATGATATTCTGCATCCCAATCTTCAAAGCCAGCAGTCGATTGAGGAACTGTCGCAACGGTGGCAAGTCTATCTTCATCCCACCTTCGTGAGAAGTCAGAGATAACCCCGTCATTTCCTCAAATTTTCCTAAAGGCACTTCATAAAACCTACCTTGGAAGATTTGCTTAAATAGCTCATACAAAGCGTGTTCAGCGTACTGTGACTCTAGGTTATCTTGTGCTGAGAATATGCCGTTTCCTCCAGTCTGCCTTTGTCCACGGGTGAGTGCGCCCAGGCTATCCAAACGTCGGGCAATGGTGGAAATAAATCTACGTTCACCTCTAACGTTGGTCGTCACTGGGCGGAATATTGGTGCAGAAGCCTGATTCGTCCGGTGTGAGCGTCCTAGACCTTGAATTGCGTTATCCGCCCTCCAGCCGGCTTCAAGTAAGTAGTGCGATCGCCGCCGCCGATTAATAGCGTTAAGGTCAGCGTGATAACTGCGACCAGTACCACCAGCGTCACTGAAGATGAGGATTTGTTTGTCACCCTGCATAAATGCAGCAGTCTCAGCAATATTCGCCCCACTACCCCGTGAATCAACGAATAAACGCCCCGAATCATCTTTCAGAAGTCGCTTGCTACGACCTGTGACTTCAGCCACTTGCTTGTGGCCAAAATGCCATAGCAATTGTTCTAATGCTCCAGGGATTGGGTCAAGGCTTGCTAATCGGTCAACTAGCGCCGAACGCAAAGCCACAGCTTCTTGTGAGATGATGGGCGAACCATCAGCATCAAAGGCTGGTTCGGAGCGTTCTTCACCATCTGAGGAGGAATGTATCTCATGGAGATGAATCGGAAAAGCGCTCATCAAATAATCCATAAGATATTCCCGTGGGGTAAGGTCAAGATTTAAATCTTTCCACTCGGAAGCTGGAACCTCATTGAGCCGCCGCTTCAATAACTCTTCGTTAGTGGACACAACCTGAACGACAACGGCATTCCCTTGGGTTAAATCCTGCTCAATCGCCTTAATTAATTGAGGGCATTTCATTCCAGTCAGCAGATGATTGAAAAATCTCTGTTTGTGGGACTCGAACTGAGACACCGCGCTCATCTTTGCAGCACGGTTGTAAGTCTTGTCACCAGAGATATTACAAGCTTCCAGGGCTTTATCTAAATTATTATGAATAACACCAAAAGCATCAGAGTAGCTATTGTAAATCCGTTCTTGCGTGGGCGTTAACTCAATTTCGAGCGTCTGATACTCCACCCCCTCAAACGAGAGACTCCGCGCCAGATACAGCCCCAAAGCCTTGAGATCCCTGGCTACCACTTCCATCGCGGCGATACCACCGCCCTCAATGGATTCCACAAAATCCTCACGGGAGGTGAACGGGAAGTCGCCAGTCTGCCAAAGTCCCAGGCGGTTAGCATAAGATAGGTTAGAAACCTTTGTCGCTCCGGTCGCCGATACGTATACAACCCGTGCCTGCGGTAATGCGTTTTGCAACCTCAGCCCAACAATGCCTTGCTGGGATGCCGCAACCATACCGAGTTTGCCCTCTTGAGCCATCGCATTGCCCATACTGTGACATTCGTCATAGGCGATCGCACCCTCAAAGTCTGCTCCTGCCCACTCAACGATTTGCTTGAGCCGACTTTTACCATTCTTCTGAGAACGTAGAGTTGAGTACGTACAGAATAGAATGCCTTGGGTGAAAGGGATGGGGTCGCCAAGTTTGATGTTGCTCAGGTCGATGATATCTTTTTCAGCACCTCCTAAAGCACACCAGTCTCTACGGGCATCTTCGACCAGAGCAGAGCTTTTCGATACCCAAATCGCTTTGCTTCGCCCTTGACACCAGTTATCAAGAATAATTCCCGCGACTTGTCTACCTTTGCCACAGCCTGTACCATCGCCTAAGAACCAGCCACGGCGAAATTTCACCGCATTTTCTTCGCCCTGAGCCGCTACAGTCACATTATCCCAAAAATCGTTCACCAAGTAAGACCCAGAGAGGAATTGCTGGTGTGCAAGACCAGCGTAGATAACAGTCTCAAGTTGTGCCTCTGACAACAAGCCTTGTGTGACAATATTCTGTGGGAGATGCGGTTTATAAGTTGGAGTTGGTGGTGAGACAAGTGCTAGGGCTGCGCTCTCGCAAAGCAATGAGGGATGTGGCAAAGCATCTTTGATCCTGATGCGTTGTGGGCGATAGGTTTCGTACAAGGCATCTTTTAAACTGTCTGAGCCACTCCACTCGACCAATTCGTACTCCAGAACTGCCACGTCTGGAATAAGAGAAACTGTTTGTGGTTGATCCACTACAATACGCTTTGGCAGTTTAACAACTTTTGCTGCAACAACAGCTTTGACAGTGGAATGCTGCCACGAAGATCGCCCCGGCAACTGCTCAATCAACGTCAGCAGTTCGGGCAAATCCAAGGTTTCTCCTATGCAAGGGATATTGCCTATTTCAGCCGCCGGGATTTTATCAATCACGGTGATTCGGGTTTCCATCGTTGTCCCGTGCAAGGCATAAGCTTTCCCAATGACCCCCACTGAAAGCACAACTTGCGCTTCTGAGTGCCACTTAAGAAAAGTTTCTCGCCAAGTGGGATTATTGGGAGAGAACCAATTGGCTGTGATTGTCACCAACCGCCCGCCATCGCATAATCTTTGTAATGCCGAGTTGATATGCCGAGGTGTTGCATCGGGATTGCGATCTGCTATCTTGGGAGATGATGAAAATGGGGGGTTCATCAGAACAACTGATGGTTGAGTCTTGCCAGCCAGATAGTCATTTATCTGTTCGGCATTCACCCCAAATAAGGGAACGCCAGGAAACAACCGACGCAGAATCTTCGCTCTATCGTCGGCTAGTTCATTGAGCATGAGACTTGCGCCCTGAAGTTTGGCAAACTGGGCTAAAATCCCAGTACCAGCAGATGGTTCTAGCACCAGGTCATTATTTGTGACTTGTCCTGCTAACGCCACTAAGTACGCTAGGGGTAACGGAGTAGAGAACTGCTGAAGTTTTAATTGCTCCTCGCTGCGGCGGGTATGTGTGGGGCAGAGCGATTGAAGTAGTTGCAATTGCTCTAAGGGATTTTCTGACAGCCCCTTTTGCCGCAAGTACAAGATTAACGCCACCTCAAGGGCTTCGTATCCGTCCTTCCACTGCCAAGCACCTGATGCCGCCGTGCCGTTGAAGTAACGATTCATCTGTGACTGAATCGCTTTTGTTGTTATTGTATGGTTGTTGAATAAATATTTGGCAAGTTCATGTCCGGCGCTGACAATAGACTGTCCGTAGTCCAAAACTGTCTGTAGGTCAAATAGTGAGCCTTGAATTGCACTTACCATGACTGTATATAGTATTGATTTTCACAAAAAATTGGCGTAGCCGCTTGTTGCCACGCCAATGCAAATTGAGCTTTATTGCGAGTTGGAATTGTATTTTTTCTCTTCAGAAGCAATCGCAATCCTATTCGTGCCTTCGCCCTACAGCCCTTTGGGCATCCTACGGCAGGCGTTGGCACAGCCATCGCTCTTTCTGATAAACCAAGCTGTGGATTATGCCACGGACTTCTTGCCAGAGTCAGAACGAGGAGGAGTCGCGGCTTTGTTGGTAGGTTTGCTGGATTTCTTGGTTGTGGTGGATTTTGGTTTGGCGGTGGATTTCCTGGTTGCCCTAGCTTTTGGTTGTACTCCTGTTGCTGGCGGTAGCAGCCTTAATGAGGGGAATTGAAATACAACTGCTTGAATTTCGGTAGAACTGTTGTGAGGCTCTAGTTCTAGTGTCCAGGGGTCAGAAATTTCCTCAAACTGTGTAACGAAGGGTATTTTTTGAGGTTCGACTTCTAGTTGTTCACTGTTAGATAGTGGCTCAAATTGAGTTGCTGTTACTGTAGATTTGGAATTTGTATTTAATTGTGCAATTGCAATAGCTGGTAATGGCACAAAATAAAGTCCGTCTACGAAGTCGAAAATCATCAGAGCAACAAAGCTCATAACAATAAGTTCAATGGCTTGGGTGAGTAAAGATTGAATATCCATCGTATTTCTCCGAAATTTTTGTAATGTTCATAGAAGTTACGCGAAGCGCTAACAGACTCGTAATCAAGTACCAGACGCATACAAGAGGTTTTAAAAAGGAATATAAATTTCTTCATTTTCAAAGAAATCTATCGGGAAACTAAAGTTTGAAGGGGTACTTAAGTCTCGGACTATTTTGTAATTGACTTGATGCCAACAAGTATCACTTAAGGAATTATTTAGCCATTCTTCTAAGTGACTTTGCAGTTCGGAATCATTCGCAATCAACTCTTTTTCTTCAGTTGTCCAAACTCTTTGAATCGCGTCAGAAACAGCTTCAAAAATAGAGAATTCTAATTGTTTCGGATTCATGTGGATGTATCATTTCAAGAATTTTCACTCTCTTATTCGCAAAGCGATAGCGTAACCGCCCACCGGAGGTGATTGCCCAGAAACTTGTGTAAAATATGCTAAACACACGGGTACAACTTGAGCCAATGCTCGATTACGTCAGTGCAGGAATGGCATTTTACGTCACAATGCTTCCAGTACAAGAGTGGATATTGGAATTCCGCCTTGGTTATTTGGGACGCTACTGGAGTTTGATAAACGCTGCTGGCTTATTTATTGGCTTCTTGCTCTGTGCGCTGATATTTGTGCCACTGATTATTAATATGACGCTAGATCCGTTCAAGTTCCCAGATCATATTGTCATGAGTGCGATCGCTGCGGTGATTTTTGGCGCAATACTTTGGCTCGGACAGTGGCTGATACTGCGACAGACTGAGATCACACCCAGAATTTTCGCTCTTATCAATACTGTAGTTGGGATTTCTGTCTATTCTTTGCTGGTTTGGTTCAATCAAAAAAGTTTGGAGTGGAGTGGTGGCCCTATCCGAGGCTGGAAAACTGGGCTCATTTTTCTAGTTGGTGGTGCGGTAACAGGTGCAGCCATAGGTAAGACTTTGGATTTCTACTGTTACCGTACCGAGCAGCAATTAATCAGAATTGAGAAAGAGAGGGTCGAGAAAGAAACCCAAGAGAGAGAAAGGCTTTTGAGAGAAAGGTTTGAAAAGGAAAAGTTAGAGCAAGAAGCAATAGAGGCAGAGATGGCAGAAAGGAAAAGAATACAGCGAGAGGCGGCTATTGAAGAAGAACGCCTCTGGTACGAACAACATGGTAAAGACTATGCTGATTACGCAGATTATGAGGAGGAGGATGAGGATTATGAGGAAGAGGAAGAAGAATAAACTCAATTCTCCATCAAATTGTTAAATCAGAGAATGTTCAAGCAGAAATAGAAAAGCTGTTCTTCATGACTATCGAGATGATACTGCCATAAATGCTGGGCAACTTTTGGTTTAATGGCGGATTTTAAAAGTCATTATCTGTAAAGGGAACTATGGATGGTAAAAACCTTTTCAGAGATGGGTAAAATTGTAATCTTGCCGCACAATCATCTGTTTGCGATATTTCTAGCTCGATTGTTTGCTGATTTTTTTCATCGAAGAGTAACTGGATTTGATAATTTGTCCAGAATTGGTCGCCTAGTTCATCTTCTAAATCAAAAAGTTTTTCTTCATCACCCCATATATTTGACCAAAGGACTATCTTATTAGCCCGAAAATGGTTTTGACCTGTTGTATCTGCAATGACAAAATATGCTTCGACATTTAAATCAAATCCCAAATCATCGGCTTCTGTCTCTGCTATTTGACAGTTAACCACTATTAAGGTATCGGAGTTAAGGTTTACTACCTGCTCTTGGCGCTTTAATAATTCTTGTAGCACAAAATCAGGCAACAACTGGGAACTCTCCCCAAGTAATTGTTTTTGAGTTTCTGGCGAGTAACGAGTTTTTAACTCTTGCGTAATTAAAGTTAAAATATCTTCAGTTGCTAGATTGACAACTATCTTTTTCTCTGTGGGATTAAGGAAACATCCAAGATTTATCTCAATGTTTTTTTTAGTTGACATAGTTCTAGTTATCGACACTTAATTTAAGGTGATTATAACATTCAGAAATAAAGCTCAAATTTGGAAAATCGGGTCAAGATTTATTCCCTGAAATCGAATCTATCCAAGATGTAAGCTTGCTAGAAGCCATCTTGGAGGGGATAGATACAGCGAGTACTGTCTCACAATTGCGTCAAATTTACCAGTAGCACACAATAGATACGCAATCCAGTTGTTTGATCTGCTTCACTTTGGTCATTTAGTTTCAGGCAGTTGCTGTGAGTCCTTTGGAGATACTGACCTTCAGGTAAGAGACTAGTTGAAAAAACGGGACTACACAATACAAAACTGGGCTTTGGAGTAAAACCTTCATGGATTGAATCGGCAACTCATGTTCACTTACTAAGCTTGATTATAGGCGTAATTAAGCTGCCGATAGATCATATTTCTGTTAGTAATGATATCAAAGTCGTAGATTGTAAAACTATCAAAGGTGGAAATTCTGAGCATCGGATGCTATTAAGGGATTTAGTTATTTAAAAATGGTCATCATGCAGAAGAAAGTCTTCCCAGAAGAAAATCCAAATTATCATTAGGAGAATACTCTTGTTTTTCTTCTCCAAACTTGAATAAATATATCGTTTTGTTGCCAATCAATCTGATTGATGAATCTTCAATTTTTAACATTGTTCCCTCCGGCAACCCTACAACATAAATATCTGGATTTAAAACTAAGAATTCTTCCAGTCTTTGTTCTCTTGTCTCACCATTGTGATTTGGGATTACTGCATTTGTATAGTGGGGGTTGATTTGAAAAGGAACTAAATTCAATGCTTGAAAACTTATCGGTTCAATTATTGGCATATCATTACTTGTTTTGATGGTAGGACAAGCAACATTAGAACCTGCACTCCAGCCGATATAAGGAGTTCCATTACTAACTTTATTTCTGATGTCCTCAAGTAGTTTATTCTGGTGTAAGCAATGTATTAAATGAAAAGTGTTTCCGCCTCCAACTACTAGAGCTTCTGCGTTTTTAATTAATTCATGAGGATTTTCAACCAAATGAATAGAATCAACTTCATAACCTATATCTTGAAATACTTTTTCAACTTTTTCACTATACTGCTCATAAGTTGAAGTAACGGCTGCAAAAGGGATAAACACTATTTTATGAACAGAGCTTCCTAAAAATTTTTTAATTTCCTGACGAGGATAAAATAAGTATTCTTCACCGATATTTGTTGAATTACTAAGTAATAACAATCTTTTTGACACGATTTATTTCCTCTAGTTGTAATTATCTATAATAAAAAATAGTTAATTTGCACTCGGTGTTAGTTGAGTAAAGCAGTTCATAGCTTTTTGGGCGATCGCGCTCGGAACTATGTGCAACCCGTTGAACTCATGATATTGTACGTCATAGCCTGCGTGTCTTAACTGCTGCACAATGGGGGGACTGTACTGTTCAATAGGCAAAACTGTATCCCATTTTCCCTGAGAAATAAGCACAGACGGTTTTCCTTTTTGCCTGCCAGGAGCCATAAATTATGGTCAAAGGAGCTTGCGGGGCAGGGGGAACAACTGAGACGGAGCTTGTACTTTGCCCCGGTTTAAGCTGTATCAATATTGCTCAAGTTGACAAATAAAATCCAATATGAGTGATGTAAATTTATCAGGATACCAGAGTCCCCATTCATGAAAACCTTCTTCTACAGTAATTAATTTAGAGTCTGGAATAATTGCCGCCATTTGTTGAGCGTTCCTTAATGGTGTAGTTAGGTCTTTTTCTGACCATAATAATAAACAGGGAGCTTGTATTTCTGGTAATAGATGGCTGATATCTTCATATAAAGAAATTAGCAATCCTTGAATGACATTTACTGTGTTGAACAACAAGTTGTATGAGAAAACCAAAGGAATATCAACTAATTTCAACCTGAGTCTTGGGAGAAACAGTTGAGCGGTCATTTCGATTGCCCTTCGCAGTATCATCTCTGGTATAGATGGCGTGGGAATCCCGGTACTATCTACCAGAATTACACTTCTGACTTTTTCTGGAACAAGTGTAGATAAAGTAATGGCAATACCTCCGCCAAATGATTGTCCAACTAGATGAAATTGTTGTAAATCCAAAACTTCCAGAAATGAAAGGAGACATTTGCTATAGCTAAGGTAATCGGGAAGTAGCCCAGAGTCAGTTGATCTCCTAAAACTGGGTAAATCAGGAGCAATTATAGTATGGTGCTGTGCTAGTAGTTCCAGCACTTCTTGATAAGGCTCAGTAGAGATTCCCCAGCCGTGTAGCAATAGAATAGGGATTGAACTCGACTCCAACCTACTTTGCTGATAAAAAATAGTGCAATCTTGTAAATCGACCCGATGATTAGTTAATTGGGATTTCAAAACCGCAACCTCATTCGCTATGACTTGGTAAATTATTTCTACTGTGATGTAATAGTAGCAATCCCATAGAGTTGAGGAAACTTTCTCAAGGATTATATAGGTATGACTTATACAAAGAAAGGAATTTGCAATTAAAAAATTTAAATTAGTAGCATTTTCAAAAATTGCATCTGTTGCCTAATGAAAGAGGAATTGGTATTACTGAATCATGGGGGAATGGCACGAAGACTCATGTGAAACCTTGTCAGGGCTATCTTGTTGGGGGTAGGGTTGCAGCTTCGTGTGTTTCAGACAATTAAATACGAGTACGTCATTTCTAATTCGCAATTGTAAATTCGCTTTTTCGCCCATTAAATCAGTGGGGGCTTGAATCCCGCCACTGATTTGAGTCCACTGAATCATTCGCGCAGCGTCTCGTAGAGAAGATTTCAGTAGGGGCTTGTACCCTGAATTAATCAATTTACAATTTTGTCCGCAATTGCGAATTGCGAATTGCGAATTGCGAATTGTTCGGTCATACCATTTGCCATGTCATTTCCTGCCCCGCCCCCAAAGGTACAAGCCCAGATTCCATAAATGGAACTTCATCAGGAATGCGCCAAGTCGTTTTGGACAAGGTAATTCGCTCGGTATTACGCGGCAGTTGATAAAAATCTGGGCCATAGAACTGTGCGTTCGCCTCCAGTTTATCAAGGGCTTTCACGCTTTCAAATGCTTCGGCATACAACTCAAGGGCGTGCAGAGCCGAAAAGCATCCCGCGCAGCCACAGGAACTTTCTTTGCTGGTGCGGGTATGGGGAGCGCTATCGGTACCGAGAAAAAACTTCGGATTC
>JBBSOX010000062.1:0-37040 GCA_038259325.1 Chroococcales cyanobacterium | reverse complement strand
CTTATTTCTTGTTTTCTTCTTGGCTTGCTCACCCTCATTGCTGATTTACTTAACGGTATATCAATTCATCTTCATCGCTGGAGTTCATTTCCTCCAACTCCTGTTGATGGATTTTATTACCCCAACTTCTCCTCATCGTAAAATACCTACACCTGTCAGCATCCCCTCCCCGGCTCTTTGACAAAAAGTAGTGGGATAAGGGCTGCTAGTCGGAACAAACTAGAGAGGGCGAATAACCCTAGTAAGCCTCCAAACTGAGCAAATTGGATGATGAAGCTGCCTATAGTTGCGCCCAAAGCACCACTCGCTCCAGCAACGGCAGCTGCGATCGCAAAATAGATAGACTGATTTTTAGTTGGTGCGATCGCCAATTGTATATTGTTATTGCACAAGTCAATCGCCGCCCAAGTACCTCCAGCCAAGATGTGTAACAGAGGTAGCCACAACCAGATGTCAAGGCGATTAGCACCAATCCCCAGCCATAGGAATGGTGTAGCTGCAACCAAAATCCCAATACAGATGAGGATGGGACGATTGCCTATCTTGTCTGCTAATTTTCCCCATAGGATGAGCATCAGCAAAGTTGCCCCCGCCTGAAGGCTGTTGTAGATAGTCACATAGCTCACATCCAAATCCAGGGTGTCGAGCATATAGAGGTTAAAAAAAGGACTGCTGAGGTTAACAGCAAGCGTCCAGAAGCTGAAATACAGCAGAAATGTCAAAAAGTTAGAGTTTTTCCAAATACTGTTAGTTAATTGGTTTTGTGGCAGATGAACGGATAAAGGTAAAGGTACTTTGGAAGATTCATCCTTTGCAACCTCTAATTGAACGAAGAGGCAGGGGGAAGAGGGTTCTTCGCTGGGGTAAATGACCCCATCCTCCTGGTGTGGAGCAGAATGGAACATTGGTCTGAGTCCCCCACTTCTATTAAGCGGCTCTCGTAAAGAGTGGGAAGCTAACGCAACAGGTGGGGCGGTCACTGAGTCTCCTGCTCCCGTTCGGCTACGCTCACGGCCAGCCTGCTCCCTTGCCTCTTGTTGAATCTCATGTGTTTGAGTTAACTTGGCAAAATAAGTGTTTTGCGATCGCGGATTCATATCCACTTGGAAATACTGACATCCCAATCCCACAATTCCAAACACTATGCTTACTAGCAGAATCACCCCATAGCCTTGTAAAGTTCCACCATACCAATGTGATACAGCTAGACCAGCCATTGGTACGCAAACTAAATTGGTGAGGTTAGCAGCACTATTGCGTGTCCCAAAATACCTGCCTCGTAATCGCCGAGGAACTATCATTGCTACCCAACTGAGCCACGATGCTGCTCCTAATCCTCCCAAAAGATTGCTAAACAGAACAATCAAGAGTGTCAATATAACTAAATGGTGAGTATTAAGCACTCCCCAGCTTACGCCTACAATACCCATTACTAGAACCAGCCATAACAGCCGACCAATTCCATGTGTCCTAAGAGAATATTGAAAGCGGCTGGTGCTGCGTTCAGACAAGTAAGCACCCAACGGCTGAATAAGATTGACCAACATGGGTATAGAACACAGCATCCCAAACACCACTGGACTAGCACCCAATTCCACTAAAAAATTGCTGAGTAAAATCCCGCCAGTTCCAAGAGAGTAAACCGCTGCCAAGACAGAATCTGTAGTGGAAGCTTTTAAACTAGTGCGAATCACATCCTTGGGAATTCGAGAGTTTGGAGAAAGTGTTGTGGACGGTAAGGCAATCTGGGGAATTTCCAGAGTCAGTGGCGCAGTTATTTCAACCTCAACAAAGTCCATAATGTATGTTTATAAGTAAAACATTCTGGGAGTAATCCGGTTGCAAAGGAACTCAGTATGCTTTTGTTAGCATTTCTGATAATTTTTCGTTATTTTAGCTTGCAAATCTCAACAAAAATTTCAGATAAGTAAAATATCACTTTTTATAAACAAAAGGTATAAGCAAGAAGAGAGAGATTGTTAAGCTGTCGCCCATCTAACTCGCACATTTTTTGTGTTGACTGTTGACTGTTAACTGTTAACTGTCAGCAGTCAACAAACCTCATGAGTTATTGTGTAATTTAAAGGGGTAATAGCTTATCTGTTTGTGATCAAGAAAAGATTATTTAATTTTTTGGGACTGGTGATGGCGATCGCGATCGCTATCATTGCTTTTCAAAGCCTAAAATTACCAAGCAATTCCTCAGCGTCTACCGCAGTCACCATCAAACTTAGTGGTTGGGGAGGTTCTCCTGTTGAGCAAAAACTCTTGAGGCAGGTGTTGCAAGACTTTGAGACACAACATCCAACTATTAAGGTCAAATATGAGGTAATTTCCGACCAATACATGGATGTAATTAAAACTCGTTTGATTGGGGAAACTGCACCTGATGTTTTTTATTTGGATGCGCTGGAAGCTCCTTTCTTAATGAGTCAAAATGTCTTGGAACCGTTAGATGTTTACATTACCCCCGATTTTGACCTACCAGACTTCGAGGATACTCTACTCGACAGTTTTAAATATCAGAACCAGATTTATGGTCTTCCCAAAGACTATTCCACCCTTGCCCTGTTTTATAACAAAAAAGCTTTCGCCGCCGCAGGCTTGAGTAATCCGCCCGCTACTTGGGATGAATTACGTAACTACTCGAAACAATTGACAGGCAAACTTAATAAATACGGCTTTGGAGAAATTCCCGAATTGGCGCGTCAGGCTTATAAAATTAAAGCCTTTGGTGGGCAACTCGTTGATCAAAATGGTTATGCTACCTTTGCCAGTGAAGCAGGTTTACAGGGTTTAGAGTTGGTGATAGACCAATATCAAAAAGACCGCTCCTCTGCCCAAAAATCTGATGTGGGGACAAACTCAGGTAGTGAAATGTTTGGTCAGAGTAAAGTGGCAATGGTAATTGAGGGTAACTGGGCAATTCCTTACTTAAATGAAACCTTTCCCCAGGTAGAGTTTGCTACCGCACCAGTGCCTACTATTAATGGCAAAAAAGGCACGATGGTCTTTACCGTTGCCTACGTCATGAACAAGCAAGCACAACATAAAGCCGAAGCATGGGAGTTGATTTCTTATCTCACAGGTAAAGAAGGGATGCAAAAGTGGACAGGAAAAGGATTTGCTTTGCCAACACGGAAATCAGTAGCAAAGAATTTGGGTTATGACCAAGACCCGTTGCGATCGCCATTAGTAGCCGGAGTGGATTATGCTACATCGTGGCAGGTAGGTCAGTATCCAAGTGCGATCGTCAATAATTTTGATAACCAGTTTGTCAGTGCTTTGTTGGGACAACAACCATTAAAGCAGGCAATGGTGAGGGCACAGAATGAAGCTAATCAACAAATTAAGGCGATGGATTAAATCCTCAAAGTACTTTACTTTACCGCGTATTTCCCCAAATAAATCCTCTGTTGAAGGTGTTTGTGCGTATTTGGAAATTTTTACGACTGGCTTACCGTGATCAGTAACTACAATTTCTTCTCCCTCTGACTCTACAAGTCGTAAGAACTCAAGAAGTTGAGATTTGAGTTTACTTTTGGAAATTGATTTCATAATAATCGAGTTCTGAGGTCGAAATTCCGAGTTCAAAGCACGAAGTACGATAAATAATCATGCACTACCCATCGCTACAGCCGGATTAGTGCGGGATTTGATGGAGGTTCAATAGTGTTTGAAATCAACAGGCGGCGGAGTAACCCCAGGTGGAATATCACAGAAGACTTGGCTGGGTATATGTTCATGATGCCCACCATTCTAGTTTTGGGGACTTTTGTAGTCTTACCCATTCTCTACGCCGTTTTTCTTTCTCTGCAAAAAGTTCAACTTCTCGGTGGTATTGAGTACGAGTTCATCGGTTTTCGGAACTTCACGCGATTAGCTGAAGATGAACGAGTTTGGATTGCTTTGAGAAACACGGCAGAATATGTAGCCATTGTTGTGCCAACTCAAACTATCCTGGCTTTAATTATGGCGGTAACTCTGAATTCTGGGATTCGTGGTAAAAACTGGTGGCGCATCCTCTACTTTTTGCCGACAGTCACTTCTTCAGCAGTGCTGACGCTCATCTTTATGTGGATTTATAACACCGATGGGCTACTAAACGATTTTCTCGCGTTTGTGGGGCTACCGACTTATAACTGGTTGGGCGATCCAGCGGTTGCACTCAAAGGCATTATGATCATGAACATTTGGTCAACCGCGCCATTTTTCATGGTGATTTATCTGGCGGCGTTGCAAGATATACCTCAAACACTTTACGAGGCCGCAGAACTTGATGGAGCTAATGGGTGGCAGCAATTTATCCACATTACTCTTCCCTTGCTTAAGCCTGTAACCTTCTTTGTGGTAGCAGTGGGGGTGATTGGGACTTTTCAACTTTTTGACCAGTCTTACATCTTCTCTGGCGGTACTGGCGGGCCAAACAACGCTACCTTAACTGTAGTGCTGCTAATTTACCAAGCTGTGTTTCGGAATTTACAAATGGGATATGCTGCTGCGATCGCATTTTTGTTGGCAGCAGTGATCATTGCCATGACTGTAATTCAGCGACGACTTTTTGGAGGTGAACGGATTTGACTAACATCTCTGGCTTATCCTGGCTCAAAGTCTTGTTATACGTCTTACTGACACTCTATGCGATCATTACCCTTATTCCTTTTCTCTGGGCACTTTCAGCATCATTTAAGCCGCTAACAGAGATTGTCGGCGGTGAACCCAATTTTCTTCCCAAGAATTTTACTCTTGATAACTATAGGCAAATCTTTCTCCAAGAACCGTTGTTTTGGCGTTGGTTGTTCAACAGTGTGGTAATTGCTGTCAGCGTTACGCTTTTAAACTTGTTGTTAAATTCAATGGCTGGTTATGCCTTGGCAAGACTGCGCTTTGTGGGTAAGCGCTTTTGGTTCTTCCTAATTTTGGCTGTGCTGGCAGTGCCGGCGCAAATCACCCTAATTCCCACATTTTTGATTTTGAAAGCGATCGGTTGGCTGAATTCCTACCAAGGCATGATTGTCCCTAGCATGGTTAATGCTACTTTTATCTTTATGATGCGGCAGTTTTTTGTTAATTTTCCTAAAGAACTAGAAGAAGCGGCTCAACTGGATGGTTTAAATACCTTTGGGATTTTCCGACATATTGTCTTACCTTTGGCAAAACCAGCACTGGCGGCACAGGCAGTTTTTGTATTCATGGGCAGTTGGAATAATTTTTTACTGCCTATAGTTATCCTATTTGATCCAGAAATGTTTACTCTCCCCTTAGGGCTGAATACCTTCAAAGGTCAATACATCAGCTATTGGAACTACATTATGGCAGCTTCTATGGTCTTCACCCTACCAGCTTTAGGTATTTACGCCTTTTTTAACCGCTACTTTATTCAAAGCGTCACCTTTACCGGGGGAAAAGGTTAATAACCATTGGGGATTGGGGATTGGGGATTGGGCATTGGGGATTGGGGATTGGGGATTGGGGATTGGGGATTGGGGATTGGGCATTGGGGGCAAGGGGAAATACTTGTTTCAAGTTCTCCCCCTTGTCCCCTTGTCCCCTTGTCCCCTTTCCCCATACCCGATTCCCCAAAACCCATGCCCCATGCCCTATGCCCCATTCCCCATTTTCCAAACAGTATTTTGGGCAACAAATTGCACTCCTAACGTGATATTGGTATTACAGCGACTCAATCTCTATCTATCAGTTAACAAGCATTATGGGTTTTGCAGACCTATCGATCGCAGAGATAGCAGCCGACTACAGCATTCCTGTAGAAAAAGTGTTTTCTCTGTGCAACCAACTGGGAATCGCCTACAAACACCAAAAGACTCGTTTGGCGTTAGAAGATGCAAAGGCAATTATTTCCCAAATATCGTCTGAAATACGCCCAAAAGGTACTAGCAACTCGCTGGGTGATAACGAAGTCACCTGAAGGGTTATGTCGGGCTTTGGCTAATCACTGATAGCTAATGATAAAAAACACTTAGTCATTAGCAATTAGCAGCTTGGAGATTGAGAATCGCTTTCTTAGCTGTGTTGAGCGTCAAAATCTTTAAGGGGAAACATGTTTAGAAGACTAATTGGCGTTGTTGTGGTTACTGTTTTACTCTCGTTTCAGTTGCTTGTCGGTAGCGCGACAGCAGTGGAACTGGACAAAGCTACCCGTACAGTGCCATTAAATACTGAGGGTGAGGTCACTGTACTCAGCCTTAAACAAGTCAAAGAAGGCAAACGCTTATTTAATTACGCTTGCGCCCAATGTCATGCTGGCGGAGTTACCAAGACAAACCAGAACGTAGGACTAACTCCAGAGGATCTGGCACTGGCAACACCCAACCGCAATAACATTGAAGGCTTGGTGGATTACCTGAAAAATCCTACTACTTATGACGGGGAAGAAGAGATTTCCGAAATACACCCCAGTATCAAAAGTGCAGATATTTTCACAGCAATGCGAAATCTGACGGATGATGATTTGGAGGCGATCGCCGGTCATATTCTCTTACAACCCAAAATCGTTGGTACTAAGTGGGGAGGCGGAAAAATCTATTACTAAATCCTGGAATTAGTATTAGGTATTGGGGAATTGGGCATAGGGCATAGGGCATAGGGCATTGGGAAGAAATCATTCCCCATTCCCCATTCCCCATTCCCCATTCCCCATTCCCCATTCCCCATTCATTTATTACTGATTGCACAACTTTTTGCCATAAATTGCTTCGCATTCTTAAAAAAAAATTTTATCTATGACAGATTGTCATACTTTGGCGTTGATTTTATTTAAAATGAGAAAGGAAAAAAAATTGTTTGTTAGGAGAGAGCCATGAAATTAATGTCGGCAAGCTGGCGACGCCTTAGTTTAGCTGTATTGACAATCCTTTTAGTTGTTAGCAGCTTTGCTGTTTTTACTCCCAGTGCTTCGGCTGAAACTTACAGCGTGAAACTGGGTAGCGATAAAGGAATGCTGGCATTTGAACCGAAAAAGTTGACAATTAAACCAGGTGACACAATTGAATGGGTGAACAACAAAGTTCCTCCCCATAATGTTGTGTTTGATGCTGCCAAAAACCCCACCAAAGATGCCGCTTTAGCAAAATCCCTGTCTCATAAGAATTTGCTGATGAGTGCTGGTCAAAAGGAAACAACTACCTTCCCCGCAGACGCACCTGCTGGTGACTACACCTTCTACTGCGAACCCCACCGTGGTGCTGGTATGGTTGGTACAATCACTGTCGAAGGCTAGAAACCTCGCCGTTGACACAAGATGATTTATCAGTGAAATTAACTCATCGCAACACGCCACACTCTTAGAGTGACGCACACAATGAATAAATGGCGGTAACGAGTCGTATCATCCCTTAAGATGCTAAGTAACCTGTGGCGATACAGGGGTGAACTCGTTACCGCCAATTTTGATCAAATTTGACTTAATCAGGGATTAATCGCGTTTATACTCTTGCTGGAGGCTTGTTGCGAGGAAATTCTATTGAGAATACTTTTATTAATTCTACTGTTGACGATCGCTATATTCAAATTGACATTCATTAGTCCAGCACTAGCTGCCGAAGCATCCAACGGTGCTAAAATTTTCGAGGCTAACTGTGCTTCTTGCCATATAGGTGGCGGTAATATCCTTATTAGCCAGAAAACCTTGAAAAAGGAAGCATTGTCAAAGTACCTAGAAAATTATGATCGCGACTCAATCGAGGCGATTATCCACCAAGTGCAAAATGGTAAAAATGCCATGCCTGCTTTTAAAGGCAAGTTAAATCCTGAGGAGATTCTGGAAGTAGCTACTTACGTTTTTCATAATGCAGAACAAGGCTGGTAAAGTAGCTATACTGTCTTTGTCTATCTTTAATTACTGGTGGGCGAGATACTTACCCCACAATATTGGAGAATTTATTTCTTGGAAATCTCTCAGTACATTTCCTTGTTAGGACTTTTTAATAAACTTCAAAGTTAACTAAATTTTGTAACGAACTAGCGATCGCTAGTTCGTAAACTTCTAAAAACGGTATTTTAAAAATGAATGATAAATTCAGAATCTTTATCATTCATAGCTTTTAGCTTATTCATAATCCAAAATCACCAAATGGTGATTATTTTTCTGGATTAGACTTTTCTCTGTTTTCCTTCACTTCGCGCAACCGTTCTACTAATTTTGCATCCGATTCAGCAGAAGGTATAGGCTGACTCTTATTGACTCTTGGCAGCACTAACGGTTCAGAAGTTTTAGGCTGGTTATTTCTAATACGTAGTTCAGGGAATGGTTTAGAAGTAACTGCTGGTGAGGGCGCAGGTTGATTGCTATTAACTTCTGGTGCAGCTAATGGTTTAAGAGTACCTGTCGGTAACGAGGAAGGCTGGTTATTTCTGATTTGCTGTTTAGAGAATGGTTTGGGATTAGCTGTCGGTGATAACTCAGGCTGATTGCTATTAACTCCTGGTTCAGCTAATGGTTTAAGAGTACCTGTCGATGAGGACTCAGGCTGGTTATTTCTGATTCGCAGTTCAGGAAATGGTTTAGAAGTATCTGCTGGTAAAGGGGTAAGCTGATTATTATTGATTCCCGGTGCAGATAATTGAGTAGCCCCAGTGGTATTGCTAGTGCTGTTTTGGAAAATTAGGTTAAATGGATAGGAACTTATCCGTTTATCTCCCTTGGGCGATTCCTTATTGAAGTATTCCCTTGCTTGTGATTGCAATTCCTGAGAAACTAACTTGTCTTGAAATTTGATATCTAAGACCTTACCATCAGGATCTACCACTAATACACCCAAAACAGCGCCTTCAAGATTTGGCTTATCGGTGGGTAATGTTTGGCGGATGACTGGTTTTTGTTCAGCGTTAGGGTATTGTTGCTGGACTTCTTTTCTCAGTTTTGCGTAGGAGTCAAGCTGTGCAATTGCTAGTTCAGTTCCTTTCGCAGATAAATCGGTTGCTTGTGGGGTGGTTGCCCTAATTACGGTTAAGCTATCCCCAGCCCTTGAGGCTTGTTTTAGAGAATTTATTAGCTGGTTTTGAGAACTTTTAGACGCATCATTAATCGGTTGCGTCATTTGTGGATTCGGATTTACCTGTGCTGTTGTAATGGGGCTAGTGTCAGATAGATTCGGCGGTTGGGTATTTTGCAGAATCTCATCAGGTATTTTCTGCGACTGCAATTCTGGTAATCTATTTACAGCCAGTGGCTTAGGTGGCTCGTATTTGGTGTCACTGACATCCACACGAGGGACTGATGGAGAGAATTTGGGGCTGGTGTTGAATTTAGAACTGTCAAATTTAGAGGCGTCAAATCGCAAATTATTACTAGGAATCATCCGCAAAGACTGTCTTGTAGGCAAAGAGGAGACTCGATAGCTATTCGATGATGGGGGTAGCGGAGGCAGTACTAGCTGACTGGATGGCGCTGGTGCCAATGGGGGCAATACAGTTTGGGCGCTAAAGTTGGGATCAGAAAGTGGCGCTATTGGAGGAAGTTGTTGTAAACCAATTTGGGGTGTACTTTGCGGCAAACGGCTTTGGTCGGCTTGGCTCAATTCCAAAAGTCCGACTGTTTTTAATGATGCTGTATCTCTAGGTTTGCTAGAATCCACAGGCATTAATGGCACAATCATCGCGATCGCACCGTGGATGCCAAGAGAAGCTATAGCTGCTATCCCTATTGGCTGGCTTAAGATTTCTGGTATATTTTTAAACAGGGAGACGTAAGACATAGTTGTTCTCGTTCACTCGACTCAGTTGCAGTTGACTAGAGATTTTCTCTTTTTGACCATATTGCAAGATATTGCAATATATGCGTCCCTCTAAGGAAATAATAACTTCCTTTCTGGCAATGAAAACGCCAAAATTTTCGTTTATTAAAGTTTTTAATTGATCAATGACGCTGTATCATGTGTTCCAATTTGAGCTTGCTAAAGAGATATTTGAAAAATTACTACTTTTGATTCCTTATCGTTATGAAGCACAAAATTAAAATTGATATCTGGGATATTTATCAAATTTCCGTTAACACACAAGTTTGAGCAAATTACAACATCTGCTGAAGTGGCTTTATTCTTTCTACTGCTTTCAGTCAACTACGCTTCTGTAACAGATGGCACACCTAACATATCTGAGAGTAGTCTCCATCTGAAAATCTTACCACATCAGCAGTCTCTAAAACTGTTGCAAATTGTACAATTCTATTGACATTGTAGTTATAAACCGCACCAAAGCTATTTGGGTTTTTATAAAAGGAGTCAGTCATGCGATCGCAATTCTAGCTTTTAAATTCTGACTACTTCTTCGTAGAAAAGTTTCAAACCCTCAATCATTGCATCCAAAATTCAAAATGCCGTTACCGACAGTTATTGTACCGGGATATCTAGAAAGCGCGATCGCTTACCGTCAACTTGAACAATCCCTACAAAACTTAAATTTTCCTACAGTTACAGTGCCACTGCGGCGGCGTGACTGGCTCCCCACTATTGGAGGAAGACCTGTAACACCGATTCTACAAAAACTCGATCTGACGATCAAGCATACATTGCAGCAACATAATGCTACTCAAATTAACTTGATTGGTCACTCAGCGGGAGGTTGGATAGCCCGCATCTATATGGGAGAACAACCCTATCTAGGACGCGGAAATGTCAAACCATCAATCTGGAAAGCGCACCCCCTGGTTGCTACTCTCATAACTTTGGGTACACCCCATATTAGTCAAGAACGGTGGACACGCTCCAATCTAGATTTTGTTACCAATAATTACCCAGGAGCCTTTCACAAAAACGTTCATTACGTTTGTGTAGCTGGCAAAACTATCTTTGGGGAAAAGCGGCGCGGTAGCTGGTTAGCTTACAGTAGTTACCAATTAACCTGTGGTAACGGCAACACTTGGGGCGACGGAATTACGCCCATTGAAGCTGCTCACCTGGAAGGGGCAGAAAATCTAGTGATTGAAGGTGTGAGGCATTCTCCGAGAAGTCCTGGGATTTGGTATGGTTCACCAGAACCCTTAAAAGCTTGGATGCGATATTTGATTTAAAAAACTTATCTTTTTATGAGAAATGCAACATTTATTAATATTTCTTAGCTAAAATATAACAAGAATAAATACCCAGTTAAGAACAGGAGGGGTGAGCTATGGAAAGCACCCAGTTCGATAGGATTTTGCGACGAGTAGCGACGATAATATCGGTCGTGATTTTGACTCTGTGCTTAATTTATATCTCTACCGGAGTATTGCTGTCTTTTTACTATGAACCGACAGCAGGCGGAGCTTATAACTCATTGAAGATGATTAATACACAACTGCCATACGGCTGGTTGTTTTGGAGAGCGCATGATATTGCTGGAAACGCGTTAATTGCGATCGCTCTGATTCAAATTGTGGTGATGTTTTTAGGTCGGCAATTTCGCAAGAGTTGGCTGACTGCTTGGATTAGTGGGATTTTGTTGACCCTAAGTGCGATCGGGCTGAATTGGACAGCCATGATCCTAGATTGGACTCAGGAAGGATACTGGCGTTTTAACATTGAATTAGGAACCATAGAAGCCATTCCTTTCATTGGTGGACAACTGCGCGACATCCTGACTGGGGGTGGAGCGATTAACACAGTTACCGTCGAACACCTTTACACAATACACAGTTATCTAATTTTGGTGGCGACCCTAATTCTTGCCATAGTGCATTTATCGGCTTTACTGTGGCAGGAATCGCAAATGCATCAAGCTGAGTGGGAAGTTAGGAGTTAGAACACCAATGACTAAACAATTCGCAATTAGCAATGGGCTTCGCCCATTGCTAATTGGGTTGACTTCTGAATTAATTCTTACTAAATAGGTCTATTAAAGATGGCAGATTCACATGACATACTCCATGAAAATGAGGTCAGTGAATTTGCCTGCTCTATCAAAGAGAGTTTGGGTAGATAGCTTGCATTTTTGTGTAATTAATTCTGTACGATTACTTACAACCCCCCTTTCAAGCATTCCGCGCTTTACTTAAAGAACGGGGAATTAATAATCTAGAGCAATTGTGACCGAATTTAATTTACAAATCCAAGAAAATAGCGAACGCTTGTCATCTTCAGTAGAGGATGCAGCGTCTAGCTTACTTCCCTTTGGGGATACGATACACTGCGTCAACACTAAAAGCGATCGCCTTGACCGTTACCTTTCGCAAGAATTACCAAACTTATCCCGCTCCCGCATCCAACAGTTAATTGAACAGGGTAATGTCCAACTTAATGAAAAAGTTTGCACATCTAAGAAGATCAATGTCAAGCTAGGCGATCGCATCACTCTGGAAATACCAGAAGTTCAACCTTTAGAACTGTTAGCAGAGGATATTCCCTTAGATATCCTCTACGAAGACGATCAGCTACTCATTCTTAACAAACCCGCAGGCTTAGTTGTCCATCCTGCACCCGGTCATCCAGATGGCACTTTGGTAAATGCTCTATTAGCACATTGCCCCAATTTACCAGGAATTGGCGGAGTCCAACGTCCGGGAATAGTCCATCGATTGGATAAGGATACAACGGGTGCGATCGCGATCGCTAAAACAGAAGTCGCCCATCATCATCTACAAGCACAACTCAAAGCTAAAACCGCACGGAGAGAGTACTTGGGCGTGGTTTACGGTGCGCCAAAAGTTGAAAGTGGCAGAATTGACTTACCCATTGGTCGCCATCCACAAGACCGCAAGAAAATGGCTATTCTGCCTGTTGAACAAGGGGGACGAGCCGCCGTCACTCATTGGCAAGTGCTGGAACGCCTCGGTAACTTCACCTTAATTCACTTTCAACTAGAAACTGGACGCACCCATCAAATTCGCGTTCACAGCGCCAAAATGGGTCATCCTATTGTTGGCGACCCAGTTTATAGTTCTGGTCATTCAGTCGGGGTAAATTTGCCTGGTCAAGCACTGCACGCTTGGCGATTAAAATTGCTGCATCCCGTATCTGGCGAGTTGATTGAGGTGACAGCAAACCCTCCCAGCCACTTTACAAAACTTTTGGAGATGTTAAAAAGACGAACTACACTTTAAGCTCATCCCACACCTGAAAGCATAATCATTTCACACATATTATACCAATTCGCAATTCGCAATGACGCTCTCTACGAGACGCTAAAAGCGTAGCTTGCTTCTCTGTAAGAGTACGCGGACTCGCTTTGCGCGTCGCTAACGCAATTAAGAAACTTAGATGCAGCAAGACTTTCCTGATTTACATCTGTTGCCTCATTTTGGAGAATTGCTATTAGTCATCACTTCCCATGCCCAATGCCCAATGCCCCATGCCCATTAACAACTAGCGTGCATCAGACATGGGATAGAGTCTGTTCCACTAGTTATACCTAAATGAAACTCCTACATAACCCAAGACTTATGCACGCTATAAAATAATTAACGATCAAAAATCGTTACTTAATTCCAGCCAGTTGTCGATAAGGTACAGACTTTTCAATATCGATATTGAATGACGAGATCCTTTGTGGAGGATTGCCAGTTGCATTGACACTTTGTGCCATAGACAAGAATAGAGCTGGATCGCCAGCCTTGGGCTTTCTTTCTTGTGGAAGGAATCTGCGTACTTCGACCTGCCAAATGATTTGGGGGAAACCCAGTTTGGTACGGTGGTAAGCTTCGTATCGCGGAGATTTGATGTTGAATGGCAACTCACCCTCAGCGCGGGATGGCAGTATGCGACGGCGCTGATAAGGCACTGTGGAGTCTCCAAAATTGCTCAGGTACTCTTCAGTGTTGAGAACTTGATCAACAAAGCCTCCAATACCCTTGGTAGCGACTACAATTGACCAGGCAATTTTTTCCCGCTCACTGTATGGGTCGCGTCCGAGAACGCGCTGGATTACTTGCTCAACAAAGCGATAATTATTGTTGAGGTCGTAGAAGCTTTTCCTAAAGGTATTGGAAAGCAACAACCCACGAATAAAGTCCCGTACTGTAATCTGTCCATTACGGAGTTGGGACTCTAGGAATGTTTCGCGATCGGCAGCAAAGGCATGGAAGAAAATTTGACGATATGCTGCTTCGATCAGAACATCTAAATCTGACGGAGAAAGCAGATTGTCTGTAGTAAAAATCCTGGGCTGTTCATCACCAGGTACTTCATATGCAGCTACACGCTGATTTTGACTTGAAGGGTCATATGTTAACAGAGGAATTGACACTCTAAAGCCTCCATGTTCTTAATTAAAGTTAACAACTGTGAAGTACCCACCGCTGATTTGGAGTACCAAATACAGCCGGGGCTTCCTGTCTCATAGGCAGATGCCACGTTAGGTACACTCATCAATGAGTGTCCAGAACTAAATCCGGTGATGGTCTTACTCTCCCTCTCTACTGTTGCCAGCTTTATCCTCATGAAGTGAGGAACCCAGGCAGCCGCCCTGCTTCCCAAGGCAGTTATTGATTTTTGTTCCGAGGTTCACCCTTCGGGTTCGGGAGTGACCCTCCTACGTCGCTACCGCTAGCGCTAACAGACTCGACGGAAACCGCCAGACGCTCGCGGACTCGCTAACGCTACGCTATCGCTTTTGGTGTCTCTCCTTCTCAGATTGGGAGAGGCTAGCGCCTTTCCTTCGGAACGCTCCACGAATGCAGAGCGTCTCGTAGAGAAGGGAGAAGACTCCGACTCGCTCACCATGATCATCTAAGAATCAGCGCGTAATCCCATTCCCCTTTTCTCAATTTAAGTATTAGTAGGAAAAACGATTAGCCTACTGGATTTAACTCATAGCTAATTAAAAAAAGGGAGTGGGGCTTCTAGCTTAATGACCATGTAAATGAATAAAAAACTTTTCTCACATGTTTTAGATTAGGAGATTCAGTTTCACCTTTTTGAACTGAAGCAATAACTTTTAACATTTAGCAAAAGAAATTAATGGGGAGTGAGGAATTGGAATGGAACATTGAAAAAACCCCATTCCCTCTACTCCCTACTCCCTACTCCCTACTCCCTACTCCCTACTCCCTTGACCTATCCAAAATTGCAGGGGATCTATGGTTGACTGACAGTGAGGCCAGCTACGCAAAGTCGCTTCCATCCCTGGCTCCCAATGGGGTGGTTCCAGTCCTAGCCCTAAACATAGATGAGATAGGATACTAGCAAACTGCTGATTGTGACCAAAGTCTCCTAGATGGGCATGGGCGTATTCATGAATGACTATGCCAAACCAGTCTCTAGGTGCAACTCTACCGACATCTACCAAAATGGTGATTGGGTTTATGAGAATGTTGCACAGCCCATCGATGCCGAAGGATTGAGCTATAGGTACTGCAAAAATTTGGATATGGCGACGCTCTTGAGGATGAAAGCACTCATGACAAAGCTCTAGATAGGCGTTGATCTGAGCGTTAACGGTGTTAATATTATCGCCGATCCAGGTACAAATAGGAATGCGATCGCGCAGGTTATCGAACACATCTACCATACGCGGTTCTAGGGCAAGTTGTTGTACCCGATGCAGATAATCTCGGCCACGAGTAAAAGCATCGGTCTGCTTAAGAATCATTCACCAGCCCAAAACTGAATAAAACTGTGCTTTTTCCAGAACATCCGGTCTTTGTCCTTGTGTTACTTCTTCTGTACTGGAAACCTCAACAGGAGTTTCAATGCGGGTTTCGGTACAAAATGATGCAGTGCTAAAGCCGCCAAAGCGTTTAACTGTACTGGTTCGTAGTCGCATATTTGGGCTGGCGAACCAGAATCTTTCAATGGAACTCATTGTTTCGTATTCGGTTGTCAACACTAGCCCATCTTCATCATCCATGTGAAAAAGACCGACTACAGGCACAATTTCGGCGTAGCCTCTTTCACGGAGTAATTTACCAGCCCTGGGATTATCACTATCAGGCACGATCGCAAATATGGTTTTCCCTTCATGGTTCTCGTCATTTTCTCTATCCCAAGCCATTGTGCCTAGCCAACGCACCCGTGAGCCACCTACTGACAGGCTGGGGTCAATCTGATGATACTCGCACAGTTCAATGATTTCTGGATGATTGGCATCCAGAGTTTCTACCTGTATATCCGATTCTCCTGTTTCTGAGCGCTTAAAGGGCAGGTGATGAGTTGCACGTTGCGATCGCCACTTACCAGCACTAAGCTGAAAAAAGTCCATTGCGTCTATCAATCTTCTGACTCCTACTTATTACCCCTGCGGATGATGTTTTACGAGTTTTTGTTTTAAGTTGTTTGGTATACAAACATTCTAAACATTACAGCGATTAGTGGTCAGCTTCAAGACCTGATTGATTGACGCTACTACAAAGCAATCCCAGAAATTGCCTGTTGTCCTGTATTCCTGGGTTTCGGTTGCGCGGATTACAGCTGCTTTTAGATGCGGTTAGCAAGAGAGTGTCGCAGAAATACAACCTTACCTAGAGCAAGTACTGTACGCGCATCCCAAGTTTATTGGCGCTAGACTGCTTAGGAGATAAATCTGGTCAGGAACTATGCGCTAACGATGGTGACTGCTTAATCAAGACGAAAGCGATGAGCAAACAATGACGCGATTCATCGTGTCTCTATAGAAATTGGGAGTAATACAGTTAAGCCTGATTTAAACGTCTATTTTTTATCCAAGACATGATTAGATTTCTAAACTTGTCTGTTTTTGCCTCAGTAAAATGTGCAATGAAAACCGCATATAAAAAAACAAATACAACTATAATAAGTCCCAAAAATAAGTGCAAACTATCTGGCTCCCAAGGGCGATCGCCGATTACACATGCTCTGATAAAGCTCAGTATCGGCATGTGGACAAGGTAAAGAGTGTATGAACATCCTGCTAAAGCTTTAGAAAATTTTTCGTATGTTCCTTCTTGTCTTATCTGACTACGACTATTAACTAATAGATATATCATAACAGCAGTAGAAATTCCTATTAAAAAATCTGCTATTTTTAGGCTAGTTATAAAACGCTCACTTATTAAGGTAATGCACAGTATTAGTATAGATAAAATAGTAAGTAAATTTAGGATATTCTTGTTTTTAAGATATTTAGAAGGATGACATATACTAACTAACGCTCCCATCAACCAAACCAGAAAATACATTCTAATTTCCGAACCAACCATTAATAATATGCCTGAAGCCAAAAAAGCGTAGAAAACACGCGCTTTTAAGGATTTAACACAAAAGAATAGGATGATTGAAGGAAAAAGTATATAGTACCAAAATTCATAGGCTAAAGTCCAAACAGCCTTATTTGAACCAAATAAGTCTACAAAAATTGTTTGCAAAAATGCTATAGTTCCTAAAGCATTTTGAAATGTGAAATTTTCTAAAATCTTATAAGTTGCTAAATGACCGTTATGAAACTTTTCTCCATAAAAGCTGTCTTGTCCAGTACCAAATATTTTTATACCTAGAAAATCCCAAAAAGAAGATAGTAATAAAGCAGGAATTAATACTACATATAAGCGTGTTAAACGGTCTACTAAATAATTAACCCAAGACCATTGTTTTTGCTGAATTCTCCTTATTACACTAGCTGAGATAAAAAATCCACTTAGCACAAAAAAAATCATTACAGATTGATGTCCCAATACTGTTAATGAATTTAACCTTTTTATCAAAAAACTAGGATTACTAATTTCTGAATATTCTATAAATAATAAAAGTCTTGCATGACCTATAAAAACTAATAAAGAAGCTAAACCTCTTAATAAATCAAGATGAGTTGACCATCGATAATTCCTGATTGAAGAAATATTATAAATAGGCTGTGTCTGAGCTTTTTCTACTACCATTGTGGTTATAAAATAAAGAGTAAATTGTCATACTAGAGGATCATTAATGTCTCGTTTTAATAGCGAAGTGTGCGACTCAAAAAATATACAGTGAGACGCACCGATGCATCAGAAAAAGCAATAAATGATTGATTTTATAGAGTTATTAACTGTCCTGTGTACAAAAACTTTTCCTAATTAAGCTTTTAAAAGAAGGGGAATATTAAGAGGATAATTGGTAGTTCAATACAACCAACAATATACAATTATCTATATATGAATACTTACAAGTTTCCAAAAAGGGTTTTTAAAGTTTTTTTAAAGTTTATGCCATCTTCATCAAACTTAAATAAGAAAGATGAGATACCTTAAGCAATCCTCAGCAATCTCAAGACTAATGCAATTAAGCTATTACGGTTTTAAATTACGCAGTCACTCTTTAAGTTCGTTTATCGCTGACGATTAACTGTCAACAACCAGTATGAAAAGATGTACAAGTACACCTGTAGGGGCACGGCATGTTCCATTGGTGTCAACTTAAGCTAAAAATAGCTTCTCGCTTCGCCTCCTCGCCCGCCTTGGAATGAATTCCAAGGGCCAAAGCGAAAGTCTACTAAAGTAGACTCAAGATTTTGGGCAATATCTAGTCATCTTTAGATGACTTAAGCTATGAGCAAGGAACTGAAGTTCCTTGCGGGATGAGGGTTTCACGTTAAGTTGACACCAATGGGCATGTTCCCTACACCTTGCGAGATAATGTTGTACTGCATCTGAGTAGGAACCGCTATAATCTGACAAAATAAAGTATTTGTAGCTTGAGTTAAACTTCGTTCAATTCAAGCTACCCCTATCCTATTTTTATTAAAACTAACCGCAATAAAGGTTTTAGATATTTACAAATAAAAAATTATTTCAGTATTGAAGAAGAATTCAGGAGTCAGCAATCATAAAAAAACTCATGATTAGCATCTTCAGATATCAGGCTAATCTGAACAATGCTATCATGAGTGCCAAAAATTAGGTGTATACTTTTGTACACCTTCTACAGAGGTTTATGACTTGCTATTAGCGATCGCCTCGTTTAACACTAAATCTGGTTCTGGTGTCTCTTCTTCTTCTGGCAAGCCGTAAATTGACCTGTACAACTTCACGTACTCTTTAGCAGATTGATGCCAACTAAAGTTTTGACTCATGCCCCGTTTTTGTAGTTCTTCCCATTGCGGTTTGAAACGGAAGCCTTCCCAAGCCCGGATCATACAGGTGAAAAGGTCTAGCGGTTCATAGCGATCAAAGCAATAACCTGTGCCTGCTGCATTTTCGGGGTCGTGATGGCTTACGGTGTCAACTAATCCACCTGTGCGGCGGACAATAGGCACAGAACCGTAGCGCAAAGACATCATTTGGCTAATACCGCAAGGTTCAAAACGACTAGGCATCAAGAAAGCATCAGTACCAGCGTAGATCCGGCGAGACAGGGCATCGTTATACAGTAAGTAAGTTGCCATGCGTCCGGGAAAGCGGGATGCTAATTGCCACATCTGAGTTTCATAGTAGCGATCGCCCGTCCCTAACAGTACAAACTGTGCATCTGTATAGGAGAGGAAGCGATCAAGAATTTGCAATATCAAGTCAATGCCTTTTTGCTCCACTAATCGGGTTACAATCCCAATTAAAAAGGCTTTGGAGTTGACTTCTAATCCTACTTCTTCTTGCAAAGCAATTTTGTTGGCCTTGCGTTTATCTAAAGTATCAGCAGTGAAGGTTTGGGCAATGTATTTGTCATTTTCTGGGTTATAAACTTCAGTATCAATACCGTTGATAATCCCAGATAATTTACCGCTAATAAAAGACAGCAAACCTTCTAATGTTTCACCGTAAGTAGCTGTCTTGATTTGCTCTGCATAGGTGGGCGAAACTGTATTTACCTTATTGGCAAATTGCACCGCCGCCGCCATAACGTTGTGTCCTTGCATATACCAAGGACACCAAGTAATTTTTTCTAAATACCAACGCCACGGCCCTTGATAAGCCAGGTTATGAATGGTGAAGACTGTGGTGATATCAGGATCTTGGTGCATCCACACGGGAATCATCCCCGTATGCCAATCATGACAGTGGATGATTTCTGGTTTCCAGTAATTCCAGGCAAACTCGGCTGCACCATTGGCAAAAAAGGTGAACCGCCAGTCTTCATCATCTCCAGAATAAATCCGGCGGGGTAGAAAGGCGGGATGTCCAAATAAGTACAAGGGAACATCAGTACCAGGCAGAACGCTTTCATAAACAGCAAATTCCTGGAACATCGCAGATCCCCGCCAGATGGGTTCTTTGGGAATTTCCATTTTGTCTGGCAGGAAGCCATAGTAAGGCAAGAATATCCGCACATCGTGCCCCATTTCTCTCAGAAATTTGGGTAATGCCCCAACAACATCACCCATTCCTCCTACTTTGGCAATAGGTGCTGCCTCTGCTGCAACAAATAGAATCCGCATGGTAATTTTTGCTTCCCCGGTTCTGTCTATAATTTGTCAAATTAACTTTATTGATCGCGACCAACGCAATTTGTCGCGTCTGGCACATCTTTGGTGCAACGGCGATCAATTCTTATCTAATCACATCGGCCTGCCCAATTGCTTAGGAACCGCGCTGAATCACCGCAAAAATTTCTGACAAAATTTCTTGCGCTCCCTGTTGCCGCAACAGTTGAGCTAGTTCTGTACCTAGCGCTTCAGCATTATTGGCAATCCCAGTGACAGTATCTTTTACGAACTTTTGACCATCTACACTGGCGACTATCCCTGTTAAGGTCAAATTCTCACCAGATATTTCTGTATTTACACCAATAGGTACTTGACAGCCACCCTCTAGAGAGCGTAAAAAAGATCGTTCGGCAAGACAGCGATCGCGTGTTTCCGGGTGTTCGATCGCTTTGAGTAGAGATAGCACTTCACTATCATCAGCACGGCATTCTATACCCAACGCTCCTTGTCCCACGGCGTGAAGGGAGATTTCTTTGGGGAGAACTTGATGAACGCGATCGCCCATTCCCAATCTCTCTAACCCTGCTGCTGCTAAAATCAAAGCATCGTATTCGCCTGCATCTAGTTTTGCCAACCGTGTAATCAAGTTTCCCCGCACATCCTTAAACGTAAAGTGGGGGAAGTGATGGCGTAACTGTGCTAACCGCCGCAGCGAAGATGTACCAATTACTGCGCCTTCTGGCAATGTATCAATTTGTTTATCTTTGTGCTTTTCATGCACCACTAATGCATCTGCTGGGTTTTCCCGTTCAGTAATTGCTGCCAGTGTTAACCCTTCTGGTAAGTGAGTGGGCAGATCCTTGAGAGAATGAACCGCAAAGTCAATCTCCTGATTGAGCATTCCGACTTCAAGTTCTTTAGTAAAAAGTCCTTTATCGCCAATCTTAGCTAATGCTACATCCAAGATTTTATCGCCTTGGGTAGACATGGTGTGGACTTCAAAAGTGATATCGGGAAAGGCTTTCTGGAGTTGCTCTTGTACCCAGTAGGTTTGAACCAGAGCAAGTTGGCTTTTGCGTGAACCAATCCGAATAGTGCGTGGGGGACTAGAAACAACTGAAGTCATAAAACAATATAATATCGCAGGCGATAAATTCACTCTCATCTAGACTACCGTAGTCAGGGACTCATACCAATTTTGGGGTTTGGATTTTGGATTTTGGATTACAATTCTTTACCTAAAGTTTGTTACAGGAATCTCAAACAATTTTATTTAGTACAGCATTATTACGGTGCGAACCACTATATTTATTACTCCAAGACAATAAAAATACACGGTGCATCGATTGAAAACTGCTATAAACCGGATGTAGGACTTTCGGAGTAGCAGAAATTATGAGTGTTGCAAAATCTGCATCTCTAACCCTAAAGGAGTTTCTGAAGTTACCAGAAACTAAATCTAGTTCAGCTATCGGATTAATGGATTTTTTAGTTTCTATTTCTAAATGTTAACAATCGCACTTACTGATATACCCAAATCTGGAAATGCTTGTGGGTAAATCGTCCCTCTAGTTAATGTTGTTTTTGAGGCATACTCACCATCTTGAGGATCTCGAAATACTACAACTTGTCGCTTTCTCAGATTAACTACCCAATATTCAGGAATCTCTACTTCAGCATAGACTTTGGTTTTTATTTGTAAGTCCTTATCTAAGCTGGAATCAGAATATTCGATTAACCAGAAGATATTTTCAGGGTAGGGATGATGTTCTAAATATTCACGTCCCAATCTTTTTACAACAGCAATATCAGGCTCAGGTTCAGAGTTGTTAGGAAGCGTAATCGGTTTACTGGGGCGAACTGTGGCGCGATTGCCTAAAAGTTGAATCAGGTACTCCCCGGCTTCACTGCTGAAGTAGGCATGAGGTTCTCCTTCCGGTGACATTTCTACTATTTCTCCCTTTAGAAGTTCCATATGCCGATCATCTAGGATACCTGCGGCGATCATGCGGTGATATTGATCTATTGTCCACTTCGCTGTAGTTACGGTCATAGAGACACTTTTTTATCGTATTTTACCTCACATCGTAATGCCAGCATAGAAATTGGCAGAGATCAAAAAAATTAACAATTTTTCTCAAATTAAGGGTCAGATTTGAGATATTCTTGTAATTCTTGGGTACGCAGTTTTGTAGTATTTTCCAGACAACCAACATAAATGCTAGGGGCAATACTTCCTCCCTCATATTTGCTTCTCTCAAACTCACAATTTGTATCTCTAAACTTGATCCATGCAAGTTGTGCAGCAATCAATTTCTGTTTCCTAGACCTTTCTAAGGTAGGTAGCAATTGTTGATAAACTTGATTCAGTTTTTTATCTGCCCTTTGATAAGACAATTTCGCGCATTCATTAATTGCTATTTGAGTTTGAGGATTATTGCAGTTGACCCTTTGAACTAAGCGCATCTCCCGTAAATCAGGTGTTGTGCCTGCTATGGTTATGCTGTGAGTAGCTAAACTGCTGAGAGTTAGCATACTTGCTAAAACTAGTAATAATTGACGCATGGCAAAATTTTTATTGTTTCAATAAAGACAAAAAATACTTAAATACGCATCAGCACTGGTATGTTCTGACGCAGAAGACTTCTAAAATTCTTACAAAAGATAAACCAGCCGTCAGAAGGAAGGCAAAATTTCGCAAGAATGCTAGAAAGAATTTGGTATTTTAGTGATCTAAGTTTAGCTTTTATATTTTATGAATCGTTCCGCCTGTCTCATTTTCAATCCAGTTGCGGGTCAGGGTGACTCTGATCTAGAACTGGCAGAAATTCGGGCAATATTAGAGCCAGAAATTGACCTAGATATTTATCTCACAACTGAAGAAATCGACGCTGACGAACTAGCCTATGCAGCGGTAAAACGAGGCGTAGATGCAATCATTGCTTCGGGGGGAGATGGAACCCTCTCAGCGGCAGCAGCGGCTTTAATAGGTACTGAGATTCCATTTGGGATCATTTCCAGAGGCACAGCAAACGCTTTTGCCACAGCTTTAGGAATTCCTGACACGATCGCAGATGCCTGTCAGACAATTTTGCAGGGAGGAACCCGCCATGTAGACGTAGCCTATTGCAACGATCGCCCGATGGTACTCTTGGTAGGCATTGGCTTTGAAGCTGAAACTGTAGAATTGGCAGACCGAGATGCCAAGAATCGCTTTGGGATGATGGCCTACGTTTTAGCAGGAATTCAGCAACTGAGAAATTTAAAAAACTTTGATGTTGAAATTGAAACAGAAGACAGAATAATTAAAACTAGTGCCTGTGCAGTTACAGTAGCAAATGCCGCGCCTCCCACTTCAGTCTTAGCTCAGGGTCCAGCAGGTCTGATTTATGATGATGGGTTACTAGATTTAACGATTGTAGCTCCAGTTAACAAAGCAGGAGCGATCGCAGCTACATTTCATCTATTTCAAACCGCTTCTACAGGTAACGCTGTTGATCGGAATGATATTGGCTTCCTGCGAGCCAAACAATTTAAAATTACAACTGAGCCACCGCAAAAGGTTGTTCTAGATGGTGAAATAGTGGGTACAACACCGGTAGAAATTAAGTGTGTACCAGCAGGTTTGAACATTTTTGTGCCATTAGTAGAAGAAGTTGAGCCTACCGAAAAACTAGAGGGACTTCCTAATCTGACTATTGAGATGAAAGACACAATAGAGGAGTGAGGGCATGGGGCATTGGGGATTGGGCATGGGGCATTGGGCATTGGGCATTGGGCATGGTTATTCTTCTTGTCCCCTGTCTCCCCCTGCTCCCCCTGCCTCCCCTGCTCCCCTTCAATTAAAAACTCAGGAGTAGGTTACATTGAAACTTGTATCTGATCCAGCGATCGCTAAGAAAATTCGTAAAATGAATCAGCGGGTACGGTGGCAAGATCCGTTAATTGTGGAACGGAACATCGACCAAACTAGGCTGGTGTTAGAGGATGGTCAAACAGACAATTCTGAGTTCTCATTTTTAGTTGTAGGTGATAGTGGTTCCGGCAAGCACCGGGGACACAATCCCCAGCGAAAGGTGGCTGAACTTATGTTGCCCCATCACAGCGAATGCCGTTTTATGCTGCATACCGGGGATGTGATCTATTTAGTGGGGTCGAGTGAATACTACCAGCAGAACTTCATCCAGCCTTACCAAGAGTTTCTCTTGGGGGGAGAGCATCCCAAAAAGATTGCTTATGACCAGATGATTTTTAAGCTGCCCATTTTACCTGTACTAGGAAATCACGATTACTATAACTTGCCGATTCTATTGAGCTTGGCCTCTCTGACAACATTACCTATTCGCCGCCTGTTGCGATCGCGGTTAGATTTGGATGTAGGCTTGCATGGCTCAGGAACGGGTGAAGCATACGCACGGGCATTTCTGGACTATCTTCAGGCGTTTCAGCTTCCGGGAGAGCTAAATTATCATTTAAATCAGTACTACACAGCCAAGACAGATACAGGTTATTGTCTTAGCTATAAACCTGGGCACTTCACTCGCCTTCCCAATCGCTACTACACTTTTCGCTATGGCGGTATTGATTTCTTTGCCTTGGATTCAAATACATTTAACGATCCACCACCGCTACCTAAAACAAAACAAGGCAATGCCGATCGCAGAATTTTAGAAAAATGTCGTGAAGATTTAGAACAAGAAAAGCAGCAAATCATTGAAACCTCAGCCAAGCTTCGTCCAGAAAACCCCAGCGAAGCTGACCAATTAGACGACTACCACGCCAAGCTGTCACAAATTGAAGAAATTATTGTTGATATCGATAAACAATTAGCTGCTAATAAAACAACGCTGACTGACACTGAACAACTGGAGTGGCTCAAGCAAAGATTAATTGAATCTTGGAATAACTCTGAAGTTCGGGGAAGGGTGATTTATTTCCATCATCCTCCCTATGTAACTGAAGCGACAAAGTGGCAACAAGCACAAACTCTAATAGTTCGCGATCGCCTTCGTGGTGTACTGGATGCAGTAGCTAAAGAAATTGGTTCGCTAACTCAGGGGCGTCCTTTGGTTGATTTGGTATTAAACGGTCACGCCCACTGCTTGGAACACTTAGAAACAATGGATACAGGACACGCTGATTCTCATATCCACTGGATTGTTTGTGGCGGTAGCGGCTTTAGTTTGCGACGCCAGCGGATTGAGGGAGCCGATTTGATGGAAACTTTGGGAAATGAAAATAGATTAGTAGCGCGATCGCATCTCTTCATTGGTCGCAATGGTGAAGGTTCTCAGAAGCGGCGACCCTACTCAGGTTTACGCATTGACGTTAAAGGCGATGGGCAGCCTAAGTTTATTGTCCGTCCTTTGGTTGCCGAATGGCATCAACGGCAGTGGCATAATCGTGAACTTGAACCGTTGATAATTTAAAGAATGGGGCACAAGAATAATCCCCACTCCTTCATTTATCGATCTACCGATCCCATCACAACATCAATGCTTCCCAGAATAACGAAAATATCTGCTACTTTTTGACCTTTGATTAACTGAGATAAAACTTGTAAATTATTGAAATCGGCTGGACGAATTTTCCAACGCCAAGGGAAGATATGATCATCTCCGATGATATAAATTCCTAACTCTCCTCTGCCTGACTCTACACGCACATAGTGTTCACCTTGAGGAATTTTAAATGTAGGTGCAACTTTTTTGGCAATGAATTGATAATCAAACCCGTTCCACTCAGATTTAGCACCTGCTTTTATGCGTTGAGCTTCTAAATTTTCGTATGCACCACCGGGTAATCTGTTGAGTGCTTGCTGAATAATCTTGACTGACTCACGCATCTCTCCAAGTCTAACGACATACCTAGCAAAACAATCTCCAGCTGTATCCCACTGTACTTCCCAGCTAAAATCGTCGTAGCATTCATAGTGGTCAACCTTTCGTAAATCCCACTTCACCCCAGAAGCCCGTAACATCGGCCCAGAAATCCCCCAATTAATCGCTTCTTCCCGACTTAAAACTCCTACACCCTCAACTCGGCGGCGAAAAATGGGATTATTGGTAATCAGTTTTTCATACTCATCAATGGTAGGTGCAAAGTAGTTACAGAAGTCTTTGCATTTATCCACCCAGCCGAAAGGTAGGTCAGCAGCAAGCCCACCGATGCGAAAATAATTATTGTTGACCATCCGATAGCCTGTAGCAACTTCAAATAAATCGAGAATCATTTCGCGATCGCGCAAAGTGTAAAATATAGGAGTTTGTGCGCCAGTATCTCCCACAAAAGGCCCTAACCACAGCAGATGGTTAACAATTCGGGCTAACTCCAGCATAATTACCCGAATGTAGCTAGCACGTTTGGGAATAGAAATATTTGCTAGTTTCTCGACAGCATTCACCGTCACGGCTTCGTTAAACATCCCGCCATAGTAATCCCATCGACTCACATAAGGTACGTACATAATATTGGTACGGTTTTCAGCAATCTTTTCCATACCTCGATGCAGGTAGCCAATGACAGGTTCGCAGTCCACCACATCTTCTCCATCCAAGGTGACAACAATCCGAAAGCACCCATGCATAGAGGGGTGATGGGGGCCAAAGTTAATCACCATTGGTTCAGTCTTGGTTTCAATTCTGCCCATAAATAAAAAGTTTCCCTAATCTCTAATATTTCGCAACAAGATATTGTTTTTTTAAATTTTAGAAAATTTAAGGTCTGGAGTCTTGCAAAATCGTCCGATTTTTTGCAGATTTATCCTATCTCTGTTGAATAGCTTTAGGAGTTACACCCAATAGTCGTTTACAGTGAAAATTTAAATGGCTTTGGCTAGCAAAACCAACCAATTCAGCAATTTCAGCTATTGTCATTTCTCCCTTCAGCAATAATTTCTGGGCACATTGCACGCGACAGTAAATTACATAGTTATGGGGAGTCATTCCCATAGATTGTTTGAAAAGCTGGGAAAAATAATGAGGACTAATTGGTATCAACGCCGCTAATTCTGCTAAACCTAAATTTTGGTCAAGATGTTCCTGAATATAGTCTATGACCTGCTGTAATTGACGCCGTGGTAAACCGTTTTTATATGTTTTTAATATCGGTTTGCGCGTGGAATAATGTTGCATAAGATGTACTGATAAGGCATTTACCATCGTCTCTGCATAAAGACGGCTCCCTAGAGGATTATTTTTCAAAATGCCTTTCAGTGCTAGCCCTATTTGATAAATTAGGGGATCGGGTGTGGCGAAATGGGGCACAAGTTGAATTTGTTCGGCATCTGCTGTTTCGTCAACAGCACAAGCTAAAATTTGTGGTTCAATAGCAAGTAGAATAAAGTCTCCTTCAGCATCCCAATTCGCCTGATGCCCGACGTTGACAGGAGTAATAATAATATCGCCTCCAACTACAGCATCACGATGCTTGCGTCCATCTAGTTTCCGTTCAGCATGAATTACTCGTGCTCCATGAGTAAAAATGATCAGAGAATGCCACAAGGGAGTGCAAACTTCAGGGAATTCATAAGCAGGTTGACACATATATGTAAATGAAGCACCCTGCCAACCTCCTTGAAGGCTTGTGAGGATTGGTAGACGTGGAAATAGGGGCAATACCTGCTCTTCTTTAGTAATAACTAAGGGCTTTTCTTTTAACATGGACTACTTACCATAAGTTATTACAAGTCAATGTATCAAAAGCTAAAAAATTATCATATCTCAGGTTGTACTTTATTCGCCTATACAAATAGAGACGCAATCATGATTGCGTCTCTCAAAACCACCTATTTAGCCTTCTTACGTGTAATTGCACCTAACAAAAAAGATGATTGTAATTAAATTATTCCCGGCCCTTTACCACGTGTATCACCCTTTTCGGTCAACTTCCCTTCTTCGTCCTGATTAACTTCTCCGAGTTCTTCAATACGTTGGGCTTTCTCTTCTGCTGCCTGTTTACGTGCATCACCCGGTTCTTCGTAGTACATTTCCGGTTCCACTGCATAGTTGTTTAACAAACCTTCTTTGTCCACAGTATATCCGTCAGTGGTGCGTATACTGTCTGGATCGGTTTGGTCATTGGTAGATGCATCTGCCTCCCTTTCTTCTGTAGGGAGTGTTTTGTACAGAGTTCCCTCTCTTTCCATTCGTGCAGCTGTTTCAGCTGGAATAATACCGCGATCGTATGTATCTACTTCAGCTCGATCAGATGAATCTATACCTTTATTAACTGCTTCATTAGCCATAAATTATGTCCTCGTTAAAGAATCTATTAAATAACCTCAAAGCCTAGATTAGGTTGTTTTTCATCTTCCATCTACTATCTTTAGAAGTGATTTAAAATTAAATATAATCTTATGCTCTCTATCTTTTGATGTATCGAAAAGACTAATTTGAAGTCCGGCTAAATACATGTAATTTACGTTCCTTGTGTAAAACAATGGTTTTAGCTGAAGTTAAGGGCAATGAATATTATTGCGTCCCTAGCGCGTTGTATATCCGAACTAGGATAGTTACAAAATTCCCGACTTATCTAATAAGTCGGGAATGTGAACATTTAGATTGTATATATTTAATTAACGAACCATACAAACTATAGGAATCCGGTTTGATTTCTGAAAATATACGTAGGATGTGTTAGCGACAGCATAACGCATCAAACCCTTGATAATAGTGCGTTACGAACTCCGTTCTAACACAACGCCAGTTGCTACAACGGAGGGAACCTCCGCAACGCACTGGCTCCTCTACAATACCTAATTCCGTTCAAAAATCAAATAGTAATCCTATAGTACAGTGGGTGTGTAGATAAACATACCATTTCTAGTGGCGTAAGAAGCTCGAAATACAATACTTTTGGCTTTTGCCTTAAGCTACTAGTCTGCTAAGGCTAATAAAGGTTGGCAAACTTACGCCCCAATGTACTAGTTTAATGGTTGGTCAATTTATTCGCCCACAAGTTGGTTTTTCAGTGATTGAATTTCATCGGCTAATTCTTGCCGAGTTGAACCCTTCAGTAGATAACGGGAAATAAACCAAGTGGCGTAACCAATACCAATTAACTCAAAAGTCGGTGATAGTAATGGAATATCATTGATTGCACCCAGTGCTGCTAGTACTACCTTGACTGTAACAATCGCCGCCAAAATCAAACCAACTGTTGTTAAAGGCTGCTTGTAGTTATTAAAAAAGCTACCTAAATATTCGGGCAATTGCTCCAAAAATTGAGAAACTTGTCTGCTAATTTGCTGCCATTGAGATTCAGGTTCACGTGCTGGCGGTAACTTTGGCAAGTTTTCAGTATCTACACCTTCAAGTGCTAGCGTACTTTGTGATAAGGAGGCATTGATGGATTCACGTTGCTGTTGTTCGGTTTCCATAGTTTTTATTTTCGGTAAGTACAAAAGTTTCTATAACTGACTGATCGCCAATAAATATAATTATTAAGATCGTCAGTTCTCAATTATTAATGGTCAGCAATAAATATAACTGACCCTTAAAACTGAGCAGGGGCATGTCAATTTATTTATGCCTACCTACTCACTTGGATTTATTATTAGCTGCCTCAGTTTGTTGGTGGGGCAACAATTGCTGTAACAACTACAGCTTTGACACCTTTAATTTCCTTAGCTAAAGTTTCAATTTTAGCCAATTCCTCTTGATTGTTCACAGTTCCTGCGACAGTCACAGTTCCATTGTCTGCTGCCTTCACTGTTAATCGTCCCTTGGGTATGTTTGCCTCCAGCTTAGAGCGAACTTCACTTGCTAGATCAGCAGCAGCTCTTTGTGTATCGCCACCAGTTAGATTATTGCGCTGTTCGCGGGCACGAATATCAGCATCAAGTTGTCTTCTGCGAACTTCACTTTGAGCGTCTTGTTGAGCAGCTTGTGTTGTTTGTGCGGTTGGTGCTTGTGGAGCTTCATTAGGATCGGGTGCAGACACAGTTGTTTTAGAAGTGTTGTCACAAGCAGCAACACCAAAAACTAGAAGACAACTAATTAAGAAGGGGGTTAGCTTTTGCATATCTTTAATTCGGAATCGGAAAGTGAAACTTGTGGAGTTCGTTGATGTTCACGGCACAAGTGAGGAGCAAGTTTCTTAAGTGAGGAGCAAAGCTTTTATCTACTTGCTCCTGTAATTTAGCAGAATTGGTGTGAGTGACAACTACCTTGAGTTAGAGTGTTTCATCACGACGGTCAACAATGACTACAGCAGGGTCATCTCCATGAACACCTGTTGAGTAATTGGTGCGATCGCTATTAACAACTGCTGTATCGTGATGCGTTCCTCGATCTAAACCTGAGCGATGTTCGCCTAAATCAGTGGCATCATAGATGGCAAATTCTTCAATACCGCGACGATTGAGAATTGGTTCTGCTTGGTGGATTTCAGCTTGCGTACCATCGATAATTACCAAGTAGTCGCCTCTTTGGAAGCGATCGCTATATACTCGCGCCTTGTCTTCGGGAATTCCCAAACCAACGAGTCCGCCAACAATACCGCCAGCCGCTGCACCGATCGCACCGCCAGCTAATGTTGATGCCAAAGCGGTTGCTGCTGCACCACCTGCAATCACAGGCCCAACTCCAGGAATCGCTAGAGTTCCCAGCCCAACTAATAAACCAGTCAAGCCGCCTAGAACACCGCCTGTAGCTGCTCCAGCTTTTGCACCTTCGTCTGCTTTGTTACCTGTACCGACATTTTTATCTACATCTACACCACCGATCCCATGATCGTTTGTATCTTTGGCGATGATGGAAATTCTACTTAAGGGAAAACCTGCATCTCGTAACTCTGTAATTGCTGCTTCTGCATCTCGGCGATGAGAAAATACTCCAATCGCGCGTCTAGCAACATTACTATGAGCCACATTAGAAGTTGGAGCTGCATAATCAGCATTTCTAGCATCTGGGTTATCATAGATGCCGAACTCTTCGACACCACCCTGATGTAAAATTGCTTCTGCTCTAGCGATTTCTGTATCTGTGCCATCTAGGATGACTAAATAGTGTCCCCGTTTTACACGTTCGTCATAAACTCTAGCTCGTTCTTCGGGGATTCCTAAACCAACTAATGCACCAAGCAAACTACCAGCTACTGCACCAATACCAGCGCCAGCGAGAGTAGTAGCTAAGGTTGTTGCTGCGGCTCCAGCTAGCATAATTGGCCCGATTCCAGGAATTGCCAAAGTACCAAGACCAACTAATAAGCCAGTCAATCCACCCAAAGCGCCGCCTGTAGCTGCTCCGACTTTAGCGCCTTCGTCAGATTTATCACCGACGCGATCGCGTACTTCAGCCCCAGAGATATCATCTTTGTCTCCATCCTGAGTAATGACAGAGACTCTGTTCATGTCAAAGCCAACTTTTTTCAATTCATGTAGGGCATGTTCAACATCTCGACGATGAGAAAATACACCTACAGCACGTTTATGTATACCTACTACCATTATTCTTTCTCCTCAGCAAAAATCAATTATTCACTAATTTATAGCTCCTAATGACTTTATTAATACATGTTTATGTTTACATTTCATCAATCGCTTGGAATAATTTTTATCTCTATCATTAGACATACCTATTTTTATCTTAAGATAGCAAACAATTTTAATTGCTAACTAAATTATGCTTGATAAAAATTCGATATTAACTGTTTTTTATTAAAATAACTTCTTTTAAACTTAGTGAAAATTATGTTAGCCATACTATTTATCAGATGATTGTTTATTAAAAATATATATAGGACTCATATTTGATTTTTGAACAAAACTCAGTACACCTTTATTCTTTCTTCCCAGTCCCCAATCCCCAATCCCCAGTCCCTTATCTCTACGAGTGATTCAGAAATCAAAGACGCTCGATAGCGCAGCGTTAGCGACGCAGGAGCGTCTGACTCGCTACCGCTTCGCTATCGGATTGCTATTAGGGCAAAATATTATTATTAATACTAAATTATTTAACTTTATCAACTAGATTGACAGAGAATCACCAAACTTCGCGTTATTCTTTATTTAAAAATTAATAAGAGTATTTGCTTTTTGTAAAGTATGACTTTTGGCAAACAAACTTCTTACCTAAGAAAGTGTCAGTTCATATAATTAGGAACTAGATTGAGAAATAAGCCATTCTATGAATGGTTATTTAATTAATTGCAAGTGAGAAAATACTTATGTTTCAAGGTGTTTTAAGTATTTGGGGATGGAACTGGCTATCTTTTGGATTAGCGCCAATTTTAACTCAGGAAGCACTGACTCCAGAAGAAGCATCAGTTCTTTTTTCTGGTCCGAAATTTTTGGTAGCATTGCTGGCTGGAGTCTTAATGGCATTTGCCTTCCAATTATTATTGACTAACTTTTCAGTCGCTGTAGGAATTTCATCTTGGGAAATTGACTCAGATTCTGATGATGATTCAGAAAGTTTGGGTACTAAAATGCGTTCAGTTCAGACCAAAATTGGGGCTTGGGCGTTGCTAACCGTTAGTATTGCATTATTTATTGCTTGTTTCCTAGCGGTAAAACTTAGCTTAATCGAAAGTGCATCTCTAGGTGCAATTATCGGTGTAGTGATCTGGGCTACCTATTTCTCACTGGTAATTTGGTTAGGTTCATCAGCAGTAGGCTCTTTTATTGGTTCTATCGCTAATACTGTCACTTCTGGTTTTCAAGCTTTGATGGGAACCGCAACTGCTGGTATCGGTGCTAATGCCGCCAAAAACCAGTTAGTTTCTACCGCTGAAGATATTACAGCCGCAGTCCGGCGAGAATTAACTTCAGGTTTTAATCCTGAAGATATTAGAAATACACTCCAAAGTTCTTTAGGTTCTCTGCAATTACCAAAGCTGGATATCACAGAAATTCGTAACCAATTTGACCAGCTTCTTAAAGATACAGATTTGCAATCTGTTGCTAACAGCGACCTATTACAAAATATCAATCGCCAAACATTTGTTGATTTAATTAGCAGTCGCACAGATTTATCCCAAGAAGATATCAATCGCATTGCTGACCAATTTCAAGGTGCTTGGCAACAAGCTTTGAATCGCAGCAATCCAACAGAACAAGTAATTAATTTGCTTAAGTCTGCTAGTCCCGAAGAATTGAATTCAGACCAATTAGGTGAACGTCTTCAACAACTGGTTACAGTCGGTGGTGGGAATGGCAATGGTATAATCAAGCAAGCTATTCAATATGGCTTGAGTGCTGCTGCACCAGCAGTTCTGGAGCGGGTCAATCTTTCCAATATCGATGTCAACAAAATTACTAATCAGTTGCAAAAACTGAAAGAAAAAGTTCAAGATGTCGATGTCAATCAAATCACAGAACAATTCAAGAAGTTCAGAGATGAAGCAACTGAACAAGTCTCTGCAAAATTGCCGATATCACCCAAAAACACAATTAAGACAGATGTAGAAGACTACATATTGAATTCCTTTCCTTGGCATTTTAACCGCATTACCCTAAGAGATGAATTTAAAGAACTCATCTATGACGTTAATGCAGATCCAACAACTGTAGGACGGGAGTTGGAAGAAATAAATCAAGAATATTTCGCTAACTTGCTGAAGCAGCGAGGTGATGTCAGTGAAGTCAGGGTGAAAGAAATTTCCGAACAAATGGAAAGCGATCGCTCGGAAGTTTTAGAAACTGTAAAACAAGCCCAAGCGCAAGAAAAAGGACAAGATTTCCGCAGCGGTATTGAAGATTATCTGCGTTCGACGGGGAAAGAAGAACTTAATCCTGAAGGTATTGAACGCGACTTTGCTAAATTGGTGGAAGATCCAGAAGCTGGATTTGAAGATTTAAGCGATCGCTTCGGGCAATTTGACCGCGATACTTATGTACAATTGCTCCAGCAGCGTCAAGATATCAGCCAAGAGGAAGCTAATAATATTGTTAGTCAACTCGAACGCAGCCGCGATAATTTCTTGAATCGTGCTAGAGAATTGCAAGAACAAGCAAAAGCAAAAGCCGATGAACTGCGCCAAAGAGTTGAAGATTATCTGCGGAATACTAACAAAGATGAACTCAATCCCGAAAGCATCAAACGTGAGTTTCAAGTTTTACTAGACGATCCGCAAGCCGGAATTAGCCAATTGACTTCGCGCTTATCGCAATTTGACCGGGACACGCTAGTACAATTGCTTAATCAACGTCAGGATTTGAGCGAAGAACAGATCAACCAAACTCTCGATCAGATCGAAGCAGTCCGAGATAGTATTTTGCAAGTACCGCAGCAGGCGAAAGAACAGTACGAAAAAACTTCAAAAGCGATCGCCGAATATCTCCGCAATACCAACTTGGAAGAACTTGATCCAGAAGGTATCAGGAGCGATTTGGAAAAATTACTCGATGATCCTCAAGCCGGAGCTTTAGCACTGCGCGATCGCTTATCTCACTTTGATCGAGAAACCTTGGTTAAACTCGTGAGTCAGCGAGGAGACTTAAGCCAAGAGCAGGTTGATCAGATCATTGATCAGGTACAAGATGCGATCGCTAGTATTGTGAGAGCGCCACGACGCTTGGCCAAGCGTACCACTCAAGTAGCTCTAGATTTTGAAGCAAATCTTGAAGATTATCTGCGTAATACCAACAAAGAAGAACTTAACCCAGAAGCAATTAAACGCGATTTGCAATTGCTGCTGTCTTCTCCCCGCGCTGGAATTGGAAGTTTAAGCGATCGCGCCTCCAAATTTGACCGTTCGACAATTGTGGCGCTATTATCCCAACGGGAGGATATCTCAGAAGAGGAAGCCAACCGGATTGTAGATCAAATTGAGTCTGTTCGCAGTTCCATTGTGGAACAATTCCAGCAAATCCAGCAGAGGGTGCAATCTGTACTTGATGGAGTTTTTGCTAAAGTTCGCAACTATCTCAACTCGCTGGATCGTTCCGAACTCAACTATGAAGGGATTAAGCAAGACTTTGGGAAAGTATTCGACGATCCGCAAGCCGGATTTGAAGCATTGCGCGATCGCCTCAGTCAATTTGATCGGGATACCTTAGTTGCTGTATTGAGTTCTCGTGAGGATATTTCTCAAGAGGATGCTAACCGGATCATCGAGCAAATAGAAGCGGCGCGAGATGGCGTACTACAACGAGCCGAGCGCATCCAACAAGAAACACAAAAACGCCTGAAAGCGATCCAAGAGCAAGCTAAAAAGCAAGCTCAAGAAACCAAAAAAACCGTTGCAAATGCTGCGTGGTGGTTATTTTGGACAGCATTGACTTCCCTTGGTGCTAGTGCGATCGCTGGTGCAGTGGCCGTTGCAGGCTTACCTTTACCTCGGTAAAATATTGCCCTCATCAGGGATTTTGAGAATAAAAAAAGTGGTATTCATTACCACTTTTTTTTTATAAATAAGCAGATAGGTACAAATAAACCTAACTATACAACTAAAAATAAAAGTCTGAAAACCCTTGCAATTGCTTGACTATGCTTAATTATATTAGCAGTAATATAGTTATAAATATTCTCAACTACTTACTTGAAATAAACTAGTATCAGGGTAATATCATGACCTTATTATTTCGATATAGATTAAAAAACCCTATCTGAGCAAAGGTTTCAGATGTTTTTATAGCGAAAGGAATAAATGATGACTAATTATTATTTCTTATAGATAGAAAAAAATAGCCTTGATGTAATATCATAATCTTGTGATTGTGAATACAGTAAAAACATCGGAAAAGCTATCCAAATCTGTACTAGAAAATTTGCTTGTTCCCTAGCAGCCTAGTACTGTAACTAATGAATACATAAGGCACAAAGATATAGAAATGATTATTGGCAAAATTTTTATGCCAAAATCATCGATATATGCGGTGCTTTTCTAATCTTTAGACTCAACAGAAAGGCCTGTTCCAATCAGGTATAGTTCAGTTACTGTTCCCACCCGTTATTTCTCCACCTTGTTTTTTCGGAATTGCTGAATAAAAGTGTGAAATTCAAACGTTAAGTTATTGAACTTGTTTTTTTGTGCCTTTGTGGAAAAGCAAATTCATGCTCTTAATTAGCAACACCGTTTTCTGATGGTGAAGTGACAAAGTAATTTTTTACCCTCTAAATTCAGGAGAAGCGCATTTATGGATACCATTCTCGATCTCAATGACATTCTCGGCAGTCTTGATAGCAGCAGCAGCAGCAACACTATCCAAATCGGCGGTAGTAGTAACAATAGTGGTAACAATAACATTAACGGCACTAGTGGCAACGATGTCCTTCTCGGTGGTAGTGGCAACGATCGCATAAATGGCGGTGGTGGTAACGATGTGATTAACGGTGGTGGTGGCAACAATACCCTTATTGGCGGCGCTGGCAACGATGTTCTTACCGGTGGTAGTGGTAGAGATAGTCTCATTGGCGGTACTGGCAACGATGTCCTTAGCGGTGGTGGTGGCAACGATACCCTTAGCGGTGGTGATGGCAACGATACCCTTAGCGGTGGTGATGGCAACGATCGCCTTCTTGGCGACAATGGCAACGATAGCCTAATTGGAGGTAATAACAACGATACCCTTCTTGGTGGTAGTGGCAACGATATCCTTCTCGGTGGTAGTGGCAACGATCGCCTCGCTGGCGATAGTGGCAACGATACCCTTATTGGCGGTAGTGGGACTGATATTCTCAGGGGAGGATCAGGTAACGATGTTTTCAGGTTCAGCTCAGTTTCAGATAGTCCTGCTGGTTCATCACGAGATGTTATCGCTGACTTTTTTGGAAACGGTAACTTGCCAGGTGACCGAATCGATCTATCTACCATCGACGCCAACTCCACTACAGGAGGCAACCAAGCCTTCACTTTCATTGGATCTCGCGCATTCT
>JBBSOX010000061.1:0-37803 GCA_038259325.1 Chroococcales cyanobacterium | reverse complement strand
TCTTCGTACAATATTTTAGCGATCGCCTGAATATGTTCTTGAAGAGCTTGCTTTTGTTCTGGGGTCATCGGTAAGTAAATACACTCGTCTTACCTATCCTGACTGATTTTCGCCTTCTTTGCAAAAAACTGGGATGCTCCCTATTGATATGCCAGGTGAATCTGGGTATTCGTTAATACAGAAAGTACGAACAATTAATTCAGTACAAATTAGACAAATTCCAGCGATCGCTTTTAGTGGTCATGCTGAAGATAATGCTCACACAAAGGCTCTTGCATTTGGGTTTCAAACTTATATGAAAAAGCCATCAAACCCTACACAGCTAATAATAGAAGTAGTAAAACTACTTAGATGCTCTAGTAAAAAAAGTTCTTCGTTATTTGGCGACTATTCGTGTGTAGAGGAAAAGCTTACCTTGCAAAAGCCGACAAACGAAGATAATTTTACTACTCGTAAGATAACCCCAGCCCTAAAGAGCTAGAGAACTAGGAAGTATCATCGGTCACGGCTAAACGAATGCTTGTGTATAAAAGGTACGGTTTTGCAATACTTTCAAAAAATCTATATTAAGACATATTTCTGAATTTATTGAAAGCAACTATGATGTTATTAGACTTTTGATAGCTGCTTATCAATAATAGAAAAAGCTGCCTTAGCAGCCTCTCTCGCTTCTAGTGTTGTTAGAAGCGATGGTTTCTACTCAATAGATTTGGGATGTGCAAATGCTACTTCAATCGGAAACACAAGAGTATTTCTCGAATCTCTAGCTACAAATCAGATTAAAAGCCTAAAGAGAAATGTGTTGTAACAACTGTCACACCAGTTTTTGAATGGGTTGACTATTATGAATGAAAATTATAGATAGGAGCCAAGCGAATGGTACAACCTAATCACCCAGACAAAAACAGTTTTTTTTACCCCCGCAGCCGTTACTACGGTCAAATTCGACCAGAGTATCTAATATTTAACGCCAATCTCCAAGAATTTGCTCAGAAAGTTAGCTTCATCTCGATTTTAGAAACATCGGGAAAGCTAGACCCCGAAGAAGCTTACAAGCAGATTAAGGGACTTTGGAAAGAATTGAAGCATAGCAAAAAAGAACTGGGAATTGGTAATGAGCCATACTGATAAAGTTTTCTATCTACCTTTGCGTTTAAAAAAGTGGCAGGCAATAGGCAATAGGCAATAGGCAACAGATTTTTTTTACGAATGATTTAGGATTGCTTTTATATTTGCATGAAGATGCAAATATACTGCACAGATATAATTAATTAAGTCTGTACAAGTCAAATAAAAATCATTACATGTAGCAATGCAACACCAATATCCAACATCCAAAATCCGAAGCTGACTATGGTGTTGGGAACTTTTTTTTTGCGGGTTTGGCTCCTTTTATATCCAGTAATTGTGCTAATTCGGTTGTATTCAATGACTTGACGAGACTCAAACCAAGCGACTTACTAGAAATGCTTTGGGTGTAGGCGGCGTTAAGGTAAGGGGTATATTGCAGTTTTCCTGCAACATAGGTTTGGAAGAAAGGTAAACTCAAAACGTTGATGTAACGACGCGCTTGGGAAGCATCACCAATCATATCGGCAGGTAATGCTACTTGCTGATTTGCGGGGTTCCCGTTGCCAATGGTGGAAAAGTGGGTGCCACCTACAAGGGTGACGAGGTACTTTTGTGAATTTGCAAACCAGGAGAAAGGTAAAATTTGCTCGGATAAAGCTGGTGCAACTGTATCATCGCTACTGCTGACAATCATCACTGGAGTTTTTATTTGACTTAAGCCAGCTTTGCCGAAAATAGAACTAGTAATGGGATTAACTGCGATCGCGGCTTTCACTCTCTCATCCCGCAGGTTATAATCCTTGCCAGACTTGCTGATGCTCAATTCTAAAGCGCGACACTGAAGTAGTAAAGACATGTTCCAGGTATTTTGCAGTGCTGCTGGGCGACAGTCTTGTTTTAGCTGCTCAAAGTTGATTTTAGCGCCTGCCAAGGCTAAGGCTGTGTAGCCTCCCAATGATTGACCAAATACTCCAACTTGTTGCAGATTTAGGCGGCCTTTAAACCGTGAATCAGATTGATTACCTTTTTCCAATTGATTCAGGATATATGTGACATCCAAAGGACGGTCTTGAAATTCACTTGGTTCTGCTATTTCATTGGCACGTTTATTCAACAGAGAATGTAATTGTTTAGTATCACTACCAGGATGATTGGGAACAACGACGGCGAATCCGTAAGAAGCTAGGTGCGTGGCTAAATATTGAAAGTTGCTGCTATCTAAACCCAACCCGTGAGAAATCACAATTATGGGTGCGGTATTCTGGACATTGGGAATGTAAACATCAGTTAATAAAAGCCGATTGCGTGTTGAGTCAAAAAACTTTTGGGTGTATTTTTGCGACTTCAACTTTCCCGGAATCTGTAAATCAGGTAATTTCGATAAATTCGGTTGTTTGATGGTAGCAGCTTCTATTTTAGACTTTTGGGAAACTGCTGCGATCGCCCGATGGGTTTGGTTAACAAGTTTCTCCAATTCTGTAGCTATTTCCAAAGTCTCTGCGACATCAAGGCGAATGCTGCTGGTGGGATATTTCCGCAACACATTCAAAAGTGTCAAGCCGGACGATTCAGCAGAAGCTAAAATTAGCGCCGAACGTAAAGTACCAAATCCTGGTTCTGGGTTACTGCTTTTAATGACTCGCGCCAATCGATGCAGCAAAAATTCTCCTTGGGGTGTGTAGAGAAGTTGCGAAACTACTACCGGACTAACTTTCACACGATTGAGTAAAATCCGCCGCAATTCTTGAAGCTGTTGTAGAGGCAGATATTGCTGATATCCTACCAAATCTTCGTTAATTACACCTGTTTGGGCATACTTTTCTAAAGTAGCGACTGAAATGGAAAGCTCTAAACCTGAATAAGATGCATAAATCCGCTCTGCTGCCAAGACAGAATTACTAATTCCAAATGTTGGCAGCAGTGTTGAAAGAACCAGCAATAAGAAATTTTTTCTCAGGGTACTGGCCCAATTACCAAACAAACTATTCATCGCTCAACTGTTTCGGTGATCTGGTTTTATCAGGTGTTGGCTATGGTAGTTTTTCGGGCACCCTGCTTGGTTTACTTAAAATTTTTAGCCTCAATTTTTTCAAAACACAATTTAGGAGTTAGCCGTTAGAATCCAGTATGAACTGTGTATGACTTGCGAATGTAGAAAGCTTTATCTGACTCCTGAATTCTGATTTATCAATTCTTCAAGAATGTTTATCTTGGCTATCAAGTCAAAATCAGATCCTACAGAGTCACACAGATGGGTAAACTATCCATCATATAAGAGACTGACTCTCGTAGGTTGCCTTCACTATCAAATCATAACAAATAAAAAATACTCTGCCTCAGTATTTATGTTGTAGCTTTAAAGATGGCACGAATTTAATCGATGAAAAAACCAGTAAAAATCCTGAGAATGCTTCTTATTAATCAGTTTTTCCCAAGGCGATCGCTACTGAACCTGTGACTACTAAACCCGCTCCTAATATTGCTATAAAACTGAAGTGTTCTGATGGTATCCAATTAGGTGCAATAACTGATACAACCGCGACTGATATTAATGTCACAATGGGAGCTAAAGCTAATACTGCACTGACTCGTGATGCTTCCCAATGTTCTAATGATTCAGCAAAAGCACCGTAAGCGATTAAAGTATTCAAAGCACAAAAAACCAGTATTAATAAATGGAAACCATCAAGTATAAAAAGTGATTTTATTTTGGCTAGAGGAGTGAATAATAAAGCACAGCCCCCATAAATAATCAGCATGATGCTAGAGGAAGATAAAGATTGTAATAACTGCTTTTGTGCCAAAGCATAAATAGCCCATGCCATTGCTCCTAGCACAACCAAAACGCTACCTAGTATATATGTGCCACGTGCTGTAATTAAATTTGTTAGTTGTTCCCGAAAAAATAAAACATAACCGCAAGTCATTACACTTACACCAATCCATTGATACAGCCGATAACGTTCTTTAAAAATCACTAACCCTCCGAAACCTAATAAAAGGGTAGCTAATTGAATGAGAACTTCAGCATTAGCAGGCGATGTTAGTGCTAAACCTTGCATGAATAGAAAGTAATTAATCCCTAAGAATAGTGTAGCGATCGCTAATAATTTCCCAGAAGCAGAACGTAGTTGTTCTAGCTTTGGTAATTTACCGCGTATGCCTAAATACATAGCAAGCAGTAAAAAAGATACCAAAAAGCGAAACCAAATGACGGTATAGACATCAAGCACTTGCAGAGTTACCGCCAGAGCAATAGGTAAAATTCCCCACAATAAGACCGTTAATAGCGATAAGCCTAGCCCTAAGCGCCAGCGACCAGAAGTTTTATGTAGTGACATTTAAATATTTTACTTAAAGTAGGGCTGATGATAAATTAAAACATATCTAATTTGCATACCTAAATTGTACCAAGCTCTTGTAGATAAAGCATTTTAGCAGCCTAGTTAACGCAAGTTAAATGTAGAATATATTACCTACCTACTGAATTTATTTGTAGCCCTATAGGGTTTTTTGTTTACATAAAATTTGTAATCGTGTGATTACTTTACATAAATATTACATTTGAAGTGTTCTTGAAGTTGTATAATTTTTCCGGTGTTATTTGACCAAAAAAAACATATGGGGATTATACCCATAATAAGCTTAGTAATCTTTATTACTGGCTTATCAATTTACTTGTTACTGACCTCAAGAGGTCGGTTTTTGCTCAAATCTTTGGTGACAAAAATAAAACGCCAAGGGTGGAAATTCAGGAATGTTTTGCCTAACTACCTGAGATCAAGATTTTCAAGAACTATAACAATTGCCGCCATTATTTTGGCAGCAGTAATAGCTGGAAATACTGTATCGGCGCAAGTTACGCCGCCGCCTCTAACTTCGCTCAAGAGCGTATCGGTTCCAGAGCCTAACAATCTTCGAGACTTCGTAAAAGACAAAGTAGCTGCAATCAAGCTAGGAAAAACTCTTTTTTGGGATATGCAGGTTGGGAGCGACGGAAAGACCTCCTGTGCTACTTGTCACTTCCATGCGGGAGCCGACAATAGATCCAAAAATCAGATTTCTCCTGGGATTTTGCGGATTAACGCTGATCGTACAGTTAATCCGGATACAGCTTTTGATGTAGGTGGTGCGCCAAACTACCAGCTAAGAAAAGAAGATTTTCCCTTTCATAAGCTGTCAAACCCAAATGATTCTACGACGGTTATATCTGACCGTAACGATGTCAGTTCCTCCCAGGGAGTTTCCAATGCAAAGTTTGTTAATGTTAAACCTGGTAGCGCGGAAGACGAAATAAAAACCGAGCTAGATCCGGTGTTTAACGTGGGAGGTACAAATGTGCGTCGCGTCCAGCCGCGTAATACGCCAACCGTAATTAATGCAGCATTCAACTTCCGCAACTTCTGGGATGGAAGCGCGCAGGATATCTTTAATGGGGTGAATCCCTTCGGTTTAAGAGATCCTAACGCCTCTGTCGTGAAAGCAGAAAAGCCAAATCAGCTTAAATTTGTCAAAGTCAGACTGAATAATTCGTCTTTGGCTTCCCAGGCACTCGGCCCGCCACTCAGTTCCTTCGAGTCGTCTGCTGATGGTCGCACTTTTCAAGAAATTGGTGATAAGTTCGGGCGAATTGACAGGAGGAAATCTGTCAGCCAACTGCCGCTAGATGATCTAGATAATATTGATGATACTCTGGTTGGTCCGCTGCTCAGTTCTGTTGATGAACTTACTGATAATTTGGAGCGAATTGGCGACAACGAATCTATCAGTGGACTGCTGCAAGATGTTCTGTCAATTAGAGGTACAAAGCTCCCGCGAGTACTGGGGCAAAAGTTATCTAGCCTCAGACCGCTAGGCAAACAGGTTGTGCATCCACAAGACAGCGTATTAGGTGCAGATAGTAGATCGCCTCAACCCGGATTGAAGGATAAAACCTACGAGCAGCTAATTAAAAATGCCTTTAAGCCAGAGTGGTGGCAGTCTAATCGACTCATCCAAGTTGATGCTGAAGGTAAACGGACTTTTGTCAACAAGCCTGATAACTCTTCTAAAACCAAGGAGTACACGCTGTTGGAGTATAACTTCTCGCTGTTCTTTGGGCTTGCAGTTCAGTTGTACGAGTCTACACTCATTGCCAACGATACGCCTTTTGATCGCTTCTTAGAAGGAAACAGAAGTGCCCTCACTGTACAGCAGCAACGAGGCAAACAACTATTCGAGGGCAAAGCTGCCTGCATCTTCTGCCACGGTGGATCGGAACTCACCAGTGCTTCGGTTAGCAACACCAAGAACCAAAGACTCAGAGCCACCACCTCTACTCCCAGAACCGTCTCGGACACAGGTTTCTTTAATATCGGCGTTAGACCCACCCTAGAAGACGTTGGTGTTGGTGGTCAAGACCCATTTGGTAATCCGCTTTCGGAGTCGCGGGTAGCTGCTTCGGGTAAATTCCCACTACTTCTCGGTTCAAGCCCCAATATTACAGTTAGCTCCAATGACAAAGTAGTTGCAGACGGAAACTTTAAGACCCCCGGACTACGCAACATAGAACTAACTGCCCCTTACTTCCACAATGGTGGCTATTTAACTCTGCCGCAAGTGGTTGACTTCTACAATCGTGGTGGAGATTTCCGCCAGGAAGGCATTCTCCGCCCATTGGGACTAACCGAAGCTGAAAAAGATGATTTAGTGGCTTTCTTGAAAGGACTCACTGATGAGCGAGTCGTCTCTGACAAAGCACCCTTCGACCACCCGCAACTGTTCATTCCTAATGGACATCCAGGGAACTCTACCTCTGTTACCAATGATGGTACTGGTAAAGCTACAGATAGCCTACTGGAAATTCCTGCTGTTGGTAGAAATGGTGGTAGTGGTACACCAAATTTCTTGAACTAATACCATTTCAAGAAATACCTAATACAGATAGATAAACCTCATCTAAGTTGAGAACCGTAGTTTTCGCCCTCACCCTAAATCCCTCTCCCATGTCTGGGAGAGGGACTTTGAAATTCTGGCTCCCCTTCTCCCATATCTGGGGGATAGGTTGGGGGATGAGGGCAAATCCTTTTCATCAGGGAAAAACTACAGGTTTCAAGATAGATATGGTTTATATAGGGGCGTACAGCTAGCTGTACGCCCCTATATTTACGGTAATTACGAGCAATTTAACGGGTGCCGCCGGAGGCATCGCTAGAGGCTTCTATGTTGCTAACTGTAGTTTGGTTTAGGTAATTGTAAACCCTGCGAGAAACTTCACGAACAAAATCTCCCGCCCTGCGATCGTGGTTTGGCCTTTGCACCAAAACACCTGCTAAATAGCTTTTCCCGTTGGGCATTTCAATAATACCCGCGTCGCCAATGATAAATCTCAATGTACCAGTTTTGTGAGCGATCGTAGCTCCTTTACCAATACCAGCTGGTAGCAAAGTATTGGTTTTGACACGGCGCATAATGCCTAAAACTTGATTGCGGCTGTTTGGGGATAGCAAACGATTATTAAAAACTAACGCCGCCAATCTGACCAAATCTTTGGAACTGGTTGTATTTTTGCCAGGGATATCTGGAAGTAAATTCTGCATTGCTGTATTTTGCAATCCCCAGCTACGAAAACGTTGACTAACTTTTGCTGCACCACCCAAGCGATCGAGAACCATATTTGTTGCGGTATTATCGCTAATGGTCATCATCAAGGTAGCAGTTTGGAGGACGCTAAATTTAGTTCCAATGGGTTTGTACTTCATAGTTCCGGCTTCACCAACCCTTAAATCGCGCCGCATCACTAATTTATCTGTTAGTTTAATTCTACCAGCATCTATTTCTTGGAAAAGAGCCACTAACAAGGGAAATTTGATTGTACTGGCAGCAGCAAATCTTTTTTCACCATTAATATCTATATAGTTACCTGTATCTAAATCTAAGAAAAATATTCCAGGGTTCAATGATTTATAAGTTGCTAACAAGGCGCGAATTTGAGAACTGATACCCGGCATTTCTTGACCAAGATTTACAACTCCTGCAAATGTTGAAGCATCTGTGGAATTGATGGTAATATCTTTTCTATTTTCCCCAGAGATGTTATTGTTTTGGCGGTCAAATGAGTTGAATTTTACAATCCAATGGGAACGAGAGTCTCCCTTGATAGATATATTACGGGAATCAATATGATAACCTGGAGCTAATTCTACGACAAAACGAGTTGTTTTACTGTCTGGTTTTCCAATCCGAATTTCTTTAATTGCATTACCAAAAGATTTCTTGACAGTATCTGAATTAAAACTAGTTCCAGGTAAGTCAATTATTAATCGGTTAGGATTATCTAATAAAAAGGCTTTTGGTTGGATTCCAGAAATTGTAGTTAAGTGTAATTGGTTTTGCTTAGAGTCAAAGTGCCAAGACTGTAATCGTGAGGCTCTAGCTTGTCCTGCAACTAGAAGCAAACTGCTTAAACCGATCGCAAGTAAATGTGATTTCATGTTGTGATTGTAGGTGTGCAAGTATGGAGCGACTAATCAGCTTTACTTAGATTGTTTTCTGATGATTATACTGAACTTCCGGAGAAAAAGTCATAAATGCCGTTGAGTTATTTTTCGGGATGAGATTTGGGATTAGATAAGCACGAGCAATCATCATTACTTATCAAAAGTAAATCGCTGACAGTTTTATTTGTAATGTGAGTTGACAACAACAGAAATTGTTAATCTAGCGGAAGGACGAGCGAAAGATTAATTATGTTTCCAACTTATATTTTGTACAGAGAGAATTTTGAGGATATTTGAAAAGTCGTTATAGTGGTTCTCATTCAGATGCGGTACAACATTACATTACCAGGTGTAGGGGTACAGCAGCCCATTGGTGTCAACTTAGAAAAATTGCTTATCTGTTGGCTTCCACGCCCGCCTCGAACTAAAGTTCAAGGCTAATAGCTAAAGTCTACTGAAGTAGACTAAAGATTTTTGGCTATATTTAGTAGACCTCTTGCAAAAGTCCCTAACACCCCAACCCCTCACCGCTTGCGGTGAGGGGAGACAAAGCGTAGCTTTGGCGGGGTGGGGTTCTTTCTTATTTTTGATTTATGCAAGAGGTCTAGTCATCTTCAGATGACTTTCGCTATTAGCAAGGAACTTCAGTTCCTTGCTAGACATGACTTTTACGTTAAGTTGACACTAATAGGCAGTGCCGTGCCCCTACGGGAGTACCTTACCGAGAACTATGAGTCGCCAACCGAGAAATTTTCAACTCTTTTACCCACATTTTTATCAGAGTTAAACTGAAAGTCAGCTATGAGACTCGGAATTCATTCCGAGGCGGGATAGAAACGTAGTGCAAGATTTATTAATGATATGGTTGCGACAAGGCTTGTGTGTACATCATAGCCGTAAGGGGAAAGAAGAACAGACTTGAACTTGAGTTCAACACAGGGAAAGGTTCGTCAAACTCACATTAAAAGAAATCAGCCATCCAAGGGGACGCACCTGCAAATATTTGCGTAGCTGCTGAAATAGCTGTTTCTGTCCCATCCAGTTTTCCGGCTATTTGCAAATGGTAAGGGGTGAACAAACTTGTATACAATGATGCCAATTCGCGGACATCTAGCTGCAACTCACCTTTTCCACCTTTTGTAACTTCACCGCGTCCATTGGTAACAGAAAGGATGAATTTACCATTGTTTGCATCTAGCAAATTATCTTGAATCTCTAAGTGCAGTTCAGCTTGAATTCCCGATGGATAACCACGCATCTCCAGCGCTTTGACTACATCTACTATCCGCAGCATCCAACGCATTGTATTTTTAAGCTTGGCAGTTTGCTCAGGTAGCAGCAATGTCAAGGAATCGCTTACAGAACTCCTCCATCGCACTTTGTCAATTTGGGAGCGATGACTGGCAAGAAAAGACCAGAATGATTGGGCAGCCGCAGCTGTGAGAATTACCCAATCTTTGATTCGCAAAATTGCACCATCTTCTGCTGGATGTTGGCTAAAGAGGATGTAGCCTTGAGGTTTTTCTTTGCTACCAATAAAATATGCGTAAAATGTTTCCTTCTCATCTGGTTGGATTAAGCGCTCCCAGATTGCTGGATGTCGGTCTAAATATCCATGCGTTTGTCTCGCCTGCTGCTGATATGGTTCATGAAAGACTTGATGATTGATATCCACTATTCGTTGCAAAGGTAGAGGTTGCTCCCGCACTTGGATACTTTTAGTAGCAACTTCCCAATTACACCAGCTACCCCCCTGCTCATACCCGACTTTTCGATACAAGCTTTGAACTGCTGGATAAAGAGCAGAAAGCGGTATACCCCTAGCATAAAGTTCTTTGAGGGTGTGCTGCATGAGAGCGATCGCAGCTCCCGAACCGCGATACTCTGGAGCAATGCCCACTGCGGCGATTCCTGTCATTGGTACACGCACACCACCCCACCACTGGCCCATATCCAGAGTTGCCAATCCACCCGCTAATTGCTCTAATCCCCGAATAATGCGAAAATTTTCGACGCCAATCACGTTGATGTAAGCTTCCTCGGCGCTAAGTGGGCTAAGAAAACACTGCTCAAGGATATACATCAGCTGCTGAATATCCTGCGGTTGGCTGAGGGTACTGTATGCAAATTGAGATGTCATCTCTTTTACCATTAATTTTACAAAACCAGAATCATACTACAACAGATGTTTTTTGAGTGCTTCATCAACTTAGTACACAAGGAGAAGATTAATGCGGTTTGTATTTGCAGATATGAGATACTTAGTAGGTTTACTTAATTATCATGTTGATTTATATAGCAATCCGATTTGATTTCTGAATCACTCGTAGAGGTAAGGGACTGGGGATTAGGGACTGGGGACTGGGAAGAAGGAATAAAGGTGTACTGAGTTTTGTTCAAAAATCAAATATGAGTCCTATATAACAAATGCTTTTTTTATTACCAATTCTGAGTAGTCTTTGGATTGCCCAAACTATCGACCCTTTATCTTCTTATCAGCCTCTCCAAACTATAGATGGGGCAGCATTATATAAAAAACAATTAACGAATGGGAACGAAGCATATCTACAAGTTATTGATTTGGGCAAAATGCAGATAGACCAAATTACCGGAGAGGTAGATAAGATGGGTCTAAATGAGGGCAAATATTATAAAGGAGAAGGCGGATATTACAGCCCTTTTTTCAAAAATAAGTTGTTTTCAGAAGTAACAGACGAATATAAGAAACTTTACGCAAACGACGTTTTCTCAATAATTAATTGTTCTTTTTTTGAGCAATACCAATCTAGTACTCAATTATCCTTTCCAATTAAATTCAATGGTGTAGTCATCAGTGGCGGCAATAGCCCTTATGGCCCAATCAAGAAACCTAAAGATAAATTTTATAGTAATATTCGCCTCAAGGCCTTAGTTTGGGATAACAAGCAGGCATATATTACCGATTACGACCAGATTAGCGGTGCGCCTCTCAACCAAAACGCAGTCAAGAACGCCATTGTCACTTACCGATACAGCGATCATCCGGCAAAAGTATTAGCCCAAAATCAGGTAAATAAGTATCAAGTCATTGGAACTTTGGACAAATATCGTGTTAAAGGTGACGAGCTTTTGTTGATTATGACGGTGAATCAAGCAACTCTGGATGAGGCAGCCGATTTATTACGTAAATTGGGAGTCAAAGGCGATATTATTACTGTTGATGGCGGTAGATCAACTTATTTATTTAATTCTCAGAACGGAAATATTATTCTTCCACAACTGTCTAATTCACAAGAAAATCCTACTTTCCGAAACCTACCTCATTATCTGGGATTCCGCAAGAAAACTAAAAATCAGATTGCGCCAAAAATCTTGATCAGTCAGCCAGTTGGGAAAGTACTTCCAAAGAAGGATCAGCCTTATTTAATATTGTGGCGGGATAATCTTAACGGCGATGTCTCGATTAAGTTGTACGATGGAAAGAAACTTATCCAAAACATTTCTTCCCGTACCGCTAGCGATGGAGTTTATCAGTGGACACCACGTATTTCCGTAAAAAAAAGCTCTTTTATTCGGATTTATAGCTGGAAAGACCGGAATATTTTCGGGCAGTTGCAATTAAATTTAAAATAAGCCCTGTTTTTAGCGGTGCGGAATGAGAAAATGAAAGGGATAACTAGCTAAACGCAAACCTCTCAACAAGTTTGGCGGTGTGGCAGTGATCGGAATTGTTATCGTTTCTCACAGTAAACAACTAGCTTTGGGTGTGCGGGAACTCGCCGCGCAGATGGTTCAGAACCAAGTTCCCATTGCTGTTGCAGCAGGGATTGAAGATCCAGACAACCCATTGGGTACAGATCCCATTCAGGTTTATGAAGCGATCGCTTCTGTTTTCTCTGATAATGGTGTCTTGGTATTAATGGATTTGGGTAGTGCTTTGCTGAGTGCGGAAATGGCAATAGAGTTTTTTTCAGAAGCACAGCAGCAAAAAGTTCATTTGTGTGAAGCACCTCTAGTAGAAGGTGCGATCGCTGCTGTGGTGGCTGCTGCGGCTGGTAGAGATATTCATCAAGTCATAGCGGAAGCACACGGCGCACTTTTAGCAAAAGCAACTCAATTGGGTGTAGTTAGTAGGCCATTGTCACTTGTCAGCCACAACACTCAAGCAAAAACCAATATAGAATCACCAACGCGAGAAATCCGACTAATTGTGAGCAATCACTTAGGATTGCACGCCCGCCCCGCAGCGCAGTTTGTCGCAACCGCAGCCCGGTTTCAATCGCAAATTCTAGTGCAGAATTTAACGAGAAATACTGAACTAGTTAGAGGTGACAGTATTAACCAAGTCACAACTTTAGGGGTGCGTCAAGGACACGAATTGGCGATCGCAGCCACTGGTTCTGATGCAGATGAAGCACTGGCGGCATTACAGGCATTATTCGCAAATAATTTTGGTGAAAATAATGTTGTTTTAAATTCTCCCCCAGCATTGCATCATCAAGTTACACCAGCAACTCACGGCGAACTTTCGGGAATTGCAGCTTCTGCCGGAATCGCGATCGCACCTGTTGTTCATTATCAACCCACCCACGTCTTGATTACGGAATACCACGTAAATTATCCTGATTCAGAGTGGCAAAGATTACAAGCAGCCATCCAAACCGCCAGACAAGAAATTCAAGCAGTTTTCTCCCAAGCTTCTCTGCAAATTGGTGACGCTGAAGCCGCCATCTTCGATGCCCAATTACTATTTTTAGAAGATCCAGTACTGCTGGAAGCAGCTAAAGAGCGAATTTTTGAACACCATATAAATGCTGAAGCAGCTTGGCAAGCCGTAGTCGATGAAGTAGCGACTTCCTACCGCGCACTTGAGGATTCTTACCTGCAAGAGCGAGTTGACGATGTTATAGATGTCGGGCAAAGAGTGCTGCGATTACTAGGTGGGAATGTCCCTGCTAGCCTACATCTTGAGGAACCTGCAATTTTAGTGACGACTGATTTAACTCCCTCAGATACCGCGAGATTAGATCCGAAAAAGGTGTTGGGTATTTGTACAACTTCAGGTAGCGCCACTTCTCACAGCGCCATTATCGCCCGGACATTGGGTATTCCGGCAGTTTTGGGAGTGGATGCCCAAGTGTTGCACTTGGCAGATGGTACACTTATGGCACTTGATGGTGAAACTGGCAGAGCTTGGGTAGAACCAGAATCACATATCCTGGATTTACTGGCAGCAAAGCAGTTAGCTTGGCAAACTGCCCAACAAGAAGCACGAATTACAGCACACCAGCCAGCAATTACTCGTGATGAACGGCAAGTTAGCGTTTTCGCCAACATTGGGAGTATCAGTGATGTGCAAGTTGCGGTGGCTAGCGGTGCAGAAGGTGTGGGATTACTTCGCACTGAGTTTCTTTATCTGGATAGGACAAGCGCCCCCACCGAAGAAGAACAACTAGAAGTGTATCAGGCGATCGCTCAAGTTTTAGATCATCGTCCGTTAATTATTCGTACCTTAGATGTCGGTGGTGATAAGCCGCTTCCTTACCTGAGAATAGGGTTTCCCGAAGCTAACCCTTTCTTAGGTTGGCGGGGAATTCGTTTCTGTTTAGATCATCTGGATTTGTTCAAAACTCAGTTACGGGCAATTTTGAGAGCTAGTGCCGGACACCAAATTAAGATCATGTTGCCAATGATTGCCAGTGTAACTGAGGTACGTGCCGCTAAGGTAATTTTGGGTGAAGTGCAGGCTGAACTAAATCAAGCTGGTATTTCCTTTGATGCAGCGATGAAAGTAGGGATTATGGTGGAGGTTCCCTCAGCAGTTGCGATCGCAGATCAGTTAGCTGCTGAAGTAGACTTCTTTAGTATAGGTACTAACGATCTAAGTCAGTACGTCATGGCTAGCGATCGCACTAATCCCCGCGTGGCAAATTTGGTTGATGCGCTATATCCAGCAGTGTTACGAATGGTGCAGCAAACTATCCAAGCTGCTCATGCGGCGGGGATTTCGGTAGGATTATGTGGAGAATTGGCAGCAGATACTTTAGCAACACCAATTTTATTAGGCTTAGGGCTGGATGAATTGAGCGTGAATCCTCAAGCCATAGCTGGAGTCAAACAAGCGATCGCTAGGCTAAGTATAGTTGAAAGTGAAGCGATCGTGGCATCAGCATTGCAACAAGATTCCGCAATTCATGTCAGAGAACTAATCTCAACTTCACTTATTGCCCCCGCGTGAAGTACCTACATCGACTGCTCATCATCGGGAATCTTTGTGTCAGAAATATGCTTTAGTCCCCAAGCAGTAATCACTTTTAATACAGAGCGAAGACTTTTTCCTCGTTCTGTTAATTGATAGTTCATTCGACGAGGATGGTTGCTGTATGGCTGTTTCTCCACCAAGCCCATCTCTTCGAGAGACTTAAGGCGATTTGCCAGAATATTGCTTGAAATTCCTTCAGGGGATTCTAAAAACTCTTCAAAACGTTGTTTTCCAAAAAACATCATGTCTCGAATAACCAGAAGTGTCCAGCGATCGCCGATTAAATCAAGCGAACAAGCGATTGGACAGGGTGAACGGCGAGATTGGGTCATTAGCAAAACTAGATTTGCAGGTTACTTGCATTTTACAAGTTATATCCGTTATATTAACTTGCAGTTTGCAACTTAAAAATTAAATGAGGTTATGATGGCTCAAATTGCACCAACTACTAGAACTGGGCAAAACTTTGCTGTGACTGATTTGGGATTATTTTCTCAATTGCGGCAATTTATTTTTGAGGCTCCAAAAGCCCATATAAAGGCAGAGGGTAAAGTATTTTTAAAGCAGATTCTCGATCTCTCAAGCGCCGAAATTTCGTTTAACAACCTTTCCCCTAAGACATCTGTGCCTTTTTATCACAAGCATCGTTTAAATGAAGAAATTTATATCTTTGTTAAAGGGAAAGGTGAGTTTCAGGTTGATGATTGTGTGTTTTCTGTAGGTGAAGGAACCGTTGTGCGAGTAGATCCTGAAGGAGAACGCTGTATACGAAATACTTCAGATATTGAGGATTTGTGCTGGATTGTGATTCAGTCACGAGTAGGTTCTTACCCAGACCATACCATTGAAGATGGTTTGGGTGTTCAGAAGCGAGTTAGTTGGGTTGGCAAGCAGCAGATTTAACGTAAAGCGTATCGCAACATAACAATACCCTTTTGAATTTCCTGTTGCAAGCTTTCTAGTTTCAGTTGGTTCAGTTCCTTTTGAAGCTGTTGCAATCGATTAAGCATCTGCTGGAAATTACGGGCATATTGAACCACCACTGCTGCTTTCCGATTCACTTAACTAATAACTGTTAGAACCTTATTCCCAGTTGCCCGTTAAAGCCACGAATAGAATTGTAACCAGCACCAACAAAAACGTTATCAGTAGCACCTACCTGAACGCCACCTGAAACTGCAACACCTTTATCTTCTGAATAAAGTCCAACTCCTACATAGGGTGAAATGAATGGCAAACTGATAAATTTCAAAACATCTACTCCGGTAGCACCATCAGGGCCAACTCCTACCTCAACCCCAAAATCCAAAGCCCTAGCTCCCACAGCATAAGTTATATCACCATCTTTTCCACCGACTGAAACCCAAGGTTGCGGTATCAGTTGAGCCGATGCTTGACTTGGGGTAAATAAAGCTAACAAACCGATGGATGTAATTAATGATTTAGCAATAATCGCTATTTTCACGTGATTCTCCTCCACTAACTGGCACATTTAATTGTCTTCTCACAACTACCCTTGGTTCACCCTTGGTTCAGCACTACTGTTAACTAGAGTTTGTCTATGATGGCTAATTGTGACGGATTCAACCTCATTTGAGTGCCCGATGAGTTCAAGCATTATTTGTGTTTGGTAATGTAATATTAATTACAGCACTATGCAGCAGCAATTTGGAATCGTCAGGTATATTTGCTGATTACTTTATCAAAATGCCTAATTGCTTTCTCAAAATACCTGATTACTTTCTCAAAATACTTAATTGCTTTCACAAAAGTTCATTTGACTTACTAAAAAGGTCATTTGACTTTCTCATTTTGGTGTTTTCCGCAAGCAAAAGCTCATTTGACTTACTCAAACCCCAGTTTACTTACTAATTTTGGTGTTTTCCGCAAGCAAAAGCTTATTTGACTTACTCAAATGTAGACACATCTCGCAGCAAACTAGGAATTTCCCCTTGAGATAAAGGAAATTCCAGCAAAGTTTCTCTAATACCTAAATACCCAGATTCAGCAAACGACAAAAGCATTCGTGAAAGCGCTTGCCAAACCTCCGGTTCGTATTCCCAATCACGATAACGCGAAGCTTTACCAGCAATTGAACGTAGCGCCCAGAAATAAGAATTTCTCACCACCGAACCACCCTTCTTAAACTCTGGCAAATCTTCGTGGTGGATAAAAAGTATTTGATTTTCAATTTTGGCTCTCATATCAATTTTGGATTTTAGATTAAAAGTAAATTTTAAGAGGGTGCGTTAGGCGCTCTGATTATGTTTTGAGTCTCATACTATTTCAATTTAATAATGATACAAATACTGTGGTAGGGGCATGGCAATGCCCATTGGTGTCAACTTAAGCTAAAAGTAGCTTAACTGAAAGCTTTCTCACCCACCTAGAACTAAAGTTCTAGGCTAATAGCTAAAGTCTACTGAAGTAGACTAAGGATTTTTCGGATTATTTAGTCATCCTTAGATGACTTGAGCTATTAGCAAGGAACTTCAGTTCCTTGCGGGACATGGTTTTTACGTTAAGTTGACACGTATGGGCATTGCGATGCCCCTACGAGAAATCTATATATCAAGGTTTCCGTGAATCGGTATAACACAACCCCCTGACGCTCGTTGTCTAGCGTCTCGCAGTGAGGATTTTAGTCCTCACTACTTTTTTAATTGCAAAATCTCTACATTGAACACCTAGAAACTAGCATTTAAACCCACACGAAAAGTAAACCCAGGGCTGTATATGCGATTAACTCGCTCATATTGCTCACCTAGTAGATTTTCTAAATAAACTGTCAATCCTACATTACTAGTTACAGGTATACGACCGGTCAAATCTAAATTCACAAAAGATGGTGCAAAATCTGTAATAGTGTCACCAGGGTTAGTAAAGAAGGCTCTGCGAGCGCCACTATTGTAAGTAACATACAAGTTAGCCTGCCAACCGGAATTTTGATAACCCACGCCAGTTTGCAGTACAGAGTAGGGAATCAAACCTAACTGTAAACCTCTCTCTGAGCCTGTTTTTATTTGAGCATCTGTATAAGTGTAGTTGAGGAAAGTTGACCAGCCTGCCGCAATTCTGAATTGCAAAGCTGCTTCTAAGCCATTGGTATCTACTAATCCAATGTTTTCCCATCTGCCGGCGATGACTCCCAAGCGATCGCCTATACTACTACCAAAGTAAGTAAACTGTCCAATCAGATTTTGAGAAAAATTGACATCTACTCCTGCACTCCAAGTAGAGCCAGTTTCCGGTCTTAAATCAGGATTAGGATTCCAACCATGAACTGTATCATAAACATACAACTGATCTAACCCAGGATTGCGTTGTGCCCCTGCCCAACTTCCACGCACTGCTACTATTGGTGTGACAGCATAACGTAACCCAACACTAGGGTTGAGATAATTTCCAAACTGGCTATCAAAAGTTTGTCTTAGTCCTAAATCTATCAGAAAATTATCACTAATATTCCAAGTATTGACAGCAAATAAAGCTGTATTGAACAAACTCCTATCTTCTTTTTCGTTTTCCGCAATCCTAGTAGGATCTGTACTCAAAACATCACCGATTAAGTCGGTGTTTTTTAAATCTAATCCCCAGCGCAATTTATTATTAGAAGTAACTTTCCACTCATGATCTACCCTGGCTGTAAGTTGTTGTGTATCTAAAACTCCTGTACGGTAAAATTCTCCTGTAGGGCCATAAGTACTGAAATAATCTTGGTTATAACCAATTGAGGTTGTAAGATTGGAGCTTTCCCCATTACCTAGCCGAGTTTTCCAGGATAAGCCAACGTTTAAACCATCGTGGTCTAATCTATCTCTTTGGAGAGGGAAACCAAAATAAATTAAACCGCGACGACTGCTGAGTGCAGTAACATCTAAATTCAAGGAATTTTTCTGATCTAAATCTACTCCAATGCTACCAAAATAGGTACTTGTCGCTGTATCCGCATTGAATAAAAATCCCTGTTCATCACGATTAGCAGCACCTAAAGGGACGCGGTAACGGTTATCTATAAAGAATCTTTCAAAGCTAAAGTTGTACTTGACATTATCAGAGTAACCACCATAGGTCACTTGTTGATTATTTAAACTTAATGAGCCAAATTCTGCACTAGCGCTCAATTTAGGTTTGCCATAACCTTCCTTGGTGATGATATTCACAACTCCCCCAAAAGCTGAAGAACCATACAAAGCGGAAGCTGTCCCGCTATATAATTCCACTCGTTCAATAGCCTCTACAGGAATGCTATTTAAATCAGTTCCACCATGATAATTGTTGATATTATTGTTAATTGGTCTGCCATTAATCATAAATACAGACTGATTAATTGAGGCTCCCCGGTAGTATGTACCTGTGTGAATATCTGCACCATGACCTACATCATTGATCGCAAAACCAGGCATTCTTTTCAAAATATCGGCTAAACTTGTAGCGCCCTGCTTTTGAATTTCTTCTTTATCAATTACGTAAGTTGGTGTAGATTGAGGTAAGTTATCTGATTCTGCGATCGCTTCTATAGAAATGTCTGCATCATTTGTATAATCTGGCTCTGTTTCTGACTGAGTTTCTGAGTCAATTTCACTCGGTACAGATTGTTGAGTTAATAATTCGGCATTAATAGCAGGTAGCTCGATTTCACTCAAACTTGGAATAGCTGAAATAACTTCGGTTGATTTATTAGTATTTTTCTGCTTAATTTCACTCTCAGCACCAAAGCTAGGAAACGCTATCAGTAAACTTGGTAAAGCAACTGTTAGCAACAAAAAATTCTTTTTCACGTTCTATCTCACACCAAGTAAAAACAGTCACTACGTAGCATTGTTGCTGTAAGAGTAAAATCGTGTCAAAAGACACGCTGTCATATTTCCATAGCTAGGGACATCAAAGAATTGGCGTTGCTTGGATGTAGAGACGTAGCAGTGCTACGTCTCTACAAGGATTTTGATATTATGCAAAATCATTTTCATACATGGAATCAGCAACGCCCAAGAATTAAACCAATTCGCAATGGGCTTTGTCTTACTACACTCTAAGCAAAGCTATACCACAGGCTTTACGCAATGACGCTCCTACGTCGCTCTCGTCACTATCCAATTTTTTCTCCCCTTGCTCCCCCTGCCTCTTGCCCTTTACCTCAATTTTCACTACTTAAGGAATAGAAATTTCTATTACTATTGGTAGAGCAAATAATATTATTTATAAGTTATGATAAAATGTTAGTAATTTTAAATTCTAACTAATTATTCAAAATAAATTCTAAATTCAAAGTTGAGTATTTACCGAAAAACTAATTATTAAAAATTTACTTATGTATGTAACTCTATGGCCAGGAAATGTATATCCTTTAGGTGCAACTTGGGATGGTAAAGGGACAAACTTTGCTTTATTTTCGGAAAATGCAACAGGAGTAGATCTTTGTTTATTTGATAACGATGGTGAAGAAACTCGCTTGCCTTTGACAGAAAAAAACAATTTTGTTTGGCATGGTTACTTACCAGGAGTGGCCCCAGGTCAAAAGTATGGGTTTAGAGTGCATGGGATGTGGGCACCGGAAGCAGGTCATCGATTTAATCCAAATAAACTATTGATTGACCCCTACGCTAAGGCAATTGACGGTGAGTTTAGTAACGATCCAGCTGTCTTTGGCTACTCTTTAGACGCTCCAGAAAGAGACTTAGTTTTTTCTGAACTAGATGATGCCAAAATAATGCCCAAGTGTGTTGTGGTCGATCAATCTTTTGATTGGGAAGACGATAAACTTCTTTATACGCCTTGGCATACAACTGTTATTTATGAAACTCACGTTAAAGGTTTTACTAAATTACATCCAGCTATTCCAGAAGAGTTGCGTGGCACTTATGCCGGTTTGGCGCATCCAGCTGCAATTCAACACTTACTGCAATTAGGAATTACAGCAGTTGAGTTGATGCCAGTACATCACTTTCTATCTCATCCAGGACATTTAGAAGAAAAAGGATTAACCAATTACTGGGGCTACGATTCCATCAACTATTTTGCCCCTTATTCTAGTTACAGCGCTAGTGGAACTGTGGGACAACAAGTCACCGAATTCAAGCAAATGGTCAAGGCACTACATTTTGCCGGAATTGAAGTGATCTTAGATGTAGTCTACAACCACACTGGCGAAGGAAATCATTTCGGGCCAACGCTATCTTTGCGAGGTATTGATAATTCTGTATATTACCGTTTGGTAAAGGATGATTCTCGCTACTACATGGATTTTACAGGCTGCGGTAACTCTCTGAATGTGCGTCATGCTCAAGTTCTGAAGTTAATTATGGATAGCCTGCGCTACTGGGTAATAGAAATGCATGTAGATGGTTTCCGATTTGATTTGGCCTCGGCGCTGGCACGGGAATTATATGAGGTAGATAACCTATCAGCTTTCTTTGATATTATTCATCAAGACCCAATCTTGGCAGATGTGAAACTTATTGCTGAACCTTGGGACTTAGGAGAAGGCGGCTATCAAGTCGGGAACTTTCCACTACGTTGGTCTGAGTGGAATGGAAGATATCGAGATACAGTCAGAGATTTTTGGCGCGGTGCAGATGATAGTTTAGGACAATTTGCTTACTGTTTTACTGGTAGCCCCGACTTGTATCAAACAAACGGACGCAACCCCAATGCAAGTATTAATTTCATCACTGCTCATGATGGTTTCACGTTAAATGATTTAGTCAGCTACAACGAAAAGCATAACGAGGCAAACGGGGAAGACAATAGAGATGGTGAAAGCCATAATAGATCCTGGAATTGTGGAGTAGAAGGCGAAACCGACGATACAGAAGTAATGCGTTTGCGCGAACGGCAACGACGGAACTTTTTAGCAACCCTAATGCTATCTCAAGGTGTCCCAATGCTATTAGAGGGAGACGAAATTGGTTGTAGTCAAAAAGGTAATAATAATGCTTACTGCCAAGACAATGAGATTTCCTGGCGGCATTGGGATTTGCATAAAGCGAACGCGGATTTACTAGACTTTACCCGTGAACTAATTTCTTTTCGCCATCAGCATCCAGTATTCCGACGGCGTAAGTGGTTTCAAGGTCGTTCCATCCACGGTTTAGGCATTAATGATATTGCTTGGTTTAATGCTGATGGCAGCAAAATGACTGAAAAGCAGTGGCTAGTTAGTTATGCCAAAGTAATGGAGATTTTTTTGAATGGGCAAGGAATTGCTACTCCAGGAACTCATGGTGAGCGGATTATTGATGAAAGTTTTTTACTATTTTTTAACGCTCACTACGAGTTAATTGAGTTTGCTTTACCCAATGAATTTAAAGAAAAGGTATGGGAAATAGTAATTGACACTAATGAACCTCGCTTCCTAGATCGGGGAAAATTAGTTTCAGGTTCTCAAAGTGTACCAGTTACAGATCGTTCTTTGATGGTATTACGCCTTATCAGTTAGCAGTACGAGGATAAAAAGATACCCAGATTTATAGAAAAATATCTTTTTTCTAGGACTTACGCATTGACAAGAAATACCAAATATGGGTTAAGGTCAAAAACCATATTTTTCGTAAAGGCACAGCATTGCTCATTGGTGTCAACTTAAGCTAAAAGTAGCTTAACTGAAAGCTTGACTCACCCGCCTAGAACTAAAGTTCTTTGGCTTTTAGCTAAAGTCTACTTTAGTAGACTAAGGATTTTTCGGATTATTTAGTCATCAAAAGATGACTTTCGCTATTATTCTTGGAACTTCAGTTCCTTGCGGGACATGGCTTTTACGTTAAGTTGACACCTATGAGCATTGCTGTGCCCCTACAGCATGGTCTATTTACGTAGTTTACCGCACTTCGACAGGCTCAGTGACCACCGTAGGCATCGCAGGATAATTAATAAAAGCCTGAAAACTTCCTGTTGTAAGTAATGGACATCACGATGCATTTGTACAGTGCGTAAGTCCTATTTTCTATAAAGTTGCTAAAATGCTTCAACGATTTTTACTCGTAACTCTAATTAGAAAACGCAGAGCTTCATTTACTGCTTCCGAATTGGGAAACATCTCTGCAACATCAGGTTCTAAAAAAACTGTCAATTTTTTAATACCATTGAAATTATCTTCACCATTTATCACATCATTGTCTATCAAACTATGATTTGATTGAGGCTGATTTTGTATTATGGTTGTTTGAGAAGATGCAGCATTTAATTTATTAACTAGTGATTCCCAACTACTAACTTTCAGGTTAAAGTGAGCCTTTGCATCCCGTAATGTTTTAAACTGTTGCTTCAGATTATCAACACTATAAATATGCTTTTGAGATACTTGTTTCTTTAGATTCAGGTCTGACTCAACCATATCAACTACTTCACTAATAAGTCGATCATGGTTTTTGGCAATTTGAGCAGCAGCCCCTAAAATCTTAGAAGTTGCTTTTATCTGTACATCAGTCTCTTGTTTAAGGCGATCAGCAATACTACGAATTTGATCTCCCAGCTTTGCTTTACCTTGTTTTCGCGTGGTTGGGAGTGATTTTTTGCTCATGAGTATGCTTATTTATTCAGAAAGTATATCTTTAATTACCAGCCAGATGCGTTTAAACTTTTGTACCAAACCCATAGGATTGTTATTTGTTTCTTCTTCTACCGAATCAACTAGAGATTGAATCCGATCCATACGCTCTGCTACAACGTAAAGACTATTCACTGCTTCATCCTTACTTTCTAAGGATTCACGCAGTAGCACAACCATCTGAGCAATTTCCCGTTTTAGTCGTTCATTCTCGGCTTTCCGGCGAGTTTCCCATCCTTTAATACTAGCTTTGGAACGTCGCTCATGCTTGAGTTCTGCTTTAGACTCATTATATAAAGTCAAATACATTTCTCGTTTAGAGTTTACTGCCTCATATTTGGTAAGCAATTCAGTCGCTCTTGCTTTTTCTTCGTTGTAGAGGCAGAGAGTTTGTTGATGACTTTGTTGTTCATCAATATAGAACTGATAATTTTGAGTAACTCGCTCTTTTAGCTCATTAGCTTCGAGTTGGCAAGTTTGCATCTCTCGCTGGTGAACATTAACTATCTGGGATATTTTTACTTTTTCTTCGTTGTAAAGATAGAGCGTCTTTTGATGTTTTTCTTGCTCATCAGTATAGAAGCGATGATTTTTAGCAACAAGCTCTTTTAGCTCATTAGCCTCGATTTGATAAGTTTGAATTTTTTGCTGAACATGAACCAGTTGGGTTGCAGCTTCTTGATATTCTTTTGCACGTTGTTCTGCTTCATCTCGTTGAGATGCAGCTTCTTTAAGATTGGCGCGAACAGTCATCAATGAAAGTTTAAGCTCATGATAAGAAACTGGCTCTTTCTGCCGTGAGCGAGGATTGTTAACAGCGTTGTCATGATTAGAATCTCTGCGCTCTCCTCTCCTCATTGCCATAACTTCAGTTCCTATGGAAGTATTTGTTAGATTGAAGTATAAATATTGAGTTTAGTCGAGACAAACTAATTGAAGTGTGATCTCGGTTCTACTAGTAATATGATCTGACTCTGGGTTGAAATATCTCTTAGTCTGCCTCAGACGCTAAAATTTCCAGACGTGCCTTTACCCACGACTTCCCCAACTGGAAAACTGTATACCATTATTTTCGACAGTGGAGAAAGGAAGGGACATAGCAACAAATCCATGAGTACCTACGTTAAATGAAATGAAGTGAAGTAAGGTGGTGTGTTAATTGTGTCACGCCACCACCAAAATACTAAAGGAGTAGAAATTAATAAGGAGTTAGGAATAAATAACTCCTAACTCCTAACTCTTGTACAGACGCAATTAACAAACTTTAGGGGTTTAAGTCCCCAGCAAGATAGGCAGCGCGAATTGAATGCCTAAATCTAAATCCCCGTCACAAAACGTAATTGCGAATTGCGAATTGCGAATTGCGAATTGGTTTAATCGCGTCTCTGCTTTTTACACCGGGCAACTCAACTCGCCGGCTTTTTGACTAAAGCGGTGATTCTCCCGATAATCTACGGGACAATCTATCACGGCGGGCACATCTTGAGCGAGGGCTTCTTTCAGAGTGGGAATTAAATCTAGAGCCGATTCAACTCGGTAGCCTTTCAAACCCATACTTTCGGCTAATTTGACGAAATCAGGATTGCTAAAATGCACAAAAGATGAGTTTCCTTTGCCAAATTGATTTTCTTGCTTCCACTCAATTAACCCATAGCCACCATCATTGAAAATTATGGTGACAAAGGGAGTTCCAACACGTAAGGCTGTTTCTAATTCCTGAGAATTCATCATAAAGCCGCCATCGCCTGTGACAGCAACGACTTTGCGGTTGGGATAAACGAGTTTTGCTGCTAAAGCGCCAGGAATGGCAATACCCATAGCTGCGAAGCCATTAGAAATTATGCAAGTATTGGGGCTATGGCAATGATAATGGCGAGCCATCCACATTTTATGTGCGCCAACATCAGAGATGACGATATCATCTGGGCCCATCACTTGCCGTAAGTCATAAATTAGCTTTTGCGGCTTAATAGGAAATCCGTCATCATAAGCATATTGTTCGTAATCAGCCCGAATCTCTGACCTTAAGCTAATAGCAAAAGGATCGGGTTTGCCTTGTCTGTCTGCTAATTTTAAAATTTCATAAAGGGAATCTGAAATATCTCCCACTACTTCGGCGTTGGGAATATAACTACTATCAATCTCCGCCGGACTTACCCCAATATGCACAATGGGAACTTCACCATTACGATTCCATTTCTTGGGGGAAAATTCAATCAAATCATAGCCGATCGCAATTACTAAATCTGTGTTATCAAAGCCACAAGTAATATAATCTCTTTGTTGTAATCCCACTGACCACAAAGCTAGTTGATGTGTGTAGGGAATAATGCCTTTACCCATGAAGGTATTGGCAACAGGTATATTCAGCAAAGTTGCAAATTGCGTTACTGCATCACTTGCTTGAGCGCGAATTGCCCCATTTCCTACTAAGATTAATGGGTTAACTGCTTGGCAAATTGCGGCGGCGGCTGCCCGAATGCTAGCAAAAGATGCGTATGTCTTTTCGCTATTATCCTTACGCAAAGGTTTGCCTTCGACGGGCATGGCAGCAATATTTTCTGGCAAATCGATGTGAACTGCACCAGGTTTTTCTGATTGCGATCGCTTAAATGCTTTCCGCACTACTTCTGGTGTAATACTCGGTCGCACAATCTGCTTATTCCACTTGGTAACAGGCGCAAACATTGCCACCAAATCTAAATATTGATGGGATTCGATATGCATTCTATCTGTTCCCACTTGACCGGTAATCGCCACTAAGGGCGCACCATCGAGGTTAGCATCTGCTACCCCAGTCATCAAGTTGGTTGCCCCAGGCCCAAGAGTAGAAAGACACACTCCGGCTTTTCCTGTTAGGCGTCCGTAGACATCGGCCATGAATGCTGCACCCTGTTCATGACGAGTCGTAATAAATTTAATCGAAGAATGTTTTAACGCTTCCAAAACGTGCAGATTTTCTTCGCCAGGGAGTCCAAAAATATATTGCACTCCTTCATTTTCTAGGCACTGCACCAATAATTCTGCTGTATTCATTTTATTTCCTAACTATTGACAATATTGGGGATTGGGGATTGGGAACTGGGGATTGGAGATTGGCGACCGGGGACTGGGGACTGGGAAGTGGGGAATGAAAATATCTTTCCCAAAATCTAATTTGTAATCTCTAATTCCTATCCCAATACTTAGTTCCTAATACCCAGTCCCTAATACCCAGTCCCCAGTCCCTAATCCCTAATCATTTAACCCACACAGTTTTAAGATTGACAAACTCATGTATACCCTGGATACTCAATTCTCTGCCATATCCAGAACGCTTGATGCCACCAAAGGGCAACCTGGGATCAGATTTGACCATACTGTTGATAAACACCGCACCTGCTTCGATTTCCTCAACCAAGCGATCGCATTCTTGGTCGTTGGTTGTCCAAGCACTTGCACCTAAGCCAAAGGGTGAGTCATTAGCGAGTTTAATGGCAGCATCGATATTTGGAACCCGGAATAACAAGGCTACGGGGCCAAAAAATTCTTCTTTGGCAATCGGTGTTTCAGGCGGGATGTCTCTGATAATCGTTGGTGGATAAAAGTTCCCTGGACGATCTGATAAAGGATGTCCACCAGTGAGGACTTTACCACCGCTGCTAATAGCATCTTGCACTTGTTGATCTAAATCCTGGAGAATACCAGGAGTTGCCAGTGGGCCTAAATCGGTATCCGGTTGCATAGGATCGCCTACTTTTAGCGCCTCGAATTTTTCTAAAAGCAATTTTTCAAATTTATCTGCGATCGCATCTGCGACAATAAAACGTTTCGCTGCAATACATGATTGCCCGTTATTTAACATCCGCGCTGTAGTAGCTGTGACAACTGCTGTCTCTAAGTCAGCACTTTCTAACACAATAAACGGGTCACTTCCTCCCAATTCCAAAACTGTTTTTTTAATTTGTTTGCCGGCGGCAACGGCGAGGGATGCACCTGCTGGTTCACTTCCGGTCAATGTGGCAGCTTTTACGCGGTCATCAGCCATTAAATCGGCAACTTTGGCAGCGCCTATTAATAGAGTTTGAAACGCACCTTCAGGAAAACCTGCTCGTCGGATAATATCTTCAATTGCCAAGGCGCACTGCGGCACATTGGAAGCGTGTTTGAGTAAGCCGACATTTCCCGCCATTAGCGCTGGTGCAGCAAAGCGGAAGACTTGCCAGAAGGGGAAATTCCACGGCATCACCGCGAGAATTGCACCCATTGGTTGATAACGTACAAAACTATGGCTGGCATCAGTTTTTACACTGACATCAGCTAAAAAAGCAGGGGCGTGTTCGGCATAGTAGCGACAGACGGCGGCGCATTTTTCTACTTCCGCGATCGCAGCTTTAAATGGCTTACCCATTTCCAGAGTCATCAACTTCGCAAAGTCTGCTTTGTCTTGCTCTAAAATATCAGCAGCTTTTTGCAGCCACTGCGATCGCTCAGAGAAACTAGTCTGACGATACTTTTCAAAAGTCTGATTAGCCAAATCGAGTTTAGCAACAATCTCTTCATCATTGAGCGCCTCAAAGGTTTTGAGCGTCTCCCCAGTGGCGGGATTAATGGTGGCGATCGCCATTACCTGACCTCCCGTTAAAAAATAGCTTGAAGTTGGCTTCCTAATGTTATACATATAAACTCAGGAAGCTACCACCCAAATTCTAGTCTTTTAGCCAAAAATTAGCTGCTGAATATTACAATTTCGCAATTTACATTGAATCAAAGTATACCAATCAATAAGTATTAATAGTGATAAATTAAATATAAGTAAAGTTGCTATAATTTGCACAATTGAGGAATTAAGCCATGACTCAAGTCTTAGGCAAAGTAGTTACATTCGATGAGTTCGTTGCTAAATATCCAGATAATACAGGACAACGTTATGAATTATATGATGGAGTAGTAGTAGAAATGCCTCAACCAACAGGCGACCATGAAGAGATTGTTGTATTTTTATCAACAAAAATCACTTTAGAATATAGTCGCCTCAGTCTAACCTATGGTATACCAAAAACAGTATTAGTTAAACCACTTGAAAACGAATCAGCTTACTCGCCAGATTTGCTGCTCCTAAATCTTACTAATTTAGTTAATGAACCTCTGTGGAAAAAAACATCAACTGTTACTCAAGCAGCATCAATTCCTTTAGTAATTGAGGTGGTAAGTACAAACTGGCGTGATGATTATCTGAAAAAATACGCTGACTATGAAGAAATGGGAATTCCTGAATACTGGATTGTCGATTATGGTGCATTGGGCGGTAGGGAATTTATTGGCAAACCCAAACAACCGACTATTTTAGTTTGCTGTTTAGAAGAAGGTGAGTATCGCGTTAGTAAATTTCGAGGAAATGACCGTATCCAGTCGCCAAGTTTTCCAGAGTTAGATTTGACAGCAGAGCAAATTTTTAGTGCTGGCATAGTCGGTAATTCGTAATACTCGCCAAGGGCGAGAAGCAAGCTACGTAATTCGTAATTTCTAGCATTCCCCATCCATCTTTATAGGAGTATGTCACTAGATGGGTTATAGAATCTAGACCTCAAAGCCCATGCCAATCCCTAAAGATTAATAATTGGAGCAATGATTGTTGGCACTGGCTGCAATTTTGTCTGATAAACCTTAACTAATCGCTCAATACCTTTGAAACGATAATCTCCCATTTCTTGGAAGTCAGAGGGTTGTGAAAGCATTTTATGGGTGGCTTGACTAATCACGCATTCACTAGGGGGACAAACTGCCTCCATCCGAGCAGCAAGATTAATCGTCGCGCCTAATGCTGTATAATCTACCCTTTGGGAACTACCGACATCTCCCACCACAGCCTTACCGCTATTAATCGCAATACGTAATTGCAGGGGTTCGTGCCAAAAACCATTGGCATTAAGATGTTCGAGACGAGTAAGCATTCCCTTTGCAGCAGCAACAGCGCGATCGGCGTGATCTGATTGCGGTTCTGGAGCGCCAAAAAATGCCATAATACAATCGCCAATATATTTATCTAAAGTGCCACCGCAACCAAACACTTCTTTTAGCATTTCTTCAAATAAATTATTTAATAATTGAGCGATCGCAGTTGGCGTTAACCGTTCAGAAATTGCTGTAAAGCCAACTAAATCTGCAAACAAAATACTGATTTCGCTCTCTGTAGGAGCTAAACGGCCACCCGGTAATCCACCTACAGATATCAACTGCTGTACAACTGCTGGAGAATGATAGCGTTCTAGTCGGTGACGAATCATCTCTTCAGTTTTGAGTTTCTCTACCAGTAGCCAACGCTGCACGCTAGAAGCTACAAGGTTTGCTAAAGCTGAAAAAAAGCTGAGTTCTTCCTCACCTTCATTTGCCCAATGATAAGAAGAAAGATTGGCATCGGCATACAATACGCCCACAACTTTATTTTCATCCCACAAAGGCACTGCCATCGCGCTGCGAATGCCTTTGACCAAAATACTCTGTTCACTAGCAAACCGTTCATCCTGATGGGTATCGGCGGTTTGAATGACAACTTTTTCGTCAAATACTTTTTGGCAGATACTACGACTAATCCAACTACCATCAGAGGGGAGATGTTTCTGTTGGGAAACCTTTCTAGTGGCCGCATTTACTAATTCTAATTGACCGCAACCATTAACATCAATTAATAATGCCAAGCGATCAATACTATCAAGGTAACGAAAAACCACTTGCTGCACCTGAGAAAAAATCTCTTCTATGGACGCCGCCGCACAGAGATTTTTAGCTATATCCACTAAGTCTTTGAGACGGGCAATGGTTTTATCCTTATTGCTGATGTTGCCATCCTTGCTATCAGCTGCAATCCATTGCTGTTGTAATTGTTCGACATTGTGAAGGATTGTTCTTTGCTCATTATTTTCCGAACTTCCGGGATACTCAGGTGTCGATTGGGAAACAGGGCTTGTAAGCAGCACTACCAGGCTGACATTGCCCAGCCAAATGATATCGCCGTGATGCAACTCTTGGGGAAAATTAACAAGATATTTATTTACTTGCGTCCCGTTTTTGCTGCCCAGATCCTCAATAGCCCACACACCATCAGCCGTTTTCACAAGCCGGGCATGGTTGCGAGATACTCCAGCAAAAGGTAAGTATAAATTACATTCGGGTAAACGACCAATTGTGAATATATCTTGATCAACTGTGATCGTTGTCTTAGTATCTCCCTCTTGTAGGCATAGCGTGAGTTCAGTCATGAGTGTGATAGATCCATCGAAGCTAGAGGTGCAAGCAACTCTAAGGTAAGTTATACCCTACAGGTTAACCTTCACCTTTTCTTTATGACACTGTTAACTGCATTCCGACAACTGTATGTGACAGATATTACATTGAATCAGGTCATTTTGCTGTAGATTCAGTTTAGAGGTGGTTGGAATCCTTTGTGAAGGGGAACCACCAAATTTTCAAATTGCAGCAGATGTGAAGCGCGATCGCCTAATGCTCCATTGGATTGTCTGTGCCCAATACTGAGCGATCGCAACATCCTACCGTATTATTACACAGTAGCCATTATACACAGAAATAAGTGGCGTTTTGACCTATTACCTCCACCTGTGGATCTTGTTGCTTGTTCCTTCCCTCGACCCCTCATCGGGTCAGAAGCCCCGTCAAGAGCGATGATTGTGTAAAACAGAGCCCTATTGCCTATTGCCTATTGCCTGTTGCCTGTTGCCTCTTGCCTGCTTATATCTAGTTAGGTGGTAATTCCAAACTCAGTTCACCCAACAAACCCTTGCGAAAATCTGTTAAAAGTTGCCTTGCAGCTCGCTCTATATCACCTTTGTAACGATGCTCTGCCAAGGCGTGCAAATAGGTATCTCCGGTGTCTGATGTCGAATCGAGTTGGTAACGGGACTGTAATGGTTTCTTCGGTAATAAATCTGCGGCTACAGCATCCAAATAGTTGAGTAAATCCACTAGGGCTGCTGCTACTAGTTGGTTATCGTAAGATGCTTCACCGATATCATCACAAATGGCTAATTTCAATGCTGCATCTTGATCTTCCAATCTTAAAGGGATGACACCAGGAGCATCTAGCAATTCCAAATGTTCGGAAATTCGCACCCAGCGCAGTTGGCGAGTTACCCCAGGACGGGCTGCACTTTCTACTACTCGCTTTCCTAACAGGCGGTTAATCAAGGCTGATTTCCCGACATTGGGAAAACCAATTACCACAGCCCGCACCGGACGGGGTAACATCCCGCGATCGCTTCTTCTTTGATTGAGTTCTACCCCGGCGGCTTGCGCTGCCCGCGCCACTTCTGCTATACCTTTACCATGTTGAGCGTTGGTAAAATAGGGGACTTCTCCTTGACGTTTAAACCAATCTATCCACAGCGATCGCATTTGTGGCGTAATCATATCGACTCGGTTCAGTATCAACACCCGTTTCTTACCCTCCACCCACTCACCTATTTGGGGATGGTGAGTCGCTAAGGGAATCCGAGCATCTCGTACCTCAAACACCACATCTACGCGCTTAAGCTGTTCTTTTAGCTTCCTTTCAGCTTTAGCAATGTGACCTGGATACCATTGAATCAGGTTTAATCTATAGTTTTGAGTTATAGCCATAATTAATTACCAAATAAATTATTATTACTTATCAATTATCATCCACTGGGGCTTGATGTAGAATCAGGCGATTGCCATCAGGGTCATAAGCATAAATTTCTCTGCCGTGGGAAGCAATGGCAATGTCTCCAGGTGGTGGATAGCCCAAAGCTGTTAGGTGAGCGATCGCATCTTCTAAGTTACTTACCTCTAAACACAAACTTATCTTACTTTTGGCGTTCGCTTCAAATTCCGATTCGTTGGTGTTCTTTGGTTTAAAAATACCTAAACGCATACTAAGCAAATTAAACTCAGCATAGACATTAGGAATCAAAATAACTGGCTTTTGCTCCAGCAATTTGGTATAGAAATTCACTAAATTATCACAATTAACCGATGCTATGGTGACAAATGCGTTAGTGTACTGGAAAACCATATTTGCCTATTGCCCTTTCAACTTTTAACTTAAATAGCATAGGCGGACAATAAGAGGTCTAATATCTTGACTAATTAAAGCCTGTTTTATCAAGGTTTTATCTGAAATCCTGTTCAGAAATCAAATACTAGCCCCATATCTCCGTATCGGCAACAGCCCAACTTCTAAAATTGTGTTAGCCCGTAAACCCATGATAAGCACCGAAACTCTTTTTCTTCGCACCTTGGCAGATATCGAACAGCGGTTATCTGTTCAAGACCCATACGAGATACTGCTTATTGCCGGCCTCATCAGGAAGCTATTCCTCGACGACCACCCACTCGTGGATCAAGTCAACGCTACCCACAAGCTTAAGCTGAACTTCGAGATCACGGCTTTGATGGCCTTGCCACCCGGCATTCCAGCACCAATGCTTTGGACTATTCAAGATGGTCTAGACCCAAATACGTCACCCCCTTTCGCAAGACGCCAAACGGTTAGCCGTGATCAGTTCTTCAAAACCGTTGTAACGATAGTTAACCAACATGAGTACTCAATCAGAGAGGTTGTACTATTCGAGGCAAACGTTGTAGGTGCGGTTCACGCAGGCTCACCGAAGAAGGAAAAGGAGCATGCACTGCACGAGGTAGATCGTCATATCGCCGTCGGGGGCTACGCATCCTCTCTAAGGCAGCTGCTCGCAATGGCTCGCGTCATACTCAAGACCTTGGAGCCGTTAAGAGATGCAGTTCAGAAGGGCTAACAAGGCGCTGTAACGAGTGAGCGCGATGTCTCGGTGATATCTGTGATGTCTCAAAGGTTATCTGCTACCATTGAACTTCACCAATTTGTAATTATCCTATTAGCTCCTGTTCACATTGATTAAACAAATATCTTGACTAATTTATGAATTACCACGACATTATTACGATTAAACAAATTGCAGTCTGAAACTGTCTTCGTTTTTGAAGAATTATTTTGACTTTTAAATTTACAAAATGTCCCGTTCTGGATACACACTTCCCGTCTTTGCCTGCGCTGCGGCTGTTGCAGCTTTACATTGGTTACACGATCGCAAATCCCTAACTTTTGCCTCTGTAGATTTGATTGAACCGTCTCAAATTGCCGAAATCTCCATTGAACAGGTAGCAGGATTATCTGAGAATACGGCTTTAGCAATCACCCGCAGCGATCCTGGTGATAATCTCGATTTGACTAAAGATACACCAATATGGGCGCTGGTGGAATGGAGGGAAGCAGGGGAAGCAGTAATTATTAAAGGCGGAGAAGGAATTGGCAAACAGACGAATGCTGATGACAAGCCGGCTATTTATGCTTATGCTCAAAAGCTCTTAAAAGAAAACTTGCAACGGATGCTAGCGCCGGGGGAAAAAATCACGGTGACGATTATTCTACCTGAAGGGCGATCGCTAGCTGTTAGAACTTCAAATTCTGCTTTTGGTGTGGTTGAAGGACTTTCCCTTTTAGGCACAACCGGCATTTCTCAACCTTTAAGTACACCCGATCAACTTGCAGTTTTTCGGGCGGAATTACAAAATAAAGCCAGTCGTTTTGAAAGTTTAGTATTCTGTATCGGGGAAAATGGCCTAGATTTGGCGCGGAAACTAGGGATTAATCCTGAGCAATTGGTCAAAACTGCTAACTGGCTTGGCCCAATGTTAGTAGAAGCTGATGTGCTGGGCGTGAAAGAAATTTTATTATTTGGCTATCACGGTAAGTTGATGAAACTGGCAGGAGGGATTTTTCACACCCATCACTACTTGGCTGATGGACGGCGAGAAATTTTGTCAGCGCATTGTGCGATCGCAGGTTTAAAATTACCAGATATCCAAGCTGTGTTTAACAGTGCAACCGCCGAAGCCGCACTCACATACCTAAAATCCCTCGACGCTGCAACTGGTAGTGATTGGGTAAATCAAGTTTACAGTGCGATCGCTGAAACCATCGATATTCGTTCTCAAGAATACATCCAAAACCATAGCGAAAAAGGCACAGCACTTACAGTCTGTGGCTCGATTCTGTTTGATCGCGATCGCAAAATTATTGTGAAGAGTAAAACTGCTGCTCTGTTGATGGGAAAATTATGTTAATTTATTATGAATAATCGTAAACAATCCAAATAAATAATCTTTTAAGTAACCACTCTAGGGTAAGTTTATCGTTTTAATACCATCTCCGCCTCCGAGACTAGACAAGCGCACATAACCTCGCGTTTGTCTAGGGCTTTTATCCCATTATTAACCTACCCAGGTTGAATAATAGCATCACTATAGACCACAAAGCATCTACCCTTAACAGACATAACACTCCCGTCATGAATACAGCGGTGATACCAACACAACAAGCGCCCCAAACATTAGAAAATTTTGGGCGGCTTGATCGGCAATTGATTGTAATTCTGGACTTCGGCTCTCAATATTCTGAGTTGATTGCCCGTCGCATCCGCGAGACTCAAGTATACTCTGAAGTTTTATCCTATCGCACTACTTCTGAACATTTGCGCCAACTCAATCCTAAGGGAATCATTCTCTCCGGTGGGCCGAGTTCGGTTTATGGTGACAACGCTCCCCATTGTGACCCAGAAATCTGGAATTTGGGAATACCCGTCTTGGGTGTTTGCTATGGGATGCAGTTAATGGTGAACCAACTCGGTGGGGAAGTAGCAAAGGCTGACCGAGGCGAGTACGGCAAAGCGTCATTATATATTGATGATCCCACAGATTTGCTCACTAACGTTGAAGATGGTACTACGATGTGGATGAGTCACGGAGACTCAGTTATCCACATGCCATCAGGGTTTGAATTGCTGGCACATACAGAAAATACTCCTTGTGCTGCCATTGCTGACCACGAAAAGAAACTTTACGGCGTTCAGTTCCATCCAGAGGTGGTGCATTCTATTGGTGGATTAGCATTAATCCGCAATTTTGTCTACCACATCTGCGATTGCGAACCAACTTGGACAACAGCGGCTTTTGTCGAAGAGGCAATTCGAGAAATTCGCGCCAGAGTTGGTGAAAAGCGGGTGCTGTTAGCGCTGTCTGGTGGGGTAGATTCTTCTACCCTAGCCTTCTTGCTGTATAAAGCCATTGGTGAGCAACTGACTTGCGTGTTTATCGATCAAGGCTTTATGCGAAAGTATGAGCCAGAGCGATTAGTAAAGCTGTTCCAAGAGCAGTTTCACATTCCTGTAGAGTATGTAAATGCTCGCGATCGCTTTTTAGCTAAAGTTGCTGATGTCACAGATCCTGAAGAAAAACGCCGTCGCATCGGACACGAATTTATCAGCGTATTTGAGGAAACATCCAAACGCCTTGGTCATTTTGATTATCTAGCTCAAGGGACTCTTTATCCAGATGTCATCGAATCTGCTGATACCAACGTTGATCCCCAAACTGGTGAGCGGGTAGCGGTGAAAATTAAGAGTCATCACAATGTTGGCGGTTTGCCCAAAGACCTAAGATTTAAATTGGTGGAACCACTGCGGAAACTATTCAAAGATGAAGTCCGTAAACTTGGTCGTTCCATTGGTTTACCAGAAGAAATTGTCCAACGGCAACCTTTTCCTGGCCCTGGTTTGGCAATTCGCATCCTGGGGGAAGTCACATCTGAGCGGTTAAACATTTTGCGCGATGCCGATTTGATTGTGCGGCAAGAAATTAACCAACGCGGCATGTATCATGATTTCTGGCAAGCATTTGCTGTATTGCTGCCAATTCGTAGTGTTGGTGTCATGGGGGATCAACGCACTTACGCTTACCCGATTGTTTTGCGGATTGTTACCAGTGAAGATGGCATGACTGCTGATTGGGCAAGAGTGCCTTACGATGTACTAGAAGTGATTTCCACACGGATTGTGAATGAAGTGAAAGGAGTGAATCGGGTGGTTTATGACATCACCTCTAAGCCGCCTGGAACCATTGAATGGGAGTAATTAAGTTTTGAGTTGACTTAACTAAAAGCTCATCACTCTTTCTGATAATTCAGATTCTTTGCAGTAGTTTAGATTCACATATTTCAAAATGGCAATGCCGACCTGACTTATTTTCAGGTTTGGCATTGTCTATTTTTTGAATCTCGCTTTATTAAGCTGTTCCATATTTAATTAACTTGAATAGTTGAGTGGGCAAGGCTTGGGTGTAACACTTCTCTACGTTCGCGCAGCGTCTCGTAGAGAAGTGTGGGTTTTGTCTCGTATAGCCCAATACGCTTGGGTTAAGAAGAATAGTAGGTTGGGTTGAGCGGCAGCGAAACCCAACAAAGCCTTGATAATGTTGGGTTTCGTTCCTCAACCCAACCTACACCAGTTTTAGTTTTCAGCCTTAACCCAAGCGTATTTAATTTCACAACTCAAATAAGATTGCTATAGTGATAAAGCAAACAGCTATTAGCAAAATTATTTTACAACTACAAATATTCGCAAAAGTGATTTTTTTAAATATCAAGAAATTTAAACACTAACATAATTTTATTCAGTCAATAATTAAAAATGCCAGCGAACAATTAAGCATCGATTGGATAGTAGCTAGACAAATTGAATTATTGTCTAGGAAAATAGGCGCGATCGCAGTAAAATTACCAATTGTGTGGTCATTGAGAAAAAACCAGCAGCTCATTAGAAATAACTTTGATTTGATAAACATTAATGGAGATGTTATGGAACCTCCTCTCCCCCTTGCTTGCTTAAACATCCTTGTAGTTGATGATGATGACGATAGCCGCTTTTACATTACTACCGTCTTGGAAGCTGATGGAGCCACCGTCATGGCAGTTGCATCGGCAGCGGTAGCATTGAAAGTACTACCTGAATTGCAACCAGATGTATTGATTTGTGATATTGCTATGCCTGGTGAAGATGGGTACACCCTCATCCGCAAGATTCGGGCATTAAAGCCTGATATTTGGGGAAAGCTCCCCGCGATCGCCTTAACTGCCTATGGCGATAGCGAGTATCGTAGCCGTGCCTTGGAAGCAGGCTTTCAGACTCATGTGGCTAAACCAGTTGATCCAGGAGAACTAGTTGCGATCGTTGCTAATTTGCTTGCTTCTTATAAGAGTTAACCCAAAGATACAGTTAAGTTATTTGTGGGTCATTAAAATGCGCTGCTTTACATCTGAATATAGGGCGTGGTTTTAAATTGCTTAGATTACTTCGCTTCAGTTTCAAAGCTAATTTGCTCAGATTTATATGCTGGTGGCTCGACATGAATTACAATCCTGACTGGACGGAACCGTTCTTCTAATCGACTTTCTACTTCTTCGGTGATGTGGTGGGCGGTTTCTACGTCTGGTGCATCTACTATTAACCCAAGTTGCTAGTTATGACGAAGAGCGATCGCAGTAGGTAAGAAAAGGAATAAAATCCCCTCCAGGAAGAAAAAGAGGAGGGGTGTATGTTAAACGAAATAATTGCCGTCTATGCTATCACGGATGACCTGTT
>JBBSOX010000060.1:0-37869 GCA_038259325.1 Chroococcales cyanobacterium | reverse complement strand
TTAACTATAACTGGACATGACTTTACTTGCCCAAATACGAACTGTTCTGGTATACAATGATTTTTATTTGGGGTCATACTTTCAACTGCTGGGATGCTTGTGCAATATACATTTTGGCAGTTTTTGACCCCTCTTTTCTAAGAACTTAGGCGCACAAGCTTTTTGGAGTAAGGTAATTAATCAATACACTAATGGAGCTTTTAACGAGGTTTTCTTAAATGATGAGCGATGGCATGGCCCAATTAAAACTTTTGACAACTCAGATAAACTATTAACATAAAAAATACACCGGATAAATCGGTGTATTTCTAGCGTTACTAGAGCATATACTTTTGATGATATCTTACACTAAATCTTGATGAGTAAAAGCTTTAGCATTGGCCCCAGCGTAAGTAGATACAATATGACCATCGCCAGTCATTTGATATTTGTATGTGATTAATCCTTCTAAACCAACGGGGCCACGGGGAGGCATTTGTTGCGTACTAATTCCTACTTCGGCACCGAAACCATAGCGGAAGCCATCAGCAAAACGGGTGGAACAATTGTGGAATATATTGGCTGAATTTACCAGTCCAAAGAAAGTTTCAACAGAGGTTGAATCTTCAGTAATAATCGCGTCAGTATGACGAGAACCATATTCGTTTATATGGGCGATCGCACCTTCTAAAGAATCTACAATCTTTATCGACAAAATAAAATCGCTGTACTCTGTTTCCCAGTCCTGTTCTGTTGCAGGGAAGATATTAGGCAAAAGTTCCAAGGTGCTTTTATCACCTCTTAATTCCACATAGCGTTCTTGCAAAGCCTCAGCAACTTTTGGTAAAAACTCTGTAGCAATAGAGGAGTGAACAAGCAAAGTTTCAATCGCATTACAAACAGCAGGATATTGTGCTTTGGCATCGACGGTAATCGGAACTGCTTTAGAAACATCAGCGGTTTTATCTATATAAAGATGACAAATGCCATCGGCGTGACCTAATACAGGAATCCGTGTATTTTCCTGCACAAACCGGACAAAGGAATTAGAACCTCTAGGAATAATTAAATCTACATATTTATCTAATTTCAAAAGTTCTAAAGTTTCTTCTCTAGTTGTTAGCAACTGTACCGCATCAGGGTTAACAGCAGTTTCAGATAATCCTTGCTTAATTGCCTTAACTATTGCTTCACAAGAACGCACCGCTTCCTTTCCACATTTAAGAATTACACCATTTCCCGATTTGATCGCTAAGGAAACAATTTGAATCGCCGCCTCTGGGCGTGCTTCAAAAATAATCCCCAAAACGCCTAAAGGACATGTAATTCGCTTCAGAATTAAACCAGTGTCTAGTTCGCGGTGAATCTGCACTTTACCGATTGGATCAGCTAGCTTACCAACATCTCGTACCCCAGCGATCGCATCTCTTAATTTATGTTCATCCAACTGCAAGCGTTTATAAAGTGGCTTGGGAATTCCGACCGCAGTAGCAGCTTCACAATCAGCAACATTTGCTTGTAAAATTTCATCCCTAGCTGATTCTAAAGCTTCAGCGATCGCACCAAGTGCTTGATTTTTTGCTTCAGTGGAGAGAATCGCTAGCTTACTTGCAGCTTGGCGGGTTTGCCCTGCGATCGCAATCAGGGGATTCGCAATGTTAAAAATAGTCATAACAAAAATCTTTACCTTTTCTTCATCTTATCAATCTGAGTTCAACATTGCTTATCGTCTTCCCCCAATCGGGTGAACCATTTGGGTAATCAATGATTACTCTGATCGGGTGAAGCAAGATTTGGTTAAAAGCATTTATTCTATGATTACCGAACACAGAGAACGCAAACGTAGCAACTTAAGTAGTATATAAACATTCTAAGTATTATTACAGGCATTATTTGAAAGTCTTAAAAATGATTTATGCGTACCCAGACTAGAGATACATAGTAATTTATGTTTCTCTAGTCTTTTACTTAAGTAAATAATTTATACTGTCTTTATTTAAATTTTTACGAAATTGCAGTGACGATCGCTGGATCTATTGAGTATTGATAGATCAAATACCACTCCTTTGCTAGGGAGACTCTATGTCATTGCAATCTGGATTAGATGCCTTAAAAGAAAAACGTTATCAAGAAGCGGTTGAATTACTCGAACAATTCAGCCACGGTTGCGTTGATCATGATTCCTCAGATTATCTTTCAGCACAGATGTGGCTGATGAAAGCCTATCAAGCCACAGGCGAAATCGAAAAAGCCAAGATCCTGTGTCAAAAGTTAATGATGAGTGAAAATCCACAGGCTCGGGTTTGGGCTGAACAAGCTAGTCAATCCTTTCGCCAAACGCCACCTAAAGCTAGCCAAAAAGCTGGTCGCGCTGCTGCTACTGGAATGAAATTAGCAATGGGGGGTGTGGGTGGTAGTTTAGCGTTAGCTTCTGGTGTCACCATGACCTTGCTGTTTGGCATGGTCTTCGCTTTAGGTTTGAGCTTAGTATTTATTTTGGGTAACGATAATCCACTTCAAGGATTAGCGATCGCTATTGGTATTAGCCTAGTTTTTAATATCGCCGCCTTTTTCCTGTCTCCATTTCTCATGGACTTAACCCAGAGATGGCTTTACCAAACTCGCTGGGTAGAGTTAGCAGAAGTTGAAACCCTTAGTCCAGAGACAGCTAAAGTTATTCGCCAAGTCTGTCAGCAAAAAAATCTCAAAGCACCACGGCTAGGAATTATTAATGACCAAAACCCCACGGCTTTTACTTATGGTTCATTACCTAACAGTGCCCGTTTAGTAGTCAGTCAGGGACTTTTCACGTATCTGGATGATGATGAAATTGCTACCGTCTACGCCCATGAATTGGGGCACATTGTCCACTGGGACTTTGCAGTGATGACTGTAGCTTCTACCTTAGTGCAAATTTGCTACCTGATTTACATCACAGCCAGAAGACTTGGGCGTGGTGGCGATAGTAAAATTAAAGATGCTATGCAAACTGCTGGTCTAGTTGCCTACGTGTTTTATCTCATTGGTACTTATCTACTGCTGTACCTCTCTCGGACACGAGAATACTTTGCTGACCACTTTGCAGCCGAAAGTACAGGTAATCCCAATGGATTATCCCGCGCTTTGGTAAAGATTGCCTACGGGATATTAGAAGAAGGTTCACGGACACAAGAACCCAGCCGTTTAATCGAAGGGACTCGCGCCTTGGGTATTTATGACCATAAAGCCGCCGCTTCCACAGGAACTGCCTACCGCATTGCATCCGATCCGCAAAAAATTGGTCGCGTCTTTCTGTGGGATATGTTTAACCCTTGGGGCTGGTGGATGGAGTTAAATTCAACTCATCCATTGACAGGTAAACGAGTTCGTGCGTTAAGTACATACGCCGAACAATTGGGTTTACCGACTGAGTTTGATATGGGGCGAGTTGTAGGCGAAGGTAAAACTCTGAGTAAGAGTAGGCTTTACGGTAACTTCTTTTTAGATGTTGTGCTGTATGGCGCTGAAACAATTGGTTTCTTTGTTGGCTTGGTAATGGGTGTAATTCTGTGGTCAAGTTCCCCAAACACAGGTTTAGCATTTGGTGCGCCACTAATTGGCTTAGGCATGGGGATTATTGTTAAAGCCTTGGTGATGTTCCCCGGCTACAAACAAGCACCAGAAACCGATATTCTCACCCTGATGTCAGACCCCTACGCCAGCCCGTTGCGTGGACAACCGGCAAAACTTGAAGGTCAACTAATTGGTCGTGGCGACGCTGGTTATAAGTTTGGTTCCGATTTAAAAATTCAGGATCGTAGTGGGATGCTTTATCTGCATTACGCCTCACGCTTTGGCCCCATCGGCAATTTCCTGTTTGGAATGAAGCGAGTTCAAAGCTTGATTGGTGAACAAGTTGGGGCGGTGGGTTGGTTCCGTCGGGGTGTTGCACCTTGGATGGATCTGATTCAACTCCAAAGTGAAAATGGCACCATTGTGAATAGTTACCATCGCTTCTGGTCATTCATCCTTGGTGCTGGATCGATTATCCTGGGAGTGGTCTTGACTATGTTTTTGAGCAGCTAGCTGAGTTGTTAGCTTGCTATCGAAGCATTTCTCAGCCCATCCAAGCTTTAATTTGTCAGGAGGTAGTTAATAACTGCCTCCTTTTTTTATCTAATCTTGAGTCTTTTGTTGATAAATTTGCGGTGCAAGAATCACTTGAATTTGCTTTTCCTGGCATTTTTGGGAAAAAAGACTAATTTGCTCTGACTCGTCTCCTTGAATTAACAAAGATAGCAAAAATCCTTGAAACCCTAAAAAAGCTAATTCATAGATAGCTTTCTGGCTAAAATCACCTGCAAAATAGCCTGTGTGGGTATCAACACCTTGAGGATTTCTATTGTTAATAGACTTCCGAATAAATGCCAAGGTTAGAAAAATATAATTACCAAAATTTATCGCTGGCTTTTGGATGGCAGAACTAACAATTCCTATCTGATTACTCTGATTATCTTTATAATCTGTACAGTCAAAATATGTAAATACATCTGCGGGTTGTACTCTCCCTTCTGAAATTTCAGTTATCTCTTCAAGTCTTCTATGTTCGCGGTTAGAAGAACGAATCTCTAAATATTTATAAGGGTTATCAAGTCTATAACCTTTGCCATATTCTTGTTTGTGTAAATTAACAACTCCATATCTGGGTGTGTGACCCACTAAATCATTTTTATTGTTGAAATGCTTTACTGTTATATTACCAAGCCTGTAGCCACTAATACGAGTTCGCGCTGGAAAACTGAAATAATTTGCGGCAGTAGAGGTAAATCGTAACGCTAAGTCTCCTTCATTACAAAATATATAAGCTTCTTCGCAGCGACGTAAAGAAGAACGAAGAAAATTAGCACGTCCTGGCAAGATACTTTCTACAGGTATATCAGGTGCAACTAGCACAAGTCTGCCTAATCGAAATACATTGCCAATATCCGAATCCGGTTTTTTATTAATAGATTTAACGTCAAAAACATCAGAGAGAATACGAATTACATCTGTAACTACAAAACAACCCATACTATGACTAATAAAAGACAATTTAATGCGTTTATTTGCAGGTAACTTTACAGTATTATCAAGCTGTCTAATCAATTCAACTAAATCTGTAACCCCATAATTATTTGCTCTATAAGTATCACGAAAATAGGTAGATATCCTCAGAATAATGAATGTAAAAATAATTGAAGATGCAATTCCAGATAAAACTAATATCGCTGTGAAAAAGTGGACAGCGCTATTACTCAAAATGTTGAGGAATAATAAAACTATGGCAGAACCTATACTAAATGTTAGTCCCAGAGCTAAAATGATAGCTAGTAAAGTTGGTAGAGAAGAAAATGCGTTGATTAGCTTTTGCCCAAAAGAACCAGATTCATCCGTTTTTGTGGGATTTTCCGATGGCCATCTATATCCGATAAAAATATACTTATTTGGTTGCTGAATATGTGTATTAACATATTCATAAATCTTTTTGCAGCCTATCTCTGTATCCGATGGCGTAGAACTATATCCATGAATATTTATAATAATTTCTGGTTCGGGGCTTGATTGCAAACTTTTAGCAATTTTCTCAATCATCTCTTGGGCTGAAGGTTCAGCTTGTCCATCATTGATATTAAAAAAGTTTTTATTAGCAACCAATGATAAAGACCTATTAGAATTCTGTTCTTCTGTCTCAACGTTCAGTTTCGCAGTACTAACTACTAAATAACCAGAGATTTTTTCCTGTTCACTTTTCTTAAATTCGTAAATTTTATACGGTTGATTGTCTGGCAGATACTGATTATCAGGAGAGTTCATCAGGTCTATTTCCTTTTACAATTTAGGTTTAGTGAATCGCTAATCATGCTGAAAATTTTAGTGACGGGTGCGACTGGAAATGTCGGTCAAGAAGTTCTTCGATTACTGCAATCCCAAGATTGTCATGTATGTGCGGCAGTGAGAAATCCAAACAGCGCTAAACAGATATTAGGCAGCAATATCCAAACCGTCCCCTTCGACTTTACTAATCCTGACACCTTTGGTCATGCTTTTCTTCAAGTCAATAAACTTTTTTTAGTGCGTCCGCCTGCTCTTGCTAATATTCGTCTTCAAATTGCCCCAGCCCTAAATGCTGCAAAAATTGCAGGCGTTGAGCATATCGCGTTTCTTTCAATACTGGGAGCCGAACGCAACCGTTTTCTACCCCACTCCAAAATTGAACGCTATATCAACCAATTGGGAATTAAAGCTACCTTTTTACGGGCCAGCTTTTTTATGCAAAATCTTAATACCATACACACAGAAGATATCAAAGTTCGTGGTGAATTGCTTCTTCCGGCTGGTAATGGGAAAACAAGTTTTATTGATGTGCGGGATATTGCTGCCGTTGCAGTTCGTACTTTAATTGAAGATGGACATCAGGGAAGAGCTTATACGCTTACAGGTGCAGAAGCTTTAACCTATTACGAAGTTGCAGATATCTTCACATCAGTTTTAGGTAAACGGGTACGCTATAATCCTTCTTTACTAAACTTTGTTCGACAAATGCGCTCCAAAAGGCTGCCAATAGGCTTTATTTTAGTAATGGTAGCAATCTACACCACCGCCCGTTTAGGATTGGCAGGCAACATCACACCTGATACAGAGCAATTACTAAATCGTTCACCCCTTACCATACGGCAGTATATCGAGGACTATCGACAATTTTGGTTATAAACAGTGTTTACTCAATTTTCCGAGCATAGCGTCCCATAAGTTCGCCTTTATCCAACACATGACCTTCTATAGCTGCCAGTAACTCTTGTTTACTTGCTCTTGCTGGCGGCAGAGCCGCTTTTGAGCAGCATTTCCAGCCCAGAGGCTGGAAACGAGATTTGACAAAGCTTTTAGCTTAAGTTGACACCTATGAAGGTCTTGCGCCCCTACGACGGGATTATTTTTTTAACTGGAAGTCCCTTAGTGTTAGAAATTGGAAAGAAGCACAAAGCGAATGGAACGACGATGAAATCAGAAGGATTTAAGTCGAGGGCAGAACTACAAGACCAAGGGATGTATCCTTTAAGCCAGCCAAAAGATTGGTCATGGCCATTCTGGGCTGCTGTGCCACTCTACCCCTACGGCAGGCGGCGGACACTTCGCAAGGAAATAGTTAAAGACACTATTTGGACATTCGATCAGCTTCACGGCATTCTCTACACCATCGTGCCGATTCGTATGACTATCGTCAAGCTCGCTGCCGGAGGACTTCTGGTCTATGCACCCGTTGCTCCAACAACTGAGTGTGTCCGCTTGGTTAATGAGTTGGTAGCAAAGCACGGTGAAGTTAAGTACATCTTACTGCCAACCAGTTCTGGTCTGGAGCATAAAGTCTTCGTTGGCCCCTTTTCTCGCCGCTTTCCTCTAGCACAAGTCTTTGTTGCCCCACACCAGTGGAGTTTCCCGTTCAACCTGCCGCTTAGTTGGCTAGGCTTTCCTCAAAAACGAACTCAAGAACTCCCAGAGGACTCAAGCCTTGCTCCCTTTGCTGATGAGTTTGACTATGCAATATTGGACATTAATTTAGGACGAGGCTCTTTTGCTGAAGTTGCAGTATTTCACAAGCGATCGCGCACTCTGCTTGTAACTGATTCTATACTGTCTGTACCAGTTGACCCACCAGAAATCGTCCAATTAGATCCTTATCCTTTACTGTTTCATGCAAGAGACAATGCTTTGGAAGCGATAGAGGACAATGAAGACAACCGCCGCAAGGGATGGCAACGCATTTCATTGTTTGCGCTTTACTTGCGTCCAAGTGCGCTGGAAATTACTGCAATGGGGCAGATGCTTCGTGATACTCTCAAAGCACCACAGCGATCGCTAAAAACGTACTTTGGTTTATTTCCTTTTCGCTGGCAAGAAACCTGGAAACATGCATTCGATGCTCTACGAGCTCAGGGGCGACCATTTGTCGCACCGATTCTGCAAATCCTCATTCTTCCCCAAGCACCAAAACAAGTCCTCAACTGGGCTGATACAGTTGCAAGTTGGGATTTTCAGCAAATTATTCCCTGTCACTTTGACTCGCTAATTTTGGCAAATCCGCGTCAATTTCGGCAAGCATTTGCTTTCCTTGAGAAAAATCCCTTTGCAAGTCAGGACTTTTCTTCTAGCGAAAGCCAGCCTCTACTGGAGGAAGACTTAAAATTCATTAAGGAACTTGAAGCGGGTCTAGTTAAGCGCGGTATCGCAACGCCAGCGAAAGAGAAGGTGTAATCCCAATACGGTTCAGTTAAGAAGAATTGTAGGTTGGGTTGAACGAAGTGAAACCCAACAAAGCCTTGATAATGTTGGGTTTCGTTCCTCAACCCAACCTACACCAGTTTTATTTTTTAGCCTTAACTGAACCGTATTGGGTGTAATCCAATACTTATGCTTCCCAGCCTCCAGGCTGGGAACGAGGATAAAAATAGTTGTTGGAGTAAATGATTTATGAGTTAATGAAAATTTTTAACTCATAATTTTTACTACGATGCTAATAATTGCCGAATTAATCTGGCTACAGCCTTTTGCGTGAAGCGGTTGGCAATTTGTTGACCCAAACGTTGCACATCAGAATTTACCAATAACTGGGCAATTTGTGGCGCAAGTTGCATTGGGTCAAAACCTCTTGTTTCTTGGAGAATACCTAATATACGTTTGATATGCTCCAAGGTTTGTTGTTGCTCAACTGTCGCCGCCGGAGCTTCATTAACTGCTGTCAACCCTACACGTTCCCGCAGCAAATAGGTAAAGTTATGCAAAACATTTTTACCTAAAGCATCGAGTCCGTTAACAGATTCATCTACTAGCTTGTCACGAATAAAAGCACCGCGTTCAGATGCCAGAAATTCTATCCCCTGATTCAGCACTAAGTTGAAGTCGTAGTCTTGACTATTACGCGCATTCTTTAACAAGTTTTCTAAGCGATTCCAGCGAAATCTGCCTTCTTTAAAAAGCAAATCTTGCAATGATGCTCTTAATTGCGGTGCTGGGTCTGTTAACAGGCGTTTAGAAACGTAGGGATAAGCTTCGCTGAGAACTTTAAAGTTGGGATCTATATATATTGCAATACCTTCAAGCGTCACAAGGGAGCGAATAATTAAGGCGTAGTAGGGTGGTACGCGGAAAGGATACTCATACATCAAAGCCGATAGCTCATCGGTGATGCTTTTAATGTTAAGTTCGGCAACACTGGCTCCTTGGGCATCAGCAAAGACTCTCGCAAAAGCTGGGATAATTGGTGTTAAATCGGTTTCTGGTGATAAAAAATCTAACTTAACGTAGTCTTTTGCTAATCCTTCAAAGTCGCGGTTGACGACGTGGACGATCGCTTCAATTAAACCATAACGCTGTGCTGGCTTAATCTCGCTCATCATCCCAAAGTCAAGATAAGCTAATTTACCATCGGTTGTTGCTAACAAATTACCAGGGTGGGGATCTGCATGAAAAAATCCATGTTCTAGCAATTGGCGCAGGGAACACTGCACCCCCACTTCAATTAGATAACGAGCATCTATACCTTGGGCGCTAATTTCTTCTGTCTGGGTCAATTTAGTGCCGTTAATCCACTCCATCGTCAAGACGCGACGATTGGTGTATTCCCAGTAAATTTTCGGTACATATACGTCTTTCATGTGACCGTATAACTCGAAAAATCGCTCGGCATTTTCGCCTTCATGGATATAATCCATCTCTTCAAAAATGCGATCGCCTAATTCATCGAGAATCCCAACTAAGTCACTTCTTACCCGTTTGACTTTTTTCTGTACCCACGCAGCGAGGTTACGCAAGATATACAAGTCAATGGTAATCCCCTCTCTTAAGTCGGGACGTTGGATTTTAACGGCGACTTCTTCACCAGTTTTTAGCTTACCTTTATACACTTGCCCCAAAGAAGCCGCAGCAATCGGATGGGCCGAGAGTTCGGCGTAAACTTCTTCTGGAGGTGCGCCTAGTTCTTCTTTAATAAACTGGTAAGCAAGTTCGTTGGGAAAAGGCGGTAATTGGTCTTGTAGCTTAGTTAATTCTTCTAAGAATACGGGAGGAACCAGATCCGGTCTAGTAGATAAAGCTTGTCCAATTTTGATGTAAGCAGGCCCCAATTTTGTCAGCAATACTCGTAGCTGAGTGGCTCGGCGGCGATCATTTTTGACAACAATTCCCCGTTTACTATCCGACCACAACCCAAAAGCAAAGGATAGAGCCGGCCCCAACACGGCGAAAATCCGCCGGACAACTTGCAGGGGTCTATTTTGGTAATGCGTCGCTATACTCACGGGATCGTAAAGCGTCTCAGGTTCGGCTGTTGGCCTCAACTGTTGAGCTGCTAAGAGTCTTGGCGAACGCACAACTAAGTTTGGTGTACCATCTTCTGGCACTACATCAATAACGTCCAGTTCGCCTCGGCTATTTGTGCCGTTGCGACTGTCCTCCTGAATCGGTCGGGAACTAGGGGGAAGTGTCTTAACAATCATGAAGAATGGCCACCAGTCAGAACGATCACATTAAGGATTGTAACAATATGTTGAAGAATTGGGTACTGGGGATTAGGGACTGGGGATTAGATTATATTAAGGCTCAACTAATTTTTTCCAGTACCCAGTACCCAATCCCCAATCCCCAGTAGTTTGCTACACTTAAACGGGCATACTAGTTCAATAGTATTAGGTATTGCTAGTTGCTCGAATATCATACTTATTGTCCTGTACATTGGAAGTATCCGGCATCTGCCCTCATGGAGAATTTGGCTTGATGTTGCTTTGCCTGCGAATTGAAAATTTTGCCCTAATTGACCAACTGGAATTGGAGTTTGGCGCGGGACTAAATGTGTTAACAGGTGAAACCGGCGCTGGAAAATCAATTATCTTGGATGCTATTGATGCGGCTTTGGGCGGTAAAGTCTCTAGTCGAGTCATTCGCACAGGAACAAGTCGGGCAATGGTAGAAGCTACTTTCACCTCAAACGCCCCCCTAGCTGCTTGGTTGACCGAACAAGAAATAGATTTGCTTGATGAAAATTCCGTAGTCATTAGCCGAGAAATCACAGCTACTGCTAGTAATATCCGCAGTCGATCGCGGGTGAATGGCGTGTTGGTAAATCGGCAGATTATGGGAGGAATGCGCGATCGCTTGGTGGAAATCACCGCCCAAGGTCAAACTGTACAAGTGGGACAATCTGCCCAAGTCCGCGATTGGTTGGATTTATATGGCGGTGACTCTCTGATGCAGCAGCGTCATAAAGTTGCCACTAGCTTCAGTGCTTACCAACAGGCACATTTAGCACTAGAAAAACGCCGGACATCAGAACGGGAACGGTTGCAACAACTCGACTTACTCACTTATCAAGTGCAGGAACTGAAAGCAGCCAATCTCAGCGAACCTAATGAATTGGAACAGTTGGGACAAGAACGGGAACGCCTAAATCATGTCGTCGATTTGCAACAGATGAGTTACAAAGTTTATCAGGCTTTGTATCAAAATGATAATGAAACTCCCGCCGCAGGTGATTTATTGGGAGACAGTGAGGCGATATTAAATGACATGGTGGAATACGATACCCAACTGCAACCCTTATTGGAATTGGTGCGGGACGCGCAAGCTGCGGTAATGGAAGTGGGAAGGCAGATTAATGCTTATGGTGATGGATTAGAAGCCGATCCGCACCGATTGGAAGAGGTGGAAGAAAGAATTCAGGAATTAAAGCAAATTTGCCGCAAGTATGGGCCGACACTTACAGAAGCGATCGCTTATTACCAACGTATCCAAGGGGAATTAGCCCAACTTAACGACAGCGAACAATCTATCGAAAGTTTGGAACAGCAAGAAAAGGCGTGTTTAGAGAAACTCACTCAAACATGTAATCAGTTAACTCAACTGCGGAGTAAAGCAGCTGCTAATTTAGAATCACGTTTGATCGCTGAACTCAAGCCCCTAGCGATGGAAAAGGTGAAGTTTCTAGTTGAGATAGTGCCTGCTCTCCCAACTGCTATGGGAGCAGATAAAATTACCTTTACATTTAGTTCCAACCCCGGAGAACCCCTACAACCTTTAACGGAAGTTGCCTCTGGCGGGGAAATGAGCCGCTTTTTACTGGCGCTGAAAGCTTGTTTTTCTCAGGTTGATGTGGCTGGGACAATGGTTTTTGATGAAATTGATGTCGGGGTTTCAGGAAGAGTCGCCCAAGCGATCGCAGAAAAATTACACCAGCTAAGTCAACGCAACCAAGTATTATGTGTCACCCACCAGCCTTTAGTTGCGGCAATGGCTGATCGACATTTCCGCGTAGATAAGGAAACTATCAATCAAGGCAAGGGTAAAAAAGCTAACAATCAAAATGCTGAACAGCGTACTGTTGTCAGAGTTACTACTTTGGATAATTTAACCACTCGTCGGGAAGAATTAGCGCAGTTAGCTGGTGGGAAATCTGCAAGTGACGCGATCGCTTTTGCCGAATCTCTGTTATTACAAGCTGCTAACCATCGTCAAAAAATTAAAAATTAAATTTTAATTTTCATCAACAAGCTGCAAAACCCTCTTGTATAAAGGTTCCGCCACCCAGAATCCTGCTTGGTTAATCAGAGCATCTAACAAAGGTTTCACAGCAGAAATCAGCCTTTGACTTTTAGCTTCAACCAAGATCCCTAAAATTCCTGTGTAACCAAGATTGAGCCTAGCTGCAACCATGCGACCACGACGTTCATCAATCAAAACTTGATCTGCTTGCATTTCCAGCGCTAGAGCGATGGCTTCAGCTTCACCAATATCCAGTTCATTGCTGAGTGCTTCAACCAATGTTCGATCTTGAACTGGACGAGTTTGAATCCAGATAAAAGTTTGGACTTCAATTGCACCTGCAACTGGAAAGTTGGGATCAGTCAATTCTCGGTAGACAGCTTCAGGAATTAGGACTGTTCCATAAAGCTGTTGTAGTAAATGAAGATGGTTAATGGCGGCGAGGTTGTTAATGGGTGAAGTATCACTGACAATGATCACAGTCTACCCATCGCCCGCAAGTTTTCTATATCTTGGTCAAAATCCTCGACTCCATAATGCACTGAAATTTGACGACTTGCAAGTAGATGCTGAAATGCTATACGATTCATACCTGCAAACCGACTGGCTTGAGCAAGGGTTAACTTTTCTTTTTGAAAGAGCATCACTGCAATTTCCTGCTTCATTTCGCCTTCAGTCATTCGAGTTGCGGTTAATATTTCATTAGGAATGACTACGCTCATAATTATAATCCTCTCTATCACTACTATTGTAAGCAACTTGGGCATCGCCAAGTGATAATCAGGTAAATAAACCGAACCGTATCCTTTTTATAAATATTATTCATGTCATAATGTAACGCTTTGTTCTGGTTTGGGAACCCTAAGAATAATACTTGAGTACTGAATACGGTCTATATGGCAATAAAGGATGTTCTTGCAGATTTCGAGGGAGATGATTTCGTCACTCCTAGAATTATTCGTGCTGCTCGCAGTTTTAATGGTCAAGGTACTTCACTTTACTACTATATTAATGGTAAAGATTCTGATGGGCTTGTTGCTGGTCTAAAACTAGACTTCTTTAAAGAAGTTCGGTTTACTAACTTTAAGAAACCTCATCTAACAGAGAAATATAAACCTTATTTTGATAAATTCATTTCTGGATGGTCTTGTAGCCATGATGATGTGTTGCAATGTTTTACATCATCGAATTCAATAACAAAAGTGCAATTAGACAAGATGGCTAAACATTGGAAAATTCCTGTAGAGCGATTTATCAATACCTTGTTACTTGCATATATGTTGTTGTGGGATGCTGAAGATGATGGTTGGCTTGATGGATCTGATTGGGACGGTGGAGATTTTAGGGGTTCTTTGCCTCCACCAAAGCGATGAGTTGAGTGTTCTAGGTTATATGCTGCCGCTAATTTTTGCCGTTAGCTGTCTCATCATAGTTTGAAGCACTCCACCAGGATATAGAGGAAAGAGCGATCGTCCATAACCTATAATTAATAAGCTGTTTAAAATGGTCAATGTCACGAGGATTTGGAAAATGGACGTTGAAAAACTTAGTGATAAAACAATAGAGGTATCAGACATTACAGGTTGGAATAAAAATGGGCAAAAATTTTTAGTATCAAAAATTAGATCAAGAGACATTCAAGAAGATATTAAATCCAAAGTAGAAGAAATTCTCAAGTTCGAGCATGAACATAATAAAGTCATAGTTCCTTATGCTATGACTGCTACCCCTGAAAACATTATTTTTTTTAAATGGGATGGCAAGCATCTAGAGACTCTCTACACTTTTCCAACTCACGAAGTTATGTTTGAATACGATTCAGAATTTGCAAACAAGAGGATTTCTGAGTCTTATCTAGAAATATTAATTGAGAGTTGGTTAAGAGATTTAGCATATAAATGGAAAACAGATAATCCTCCTAAATTACAAGAGTTAAAAAAAATAGATTTTGTACAAAAACTGGCAGATGCAGCATAAGGGTAGAAAAACTAGGCTCATGCCAAAACATCTTCAGATGATCATAAGGTTTTGTTAAGTGGAAATTCTAAAGACTTTGGTACAAAAGAGATTAAACAAATATTGGGTGCAGCAGGAATAAAAAAATATGTGGCAAGTACGCAAGACTTTTTCGGGTGGTTGCAGTCAATTTAATTATTAGAGTAGAGTACGATCGCATCTGGTAATTTTAAGAGCCATGCCAAGATAGATAGAAAGTAGAGAGCAAAATAATGTTAAAAATATTCAGAGCTTGGTTGAAAGGAAGTTGTTTAGAGTGGATTGATGATGTACCTACATTGGGAGAGCAACAAATCCCAGTTCATGTTACATTGCTGGAAAATGAATCAGTCATAGATAAACAAGCACGGGGACAAAGAATGGCTGAAATATTAGAAAAGCTTGCTGTAAGTCAAGCTTTGACTGATGTTGATCCAGTGATTTGGCAGCAACAAACTCGTCAAGACCGTTCACTTCCGGGGCGATAAAACGTGCTGCTTGATAGCAATATTATTATATATTCTGCTCAACCAGAAAACACCCAATTGAGAGAGTTAATTGCTGAATATGCACCTGCGGTATCAGCACTCAGTTATTTGGAAGTGTTAGGCTATCATCTGCTTAAAGAGGAACAACGCCAGTATTTTGAGGAGTTTTTTCAAGTTGCTCAGGTTCGGGAGCATCCACTTTTGGAAGAAACATAATTCTGATACTCCGAAAACCCTACTATATGGTTCATCTAAAAAAGTAGATCCGCCGAAAGTGGATGCTCCCTCAGGTTCTACCAATCTCTCAAGATGTGTTAAATCAAGCGGTAATTCTGCGACAACAGAAACGAATGGCTTTAGGTGATACAATTATTGCCGACACTCCTTTAGTGTATGGATTAACTTTGATAACAAGAAATACAGATGATTTCCGTTGGATTACACAGGTGAGATTGTGGAATCCGTTTGAGTCTGATAAACCCAGTTAAGAGAAAAGTGCGTAGACGTAGCCCGTGGTAGACATCACTATGGTGATTTTGAATCTCTGGTTATCTTCAACATTTTATTTCCACCAGGCTGTAGTTCGTATTCAACCTTTTCAATATCTATCTTGTAACCTTTTGAAGTGTAATATTTAACTATTTCATCTAAATGTTGTGAATGTTTCCACATTAAAGTCATGAGAGGAAATATTCGGATTTCTTTAGCAATACGCAGCATCTCACCTATAGAATTTAGGTGGAAATCGTAATCGAGGTGGTCTGAATATAAAAACAATAAATGTGAACAAAGGGCTATATCAAATTCTTGATTTTTAAATGCCAATTTAGGTAATTCGCCGACTGTGTATCTGCTGCTTTTTTTGCCAGCTTCATAATCAGACAGAAATTCTTGAATAACTTTCACTCGATTGTGCCGCAAATCATCTGGAGATTTATGATAGCTCCATACCCAATCATTCGATGTAGCCTTGACTTGATTAATGATGTTATCTACCACTTCATTAAATCTTAGCAATATTTCATCACCGGAAAATTGGTATAGTGGATCAACAGAAACTACACTTTTACCCTGATGTGTCATTTCTGCATTAAAGCTTGCTGGCCCATCCCCAATACCAATAATTTTTTTATTTAAATCTGCATTTGTTAAATTGAATATTTTTATATATTCATCCATTGACCTCCCAAAAGGAACTACTTTATCTAGAACCATTGCCATAGAATTTACCTCATCAGTAAACTGATTAAACAAGATAATAGCAAAATCAGAATACTTTATGCATTGCTTGCTAAACGGCAATTATTCAGAAATACGTCAAGTTTTCTTACAACTTATAAGGAAGAATTAAGCCTTAGCAGAACGAATTGCACTAATAAAGTTTTGAGCATAATTCTGCGTTGAGAAATCGAGGGCGCGTTGTCTGGCAGCTACTCCGGCACTCTGAGCAAATTCTTGCTCGTCAAGATAGCGGAGAATTGCGATCGCTAATTTCTCTGCATCGCCGTAAGGTGTTAATAGTCCATTCATGCCATCGGTAATAATCTCCGTTGGCCCGCCTGCATCACCAGCAATCACAGGTTTACCCAGTGCCATCGCCTCAATAATCACAATTCCAAACGGCTCTTTATCTGATGCATGAACAAATACATCCATCGCCTGTACCCACTCTGGGATATTACGCTGTAGCCCAGCCATAATTACTTGCTCTTTCAAACCCAAAGCTGCAATTTCTGCTTTTAAGAAGTCCTCATAATCCGGTTCTAAATCATGCTTACCGCCAACCACTACACAATGAGCATCAGGATACTTCTGTAAAATTTTGGGCATTGCTTGCACCAGTACGTGCATTCCCTTCCATCGTTGCAATCGTCCAACAATTCCAATCAAAGGCCCGTGTAAAGGTAAGCCCAGTTTTCGCCGTGCTTCTTCAGGAGACGGCAAAGCATTAGGCTCAAATCGGTCTAGTGCGACACCAGGATAAACCAAGGGCGTTGGCCTGTGGGGCCAAATCTCTGCTTGTGCTTGCTTGCCATCTTGGGAGAGAGTGATAATCGCACGAGCTGGGATTAAAGTTGCAAGTCGCACCAACCAAGTCTTATCACTAGGTACTTCTAGCTGATACCACACAGCAGGCAGCCCAGCCAGCATTGCCGCCAAACCTCCAGATATGTGCGTGATCCACATCCAATTGACAATTATATCTGCACGTTCGCGGCGTGCGATCGCAGCTATCCGAAAAACGGCGGCAATAAAACGGTGGATTTGGCGTAAACGTCCACTTTTCACAACTCGCGCATCAATACCAAGGGACTTTACTTGTTCAACCATCGGGCCGTCTTCTAAAAATATCACTAGCCACTCTACACCAGCATTACGTCCCTGCTGCACCAAATCCCAAAGCATCATTTCACCGCCGCCTCGTTGTTCAGCCAGTGGCATTACAATAATTGCTTTCATAATTTATATCATTCCTATTTAAGTTATAAGTTTCGTCTTTTAACAAAATCCAATGACAAATGACCAATGACCAATGACAAATGACAAATGACAAATGACAAATGACCAATGACTAATGACCACTTAACGAATTATTTTGATGTTGATAATATTTATGTCCCGCCATAGCCATAGCTAAAAATCCCCAAAGAATCATCCCTGCGACGCTTAACATCCCACTACCAATAACTAGCTGAGTAGCAGAACTAATACCAATGGCGCGGGCAGCACTGATAAAACTATCGAAACGACCTTCACCATATTTGCTGACACTAATAATTAACAAAATTAATCCACCCATATAAAAGATGGCTCCAAACCAACCAAGGGTGAAAAACATATCTAAAATGCCACTATCAATCACCACTACTTCAATTTGACCAGTTTTTTCGTTGACTTTCCAAATATTTCCTAACCCGTTACCTAAACCATTAGAAAGGGCTAAACCAAGGTTTTTATCGTAACTCCCCGATCTATCTTGAAAGCTGCCGTCGTCTTCAAGACTGGACAAGGTTTCCAAACGCGTTGCTACAACCCCAGCAATTGGCTCGATAGTTGTCAATGGCACAACACAAATTGCCATCACCACGATTATGCCAATTAAGCGCATTTGAATTCGGGTTTTGACTGAACCCATAATCATAATTACTCCAAATAACCAGCCTCCCCAATTAGTACGTGCTTGTGTCAACAAAAAAGACAAGTAACCAACAGCTGAAGCCGGAAAAATTAAATTTCCTGAACTAGTAAATAACAATAGTAAGCCAGCTTGCATAACAGCACCAAAGGGGCCGACTGAGTGCAATGTACTCCAGACGCGCATCCCGAAAGGTACGGGGTTTCCAGAACTGGTGAATAATTTTGATTCAATGAGCCAATATCTGTCCCATTCAGGAGCCACGACGAATTGGTATACACCATAAGCCCCTAAAATCAACACACACCAGAGGAATGTTCGCTGAATATTCTGGCGATAGCTGGGATAATCTCGCCAATTAGTAAATAAGTGAAAAGCGAAGATGATCGGACTGAGCCAATCTAGTAAACCGCGGGCTACAGGGATAGGTGGATTATAAATCAGACCGATCAGAAAACCATAGAACACTCCAATAAAAGCCAAAACAAAGGGTAATCCACCTTGGCGAGAGGCGCGGGGAAAGTGTCGTAAAAAAGTTGCTATGGTGACAAACACCACCAAGTAGGGTGCTATGAGCATTTGACGGCTAGCATCCCAGCCCACTCGATAGTCAACTAAGCGGGTAACTAAGGGCGTGAGAAACCAGATCCACCAGGTAAAGCTGATGTAGAGAATGGGATGCCGCAAGTATAAAAACACGGCTACTACTAAAGCTATCACCGGATAAATTAGGCGCAATGCAGCAGTAGCCCCAGCAAAATAGCAAACTACAGTCAGTAATACAAAGCCTGCGATCGCCATCCAACCCTGTAGCGATCGCTCCTCAGGAGAATAGTTTTCTTGTAAAAAACTATTGAAAAGTATCTGTCTAGAATTCATTCAATTTTATATTTTAAGGTTTGTAGTAAGCACTTTAGTGCTTAGAAAATAAACCTGAGTTCGATAGATTCTGAAGAACCCCTCTCCAAACCTCTCCCCGAAACGGAGAGAGGCTTAAGAACCTAATTTTTGCGTTGCTCCTCCCTTTCCGCTTCGGAGAGGGAGGCTGGGAGGGAGAGGTCTGTCGAATTCACGTTAAAATAAGGACTAAAGTCCTTACTACGAACTCCTTTTTTAATTACGAATTACGAATTCTTTATATCCTTGCCAACGCCCCCGCCAGGATGCTAGTAATTTTTTACCCGCCAACTGCCCTTGGCTAGGTAAAAATCTCAACCATTGTACTAAGCCCAAACTATCGCATGTACCCACGAATATTGCCCAGAACAAAAATATAATTCGGCGGATAAATGGCAAATGCTCTAATAAAACTAAGGTTTCATTATGGACTAAATTAATAAAGGCAATTTCATTAAAGTTATTGCGCTGATCCTCATCAAAACGTTGTGCTGGATAGTGATCTACAGCAACGTTAGGATCATAAATTATTTTCCAACCAGCCCGTTTTAATGTCAGAGTGAATGCCATTTCAAAATGTACTTGCGCTCCAGTACCACGCATCCGCTCGTCAAAGCGCAATTGTCCGATTGCCTCTTTACGAAAACTCATGTTTACGCCCTTGAGAATATCGACTTCGCGCGGTTCTCCCACTCCCAGGTGATGGTTGCCAATCACTCGACCAAACCACTGCAATTGTCCTACTACTGGGCGGGATTCGTCTTCTAATTTGCTGCCGTGGTGTATCCAATCACGCCCTCCTAGACCGCCGAGGCGGCTATCACAGGTAAAGTAAGCGGCAATGCGCTCTAACCAATCTGGGTGAGGTGCGGCATCATCATCAGTAATAGAAACAATATCGCCTTCCACTGCTGCTAATCCGGCGTTGAGGGCTGCGACTACTCCCGGTTGTGTCACTTTCACGGTATGCAATGGCAAGTTGTGCGCGTTTAATTCCGCTAGGAATTGCCAAGTTTCTGCATCCGTATCGCGGACAACCACTATCACCTGATCAACCGGTTTAGTTTGCTCCTGTAGCGCCAAAAGGCAGCGTGATAGGTCTTGTGGACGGCGATAAGTTGGTATCAGAACGGTGTTCCGCATTCTTGCTTAACTCCTCGAATAGATCCACATAAGTTTTTGCCATAGTAGTCCAGCTATGTCGTTCTGCCACAGAGCGAGCTGCTTTGCCCATTTGCTTTACGAGGGCGGGACTGCTCACCAAAGGCATCAGTGCCATAGCTAAAGCATCAATATCATCTGAGTTGGGTAAGACGATGCCGCATTCTGGTGTCACTAACTCTGCACCCCCGGTAGCTGTGGCAGTAATTACTGGTAGTCCTGAAGAAAGTGCTTCTAACAATACGAGGCTACAAGCTTCATATCGGGAAGGAAAAATAAATAAATCTACTGCTCGCATAATTTCGGGGATATCACGACGAAATCCCACAAAATGCACGCGATCGCTTAAGCCTAAAGACGCTGCTAATTCTGGGAAAGGGCTACCTTGGGTGTGTCCCACCACCACCAAATGTAAATCAGGAACTTTCACCAAGGCGTGCAGCACCGTATCTAAATTCTTTCTTGGTGTACGGATATCTCCAGCAAACAGGGCTAGGGTGACATTTTCCGGTAAACCTAATTTTTGGCGGTCGCTTTCACCAGGGGCAAACTCTTCTAAGTCAACGCCATTAACAATTACGCGAATGCGAGAACGCGGCACACCAATATTGACTAATTCCTGGGCTACTTTTTCTGATACAGCTACGACAACCTGCGCTTTTTGGAAAGCCTGTTTTTCCCAACGAGCATTAAAAGCCGTAAACAGCCATTGGTACAAACCATATAAGTCTCGGCGATTGCGGGAAATATGAACAGGCGATCGCAACCATGAACTGTGGACAAAATGTACGGCATTGACATCAGCCGCAGCGAGATTAATTGCTCCATTGACTTTAACTAAATCAATGTCAGAGCGATTTTGACGTAACCAATCTGCACTTTTCTGAGCAAATATGAAATTACGCACAAATTCTGTCGGATAGCCTTTGACTGGGATTTGAATCCAATTAACTTGGCTATTGTCTTCTAGTTCTGGTGCAACTTCACTAGCTAATAATGTCAGTTGATGACCACGACGAATTGCTTCATTGGCAACTTCATAGTTTACCCGCCCCTGACCATCACCTTTCTTGATTTTATGAGTAACAATACAAAGTTTCATCCTCTATTTTCCTTAGTAATATCAACTCACGCAAAGACGCAAAATAAGATTTTTATTCTCTCTGTCTCTGCTGATTAATCAAGGTTTTACCCCACCCTAACCCTCCCCTTATAAAGGGGAGGGAACTAGATAGATTTCTTTTTCCCCCCTTTATAAGGGGGGTAATTAGCCCTTTTTAACCGGGTTAGAGAGGATCAAAAGTGCCTAAGGTTACAGACACTTTGCAAATATCCTCTTAGATATGATTGCTCTATTATTTTGGTATTTTGATTAACTTACTTGCCACAACTCGCGGAGTGAAACTAAGAGTAAGTGCCGCTATAGTTCGTGCATTAAATTTTTGTTGATGCAACGCTTGCCAAAAATAAGGACGGGCTGCGGCTATCTGTTCACTTCGCAGCAAACCAATTCCCAAAGTAGTATTAGCTTCTAACCATTTACGTTGAAAGTACGTCTTAAAGTGCTGTAAGCGAGGTTCTTCCATAAAGACTTGATAACAAAACATTTCGCTTTTAGCTTTGCGAATTTTTGCTTGTACATCTCGACTACCACTGAGCATAGTATCAGTTTGCTCATGGGCGCGATATTGCGTCAATCTTTCGGGATAGTAATAAGCGCTACCACCTGATATACAGCAGAGGTAAGTTAAATATAAATCCCACATTCCGCCAACTTCTGAAGGAATACTATCCCAGTCAATCAAATTATTGCGAATCACACAAGATGCAGCAGTGGGTATGCTTTTATCTATCAATCCAATTTTATAAAAAGATTGATGAATTCCTTTTGCTAGTTTGTCCCGTTTGTAACCGCGCGTATTTTCTTCAGTGCCGATTGTATTAATTTTCCCAGATGCATCTATAATATATTGGTCGCAAAAAGCGATAACTAACTCAGAATTTGCTTCTAGTAGTGGTACTAGCTTTGCTAAAAAATCTTTATTCCAGATATCATCATCATGGAGACTAGCAACATATTTACCTCGCGCCATCTTAAAGCCATGCTGCTGATTAGCAAGCATACCCACATTTTCCTGATGTCGCCAAAATCTGATGCGTGAATCGCCAAAAGATTCGACAAGTGTTTGGGGATTTTCTGGGCTACAATTATCAGAAATAATAATTTCGATATTTTGATAAGTTTGATTTACAGCACTAGCGATCGCAATCTTAAGATACTCTGGACGGTTATAGGTGGGAATAATCACGCTAACTAAAGGTGATTCGCATTCTTTCCGCAATGACATATTGTTCTCCCTTGATTTTTTCTAAGTAGAAAATTGCACTAATTGATATTTTTAGCGAATTCAGCTTATTTAGCTTGAGGGATGCTATATAATTTTTTCACTCTCGAAGGAAATTCGGCTATTGTTTTTGCATAAATTGTTCGGAGATTATTTACATGAGCAGCCATTGTAAATTCTTTCATCAATAAAGCATGACCTTGTATGCCCATGTAGCGGCTTTTTTGATAATCTGTATACAATTCATGGATGGCATCAGCCAGTTTTTGAATATCATTACCTGGAACAAGAATACCCGTTTCTCCATCTCGTAAATGTTCTGGTATTCCTCCGACTGCACTACCAATTACAGGTCGATAACGAGAGTATGCTTCCAGAGTTACAAGACCAGCAGGTTCAGGCCAAACACTAGGGAAAACGACTGCAAAACACTGTTGATAAAGTTGATTTATTTTATCGCGATCGCACCAACCATGCCAAGTAATTCGGTTATTCAATCCCAGAGTCTTTGCTAACTTTTCTAAGCGGGGTCGTTCCCAGCCTTCTCCTGCAATATCAAGTTGAATTTGTGGGTTTGTATGTATTAAAGTTTTGAGTAACCATTCCAGACCTTTATCAGAAACAATTCGTCCAGCAAACAAAATTCTATGATTTTGATGAACTTCTAAACTTAGGGGTGTGGTTGCTGTTTTAGGTACAGATATACCACAGTGTATCGTTACAGTTTGTTCAGGAGGTACACCATTTTGAATTAATTCTTGGCGCACGTATTCGCTATTAGCAATAAAAGTAATTCTTACCTTTTTTAATAAATCTAATAATTGATGAGTGCTTTGAAGTTCTCTAAGAATTTTTAAGGGTCTACGGCTACCACATTTATCTATTAACTTACCCCAGGTACATCCTAAATAAGAAAAATTGCGATCGCAGATTGTTCGTTGCCCTGCTAAATATTTTGTACCGCTAGGACAATAGAATGAGTGATTATGAACGCTGAAGATGGCGGGGCATTCTCCTGTAAGTTGCAATAGCAAATCTGGGCTGTGAATGTGCAGCAATTTGAACTGACTTTGGTCAATATTATTAAGCGATTTTATCACGCGATCGCTAACTTCAGGCGGACGATGTTCAAATAGAGAAGCTAAATAAGTTTCAACACCTCCGCCCTCACCTACATCAAAATTGGAGCATTGATAAATCAGGTCTTTGTCAAATATTTTGTCGTACATTTTTTTCATTATCAAGAGGGAATAGGCAAGAAGCCTCTTTGAGTTATACTGAATTTTTTCAAAATCAAATATGAGTTCTATATACCTGATTAAGTAGAGGTGTATAACTGTACACCCCTAAAGCTTAAAATGAGGGAGCTTTTGGATATTATTCCTAATCTGATTGTCTTACTTCATACTGCATTTGGTGATATTTCCAAAGCTTACCTTTGAGTTCCAAAAGTTCTTGATACTTGCCTTGCTCAACAATCCGTCCCTGTTCTAGAACTACAACTTTATCTGCTTTAGAAATAGTAGAAAGACGATGAGCGATCGCAATTACTGTTTTTCCAACAGAGAGCTTTTCTAATGAATCTTGAATTAAGCGCTCAGATAGCGAATCTAAAGCACTAGTTGCTTCATCCAAAATCAAAATTTCTGGGTTCCGCAGTAAGGCACGGGCGATAGCAATTCGCTGTCTTTGTCCTCCTGATAACCTAACACCCCGATCTCCTAATTGGGTATCAAAACCTTCGGGCATTTCCAAAATAAAGTCTAGTGCATTTGCTAGTTTTGCAGCTTCTTTAATTTCATCATTAGTAGCTTCTGGAGTCCCGTAAGAAATATTCTGCCAAACATTAGTATTGAAGATAAAAGTATCTTGACTAACGACAGCTATTTTACGACGTAGAGAGTTAATTTCAAACTGCCGCACATCAACTTCATCAATATAGAGATATCCATCTGTAGCATTATAAAATCGAGGAATTAAATCAGCAAGAGTTGTTTTACCAGCACCTGATGCTCCGACTAATGCTGTCATTTTTCCCTTTTCAATAGTAAGGGTAATATTATGCAGCACTAGATTTTCATCATCATAGCCAAAATCTACAGAGACTAAATCTATTGACCTTTTTAAACCTTTAAATTCAATTTCGCCATTTTGAAAATAATATTTTTCATCAGTTGTCAACAGATTTTTAATGTTGTCTGCTGAACCATGTAAAGTACTGAGATATGCCCTTGTGCCATTAATATCTTGAACAAATGGGATGAAGCGAAATAGCACAAAGAAAAAGGTTAATAAAGAAGCAACTTGTAGCGTTCCATTGGTAACAAGGCTAGTGAACGCTAAAATAATCATTCCAACCAATACCGTAGTCGCTACTCCTTCAGCTATTGGCTTGACAAGTGTCCAGGTGAATACAACTTTAGTTGTGGTACTTATTACCTTATTGCTAGCTTTGTAGTAACGCTGACGCTCAAATTCTTGAGTACCACAGGTATGAACAGTACGAATACCATTAATAAATTCTATGGCTGTTGATGTAAAATTAGCATTAGCAGTTGTCATGCCAAAACTTGATTCTCTGACTCTAGCATTCAGATTTGACAATCCCACACCTAAAAGTGTAAATAGTAGTGCTGAAATCAGAGTTAGTTGCCATGATATCAAAAACATTGATATTAAGTAGACAAGAGTTGTTAATCCTCTAGTTACTAAAAAGGCTCCACCACTAAAACCTTGTCTGATCTTTTCAATTTCTGTGGTAATTGTGTTAATTAGTTCACCAGAACGAGTTTTGGCAAAGTAACTTAACGATAAGGATTGTAACTGTTCAAAAATTTGCTTACGTAAGCGATCAGCAAGATGTAGTTGAGATAATTCAGTATAAACTTGAGAAAAATAATTGAAGGTGGCACGTAACCAAGTACTCAATAAAATCAACAAAGAGACGCGGTATAGGCGATTAATTGCCGATGTCTTGGCTCCCAGAATCCAAATATCAAACCATTCTATTCCTGTTTGCACAGGTTGAGCATTAGGGCTAGTTAAGCTTTGCAAGAAGGAAAGTAAGAAACCAATACTCACACCTTCAAAAGTTGCCGCCAAAATCGAAAATATCAGAGCTAAAATTGCAATTTTGCGAAAGTGTTTAAATTCTCGCAATATCAAATAGTTTTCTTGCCAAAAGCTGGTAGCTTTGAGCAGACTACGAAGTTGTTGAGGAAGTTGGAAATGCATGGATTTTATAATAATAGTTTGGCAAGGTAGATAAACCGCTATAGATGCTATAGGACTCATATTTGATTGCGTGAAAAAACTCCGTACAGATCAAAAAGCCTTCTTGACTGTTGCCTATTGCCTTTTGCCTCTTGCCTGCCCACGCAAATAAGTTCAAAAAACAAAGCGGATTCCTATATGTAAGCAATTTTTGCTTTAGCCTCAGTGCGGTAACTGATGGTTTCATCTACCGCACAGATAAATTACAGTGTTTGGCTATCTAGATGTAACAGGTGAGACTGCGCCTCTACTTCCCATGAAGCTGTAATTTCTGGTAGTTTATTTAGCTTTACTGCATCTTCTAAAGTCCAACAACCAGATCCGGTCAAACTCATGTCACCCCGTAGCACATTTAATAACTGGGGCAGATTGTTGAGATTGTATTTACCCATCCAACGCTCTAGTGGTGTGATGTTTTGCGTGCGAAACCTCATTGCTTGAAAGAGTTTACCCCGTTCACCAACACGCCACTCACGACAAAAAAGTGGCCCTGGCGAGTAAACCTGCATCAATACAATCAATCCCAGCATTACTGGACTCAGTAACAGCAGCAACCCTAAAGCAGCAATCCAATCAATTAGTCGCTGCAATTGTCTGAAGGGTTTATTAGGCTGTTTATTGCCAGCGGGTATGCTGAGGAATATTGGTTTTTGAGCTTCTTCACATGCATCTGCCCAAAATCTGAGCAAAGCTTCGCCCAGTTTTGGATCTATGCTCACTAAACTTACAGGAGAATGTTGTAAGCATTCTACTAGCGATCGCTTACTATTTAATGCAGGTAGATATGGTTGTTTCAGTTGTCCAAGCGGCTTCACCAACAGCTTACCCCGTCGCCACTGGAGTGTGCAGGACTCACGATTATCTTGGTGTTCCTGGGTTACATCATATGAATTCTGTAGAGTTGGAATTATTGAAGTTGTCATAATGTCTTTGGGTTTATACAGGAGTGAATTACTGAGGCGTTATCGAAGGCTATCAATGCCAAAGACCCAAATCCGAATCTTGTTGTCAATCAAAAAAGTTGGAGATAATTGAGGGCAAACAAAAATATGTTGCTACTATTTGCCACTCAGCCAAGCACACATCGTGCAGAATTCTGCTGGTGTAGAGGTTTACAAATCAACGTTACTATCAATATTCATGGGCAATCGGTATTTTTCCGGTAACTACTGAAAGTAGAAATGTGTAGAGGGAAATTACCCATAAATCTATATCTACGTTTAATTGTACTGAGGTGTTTATTGTGTCGATAGATTTAAAAAAACCAGTCCACTCTTGTCTTCTAGCCTTTATGAAGGTGCTTTAATCTCTAGAATATAAGAGTATGTAGAAATAGCGATCGCTCAAATAAATTCTTTATTTACTCTTTAAAGACCCAGTGATTTCTCTGATAACCCATAAAGATAACATAAATATACTGAAATTTTCCTGATTGCAACAAAATGAAATTTTGATTACAAATGCGAAACGCAAAATCCCCGACTTCTCTAAGAAATCGGGGATTTATCATCTAGCGGTACTAGCTACTTTTCTACAGCTTCTCGCAGTGCTAATTGCTGTTGTTTGATATAAGGGACGTAATTACTGCTAGAGTTTGATACTCCGTTAGCTACAACCCCAATCAGATTTAGCCTACTCAGCATGGCTGTTGCTTGATTAAGCTGACTTCGCGTCACAATACCAATGCTTGCCACCATGACCACGTTACGACAAGATGAGGCGGTAAGCATAGCATCCACCAAGCCAAGAACTGGGGGAGCATCTATGAGTACCAAATCATAATTTTCCTCAAATGCTGCCATTAATTGCATCATCCGAGGCGAACTTAACAGATTAGCTGGGTCAGCAGGTTTTGGGCCAGCGGTCAAAATATCGATGTAAGCGGAACCTGCATATTGAAGACTAATCTGGCTGGGTAGACTTGCATCACTAGCCAATAAAGTTGAAAGCCCTTGTTCATTAGGAAGATTCAGTTGGTGGTGTAGACTGGGATCGCGTAAATTGGCATCAATCAGTAACACCCTTTTGTGTAAACGGGCAGCACTCATTGCCAAGCCCAACGCCAAAGCTGATTTACCCTCATCGGCTAAAGCCGAGGTAATCATCAAAGATTTTAAGCTAGTGACAGTATTTAAAAGTTCAATGTTTTTGTAAATCAGATCCAGCGATTCCCAACGCGGTGGAGATTGCAATACCTGAATCGTCCAGGGGGCAAGAACTTCTGGCTTCCCAAAAGGCAACTTGATCATTGATTCTCTGGGTTTGGCTGGCGGTAATTTGGGAGTTGTTCCCAACAACGGCATGGCCATTTGCTTCTCCAACTCAGCAGTGGTGTGAACTGCATCATCAGCCGATTCCCGAATAAAGGCAGCAATGCCTCCTAACATAAACCCAACTACAGCACCTAACAGCAAGTTCTGCTGAAGATTGGGGCCTAATTGTGTGCCCTGTTGGGGATCTTCTACCACTTCCCAATTAAATCCACCCTTGGAAAGTTCTTGCCGCAATTGCTGTTCTGCTCTTAAAAGCTGCTCTAACCTTTCACGACTAAATTGCAACTGTGGTAGCATCCGATTGTAATAAGCTAACAAAGGCGGGAAGCGTTTAATTTCAGAACGTAGCTCGTTTTCTTTCTGAACTAAAGTTTGATCGCGAGCAGTTAAAGCAACTATATTGGTCTGCGTTTCCACTAGCTGACCGGCAAGGCTGAGATCAATTTCACCGAGTTGTCCTCGTTCGAGAAGAGAGTCTCCAGAAGTGAAAGCACCAGCAGACTTTCCGCCTAAAGTTCTTCCTACTTCTTGTTGTAATAATTCCTTCTGTCCCTGAAGCTGTTCTTTGAGCTTTTGCACACTCGGAGTTTGATCTGTAAAGCGTAAACGTTCTTGTGCTAGTGCTAGTTCGCTTTTTTGGATTTCGTTGAGTAAGCTTTGGTAGCGAGTAGACTGACTCAGACGAGAAGCAACTAGAGCATTTTGGGGAGAACGATTAAGTTGTTCTTCTAAAGATTTTTGGCGTGCTAAAGCTTCCCCATATTGGGCGCGAGTTGTCTGTCTTTCTTGACCAATATTGTTCAAAGCTGTCTCAATAGCTTTCGCCTGTGACTCTGGATCAATTAAGTTCTGATTTCTCCGAAACCTTTGTAAATTTGTTTCAGCCGCGTTTACTTCTTCACTGGCTTTACTTAACTGTTCCCTGATAATTTGCAGACCTTTTTGCAAACGTGAACTCTGTTGCTGTTTGTTATATTCCACATAAACTTCCCGAATTGCACCCAGAACTTTTTGTGTCTTTTCTGGATCTCCAGCGGTGTATTCAACTTGAAATATTTTAGTAGCAACATTATCTTCTTTACTTCTTAATTGAGTTAAGACCAAAGAAGCTTTAACCTCAGCTGCACTTATATCTGGATAATCAGACTGAAGTTTATCAACTGCTTTTTGGATGAGTCCTGAACTCTGCATCAAGTTAAGCTGGGTAGCAGTATCTATGACCACATTCGAGTCAGTAAACTGGTTGTCTACCCCAGCACCTTCTGTCTTACCTTGATAGTTAGGTTCTACTAACAGTTGCATGGAGCTTCTATAAGTAGGTTTGGTCTTTAAAGTTACCATACTTGCAATAGCAATAGAAGCAATAAATACTGCTAAGAACCAAGGAAATCTCCGTACAAATACGGCAAACATTTGTCCGTAACTTGGTTCATTTTCAGAAGCTGGAGTTATTTGAGTATTTAGACTAGTTTGAACCACTTTTATTATCCTTGTCTTCAAGACTTACGCTAAGAGATTCTCCGAAGAATACCTATTTTTTTTAATAACCCGCAAAGGAGGAGAGAGAAAAATTAATAGGTAATCTTATAGTGGAAAGAGATTCAGAAATCAAATAAATAATTGATGCACACCACAAGCTTGGTTAATAATTTGCTCAACTTTCCCAAAGAAGGCATTCTCTGAAAAGTTTGCTACTGCATGATTACGGATGCGATCGTAATCCCAAGAGATGCCATTAGCTTCTAGTAATGCAATTTGTAGAGATTCGGGTGTTTGTCTTTTGAAAAAGACTCCTGTTTCACCTGGTATTTGAGTATCTAAAACTCCACCTGCTCCATAAGCGATGACTGGTGTGCCGCTAGCATTAGCCTCTACTGGAACTAATCCGTAGTCTTCTAAGGCTGCGACAATGATAGACTTGGCTTTGGAAAACAAGTCTTTGCGGGTTCTATCACTTACGTGTCCCAAGAATTCAATATTTTGTAATGCTTTGGATTTTAACCGTGCTTGTTCTGGCCCATCACCAGATATTAATAACCGCCACCCCAACCAATTAAAAGCTTCGACTATTATATCAAGTCGCTTATAACTGATCATCCGGGCGGAGGCCAGATAATATTCATCTTTTATATCTGAAAAAAGAAATTTACTAGTATCAATTGGATAATTCACCATCATTGCCTTTTTGCCATAAATATTTTCAATACGGCGGGCAACAACACTAGAATTAGCAATGTAAAGGTCAGGTTCCTGGGCATATTTCAGGTCTACCTTTCTCATTATTTGAAATACTTGTTCGATTAAAGGAGCAAAGTATCTATAGTCTCCGTACTCTCTTAAATAAGTTGCTGTATCCCATAAGAAACGGGTGACATTATGGCAAAAACAAATGTGGCGGGCATTGGGATTTTTTCGCACTGCTTTGGCGAAGCTAGTGCTACTACTAATAATTAGATCGTAGTCTTGTAGATCTAAGGCACGAAAGGCAGGAAAATATAGAGGAGCCATCGACCTAAAATATTTTGCTGCACCAGGAATCTTTTGTAAGAAAGTTGTGTTGACTACGCGATCGCCTAGATCAATAGTTTTTTGTGGATCGTACAGAGATGTGAAAATGTCTGCTTCAGGATAACGCTTACAAAGCAGTTCAAATACACGCTCTGCCCCACCTCGCTGGGTTAGATAATCGTGGACTAGAGCAATTTTCATGAATTTAACCTAAAGTTTCGATCAGGTTTGTTTCAACGCTCCCCAGCAAATTATTATCAACAACTTTAGTATTCAGCAGTATAACTTCTTATCCTTTTCACGAAATTCTGACTACAAATATGTAGGCGCGTACAGCTGTACGCCCCTACAGCCGATTCATTTGTAGCTATTATTATGATGTCCGCCAAATCACCCATAATAAACAGTTTGTAGTGGTGACTTCAGTCCCCAAAGCCAGGACTAAAGTCCTTACTAGGAACATTTTTTATTCAGCTTGATTAACTGGATATCATATTACCCAACTGCTACCAAGATTTTTTCTGGGGCGAAATAAGTGTTCTGCTCAGTTCTTAGTTGGTCGCAAAGTCTGCCTTCAGGTAATTCTACATCCTCGTATGTAAGGACTTGATCCTTAGAAATATCTCGTTTCAGGCGACATCCTTCGGCTAAACCAATTGGTAGGAGATTTTGCTGTTGGACGATATTGGAATTCTCACATTGTCCGTAGGTCATGTAGTAACCGATGCCATCCAAGGTTTCTCCTGCTTTCAGGTCGATTTTGGCGGTGGTGACAACATCTACTAGCGGGCCTGCTAGTGGAGACATAACGGCATCACCGAATAGGACAGCACGCGCTACGGACAGGGGAACTTCAAAATGACAGAGGTGATAAGGAGTATAGAAGCTGTAAAGTGGGCCTTCGCCTAATTTGTATAAGTTGAGATAGTGCTGTTGCTTGGGGTCGTCGTGAGTGGCAAATACATATACGCCTGGGCCTGGTTTTGCTCCAACTACATAATCGACAATGCCGCCTAGTTCTTTGAGTTGTTCAACATCATATAACTGGGTCATTTCATCGACATGACCGTTGAAGTCATATCCCAACATTCCCCGTTTGGCGACTTTCATCCCTGTGGCATTGGCAACGATCGCTTGCTCGAAGGAAATTTTGGTTCCATCGGCGAAGCTAGCCACCATGTGGGGCTTTTGACCCCAACGTTTAGCAAATCCTTCCTGGGTGGTGGGATTGCGATAGGGGTCTTGGAGTCCTTTAATGTTACCGCATAATAACGGAGTTAAACCAATGCTTTTTACAAAGCGGTAGAGGTTCATTTGCACCCCTGGCTGATCGCCATCGCAAGCGCTGAGAATCACGCCTGCTTTGTCGGCATACACTTTCAGGATGGGGCCAATAGTGCCGTCGAGTTCGGCATTCATCATGATCACATGTTTGCAATGGGCGATCGCTTCCATAACGATGTGAGCGCCAAATTCCACTGCACCTGTGACTTCGATTAATGCATCGATGCCCTCAGCCCGACACAGTAACTTAGCGTCTTCTGTGACTGCATACTTACCGTTTGCGATCGCATCTTCTAATTCGCTGACAGTTGCAACAACTTGAATATCTTCAATTCCGGCTTCCGAATAAGCTTGTTTGGCTGCATCAATCTTGCGATTGGAGATAGCAACTAACTCCATTCCTGGCACTGAATTGACAATTTGGTTGGCAATTCCTCGACCCATGAAACCAGCACCAATCATTCCCACTTTGATAGGATTTCCTGCTGCTGCACGAGCTTGTAAGGCGCGATCGATAATAATCATGAACTAAACTCCTTTTTGGAACTGTTGGTTGTGATACAAATCCTCTATAAACTTGCACTTAATAATTTTTACAACTAAATATTAAGTACATTTTCATAGTTAATTGGTGTTAGCGTAGGCGTAGCCCGCCGGAGGCATCGCTACTAACCAGTTGTTTGCTAAATGTCTGTTTTTTCTGGCTGTGGTTCTCGATAATTTGCTCTATAGTATTTCGGTAAACTTTAGCAAAGTTCTCTTTAGTATGATTTGCTCTTACATATTCCCACGCCTTGCGAGACATACTTTTCAGGTCTTCTACAGGCAAATTATAAATTCTTCTCACTGCTGCTTGAATTTCTGCGATCGAAGAATTCTTTAATAGCACACCGTAATCCTCATGCACATCAACACTAGCTTCGTAATTGACTATTGGGATTAACCCTGTGTGCATACAAGTTATAACGCTACCGGCTCCACCTTCTGCTGCTGAAACAAAGACAGTCCCAATACAATTATTGGTAACTTCTATAAACTCAGGACTGATAACATCAATCCAACCATAAGTATGGATATTTGGTGTTTCATAAAGCTCTTGATGAAAAGCTTTTTCAAATTCTGGTTCCTTACTAATTGGGCCACAAACTGTTAAATGAAAATCTGGCATTTGTGCAAAGGCTTCTAAAACTAAATCAAGCCCTTTATGAACAAACCCATGACTAGCAAACCATAAGAAATTCTTTCTGACGGCTTCAAAATCTTTTTGTTCTGGCCAAGGATAGACAGTAGGATTAGAAAGCGGCACACGATAAATCGGTTTGTTTGCGTATTTGAAAGTATTGATGGTAAATTCATTACCTAAAACTATGCCATAATCTGCATATTCAATTCCCAAATTAGGCACTTCATATCGCTGTGGACAAAGAGTAATACCCCGTCGTTGTTGTAATTCTAAATGTCTATTGCATTCAGCCGTATTACGAAACACCATATTAGCAATGTCAACGTGGAAAATTTTCACACAATCTTTATTGAGTTTTGGTGCTAGTGCTTCCATCAAATGACGGACATCAACGAAAAATGCGTAATCTTTTTCTGGAACGAATTCATCATTGTAGAACTGGATGGCATCAACGTTATATCCAAGATCCAAAAATGTTTGCACCATCTGCCAAACTTCCCAGTAGGATGTATGGTCATGGGGTATGGACTGACCAGATTTTAACAAGAATGGCTCAATCCGGTAAGAAAAAAGTACATTCCCTCTAGAAGGCTGCTTTGGTTTGAGTGAAACAACCTTCAAGCTTTGGATGTAATTAATGCGATTTACTACTTTTTTTAACAACGAATTGATAGAAGTAGTCAGGTGTGATAGAGTATTATTCGGCATTTGATACCTCTTGTAAGTGTGGAGTTAAACAGAGAGTAGTTACAGGCTTGAAACAGCTATTTTGCTCCAACAGTCATCATTCTCAACAAAGGCCAATTTAAATCTTTCTCGGAGATTTCAGTTACATCTAGAGGCCAATTAATGTCAAAGAATGGGTCATCATAACGTAAACCTCTTTCATACCCTGGCGTGTAAAATTCACCTACTTGATATACAACCTCGGTTTCATCTGTGAGTGCTTGATAGCCGTGAGCAAACATTTCTGGAACATACAAAGCGCGGCGGTTTTCTGGGGTTAGTTCTACACCGATGTGTGATAAAAAGGTAGGAGATTCAGGACGCATATCAATAATTACGTCATAGATTGCGCCTTTAGTACAGCGAATTAATTTTGTTTCGGCTGCTGGCAGAATTTGATAGTGCATTCCCCGGATAGTGCCTTTTTTGTAGTTAAAAGATAGGTTACATTGAGCGACTGTTGGCTTTAAGCCGTGTGCTGCAAATTCTTGAGCGCAGAAAGACCGAGCGAAAAAACCACGGTGGTCTGGTTTTTCTTCTAAGTCAATAATGAATGCGTCTTTTAGTGCGGTTTCTGTGAAAATCATGATGATTCCTTTGAGATGAATGTTTAGTATGGAAAATAACAGTAATGAAGGTGCATTTAATAACCTACAAAAGGTTACTAAGTCGGAATTTTAACTGCATCTAATGATGAACTTAACTCTACTTTGGGATAAGTATCATCCCAGTATTGGGTACAAAGGTCTGGAAGTTCGGGGGGATTGGCGGTGTAACAAAAGAATAGCGTTGACCTGTCTTCTGTGCGAATTGTGCCGTGATGCAAAGCATTTTTTGTATCTATAATAATGACTGTACCTGCTGGGCCTGGACAAGATTTCCAAGCTGATTTGGGGATGATTTTTTTAACTTCTTCATCGTCTATACCCATATAGCCTGACTTATAAAGTTTGTGGTAAAGCCGAAAATAATTCCAACTAAATAATCTGCCAGTGTTGTGACGCAAACGCCGTCTTTTTTGAGAGCATTAAAAATGTTGCGTAGGCGTAGCCCGTCGTAGACATCGCTTCCTTCCAATGCTGGCAAATTTCTGCTATGCTTCCAACGGGCTATATAATATTCAAAGTCAGAAGACAGTGTAGATATTTTGCGTTTAATTGCACTAAACATGTCGTAAATTTATTTTATCTTTGTAGTATATTTGTCAGTAATTTAGTAGCTTATGGCTTATAGCTTCGTATTTCTTGAGTAGAAATTTCGCTTGCTTCTGCTAACTCAAATTCTTTAGAAACCATTACATCCAAAGCACACAAGCTAACTAAAGCCAAAAATGGAACTACTGTCTTAATAGCAGATATAGGCCATCTTCTTAAAGCACCTAAAAAAACTTTCAAATTAACTTCTTTACCGTTCTGCAACAGCATCCGTCGGCAAAACTGCTTAGAATATCCATTCTCTTCCAGTTTCAAAATCACTTCGGGTATGTGCTTATATTGCATTAACAGTGCAGATTTTGGTTCTTTTTGCCAATAACTCACACCAACAACACATTCTAAATAAGTCTCTTTAGTGACAATTACACTGCCATTAGCAGCACAATAACCGGCTAAATATGCTAAAGATATCCAGTTATTTTCAGCATCTTGCCAACTTTGTAGAGCGCGTTTTACTAAGTCAGTGCGGTAGATTGTAGCAGTCATAAAAATAACTGCACCTACACTTTTTGAAAAACAATGCTCAAATATGGCTTTACCATCACCATTAGCATCTTCAATATCTACATCAAACCAGCGATTACCAACAATTTTTGGTGGGTGGATTGGTTCACCAGTAATTTGGTTCCGGCCGGAAAAGTTGAGGAATAATAATGATAAATTTTCATGCTGCTTGAGCTTGCTAATCACATAAGCAATGGCTCTATCTTGAATTGGGTCATCATCGCCAATTGTCCAAACGTATTTGGTTGTTGTAGATTTTAGGCAATACATAATATTTTTGACTACGCCTAAATTCTTTAAATTTTTATTTGACTTAAATGTGATATTGCTTAATGTTGCTTGCCATTTTTGGATCACTTCCTGAGTATTGTCTGTTGAACAATTATCAGAAACTAAAATTTCACAGTCATCTTCAAAACCTTTAATAGCTTGAGCTAACCAAGTAAGTTGTTTATCTAGAAGTTGGGCACGATTAAATGTAGGAATGGCAATAGTCAGTAGTTTATTCATATTAAGCCCTAATCTGTAGTTCAGAAGTTATTAACAGTAGCCTAGTAATTAATAAGCTGTTTTTCAGCCTAATTTTTTGTAGTTTGGCGGTAATATTTTATAGTGGACAAACCTTTTAGTTGCTTTTTAGGAATTTTTAAAAAAGTTGGATGTTTTTTTAAGCTTAATTAAACATTGCCTATTACTAAAACAATATAAAGTAGTAATTATAGGCAGTTTTTGTTTCTAATTAGTACTTACGACGCTATTAAAACCTTATCCGGAATAGGACATGGATAAATTTTACTTCAAAATTTTTCGGCATCATTAAGCTGTTCTGCTCTAAGATAAGCATTGGCTAAGGGTGACATACCCAAATCGATAAAGGTTTGGTGCAGAGGTTGACCACTGAAACAACATTTTGCGATCGCCATAAATTTTAACTCACTAATTGCAAATAATTTGATTGATGGAATAAGTCCGAATCAAATAGTATTGATTCGGAAGCTTAGATTATTTGCCCACTGCTGCTAGGCTACTCTAGTTACTTTTTATTCCAGAAAAAATCTTTGTCAATTTGCTCAGTACGAATTAGATACTCTAGCTGTTTTAAACGAGTAAATCCTCTAAACAAAAACGTATCTTCAGCCATATCTATTTGACTGAATAAATCAAATAACTGCTGGGCACCAAGTTGGGCATTCCAATCACATTTAAATCCGGGTAGAATTGTGTTGATTTTCTCGAAGGATACCCGATAGCTGCGGTTATCTGAACCGTTATCACCAAAGGATAATTTACAATCTGGGAAAATATCAGCAATAATTTCCGCGATTTCTCTGACGCGATAGTTGTTTGCTGTATCTCCTACATTGAAGATTTGGTTATGTACAATGTCTCGTGGTGCTTCCAAAGCACAAACTATTGCTTTGCAAATATCCAGTGCGTGGACTAATGGCCGCCAAGGTGTACCATCACTGGTCATTTTGATTTGTTTGCTAGTCCATGCCAACCCTGCTAAGTTGTTTAAAACAATATCGAAGCGCATTCTGGGGGAAGCACCAAAAGCTGTCGCATTCCGCATAAAGGTGGGAGAAAAGTCATCGTCAGCGAGTGGTCTGACATCTCTTTCTACGAGAGTTTTGCATTCTGCGTAGGCTGTTTGGGGATTAACTGGGGATTCTTCTGTAACATCACCTGCGGTTGCAACACCGTAGACGCTGCACGAAGACATATATACAAAACGGCGCACACCCATAGCCTTAGCTAGGCTAGCTAGACGAACTGAACCTACATGATTAATTTCGTAGGTAATATTAGGTGCTAATTGTCCGGCTGGGTCGTTGGAGAGTTCCGCCATGTGAACTATTGCTTCAACACCTTCCAAATCATCAGGGGTGATGTTACGGATATCTTTGTTGAGGGTTTTGGGTGTCACTCCATTAGCGTTGTACAGCCAACCAACTTTATAGAAACCAGTGTCTAGACCGATAACTTCATGTCCCCGTTCAATTAGCAGAGGGGGTAATAATGAACCAAGATAGCCTTCTGTTCCAGTTACTAATATTTTCATTGTGGTTAATTCCTTTGTATTGATGAGTTAAATTAGGGGCGCACAAATATTTGCCCTAAAGGGTGTTGCATTCAAGAGAGAACCGCTATATTTTTCGTTTGTATGCAATAACTCGACCTCACTTCCATTCCTCTCTCCTAAGAGGATAGAGGCTTTGAATCTTAGTTCCATTCCCTTGTAGGGAAGGGGTTGGGGGTTAGGTCATTGAACTCAACCCAGAAGCGCTATGTATATTGGCTAACAGTCATTACATAGTTTGCCGACTTAGGGATTTCCAGAAATTAAATTATTCAAT
>JBBSOX010000059.1:0-38674 GCA_038259325.1 Chroococcales cyanobacterium | reverse complement strand
GGATTGAAAATTTGGACGCATTGTGCCTCATTGCAAGCAATAAGAGCACAAATCTTTTCCTAACAGTGGGCAATGACCCACAACTAAAGTTTTTAATGTTTTTCTATCCCTACTCCCTACTCCCTACTCCCTGTTTTGTAACTCAATTAAATGGCATCAAATGACCTGACTTTATTTTCTTCCCCATAATTGCAGCAGAAAATGAAATACCAAATAGTTCTTCAACACAGCGAAGAAGACTGCGGCGCGGCAAGCCTCGCCACCATCGCCAAACACTACGGACGCACCTTTACCCTCAACCGCGTCCGAGAAGCCGTAGGCACAGGTTCCAGAGGAACATCCTTATTGGGATTAAGTCGGGGTGCAGAAGTACTAGGATTCAACGCCCGTCAAGTCAAAGCCAGCCCCAAATTACTCGACCAATTAGATCAAGCTCCACTACCAGCAATTATCCACTGGAAAGGCTACCACTGGGTAGTTTTATACGGACAAAAACGCAATAAATATGTCATAGCCGACCCTGGTGTTGGTATCCGTTATCTGACTCGTGAGGAATTAATGGCAGGTTGGGGGAATGGCGTCATGTTACTGCTGACCCCAGACGACAGCCGCTTTGCTCAACAAGAATCAGATAAAATTGGCGGACTGGGAAGATATCTGCAAAGGGTTTGGCCATATCGCTCCATTATCGCCCAAGCGATCGCCATTAATATCGCCATTGGGCTGCTTTCTCTGACATCACCCTTCATGATGCAACTCCTCACCGATGATGTCCTAGTGCGGGGAGATACCCAACTACTAACCACTGTAGCCATTGGCGTTATCGTCATGAACTTAATTAGAAGCGCCATTAGCCTAGTCCAATCTCATCTCATCGGTCACTTCGGTCAAAGATTGCAACTAGGACTAATCCTCGAATACGGGCGCAAACTCTTACATTTACCCCTATCCTACTTTGAAGGACGACGCAGTGGAGAAGTCGTCAGCCGCATTGCCGATGTCAACGCCATCAATAACTTAGTTTCTCAAATCGTCCTCGGATTACCCAGCCAATTTTTTATCGCTGTAGTCTCCTTGGGCTTTATGCTCTTTTACAGTTGGGAACTAACTTTAGCTTCCATCGTTGCATTTATGATTGTCACGGCGGTTAACTTGCTTTTCCTACCCGCAATGCGTCAGAAAACCCGCAACATGATTGTTTCTGGTACAGAAAACCAAGGCTTTTTAGTAGAAACATTTCGCGGTGTGCAAGTCTTAAAAACTACCCAAGCCACTCCCCAAGCTTGGTCAGAATACCAAGGGAATTATGGTCGCCTCGCCAACCTGGGCTGGAGTATGATGAAACTGGGACTGTATAGCAGTACAGTTACTGGCATTCTTTCCACCTTCATTAGTATTGGCATCCTTTGGATGGGTAGCTATTTAGTCATTAATCGCACCTTAACAATCGGTCAATTGATGGCATATAACGGCATGAGTGGTAACTTTCTCGGCTTCTTAGGTGCTGCCATCGGCTTAATAGATGAGTTTATCACTGCCCAAATAGTCATTCAACGCCTGACAGAAGTGATTGATGCGACCCCAGAAGATGAAAATGATTTTAAAAAGCCTTGGGCACAAATTCCTGGTAATGTAGATATCACTTGCACTGAACTTAACTTCCATCACCCAGGTAGAGTTGACCTCTTACAAGATTTTTCCTTAACTATTCCTGGCGGTAAAGTCATTGCTTTAATTGGCAAATCTGGCTGTGGTAAAAGTACCCTGGCGAAAGTGATGACTGGCTTATATAAACTTCAGTCTGGCAACATTCGTTATGGTTTCTATAATCAGCAAGACTTGTCTTTAGAATGTCTCCGTCAACAAGTAGTATTAGTTCCCCAAGAACCCCACTTCTGGAGTCGTTCAATTATTGATAACTTCAACTTTAGCTATCCCCATATTAGTTTTGAAGAAATTGTCAAAGCTTGTCAAATTGCTGGTGCAGATGAATTTATTAGCAAACTACCTGATAAATATCAAACTGTTTTAGGAGAATTTGGAGCAAATCTTTCCGGCGGACAACGCCAAAGATTAGCTATAGCTAGAGCAATCGTGACTCAGCCACCGGTCTTAATTTTAGATGAATCTACAGGCGCACTCGACCCTGTAAGTGAAAAACAAGTATTAGATAGACTTTTATCCCATCGTCATAATCAAACAACTATTCTGATTAGTCACCGTCCCAAGGTGATACAACGGGCAGATTGGATTGTCTTGCTAGATCAAGGACGCTTAAAAATCCAAGGAACACCAGAAGAATTGCGCTCTTTACCTGGTGAACATTTAGACTTTCTCGATGATATTTTCCCCTCTCAGGATGTGTTGGCGCTGACATCTTCCCCGGTTCATAGTAACGGCAAGTCTGCTGCCATTAATTTAAGATAGCAATTCGTTTAATAGTTGTAAAAATCTTTGTTTTCTCTGCGGTTTATTGATATGACATTATGGTTAGCAACACAAATTTTTTACCTCCAATTCAAACCAATGAATTTCTTCCACCAATCAGTCGTTGGACAAACTTTGGCGGCATATTTATTCTCTGCGTTCTCGGATTAGCTGTTCCAGTCGCTGCTATTACTAAGTATAAGGTTACAGTCTCAGGACAGGCGGTTGTACGTCCGGCGGGGGAATTGCGAATTGTGCAAGCGGCGACTGAAGGTCAAGTAATGCACATTTATGTCCAGGAAAATCAAGTTATCAAAAAAGGAGATGCGATCGCAACTATCGATGACTCCCGTCTGCAAACCAAAAAAAGCCAATTGCAAACTAGTGTTCAACAATCTAAGTTACAACTAGTGCAAATCAATGCCCAAATTAATACCCTCAACAGCCAGATTCGAGCCGAAACTGACCGTATCAGCCGGATTATTAGTGCCGCCGAAGCCGAATTGAGCGGCCGCCGTCGGGAATATCGAGATAAAAATCTGACTACTGTTTCTGAACTTCAAGAAGCTGATGCTAATATCAGAATTGCTGAGAAAGAATTGCAGGTTGGGAAAGCACAGTTAAAAACAGCACAAGCGAATCTCCACGCGACTGAAGCTGCTTTGGGTGTAGCCCGGTCAAAACAGAACCGATATGAGAGTGCAGCTAACCAAGGGGCGCTATCTAGGGATCAATTGGAAGAAGCACAATTGGCTGCTAAACAGCAAGAGCAAGCACTAAAGGCGCAAGAAGCAGCAGTGGAAGCGCAAAAAGAAACAATTCAACGGTTAAAACAAGCAGTATCTGCTGTCATGGCCAGAAGACAACGCGCTCTAGTTGCGGTAAATCCAAGTAATACAGAAGTAACTGTTGCTACTGAACGCATTGCTCAAGAAAAAGCCGCCGGGTTAAGTAATAAAGCAATTTTAGAAAAGGAACGCCAAGCTTTAGTTAAGCAACGGATTGAAATTGAAAAGCAGTTGGAGCGTGATACTAGCGAACTCAAACAAGTGGAAATGGATTTAGTGCAAACTACGATCGCAGCTACTGCCGATGGTATTATCTCTCAACTCAATCTGCGAAATCCAGGGCAAACTGTGCGGGCTGGTGAGGAAGTGTTGCAAATTGTCCCTAGTGATGCGCCTCAGGTTGTGAAAGCTGCGGTGGCATCTGAAGCCCAAAGTAAGTTGAAAATCGGTCAAAAAGTCCAAATGCGGGTCAGCGCTTGTCCTTACCCAGATTATGGTACTCTGAATGGTCAAGTGCAGACGATTTCTCCAGATGCAATCTCTCCTCAAAATAATCGCACAAATGCATCTATGCCGAATCCAAATACTAGTCCAAAAGCTGCTGTACCTGGTGCTTTCTATGAAGTGACTATTCAACCGGAAACTCTGGTTTTAGGTAAAGGGAAAAACCTGTGTCATATTCAATTGGGCATGGAGGGTAGGGTTGATATTATTTCTCGTGAAGAAACCGTGCTGCAATTCTTTCTCCGTAAGGCAAGGTTGATTACTGATTTGTAACTTTTTCTTTGAATAAGTCAGGGTGCGATCGCCTGTTGTGTTTTTGTGAATGCGATCGCTGCTATGACGATAAAATAAGACTGCGATATTGTCGTTAAAAAACTCCATATCCCGTATATTCCCGCATTTCAGGAGATTGAAATCCTAAAACAATATCATCTTTTGGAACCCCTCGCTCTACAAGTTCTTGAGCCACTCTCATTTCCGTCATATTCTGCTCAATCGAAATTTTTCCCTGTTTAATATCCAAATGTAAAACACAACCATAGACTCGCCGATGACCATCCCATCCCACATTGATAACCATGTAATGGTCTTGTTTTGTATCAAAAACAGTGTAACAATCAATCTGACCATTGGCTATTGGGATAGCAGCATAAGCCGTCAACAACGACTGAATGATATGGCGATAAGATTCTAGGGTATCCATTGTACAATTACCTCTTGAATTGGGTCATAAATAATTTGTTTAATCTGATACACGCAGATTGCGCTCTAATCGAATACACGTAGAGACGTAGCAGTGCTACGTCTCTACAAGGTTTTGGGTTTTATATATGTACTTTATTTACCTGAAATCTGCTGTATCTCTCTACAAACTGTCCTAACGCAGCATGATAATCTGTTAGTGGTGAATCACTCAGGAACGTTTTAATCTCAACTGCAATTTTTTGTTCACCTCGCTCTGCTGCTAACAGTTGCTCTGCACCTAAATCTATTTCAAACTTAGTTCCGCCAACTTCCAGTCGCAGAGGATCATCGGTTATCTTCCACTGCTCCTTTTCTAAAGCAATTCTAACCACAGCATGAAATTTATCTTTAGCTGCCATCGTTAACCTTTTCTGATTTACTTAACATTTTAGTGCGTAGGCGCAGCCCGCCGCAGGTATTACCTAATCTTGTAGCGACTGTCTTAATAGTCAAGCGATCCCTTATGTAAGATGGTTGATGAGGGTGCGATCGCTTGGGGAACTCCAAAAAATAAATTATTCCGCTTGAGGTCGTTGACTGTTGACGGTTCATAGTGAACGGTTAACAGTAGCAATGGAATATTTTTTTAGTTGGAAGTCCCTAAATTATCCCAGATTATTTGTATATCTGTAGGGGCGCAAGGCCTTGCAGTGGTGTCAACTTAACGTATAACCAATGTCCCGCAAGGAACTGAAGTTCCTTGCTCGTAGCAAAAGTCATCTAACAGATGACTAAATAGCCCCCAAAATTTTGAGTCTACTTCAGTAGACTTAAGCTATTAGCCAGAGAATTTATTCTCTGGCGGGTGAGGAGTGCAACACTGAAGGGATTTTTAGCTTAAGTTGACACCAATGAAGACCTTGCGCCCCTACAATCGCCCAAACAATTTCCGCTAGATGCGATCGCATAAGCATTTCATGTAGTCGGCAGATCTACAAAATAACAGTGATTGATAAAAAGTTTATAATCTCTTCTGATTGAGAATAAAATCTTTGGAATTAATAGTTTATCCTGATTGCCAAATGTTGCATTCATCAAAACTGAAAAAATTTACTCTATAAATTCAGTAGTATTTTTAATGGCATTATAAACATGAGAAAATCGGCATACCAAAGGCGTTCCAAAGATAATTAGGCAAATTTGGTTGATGTCATTCCCATATGATCATATAGTATGATATTGTCTAAACCGTTGATTTAGATACTCTATCTTACAAGTTCATGGCTTGATTAAAGATAAAAAAAGCACAAAGCTAATGATATTAGTCTAATTAGATGGAATAGGAGGTGAGCAAATATGATCGTGAAAATATTCTCTAAAAAAATTATTACATAACTTTTTTATTTGGTTAGTATGCACTATCTCGGACAGCAGCAATGTTGTTGGTTAAAAGAAATATTGGTTGAAATAAAATGAACTACAATGACTGAAATTGGCCTGATGATGACGGGCGTGTTAGCAATAAGACAAGCATCTGGAGCTAATTTGCCACAGCAGCAATTAGTTCAGGTGGAGAATGACGTAAATCAGTCAAAACAGAGTCAGTTAGAGATAACTGATCAAGTCACACCACCTGAATTTATGCAGACAGATGGGATTTCTCAGGCTTCTCCCTCAGCGATCGCACCAGAGAAAGAACATATACTTAAGAAAATCAGCAAAAGGAATCAGTTATTAGCTTCTTCTAACTTAGGTCAGTCTAATAAGTATTCTCAGTCTGGAGATCAAGTTCGGACAAAGGCTATAGGACGGTTCCAGAAGTTTGGTAGCCAACCTATGCCGACTCTTTATTTCGGTAGCTCTGGTCTTGCTGTCAGGGTTTTACAACGCCTGTTAGTGTCTAACGGTTATACCGTTAGAGTGGATGGGATTTATGGCGCACTGACAGAGACTGCTGTCAAAGCCTTTCAAAATCAGCGAAATTTAGCAACGGATGGAATAGTTGGTCAACGAACTTGGCGGGCGCTGACGATTTAGACATTTGTCCATTGTCCTTAGTCATTTGTCTTTAGTCTTTAGCTAATGACAAATGACGCCACGTGCTTAACTTGGGGAGACCCCAAGACCGCAGTGGCTCACAAATAAATGACAAACTAACGGTACTTGTGCTGCTCTAATAATTCTTGCGCTCTTGGCTTGTAAATTAAATAGAACAAAGCCTCAATATAACGCAACAAATCTTCCCGATTCTCTTTCGAGGTAAAGTTCCAGAAACCATAAATTCTTGCTAAGGATAACAGCTTGGTAGTGTGAATTTTCCAAGTATAAGTGCTGTAAACTCGGTCAATTGCTCGCTTGGAAATTTCATCCCAGTACTTAGGATTTTGTTCGCATTTAGTGATGAAGTCCACAATTTTTGTGGCTGTTTCCTCTAAATTTGTCGGGTTAATCAAAAATCCATTAACCTTATCTTGAATAATCTCCAGTGGCCCACCGAACTGTGTGGCAAAAGTCGGCAATCCTGAAACCATCGCCTCTAAAATTGTCAACCCAAAAGCTTCAAACAAAGCTGGTTGTACAAAAATTCCCTGACGATCGGCAATCACTCGGTAAATTTCACCAGAATCACCTTTAGTCAGACGCACACCCAGCCAACGAATCTTCCCGTGGAGATTGTACTCCTCAATTATTTGGTAGAGTTTGATAATTTCGTCACGTTCTTCGTTGTCGCCTGATTCTTCAACGCGCAATTTACCCGCCACCAAAATTAAATTGCAATGCTCCTGTAATTCTTTGCTTTGACCATAACATTCAGCTAAACCTGTGAGGTTTTTGATGTGGTCAAGACGCGCCATTGAGAAGAGAGGACGCTTATTAGGATCGTCGAGTTTGCCAAGGATTTGCGCGGGGTCTTCCAGAGTAAAGAGTGTTTCTGCAAGGCGTTGGCGATCGCTCTCTACTCGGTCTTTAGTCCGGGTATAAGGGAAGTAATTATTTTCGTTTACTCCAGGTGGTACGACATTAAATTTGGGACTAAATAATTCAATGCCATTGGTAACATGGTACAACTCCGGCATGGTGAAGCACTTATAAGACTCGTACTGTCCCACACTATCCGGTGTTCCGACAATTTCTTGGTAAGTGCTGCTGACAACAAAATTGGCAGCATTCATAGCAATCAAGTCAGCAGTGAATTGCAATGAAAAATGATATTTCTCCTCCAATTCTTGCCAGTAGAGGTTACTGAACAAGTATTTAGATTTTTCTAAAGCATGGGCAACATTGCATTGGGTAACTTTCAGCCGTCGCGCCAGCAAGAACGCTATTAAATTCCCATCAGTATAGTTTCCAACTATTAAGTCAGGCGTGCCGTGAAATTCTGCCCGTAGTTCTCTTTCTGAATCAATGGCGAAAGTTTCTAGATAAGGCCAAAACTCAAACCGGGAAATCCAGTTTTGAGTCATGTTGGGATTAAATTCCCGTAAAGGCACTCGCAAAATCCAGGCATTTTCGGTATCGTGGACTTTTTCCAGTCGTTGATTACAAAGGGTGCCATCACTATTAGGAATCAAGCGGGTGAGAATAATCACCTTTGGCTCGACATTCAATTTCTCTAAACCCGCAAGCAGAACATCTTCTTGTAGCTGCTTCTCTAGGCTCTTTGCTTGGTCAAGGACGTAAACTACCTGACCGCCGGTATCGGGACGCCCCAATACTCCTTCTTGCCCAAACCAACCATGAGCTGACACCAAGACGATTTTAAAAATCATCGGAATACGAGAAATGAAAGCTTCTAGGGCCTGGGGATCGGCAGAATCAATCAATTCATCAAGAATATTTAGGGTTTCCTTTACTCGCCCTGCGGTGTTACCCCAACCTGGCTCAAAACCCATTGACTGCAATTGGAACCGGAATTGTTCGTAGGGTTCATCATCGGGGCGATTATTAACAAAACTGATAGCTTTCTTTACTTGCTCGGAAAGTTGCTGCTGTGATTGAATGCGATCGTTAAGCAGCAGTTGGACACCGTTGTAATGGTGTAGGCGCAAGAAATTTAATAGGCTGTCCAGCAATTGCTTGGAGTCTTGAAATATTTTGCTGGATAGATAGCGGTTGAGAAATTGTACCCCCTTACCAATATTTTTGGGGTCGCGGATGACCGGAGTGTAGTCATAAAAGGGGCCGAAGTCCAATTCTAGCAGGTCGCCCTCGTTGGGATGATATTTATTCACCAAGCGATCGCGCAGATCCAGCAAATCCTGCACCGTCATCGGCTCAATGCTCAAGTCTGATGTCAACCAATAAACTTCTTGGCTGGCAATCTTAGAACGGATGATGAAACAGAAGTTTGAGTCCTCCTGAATAATTTCTTGAGTATAGTAAATTAGTTTGCCTAACTCAGAGGAAGTGTAATAATCCTCAGGTTTCTGGGACTTTGAGCAATACTCAGTATATACATTCAGTATGTCGTTCCGCAGCAAGTAGTTCTTTTCTTGTTGGCGTAATTCACTAATAAAAGAACGTAAATCACTTCTTTCTTCACTATCTAAGACTGCTTGAAGCAATTCAGACATGGCAACTCCACTAGATGACGATGTTTGCATTGTTGACTGTCAAGGCGAGACTAATAAGCCTCCACCTTTTGTTAGACCACATATAAACACGAAATAACACAGATAAATTATATTTATCTGTGTACCTACAAGTATCAACTTTTCAGCAGGCACTTAAATCGTGTTCTTCTTTACTTAAAGTATCTATGACTCAGTATTTTTGGCTCTAACTAAGGGCATACAATTTTTATTTCTTTTGATAGAAGTCAATAAATTATTGCATAATTATATTAGGGCACAATATGTCATGCCCTCAACTGCTTGAGCTAATTTTTACTATATCATTTATTTACGTGTATCTGATTATTTGCACACTGATAAAGTTAAATTTTAGCTTTAGAGCTATGTAAGGCTTGCAAATCAGTACTTTTTTAATTTTTCTAGATCATCTTGATTGTGGATGTAGATGATTTATCCCGCGAATTGAATCATTGCTGATATTCTAGTAATTTAGTAATTTGCATAGCAAGTAATTGTCTTGCTATTATGTATTTGTTAGAATTTGATGCAAAAATTAATAGTTTAGCTTTAAGCATAACTATTAAGCTAAACTTCAATGAATTAAAATCAATTTTTATTCAAAGATAAGCTAATTTTTATTCGCCCTAGTTATAATTTAAGCAAAAGTTGTTTAAGTGGGGCCGATTTATATGCCTACCAATACACATAATTCAACAGCTTCTGACCACAGTATTAGCAACATTTTGATTATATCTATGCTTGCCTTCTGTGGGCTTACTTTTATCATCCTTCTAGGCATTTTTTGACAATTAAATGTGTGTCCAAAAACTTCTGAAGCTAGGATTTCCGGTTTCTTAAAGAAGTCGGAAATCTTAATTGGGCAGATAGCATTGGCTAAAAAAGCGATTGAGTTTAGTAATAGTTTGAAGATTTTACTTCAGCAGTGTAATAAAAATATTGGTATTTAGGAAATACATTAGCCGTTATACCGATAAGTCAATACGGTTCAGTTAAGGCTGAAAGACTGATTAGTGATATGAAATTTAGGAGCTTCAACTTGTTGTCCAGTACCTCGTGTTTTGGCTTTTTAGAATAAAACTTTGATACAGGTTTTTTCACAACTCTGGGGTTATTAGGTGAAACTCGTTCGGGTAATCACGTGGAGTAGGTAGAGATTGTTTAAGTCAGCCTAAGAAAGTTCTTTTGTGGACTCTTCAGAAATCCCCGCCCCTTCAGACCGGGGAAGCTTAAGTATCTAAGGGACTTCCAACTAAAAAAATATCCCATCGCTTTGGTGAGTAGGGGAAGCAGGGGGAACAGGGGAGGAAGAATCCGATCATCGTCTTCGCTCTAAAAATTGGATAATTTAATTTCTGGAAATCCCTTAACTAAACCGTATTGCCTTATAAAGGAGAGGGACAGCCTTGAATTGAACTTCAAGGCAGGGAGAGGTTTGTCAAACTTGCATTAATTTTATTTTTTTTTAATTATGCTACCAGCAAAAACCTTTTTAAAACACAGTGATATAAAATATACTAAAAATAAATACAGAGAATAATAAAGTAATTCTCTGTGAGTACTCATTTTTTCATATGAAGGGGTGCATTATGGAATATCTTGCTTATTCTCAGATGTTTATTGCTCAAGAAGAAGCATCTCGAAACACCAAATCTAATGCGTCTAAATTCCAATTAGATAGTAAAAAACCTCTTAAATCTTCTGACACAGCTATTACCAAAGAAGAGGCATCTGGAATCACCAAATCTAAATTCCATTGGAAAAAACTTCTTAAATCTTCAGCTTGGTTAGCTTTAGCTGGTGTTGGTGTATTACTTATTGCTGCTGCTCAAATTCAAGTAAGTTCGGCTGCATTTGTCAGGACTAATGGCAGTTGTCTGCGTATTCGTACAGGCCCAAGCACTAACTATTCGTATGTAGATTGTATATCAAATGGCACGACACTTCCAGCCATTGAAAGGTATGAAAACGGTTTTGCTAGGCTTTCTACGGGTAGATATGTTTTTGCTCGATGGGTTGGTGATAGACCTAACAATCCTTCTGTGGCTACACCTGGTGGTGTTGGCGGTTCAGTCATTCTGACTCGTGGTTCTAGAGGTCAGCTTGTAAGAAACGTTCAAACAGCTTTAGGTAATCTCAGAGTTGATGGAATTTACGGCCCAGAAACTGCTAGCCAAGTCCGAAACTTTCAGGCAAGTAGAGGTTTACTTGTAGATGGTGCGGTGGGCCCTCAAACTCGAGCAGCTTTGGGTATTTAGCCAAAAGTCACCCTTTGAAAATCTCGTTTCAAATTAGGGGCGTAATCTGTACACCCCTATTAAAAAAATGCAAAACCGGGAGAAAAGCCGGTTTTATGCACCCTAAAAAACAGAGATTTTGCACTTTCTTTAATCTCAGTTTCTAAGTCGATGTTTCTGATGAAAGACCCAGGTAATTTTGTACAATCTGCAAAATGCGCTCTGCTGCATGACCATCGCCAAAGGGATTAATTGCATTTGCCATTGCTTCATAAGCATCTGGATCGCTAAGTAACTCAGCAGCATTTGCAAAAATGTTCTCACTCGTAGTGCCTACAAGTTTGGCTGTACCGGCTGCAACCGCCTCTGGTCTTTCTGTAGTGTCTCTTAAAACTAATACTGGTTTTCCCAAACTGGGGGCTTCTTCTTGCAAGCCACCAGAGTCAGTGAGCAAAAGATGCGATCGCCCAATTGCACCCACCAATTCGCCATAATCTAGAGGTTCTGTCAAGAAAATTCGGGGATGATTCCCTAAAAGCTCTTGTAACGGAACTCGTACTGTCGGATTGCGGTGTAATGGTAATAGCAAAGCTGTATCAGGAAACTTGTCTAAGATTTGTAAAAACCCCTGAGCGATCGCTTGCAGTGGTTCTCCCCAATTCTCCCGACGATGAACTGTTGCTAGCAGAACGCGATATGAATCCCAGTCTAAGCCTGGTACATTGCAACCTGCTTGGGTTGCAGCTATATTCAACAGCGCATCAATTACCGTGTTACCCGTCATGTGAATTTCACCCAAAACACCAGAACGGTGCAAATTTTCCACAGCCCAAGGAGTCGGCGCAAAGTGCAACTGAGTAATTTGAGAAATCAACCGCCGATTAGCTTCTTCTGGGTAAGGATTGAAGATATCATCAGTTCTTAAGCCTGCTTCTACATGACCGATAGGGATTTTTTGATAAAAAGCTGCCAAAGCTGCGGCAAAAGCCGTGGTAGTGTCTCCCTGCACGACTACTAAATCTGGCTTTTTCTCCTTAAATAATGCTTCTAACCCTTGTAAACTACGGCAGGTAATATCATTTAGAGATTGCTTAACCTGCATAATTTGCAAGTCATAATCTGCCTTGATGTTGAACAGCTGCATAACTTGCTCAACCATCTCTCGATGCTGTCCAGTAAGAATTACTTGCGACTCAAAACTTGAAGATTTTTGAAAAACCTGAATCACTGGAGCTAGTTTAATCGCTTCCGGGCGAGTGCCCAAGATAATGCAAACGCGTTTTTGATTAGTCATTAGTCATTAGTCATCTGTCATTTGCCAATGGTTATAGTCAATGTTCTATGGTCAATAGTCAATAGTTAGCGGTTAATCAGCACACAAATCATAAATATAGGACTCCTATTTGATTTTTGAAAAAATTCTGAACTCGAAAGGGCTGATTCCGTACTCGCCACTCCCGTTCGACTATGCTACTTCGACTACGCTCAGTACAAGTCACGGCAAGTCTACTCTCTACTCCCTATCTACGCAAATAAGTATGGCTACGCTCCCGTAAGGGATACACAAATCAAATCGGATTGCTATATAAGTTAAGTGGGCAGAAATAATTAAAGGTTTGTAGTAAGCGGCTCTAGCCCTGAAAATAAGGCTAGAGCCGCTTACTAAGAGCTAATTTAATTTTACATTGCATGAAAAAACCCGGCTTAATCGGGCAGATGCACTATTTATCGAATTCATCTTTAATGACTACATGTTAATCTCACAAGTAAAATAACAAAAAGCATGAAAAAACCCGGCTTAACCGGGCAGACGCACTGTTTGTCGTATTCACCTGTAATGATTACATTTTAATCTCACAAGTTAACGGGCAAGCAGCATAAACACTAGTCTGCATTTGGTCTGCCTCTCCATGCAGCCAGCTTAACCATTTAACTTCACTAGGATGAACTCCTTTCAGAGTTAGTACACCCGCAGCCAATAGAACTGCCATGACATTAAACATTATTAAACCGCCTGCTACAAGCAAAACAGCACTAACAGGCATCACCGATTGCAAGATGATCGACAACAGACATCCGACCGTAGCCATCAAGACAACTAGTGGAAAACCGACAACCAACAAACATACTGCTAATGTAAAAGTCCATATTAAAAAGCTTTTAATCATCAACAAGGAGTACGTCTTTCCTAGATTAGAGCTTTGAGCAGAAACCATGACTTTTCCTCCCAAAAAATACACAACGAATTTTAATTTTCAGTCATATCTCGCTTTTAACGAGTAAACTGATTTGTTTCTCAGTGAAATTCAGTATATAAAAACTAATCGAGAAAATGAGCATTTATTTACTAAACTTTACAGTTAATTTTTTGTAATTGTGAATATAAAGTCCAGTTTCTATCTATTAAAAAAACAAGTTTTCTTCATCTATCTTTAGGTGCATAAACTAAAAGCTATGAGCCTTTAACTTTGATCCCCAAGATATTGCTCCTATTAAGGTTAACATTTCTTATAAAAATCACGAGTGGTTCTCATAATTTCTAGATGGGCTGAATAAATGATCTGCTAGTATTTGTGCTGTTAATTGCTGGCAATTCGTGTCCATCTGTAAGATAAACCTCTCATCTTAAGGCTGAGAAAATTTATTTTTGATTAAATGTACTATAAATCACTAAAAATCTATGTATTTTTCCTGAGGGGATTTGAGTCCTTCCGTGTGTTAAACCAGTTTATATAGGTTAAATAATTTATCTAAATATTCTGAGTAGTGGAATGGCAGGAAAAAAAGATACAAATTGAGGTAGATGAAATGGACTAACCGTGGTTCTAGAGTTTCAATCGCCTCTCATCACCGCTAGAGCTAGCACACAAGCATTCTCCAAAAGTCATCGAAGCACTTCTCGTTAATTCAACTTTTTAACTACCAAATGTGAAGATATATGACAGAATCACAATCTCCATTAAATTCTAACTCTGCTGCCGGACGTAACCTGCCACCAATGCCGCCACCACCACCGCCAACCTCTAGTACACAGCGGCAAATGACGCAAACATTAGATATGTCAATGGATAGGAGCACCAACGCGCCTGTTGCAGGTTATCGTCCGGGTAGTCCACCGCCCATTCCTAGTTCAGCCCGTCCTCAAAACAGCGTTCCACAACTCACTTTAGCGAAGTTAATCAGAGAAGCTTACGATCAGGGATATTCTGACTTGCACTTGGGTGTAGGTGAAGTACCCCGCTTCCGCAGCCGAGGAGAAATTCAATCAACGGATTATCCAGAAACAGATAAAGAAGCTTTTATGAATTGGTTGCGGGAGGTGATGAGTGAGGGGGAAATTCAGCGCTTTGAAGAACATTTAGAATTTGACGGAGCAACTCAATACGACTTTGCTCGTGTGCGGATTAATGTTTTTGGCTCCCTCAAAGGCGCTGCAATGGTGTTGCGGTTGATTCCACTGAAAATTTTAACTATGGAACAGTTGAATTTACCTCCAGTTTTTCGGGATATTTGTCATCACCACAAAGGTTTAATTTTGGTGACTGGGCCCACTGGTTCTGGTAAATCCACCACAATGGCAGCGATGGTTGACTACATCAATAAGGAGATGGCCAAGCATATCATCACCATTGAAGACCCGATAGAATTTGTCCATCAAAGCCGCAAGTCTTTAGTCAAACAGCGGGAAGTGGGAATGCATACCCGCAAATTTGACAACGCTTTGAAAGCAGCTTTGCGGGAAGACCCAGATTTGATTCTGGTGGGGGAAATGCGGGATAAAGAAACAGTTAACACCGCCCTAAAAGCCGCTCAGACTGGTCACTTAGTCATGGGAACCCTGCACACTAATAGCGCTGTCAAAACCATTGAGCGGATTCTCAATCTCTACTCTGGTGACGAACAGGATGCAATGCGGGTGGCTGTTTCGGAGTCTTTAGTAGCAGTAATTGCCCAAGGTTTATGTCGCACAACCGACGGTAAGCGGGCTGCTTTCCACGATGTCTTGATTAACACTGAGGCTATTAAAGAATGGATCAAAGATGGTAAATATGATGAAATTGGCGAGTTGATGAAACAAGCTGGCTTTGACGGCATGATTACGATGAATCAGTCGTTGCTCAATCTTTATCAAGATGGTCGCATTACTGAAGAAACTGCTTTAGAAATGTCGCCAACTCCTAATGAAATGGCGCAGTTTCTTCGAGGTCGGGTTTAAGATTGGGGATTGGGGATTGGAGACTGGGGACTGGGGACTGGGGACTGGTCAACATTTACTAAATTTGATAATTTCGCGCCTGAAACCGTTTCCTGCCTTAGATTGCCTTGTAAAACTAGATGACGAACAGCTTAGTTAGTAATTATTCTCCCTCATCTCCCTAATCCCCAGTCCCTAATCCCCACTCCCCAATCCCAAATATTTTTCTGATCCTGGTTGCGGTTATAGCTAAGGTAAAAGGTAAAAGAAAGAATTTTTTACGTTTAGCTTCCTAACCTCTGTGAATAACTTGACGACAAACAAACTATCTACACCCCAGTTGTTTAAAGGCATTGCGCTATTTACACCTGGAGGAGATTTAATTTACTGCATCGACCCTAGCAAGCAGGGTCGATGGCATTTGCATTTATGCTCGGCTTTGCAAGAAATCCTAGATTTACCAGAGCCGCCGCACTTTTTAGTGCCTTGTTATACTGCAACTATTGACAACTGGTTAGATCCGCGTACTCAACAAGTGCGAACTTTCGCTGAAGCTTATCCGGCTGTAATTAGACATCAAGCTTTGCTTAATGCCATTTTTGGCACGGGGGAGTTAGTATGGCAAGCAGCTCCTTGGCAGGATGGGTTGTGCGATCGCATGGTGTTAACAACTTATCGTTCGTCATTCCCGCAGCTTTGGGAGGATCACGATTTAATTGTCCGTCTAGACCTTTCTGAACCTGTGCCAAAATACCACCAGCCTGTTATTGTACAAAAAAAAGAAGCAATCACACAAGGCTATGTTCTCCGCTTGTTTGTTGCAGGGCATAGCAGTACCACCGAACGCATTCTGCAAAATTTACATGAATTGTTGGAGCGATCGCTCGGGCATCCTTATACTCTGAAAGTGATTGATGTTTTAAGTCATCCAGAACAAGCAGAACTCAATCAGGTTTCTGCAACTCCTACCCTTGTCAAGGTTTGGCCGCACCCAATTCGACGAATTGTTGGAGAGTTGGATCATGTAGAAAAGATTTTACAGATGTTAGCTGCTAAGTAAAAATTTTAAGTTTTGTAACTATAACTTTATAAAAAGTGCGTAGGTGTAGCTCAACCCAAGCATCATTTTCAGGTCGGCTAGCTACAGCTTGGTATAGAATTTTGGCAAATTGAGGGTTAAAAACCAATCGTTTCAGTTAAGGGCTACTGGCAAAATTTTTGGGTTTTCGAGACGCGATAAATCGCCGTCTCTACAAGTTTTTTGGTCTTATCTGAACTGTATTGGGTTAAAAACGAATAAAATCCCTATTAGGAATTGAGAATGGCGAATAAGTGCGATCGCATCACGATTGATAATCGCTACAGAAATATACAGCTAATTATGGACTTACTTAGCTAATTGATCAACTCAAGCGATCGCTTGCAGTAGAGTCAAATATTGGATGATAACTTTATGGCAATTTTGTTAAATTATAAAATCGGTCAGAACGTATCTGAGCGCCGTTTCGCCAAACTTCCACTTTTTCAGGGCTAACTAAATAATAAAAACTCCCATTATCTGCTCGATATCTGTCTTTCCCAATATTCAAAGCTGCTATTTTTATAGGCTTACTTGGATCTTGTTTCAACTGCCCAATGTAAAACAATTCACCATTTTCGTCACAGACTTTTACACGAATGTTTGGAGTTTCACCCTCAATGATGGTAACTCCATTGCATTTAGTACCAGTGCTAACAGGTGCAAAACCTATTGAAATTGGCTGTGAAGGTGAAACTTGCTTTGCAACTGGGGGTGTTGAGACTGGCTGCTTCAGGTTATCGACTTGCTGAACTCTAGAAGGAGAATTAACACTTGCAGTTAAGGATGCAAACAAACGAAGGGGATCAACTGCTATTCGACCATTTGGATGAACTTCAAAGTGCAGATGAGGTGCTGTACTATTGCCTGTAGATCCCATCTCAGCAATAAGTTGACCTTGAATGACCTGTTGACTTTTGCTCACCAACAAACGGCGATTGTGACCATAAACAGTGATGCTGCCGTCAAGATGTTTAATAGTTATAGCATTGCCTAATCCCCAATCATCCCAACCTGCTTTGATGACTGTACCAGATGCAACAGCAACAATAGGAGTTCCAGATGCCCCTGCAATATCAATTCCTTCATGTTGATATTTGCGGAAGCCTTGAGAAATAAACCCTTGAGTCGGCCAGATTAAATTAGAAGCAGGAATAGGAGTTTGCCCAATTGGGGAATCGCCTGCTAACTGTGTTAGGGCAGATGTAGTTGTACTTAATACAGTGGTTAAAGATATTAACCCAATCAGTCCATAAGTGCGGTATCGATAAATAGTAACTTTTTTCATAAGTTGAAAGTTTATCAATCAAACAATAATTCAGATAGTTTCTGATTATTTGCTGTTTCAAGCCGACTCGGTAAATATCAGGATAATTTAACGGATATGGTATCTTTAAGTCGCCACGCCCAACACCTTGTACAAGTATATTATCTGCCCCGTATGCCAGCCACCGGGGCATCGAACGGTGGCATACGTTATATTGTGATTTTTCCCCTCAGGCTTATGATTTAGTGTAATTCTCAATTACTTTGGCTAAGTCTGGCACTGCTTCTTCTACGTGCTTTTTAGCTGAACCGCGAAGTTTTTCATAGGTTCCTCGCACGATTTGGCGCTTGGCGTTCTTGACTCTAGCATCGGTGACACCCAACAGCGCGTCTGCCGTCTGAGAGCGATTCGCATTCAGGTATTCAATTGGATCGCCTTTTTGTACGCCTTCACTCCAGATAGGATCAAGTGCTGTGAAGCACTGCGGCAGGATTTGCTCAACGACGTAGGGAATATACCCTGGCTTAACCCCCTTGAGGGCGGCGAAGGCAGTTTTCAAAGCGATGCCGCTCATACCTGACTTAGATGCAAGCTGTCTTTCTATCATGTTGCAACAGTCATCTATGACCATAGCCTTTTTGGTCGGGTTCAAAAGTCCGTCACTAAGTCCCATTTAACTCTTCCTTATCTAAGTACTTAATTTCTATTCAACTAATTTTTTTAGCAAGCAGGAAATTACAAAAAATGGTATCAGACTTAGAGGATGTTATAGAGAGATTTGTGGGGGCATTTCCATACGTATCTTTAAATCATCCTCCTTGGAAACCACGTATTCAACCCAGTAACAGCAAATTTAAGTACATCAGCCTCAGTGAATACTACGTGTAAATTATTGTGTTGGTGAAAGGAGCCTTGATCAAACTGGATAACCGCGATATCATCACCAAGTTCAGCAGACACTAGTTCTAAAAAGTGTTGGAAACAATCAGCATTGAGGTAAGGAAACTCATAGAAAAAGCTATAGCCACTAAGCATCGTTCCTCAAGTTTCCCTTGTTTGTCTAGCGCAACCCCCAGGTTATTGTGAGCGAATGTATTGCTTGGGTCGAACTGATTACTTGATTTGCGGATGAGCATCTTGTCCATCCCAACAGACTAAGGTAGGTGTAGCTATGCTTTTAGTTTGATAAGCATTTTTGACACCAATCCAGTTACTAGCAATTGGCATTCGCCAACCAGTTCCAAAAGCGCGATCGGTAATTTTTAAGCCGGGGGGTGCTTGTCGCCGTTTAAATTCAGCCCGCGCCACCATTTGGATTACTCGATCTACAATCACCGGGTCGTGACCGGCTGCAAGAATTTGTGCTGCTGATTGGTGATTATGAATCAGACGTTGCAAAATATCGTCCAAAACTTCGTAAGGCGGTAGAGAATCTTGATCGACTTGACCTGGCTTGAGTTCGGCGCTGGGTGCTTTAGTCAAAACGTTTTCCGGGATGACTTCATTATTGCGATTTAACCAATGACAAAGTGAATACACACGGGTTTTAGGAACATCTGCAATCACTGCTAACCCGCCATTCATATCGCCGTAGAGAGTACAGTAACCAACTGCCATTTCTGACTTGTTACCAGTAGATAAAAGCAGATAGCCAAATTTATTAGCGATCGCCATTAATAAATTACCCCGAATCCGGGACTGTATATTCTCTTCAGCTAGTCCAAACTCTGTACCCGCAAACAAATCACCTAATGTTTGATCAAAGCCTTGCATTAACTCGCCAATTGGTAAAAGATTAGTCTTAATCCCCAAATTTTCGGCTAATGCTAAAGCATCACTAATGGAATGCTCGGAACTGTAAGGGGAAGGCATAAGAACACCGAAAACATTTTCTTTACCAAGTGCAGCAGTTGCGATCGCAGCTACGATTGCAGAGTCAATCCCACCACTTAAACCCAACACTACTTTAGAAAAGCGACACTTACGAGCATAATCTCGCACTCCCAAAACCAAAGCTTGCCAAATTTCTTCATCTTCTGATTCAGAGACAGGTATTACAGAACCCAACTGCAAATCACGCTGTGTTTCATCAAATTCAACTACTACTAAATCGGTGTCAAAGCCACGGGCACGACACATAATTTCACCTTGACGATTTAAGGCAAAACTACGCCCATCAAAAATTAGGTCATCATTTCCACCAACCTGATTAGCGTAAATAATCGGTTGTTGAAAACGTACTGCACTATGCCTGAGCATTGTTTCTCGAAACTGTTGCTTGCCCACAGTGTAGGGAGAAGCAGATAAATTTACAACCAAATCTACACCCAAAATTGCTAAGTCAGCAATCGGATTTACTGCATAACTGCGTTTTCCCCAAAATTGCTCATCGTTCCATAAATCTTCGCAAATAGTTACGCCAATATGGATATTATCTAAAGTGAAATAATTAGCTTGCAAACCTGGTTCAAAATAGCGGCGTTCGTCAAATACATCGTAAGTAGGCAAAAGTCGTTTGTGAAAAATTTGCTTGACCTTGCCATCTTCTAACAAAGCCATGCTGTTAAATAAAGTTTTGCCACCACTAATATGTGCATTGAGGTTTTGTTCAACAGTTCCTACCAATACAGCTAAATTTGGTGGTAAATCCTGGGCCAAGTTTTGTAAAGTGATGCCCATCGCTTCCACAAAACTAGGATTTAGCAATAAATCTCTTGGTGGATAGCCGCATAGAGAAAGTTCTGGTGTTAGCAACAAACGCACACCGCTAGATGCGGCGCGTTGTGCCGCCTCCAGGATTTTTTGGGCATTTAAAAGCAAGTCACCAATTGTCGGATTAATTTGAGCGATCGCAATTTTCATATTATTTGTCATTAGTCATTGGGCATGGGGCATTGGGCATTTGTACTGAGCGTAGTCGAAGTATTGGGCATGGGTTATTTATTTTCCTTGTCCCCTTGTCCCACGTAGCAGTTCATTAAATAAATACCAAGGGTTTATCTTTTAAGGGAGCAAAAGCTTCGGCGTCAAACTTATACAAACTAGCCGGACGACCAGCGCCCCGTGATACCTTAATTCCGGTATCGCATAAAAAACCTAACTTGAGTAGACGCGCTCGAAAATTAGAATAATCAGAAAAGTTATCACCTAAAACTGTGGCGTATAACTGATATAAATCATTCAAGGTAAACATTTCTGGCAAGACTTCAAAAGCTACTGGGCTATACTCTAATTTATTTCGCAACCGCCTATGTCCATAGGCCAAAATTTCATTATGGTCAAAAGCTAATTGCGGCACTTGTTTTACGGGATACCAAGCTATGCCAGTCATGCGATCGGCAATCAATTCGGCTTCCTCAAATCGCACTAGGGCAAAGTAACTAACTGATAGATAACGCACACCATAACTATCAGTTGCTTCCCGTGGATCGCGATTTGGCCCACCAAATGTATAAAGTTGTTCTAAATAGAGATTGTTGACCTTAATTTTCTCTGCCATAATGCGATAGGCGGCATCTTCTAAAGACTCTCCGGGACGTACTAAAGTACCGGGAAGACTCCAATGATTTAAAAATGGTTCTTGCTGTCGCATTACTAGTAGAACTAACAGCCGATTTTGTACAGTATCTACAGAAAAAATTACATTATCAACACCAACCTTGAAATCGGCCAAAGGTTGTTGGTTTAACGGAGTTGGTATCTTTTTTTGTGAACGTCCTGGCATTCGTACAAATGCTCTCGATTAATATAGGCAACTACAGGGGCTGTGAGGGCTTGAGAATCTCCATGTTCGCGGTACGCTGTTGAGGAAACATCTAGACCGGTCAGACTAGCGATCGCAATCTTGCCTCCCAGCTTTTGCACTACCTCTGAACTAGACTCATCTATTGCATATCCCGGTCGCGGTACAATCAGTAGTTGCACTTGCTGTAACAAATCTTCAATGCGATACCAACGTGGTAGCTGACTCAGTAAATCTGAACCAATAATCAACGTCAATTGGGCGTCTTCACCCCAAGTAAGCTTGGCTTTTTCTACTGTTTCCAGCGTTCTGAAGCTACTCAATTCTTGTTCCAAAGCAATATTATGCCGTGGCGCGTCTATATTCGCAATCAACAGTTGCAGCATTGCCGCCCGATGTTCTAAGGGTGTTTGATGAGACTTAAATGGATTATCTGCTGCCCAAACCGCTACCCAATCATAACGCTCAGACAACCAACTCAGAATTTCTTGATGTCCAGCAGTTGGTGGATCGGCACTAGTTCCAAACAAAGCAACTCTCATAGTAATTCGTAATTCGTAATTAAGACACACTGAAAAAGTACTTTTACCTCTGTGTACTCAGCGCCTCTGCGGTTCGTCTTTTAGTTTGTTCAGTCAACAGCCGTAACCCCTCAGAAATCTCCACTTCTACAGCTACAGGATGATCTAAACGCCGTGTCTGTTGTGGCAAACTAGCAACTGAGGCGGCGGTACGTTGACGAATTGTTGCCAACGATTCCAACGGTTGCACCCTTTTACCTTCTTGCACTACCAGCTGCAACAAAGGTTCTTCGTCCAAAGAATTTTCATCTAAGAGTCCCAACCTGTCTGCTTTTACCTTGCCTCCTGTAAACGAGCGAAAAATCTGCTTGCGCCCTGGATAAGTAAGCTTACCACTAGACTGCTTCATGACTGGGATGCCATCAATGTCTACAAGTTTATAGACTCCATTTACAGGCGAACCTGTAACTAGTCTTGTTCCCAGTCCGTAACCATCAATTTGGGCCCCAGCAGCTTTTAATCTGGCAATTTCCCACTCGTCCAAGTCGCCACTGGCAAAAATGGGCACACCAGGAAGGAGCGATCGCACCTGTTTTGATAAGGTAACTAAATCTCCTGAGTCCAATCTCACTCCTGTTAATTGCATTTCCCCGGAATTTACTTTTTGGGCCAAGCGCTCGGCAGCAGCGATGGTATCGTAAGTATCAATCAGCAATGGCGCACCCGGAAAATATCGATGAAATGCACTAAAAGCTTGTTCTTCAGTGCCTTCTATTGCTGACAACGCCATCACTAGGGCGTGTGCCATCGTACCACTTGGCTTTTGTCCCAGTTGTAGCGCTGCTAACACATTAGAAGTGGAATCTAAACCACCTGCCAACGCTGCCCGCGCCGCCCACAAAGACCCTTGGGGACTAAATGCTCGTCTTGTGCCAAATTCTAAAAGTGTTGCTGACTCCCCCGCTACATCCCGCAACCGGGCTGCTTTTGTGGCAATCAAAGTCTGGTAATTAATCGTATTCAGGAGGTAAGTTTCCACTAGTTGCGCTTGCCAAAGGGGTGCTTCCACCCGCAACAGTGGCTGATTGGCAAACACAGCTGTCCCTTCTGGTACTGCCCAAACATCACCCGTAAATTTACCCTCTGCTAAAAGTGACCAAAAGCGATCGCTTGCGTGAGCAAAAATTCCCGTTGCCTGTAATGCCGCAATTTGCGAGGAACTAAAGCGGATTTTGGCCAAATATTCTAATGCCTGCGTCAGCCCCATTGCAATTAAATAACCAAAGCCCTCTGGCAATCGTCTGACAGATAATTCAAAGCTTGCCCGCCGTTGTTCTATACCTTCGCCTGTGTAACAAGCTGCCATCGTCAACTGGTAAAGGTCGGTCAGTAAGCTGTAATCTTCCGTACAGAGGTTTAGTTCCTGGTTCGGCTGACTTTGCTGTTTATGTACATAGTCCAAATCGGGGAAAGTTGTCATGCCAGAGCTTCCTTACAAGAATGCTTCTTTCATTTATGGTAGAATTTACTATAAATAATGTCAACTATCGGCAAGTATATTTTCTGTGATTGCTGTATAACAGTAAATTTATGGGTAAATTAATACTAGCTTTATAAAATACTTCATATTTTTTAATAGTAAAAGCTAGCAATAATGTTTATTTGACCACGAGACTAATAAAAATTCACAATATTCTGCTAAGTAAGTTTGTTTGCTAGCCTCTTTCCCAGACTGGGGTTGGAAAAATAGCTCAGTTCCAATTACAATCAAAGAGAAAAGTTTAGATTATTGACAAGCTAAAGTATTGCAAACTTATCTGAATAAACATTGCATATATTCTCGATATATTGAGAATTATAGCCACCTATGAATATCAGCATTAAAGTATAGGTAGCACAATTCAAGCGACTCGAAAGAAGGAGTCCAATAATATGGCTATTTCCAAAATCATTGCGAATATAACCCAGTATATTTCTGAAGCTGCAATGCGGATTTTTGGGCCTAATGATGATGCTTATCCTACTATTGGCGTACAACCTTTTACTGGTGAGCCTTACGATAAGCGAACAGATCATACTTAGTACATTATTGAATATAGGAATCCAACTTGAATAATGATAAGCATAGTGAGACTAAACATCATCTAAGTTGAGAACAGTAGTTTTTGCCCTCACTCTAAATCCCTCTTCTAAATGTGGAAGAGGGAATTTCAGATTATGGCTACCCTTTTTTCAAATCTGGCAGAAGGGGTTGGAGGATGAGGGCAAATCCTTTTTATGCAACTTAAATGCCGATTAGCTTAGTTGCAATTTTTTCTCCCCCTGCCTTCCAAAACGATTGATTATTTTTTAGTTGAAAGTCCCTTGCTGCATAAACTCCTATATCTGAACGTAAGAACCGAAAGTGGTTCACAAGTTTCCTCTTCGTCAAGAGAATCCAGACTTTAAATTCTTATTCAAGGAGAATACTTATGAACCCTAAATGAAGACATAGAAAAGCTTTCAAAGAAGTTTAGGAATTACTCCCAAACTTCTTTGAAACACCATCAAGTCCATTTCAGGGGAGATACAAATGAAACTCGTTAAAGGCACTTTTCTAACCGGGATATTTTTAAGCACACTTGTCTTAGCAGCTAGTGGACTCTCAGAAAATCCGGCACAGGCCCAATTGATAATTGATCCGGCACAAGTCCAATTAATAAATCCAATTAAAATTAACCGATTGTCATACCGTATCGACGAACTAGCAGTACTAAAACAAGAAGTTTATGACCAGGTGAATCAGTACCGGGCTACTCAAGGTCTACCACCCCTTCAATTAGATTCTCGCATAAGTGACCAGGAGCAAACCTATGCACAAACTATGGCTGAAGCTGGATACCCCCTTAATCATCAGGGGGTTTCTCAGAGAGCCGAGGTAGTACGCCAAGCGATTCCCCACAGTAGCTACAGCTATAGGGAAAATGAGTACTTCTGTTACGGTGATGGTTGTTCTGCTACGGCCGCAGTGCAGTGGTGGCTGAGTAGTCCTGCTCATCGCGCAAATATTCTAGGCCAGTATGAACTAACTGGCATAGGCGTCGCCAAGGATGCCAAGGGTCAGTATTTCTTCGCGCAAATGTTCCTTCATACCCAGTGATATCGTGTCCGGTTGAAGACCTATGGGACTCCCAACTAAAAAAAAATATTCCATTGCTACTGTTAACTGTTGACCGTTAACGGTTCACAGTCAACAGTCAACAGTCAACGACCTCAAGCGGAATAATTTATTTTTTGGAGTTCCCCTTTAAACTTTTTTCCCACCGCCTGCTAGGAGTTCCAGAATGACTCCATTTGTCCAGCCGAAACCAACTTCGTTAGAACTATATCCAAAGGAGATTTCGTAGGAAACGTTGGCAGAACAGCGCTCAACATCATATTTCTCAACTAGGGTATTGTGACGCTCGAATTCTTTAATTACCATAGCCAGGAATTTGTTGGCAATGCGATCGCCTTCTGTATGAAACCCATAGCGGTGAAGTCCCTGGACAGCAATTAATGTCAATGGTGCCCAACCAAAGGGGGCATCCCACTGGTTTCCGGTGACATGAGTACTGGTCAAAATTCCACCTGGGGCTTCAAACAAAGAGAGATTTTCCACGACGCGCTGGGCTTGGGCTTGAGAAGCAATTCCTAGCCACAGGGGATAGAACGTAGTAGCAAATTCGTAACCACGGCGTTTTCCACTCTGGAAGTGATAATCCAAATAAAGTCCCTGTTCTTCATCCCAGAGACAGCGATCAATACGATCGCGGCGGATATCTGCACGATGACGCCATTGTTTTTCCAGTTCTGCGTTCCCTAAAATGTCGTTAATTTGTCCCAAGTCTTGTTCTACTTGATACAGCAAACTGTTGAGGCACACAGGAGCATAGTGGAGGATATCAGCACTGAAGGGGCCAAAGCGGTTGGTGATATCAAAACCGGACTCGCGCATGGTGCGATCGCCCCGATAAAATAGATTGGTCAGTTCGTCATTTTCTCGGTTGTAGTAAAGACTAACGTCATAATCCTCAACCTCAAAAGTTTTATAGTACTCCTTGACGCGATCGTAGTGGCTTTTTCCCTCTTCATCCCGCTCAGAGAACAAAACTTCTGGTGCGGGGCCTTCCCCAAAAGCATAGAATCGGGATAAGCCTGTTGCCGGATTCAGGTGAGGCGGTACTACCCAGTAATAATAAAACTGTTCTAGGATCGGTATGGTTGACTTTAACCATTCTTCATCCTGGGTGTGCTGGAATAACGCCAAAACCATCATGCTGAGGACAGGGGGTTGCGATCGCGACAGCATATAAGTCCGATTGGAATTGAGGATAGTGCCGTAATGCTGCACCTGGTACAACAACTGATCAACTTGGCTTTGTGCTAGCTCCCATTCTTCATCGCGCAAAAGTCCCAGTAATATAAAGTAGCTATCCCAGCCATACATTTCATTAAAGCGCCCACCTGGAACAACATAAGGCCCTGGTAGGTATAGTAACCCATGCTCTTTAATCGCCTCCACTTCAGTTGGCAAGGTGCGAATTTGCAGACCTTGCATATCCTTGGAAGATAGCGATCGCTCCAACACAGTTTGAATATCGGGACAATCTTCTGAGGGTGAAATGTAGACGATCCAGGGAGTATCGGTTTTGTGATCTAGTTTGGTATCCTGGGCAGATTGTAATAAGTGTTCGTGCGATCGCGTTAAGGTTTTCCAGGTTTTTTTGATATGGAGGCGTAGGGTGTCTATCTGCGCGGTGGTAAGTGCTGGGGTGGTCATAATTTAGAATTTTTTTAACGCAAAGGGACGCGAAGGGAAGCGCAGAGGTACGCAGAGGTTTTATCTTTTTACTCGGCACTACTAATTAATAGGGCGACTGGGAAATGGGCGAGGGCTGATCCGATGGATAGGGTTTGTGTGGTTTGTAAGGGTTGCTGAGTGAGGACGTTTTTCCAGGTGGAGGAAGTTCCAGGGGGTAATTGTAGGTGCGTATCTTGCCAAACTGACTCGCCCAAGGGGTTTTCTCCTGGCTGGATGAGGTTGGTTAAAAAGCGAGGCGCGATCGCGATCGCGGTTTGATTGCCTTCTTGCCGCGCAAAGGCAATTATATGATTGGCGTAGGTTCCCTGAACTTCTAACGGTAAATAATTGCCGTCCTGGAATAATGAGACATAGTTTGTTCTAGCTTGGAGTAATTGAGCCGTTAAAAACAGTTTGATTCTGCCGTCGGTTTTATCACTCAGCAACTCTTGAATCAAACTCAGAATGTCGGTTTTTACCTGTTCGCGGATACTGCTTAAATAGGTGCGTCGCTGTTCAAAATTTACGGGACGGCGGTTGTCTGGATCGACCAGGCTTAGTTCCCAAAGTTCTGTTCCTTGGTATACATCGGGTACGCCTGGGGCAGTAATCTTCAGTAAAGTTTGGGAAAGGGAATTGAACATACCATACTCTGCAATTCGCCCTTGGAAGGGACGAAAGGTTTCTAGAAATTCGCCGGAGAGGGAAGGGTCTAGTACTTTCTCAATAAAGGAGGTACAAGCTTCTTCATACTCGCTATCAGGTCGCAACCATGCTGTATGTACTTTCGCTTCTCGAATTGCCTTAATTATATATTCCTTCACCCGTTCCACGAAGGATGCATGTTCGTGTTCGGCAAAGGGAAACGCCCCTACTAGGGTTTGATAGAGAAAATACTCGTCGTTGCGATCGGGCATAGCGAACCCGTGGCGATGGCTACGATGTCCCCGATTCATGGCGCTCCAGGTATTTACCTGCTGATCCCATTCATCGGGGATTTCTGATAGGACGTTCAATCTAGCCCGCACATCTTCGCCGCGTTTGGTGTCGTGGGTAGCTGTGGTGTTCATTGTGTGAGGCCAGGTTTCTTGGTGCTGTTTGTTAAATGCATGAAATTTGGCTAAGTCGATGCCAAAATGACCAGGATTTCCCCCCACTTCATTCAGCGACAGCAACCGATTGTAAACATATAATGTGGTGTCTTCGACGCCTTTTGCCATTAGTGGGCCACTGTATTGCTGCATTCGCAAGACAAAATATATCCACTGTTCGCGTTCTGTTTGAGTTAAAGAATTATCAAACTCTAGCAGCATTAACTTTTCAATAAAGGTCAGCTCGTTCTGCAACAGGGGCGTTTGTTCTTTGGCTTGATCGATTACTTTCTGAATGGTAGCGCGATCGCTATCTCCAATCCCATCGGGTGTAATATATGTGCGGTAAATCGGGAACAGTGTTAAAACTTCAGCGATCGCTCTTTTTAATCCATTCAGCGTAAAATCATTGCCATAGCGATATTTGCTGGAAACGTTCTTTAACAAAAGTGCCAGATTGTCAATATCACCTGCTAAATTCTTTTCCAAAATCAGGTGCTTTTTATCCTTTACTACCGAGGCATAATCTACTCTGGAACTGATAAAGTTTTGGTAAATTTTATCGAAGGATGATTCATTTTCTGTTTGACAGAATACGCCATTTACATAATTTAAAAAGTCATATCCAGACGTACCTTCTATTTTCCAGTTTTCTGGCAACTCTTCGGTGAGTTCTAAAATCTTCTCGACGGTGATATAAATATCTCCCGTCTTTTCTCGCAGCCTTTCGAGATACTGGATTGGGTTATAAAGTCCATCAATATGATCGATGCGTAAACCAGTAAATTTACCTTCTTCAACCAGCTTTTGAATTAGGCTGTGGGTATTATTAAAAACCCGCACTTCTTCAACTTTAACGGAAATCAGTTCATTGACAGTAAAGAAACGGCGGTAATTCATTTCCTCCGCCCCAACTTTCCAGAAGGCGAGACGGTAAAATTGGTCATTGAGTAATTCATCTAAGAGATTAAAGCTTTCTGAATTACCGGGTTCTCCGTTGAAAGTTTGGATATTTTCGTCAATGAACTCGCGGATAGCATCGTTTGTGGTGTAGAGTTCCCAAACCAAGCCTTTAATAAATGCAATTTGGTCTTGTCGCTGTTTTCCTGCAACTTCTGAGGGTACATTTTTGAGAATGTAGAGAATTCCCAATAGCTTAATAAAATCGGGATGATTGCGTCCCAGTGTACGGGTGAGTTGACCCAGATTATGGGTGATAAATTTTGTGTAAGACTCTAACCGGAGTGGCAGTTTCAAGCTGTAATAGTTGACAGTTAAACCGTTTTGTTCGTATTGCAGTTGAATGTGTCCGTTTTCCAAGGATACACCATAGAAATCTCCCAATAGCGGCGCAAGAATTCGCTCTTGGCGATCGCCAAAGGGAGCATTCCAAGAAAGATCGAAGTAGTCGGTATAGATAGAATCTGGGCCGTGTTCCAATACGTCCATCAAGTAATGGTTTTCACTGCTATAAGCCATGTGGTTGGGCACAATATCTTGTAACCAGCCCATACCAAGAGATTGGATTTCACTAACTAATGCATCAAAAGACTCATTAGTTCCCAGTTCTGGGTTAAGTTGAGTGGCATCTACTATATCGTAACCGTGTGTACTCCCGGATCTTGCTTTGAAAATGGGGGAAGCATATAAATCGGAAATACCTAAATCTGCTAGATAAGCTGCGATCGCTTTGGCGTTGTCAAAGCCAAACTGAGGTGTAAATTGGATTCGATAAGTGGCGGTAGGAATTCGCATAGTTTTTTTGAATGGAGAGTGGGGAGAGACGAGATGAATCGCGTCTGTACAAAATGGGGAGTGAGGGGGATGAGGTTTTGAGGGTAAACGCTGAACCTTTTGGAGGATGTTTGAAAAGTCCTCTTCTCGGTAGCAAAAGGGTTTTACCCCCCTTAATCCCCCCTTGTCAAGGGGGGAAACAGGAAATCTAGTTCCCTCCCCTTTACAAGGGGAGGGTTAGGGTGGGGTAAATTTTAAGGGAGGGTTAGGGGAATTCAAACAACCTCTTAGCTTGAACATTGAGCCTTTTTGCTCGACCGTTGAGCCTTTTTACTCGACCGTTGAGCCTTTTTACTCGAACGTTGAGCCTTTTTACTCGGACGTTGAACCTTTTTGCTCGAACGTTGAGCCTTTTTGCTCGAACGTTGAGCCTTTTTACTCGGACGTTGAACCTTTTTGCTCGAACGTTGAACCTTTTTGCTCGGACGTTGAACCTTTTTGCTCGAACGTTGAAGTTATAAGGCTGAAACTTTAAGTTCTAATTCCCCTCATCCTTTTTCATAGAGTACTAAACTAGTAGGTTGCAATTTCACTTCTTCTCCCACAGACAAATGTTCAGCAGCTTCAGAACCATGCCCAAGCCATGAGGTATCAGCAGAGTCTAACAATTTATTAGCATTTTGCTCAAACGGCAAATTCACTGTCACTGGAGACGAATTGAAATTCATCACAAATATTAGTTCACTCGATTCGCACCAACGACGCACGATGACTAACTGCTTATCCTCATCGCTAGTTGCTTTGATAGAGTTGCGCTCTTGATTCAAAAGTGCTGGATGCGTCTTGCGGAAATTAATTAACTGACGATACCAATTCCACAAAACTTTGTGCTTACCGTTATTACGTAATTCCCAATTGAGTTTAGACTTTAGGAAAGTTTCTGCCGATTCGGGATCTGGGGGATCATCAGCATAGTGAAATGCTTCAAATTCTTGTTTGCGTCCGGCTCGAACTGCTTGAATTAAATCGGGATCGGAGTGACTGACAAAGTAAATGAAGGGTGCTGTTTCGCCGTATTCTTCTCCCATGAACAACAGGGGTAAGTTGGGCGACAGCAACACAGCGCCAGCAGCTAACTTTAATCCCTCAAAAGAGATTCGCTGGCTGAGGCGTTCTCCTTTCATTTGATTGCCGATTTGATCGTGATTCTGAATACAAATTGTAAACTGTGATAAAGGGCGATCGCGGCAAGACATACCATGAAATCGCTTACGGTGTGGTGCATACTTCCAATCGTAGACAAAAGTATCTTCATAAGCTTTTGCCAAATCAGCACACTGCCCAAAATCTTGATAATATCCTTGGCGATCGCCTGTCAAGAGTGCGTGCAATGAATGGTGAAAATCATCACTCCACTGGGCATCAAGACCATATCCGCCCAATTCTACCGGACGAATTATTTGCGGATTGTTCAAGTCACTTTCGGCAATTAGATGGCGCTTCCATTTTTGCCCTTGTTGTGAAAAATGATGAACTGCTTCCGCCAGTTCCCACAAAAAATGCTTCGCTCCCAAGTCGTAAATTGCTTGAATAGCATCGAGCCGCAATGCATCAATGTGGAACTCGCGCAACCAGTAAAGGGCATTCTCGATAAAATAATTTCGCACACCCTGACTATGGGCATCGTCAAAATTCAGTGCTTCGCCCCACGGCGTTTTATAGTTTTTAGTAAAGTAGGGCGCGAACTGACTTATATAGTTGCCTTCTGGCCCAAAGTGGTTATACACCACATCCAGGACTACGGCAATTCCGTGTTGGTGGCAAGCATTTACCAGTTGCTTCAGTTCGGCTGGGCTACCATAGGAATTTTGGACAGCATAAGGGTAAACGCCGTCATAACCCCAGTTGCGATATGCCAGAGATGCTTCAATATGAGTGTCTCCCGGAAACTGGGAGATAGGCATAATTTCAATAGCGTTAATTCCCAGTTCTTTTAAATCTGGTAAGCGGGGACTGATGGCGGTGAAAGTTCCTTCAGGCGTGAATGTTCCAACATGGAGTTCATAGAAAATCATCGACTCCACAGGAATCCCAGTCCACCCTTCATCAGTCCAATCAAAGTGTTGATCGACAATTTGAGACGGCCCATGCACCCCTTCCGGTTGATACTGCGAAGCTGGATCGGCAAAGGTGTCTTGCCCATTTAAGACATACCGATAAAGCGTACCTGGATACACATCGTTGACTTTCGTATGCCAGTATCCCTCAGACTGAGGCTTGAGGGGAATTAACTGCTGTTCTGGCGTCAAAATTTTTACCGTGACACCATCTAATAGCGGAGACCAAACTGTAAACTCACACTCTCCGTTACCCAAGTAGTTAGCACCTATTTTCACGCAGTATCCTCCCATCAGTTCAGTTTGTTGTGCCGAATCGTGGCGCAATCGCAAATGTCATTGATTGCACAATATTTACAAACACGCCAGATAGCATAATGGTTGGTCTACCAGACTTTTTGCTAGCACCTGGAGGCGGATTTTTGACCAGAACAAATTCTCTCTAATGACCAAAGAGGCAGGGGGGCGGGGGGCAGGGGGCAGGGGGAGAAAGATGCTGGAATTCCCCAGCAATCTAGGGTTACGAGCTAATAAATGTATTTATGCTCAAGGAAAAAATATTTATTTTGAACGAAAAGTGCGGCGATAAATAATGCGTATTTGTCTCAGAGTCAATACATTTATTTATGGGGTTTCCCTCATCTCCCTGCCACGGTTAGCGCGTCTCAAACCCTATTGACAGGTGGATTCTAGCTCCAGTGTTGAGTTTGGGAGAGCCGCAACCCTGCTATTTGTGCCAGTTGCGTAAGTCCTATGTAGAAACAAAGTATGACCAAACAATTCGCAATTGAAAATGCGAATTGCGAATTAATTGATTAATTGCCTAAAAGTTGTTATTCTGGCATTTCATTAACTGATTATGGAGCAAGCTCCTGTGGTAATTGCTGATACCTTCAAAACATTCCCACAACTCAAAACGCAGAGGCTCATCCTCCGACAAATTGTGCCGGAGGACGTTGACGCTATATTTGCGCTTTACAGCGATGATGTCGTTGCCCAATACTTAGATATAGACACGTTCACTGAACACCAGGAAGCAGTGGAACTGGTGCAATTTTTCATTGATCGTTATCTTAGCTAGGTTTCCATTCGGTGGGCAATCTCACTGCACAATCAACCCCAGCTGCTCATTGGCACTTGTGGGTTCCATCCCTTCGACAACGATAATCGCCGAGTTGAGATTGGCTACGACTTAGCAAGGGCATACTGGCGGCGTGGCATTATGACAGAAGCCCTGCACGCGATGCTTCGCTATGGCTTTGAGACCTTTGATCTTCATCGCATCGAAGCAGTTATCACGCCGGAAAACCACGCCTCAAGTAAACTCCTAGAGAAGCTAGGCTTTCGACAGGAAGGCGTCCTACGGCAACGGTCTTTTTATCGCGGACACTACGTAGACGATGTATATTTTGGACTATTACATACTAACTATCGAGAGCAGATGTGATTATGTCCGCATTTTGCTTTACTACGTCGCATTGCACTCAATGCCTTAGAACGAGAAACATCTTTTCGCCGCAGTATTCGCCAAAAGTCACGACGAGCAGCTATGAACGATGGCTATATGCTTTCTGTGTTGGCTGCGGCTCTCTCAAACTCAGTAACTCTGCCATAATCCTCCTGTCAATAGGGTTTGAGACGCGCTAACCCTGATCCCCCTGCTCCCTGCTCCCTGCCTCAGACTGGGAATACCTACGGCTTGCAGCTACCATCCACACAATATGCGGATTCATAAGTACTAGAACGCTTACCAAAAATGGTGTAGCGATTATCGCGGATTTGTTCGTAAAAGCGATCGCCTGCCCATTTCATCCCCGGTAAGGCTCGATAAGCGTCTACAAATATGCTTCCTGCTGGCAATAATCGCCCAATTTCTTCAGCTGCATCACTACCTTGCCAACGTCTCTGAGGTTCATTGCCATCAATTAAAATCATCCCCTGTTCACAGTCTTGGGCTGTAATTCCCCACTGTAAAAGTGTTTGCTCATCTTGCATAGGACTGTAACGAAACAGCTTTCCTTGGTCTAAGGTTTCTAGCGATCGCACTAAGGTAACGCAGAGATTACAATTACCGTCGTAAATTACGTAGTAATTCATAAAAATAACTGACTTGTCGAATGTGTATAAATACAACTTTGGTATTCTAGCTTAGAAAACTGTAGCGATCGCTCTTACCTGAGTAACGTAGTACTAAATAATTCGGTTCACCTCAGCAAAAACAAATTTTAATTTGTTAAATATGCATAATGTTGTCTAGCTTAAGTTGTAAATTTGGCAATAGATTAGATTGACAAAAAATACCGAATATGAATAGGTTTAAAACTTACATCTTTCGTAAGGGCACAGCAATGTTCTATTTACGAGCGCATAATAATTAAGAAAAAGCTGAAACAACTTACTTCTGTTAATGCACATCACGATGCATTTGTACAGTGCGTGAGCGCTACAATCATAGTTTCCAAATCAGAACTTTAAAGTATTTGCATAGCAAATTGCTCTCATCACAAAAAAACTAATTACTCTTCATTGTTTTATTATTATTCCTTCATAGAAAAAACATTATATATTTATAATTATTTCTTAAATAGTCTTTTATCATACACAAACTGGCACAAGAAAATACTGAATACTTGCAACACGTAAGTATATTTTTAATTTTCAGGCCTTGTAACTTAAAACACCAATTACCTCATAAACAAGTATGGCTAATATCACTGGAACTCCTCTAAACGACGTTGTTCTTAACGGTACTATCGGCAACGATGTAATCAATACACTGAATGGAGATGACGTAATTATTGCTAGTGCTGGTAACGACATTATTAATGGTGGGGATGGACAAGACACGGTAGATTATAAATTCAGTGGTGGTGTCACAGTATTACCAACAGGTACAGTTCAAAAAAGTAATGGTCAAGACCAACTTATTAGGATTGAAAAAATTATTGGTTCAGCAACTGCGATAGATACAATAAACGCTTCTGGAAGCAATGTACAGCTAATTGCTGATTTATCTGCTGAACAAGTCAACATCAGCAATATTCCCAATTTCGGTTCTTTAAATTTCCGAGTTGTGAACTTTGACAACGTTTTTGGGGGTAATGGAAATGACCGCTTAACTGGGAATGCTGGAGCCAATGTCCTGAATGGTGGTTCGGGTGATGACAACCTTGATGGCAGAGATGGTAATGATATTTTAATTGGCGGATTGGGTAAAGATATCTTAGCTGGAGGAGGAGGAGCTGATTTCTTCCGTTACAACAGTGCTTCAGAGGGTGGCGATATTATCAATGACCTAAATGCATCTCAAGGTGATAAAGTCCAAGTTTCCGCATCTGGATTTGGAGGTGGACTTGTAGTAGGGCAATTACAACCTACTCAATTCACTCTTGGTAGTGCTTTCACCAATACTACTCAACGCTTTAGATTTGACACCAATGGCTCAATTCTATTCTTCGACAGAGATGGTAGTGGTTCAGAATTTGGCTCTGTCGAAATTGCTAGAATCAACGGCGTTAACGGCCCTCAAGTTATCGAAGTAATCGCTTAGAAGATTATGGATTTGAGATTCTAGATTGTAGGGTGCCGTACTTTATTTAGCTATGGCACCATTAGCAGACATCAAAAAACTCAGAAACCGAGTTTATTAAATTGAAAAAGCTAGTTATATAAATATATTTGACTTCGATTTTATGTATCCTCTCGATAAATGAGGGTGGCAAAAAAGAATAGTGTGGATTAACAAAGCGGTCGTTGCATTTAAATAGCTTGTCCTCAAACATTGCCCCCGGTTTCCAGGTATCATGCTTTTGGAATGGTATTTGCTTTGTTTTTTCATTAATGAGAAAATATTTATGAGATATAAACTCTTGGGCAAAAGCGGGTTAAGAGTCTCTGAACTCTCCTTGGGAACCATGACCTTTGGTGAAGATTGGGGTTGGGGTGCATCTGTTGACGAAAGTCGTAAAATCTTCGATAGCTATGCAGAAGCAGGGGGAAATTTCATTGACACCGCCAACGGTTATACAGATGGTAGCAGTGAAAAAATTGTCGGTGAGTTGATTGCTAAAGAACGGGAACGCTTTGTAGTTGCGACAAAATATTCCTTTCCCTTGCGGATGAATGACAAAAAGGGCGACCCTAACGCCAGTGGAAATCATCGCAAGAACTTAATTCAGTCTTTGGAAGGTAGCCTGAAACGGCTGAATACTGATTACATTGATTTATTCTGGTTGCACGCTTGGGATTTCACAACACCTATTGAAGAAGTCTTGCGATCGCTTGATGATGTAGTCCGTCAAGGTAAAGTACTTTACATCGGTATTTCTGACACACCCGCTTGGATCGTTTCCCAAGCAAATACCATAGCCCAATATCAAGGATGGACGCAGTTTGTCGCCCTGCAAATTGAGTATAGTTTAATTCAACGAACCCCAGAACGTGACTTGCTACCGATGGCTAAAGCCTTAGATTTAGCAGTAACACCGTGGTCGCCTTTGGGTGGTGGTGTGCTTACAGGTAAGTATAATCAGCCTCCTCAAGAGGGTAGCGAACAGGGGCGATTAGCAAATCCAGCGTTAGGAACTATTTCAGAACGGAATTTAGCGATCGCTCAAGTTGTCAGTGAAGTTGCAACCGAAATTGGACACACACCTTCACAAGTAGCATTAGCTTGGTTACACGCTCAAAATGGTGTGATTATTCCGATAATTGGGGCACGTAAATTAACGCAGTTTCAAGATAACTTAGCTTCTCTAAATATCACCCTCTCGCCAGAACATTTGCAACGTTTAAATGAAGTAAGTCAAATTGAACTGGGTTTTCCCCATGACTTTTTGCACAATGATGTTATTCGCGATCGCCTTTTCGGTGGTACATTCAATACCATAGAAAACCATCGTATTTAACTAATAGTAATAAACAGTAACACATTCAGGCATTAATTCAATCCATCGTCAGAGAGTTTCGCCTAGCCTTGCAATTCTGTAAAGTTAGATATAAAAGGCATTAACAACGTAAAATCATGAACGACAACAGCATTACATCACGTTTGTACCCTACCCGCATTGACATTCCCGCCGAAGCGCGAGTGCAAATCGTGGTACTTCTCAACCAAAGCTTGGCAGCTACTTCAGACCTGAAAACCCAAGCAAAGCAAGCGCACTGGAATGTTAAAGGAACTGACTTCTACCAGCTACACCTATTATTTGATGAGCTTGCTGGGGAATTAGAAGGATACATCGATATGCTAGCTGAACGCGTTACAGCTTTAGGCGGATACGCCTTTGGAACAGCCCGCGCCGCAGCTAGTAATTCAATTTTGCCAGAATATCCCTTAGATATTTTGGATGGTAAAGACCATGTAACAGCGTTGTCAGATCGCTTTGGAATCTATGCTAAACATATTAGAGAAGCGATCGCTAAAACTGATAACTTAGGAGATGCTGATACCGCCGATCTTTACACCGAAATTTCTCGCACCATTGACAAACGACTCTGGTTCTTAGAAGCTCATCTGCAAGTAGCAGAAATTAAGGCAGAGAATGGTAAAGCGGGTACTACTAAAACTCAAAAGATCCCTGCTGGCGTAAAATAAGTACTTCTGAGAAAAGTAGCCTTTCGTAAATCTAATAGTATCTTTTTGGTAAGTACGTCACTTTTAAGTGCGTACTTTTCTTTTATATGTATATCCTTTACTATTGAAATAGTTCAAAACTAGGTCGAAAAATTCAAAAATATTTTCGATAAGTGATATCTCAAGATTAATATTTCAACTTGAATAAGTTACTAGCTTACTGAAAAGCTACAATTCCATTCTGATTCCTAACTCTTGTACAGACGCGATTCATCGCGTCTCTAAATACTCATTAACAACGAGGTAAATATATGTCTCAAAATACAATTAGCCATCTAATTCATGATAGAAACGCCCGTGGTCACGCTAAAATGGGCTGGCTCGATAGTTATCACACATTTTCCTTCGGTAGTTTTTACGATCCGAACCGCATGGGATTTCGTTCTCTGCGGGTGATTAACGACGATCGCATCGCCCCTGGTGCTGGATTCCCTACCCACAGCCATCGTGATATGGAAATCCTCACTTATGTCTTAGAAGGTGCTGTAGAGCATAAAGACAGTTTGGGTACAGGGTCGGTAATTCGCCCCGGTGATGCCCAAATTATGAGTGCTGGAACTGGAATCAGCCACAGCGAATTTAATCCTTCACCAACTGAACCACTCCACTTACTACAAATCTGGATTCTTCCCGATCAAGAAGGAATAACGCCAAGATATGAACAAAAAGCTTTTCCTCTCGAAGAAAAGCGCGGTAAACTCCGCTTAATTGCCTCTAAAGATGGGCGCGATGGTGCTGTGACAATTCACCAAGATGTTGAGTTATACACATCTGTTTTAGAGTCAGGTGATGTTGTTAATTATCAAGTCAAACGCGATCGCTATGCCTGGTTACAAGTAGCGCAAGGCATAATCAACTTAAATGGTGAAGAACTCAGAGCCGGTGATGGTGTACAAATCAACGGCGAAGAACAGCTAGAAATTAGCACCAACATCGGCGGCGAAATCTTGCTTTTCGATTTGAGTTAATATCCCCTTTCTCTGCTAAAAGGCTCATTTAGATGAGCCTTTTTCTTATACCAATTTTTTATGAAGCTGCATAGAATTCGATCCCCCCTAGCCCCCCTTAAAAAGGCTACGGTGTACACACAAGTCTTGTCGCAGTCATATCTTTATTAAAAAATCTCGGACTGCGTTTCTATCCCGCCTCGGAATGAATTCCGAGTCTCATAGCCCAAGTCCACTTAAGTGGACTAAATTGATTGTTCAGTCCACTTAAGTGGACTTCAGCTATGAGCCGC
>JBBSOX010000058.1:0-39752 GCA_038259325.1 Chroococcales cyanobacterium | reverse complement strand
TCTTGGTTCCACGAGTCCACTTAACTTAGAATCCTTGCGTATCTAAGCCAGAGGTGGTTCTCTCCCCAAGCGTTAACTTTTGGTCTGCCCGACCATAGTTGCACATAGTGCAATATTTGTTTGAAGTTTAATACTGTGCGTTTAGTACCTGTGAATCTTTTACCTACTTCCAGGTGATACTAGAACTACGAAGTAGAACCCTCTAGATTCAGTTGTCAAGGTGCAACGTCTACTTGTTAGGTAGCAAATGGGTTTTTTAAGTGGTTGATTACCCTTCCACAAACCATATTTTACCAAAAGTCGCCCTAGAAGGGCGAGGTTTTAAACCCAATTTTTTGATAAGGTGACAATGCAATTACTAAACCGCAACATGTTCTGGGGTTGTATGATCGTGTGAACTTCTCCAGAGAGGACATTACAGCAGATTTCAGGTAAATGAAGTACATATATAAAACCCAAAACCTTGTAGAGACGTAGCACTGCTACGTCTCTCGTGTATTCGATTAGAGCGCAATCTGCTGTAAGAAAGCATTACGCTGATATCAATTGCTGAAGGCGCTGTGGTTCCTCTCCTAGCCAATCTGGATTTTGGGCAGTGCTATCAAAGATTGATGAGGTTTTGAAAGGCTCAAACTCGCCGCGTGATGCCGCTTCTGCCGTTTTAGCTAAAAGCGATCGCACTTGCTCGTCATTCATTGGCTGGAAAGTCCGCACGGCTTCAAAGGCTTGGTCTAAAATCTCCATGCTGTCAATTCCGGTAATCAAAACCGATGTGGGCAGATTCAAAGCATAGTGTAAACATTCAATTGGCGTTACAGTATTTGACCGTAAAAGAATACCGTTTGCCAAGCTTTTCATTCCCAGAACGCCGATGTTTTGTTTAACCAGTTCTGGCACAACCAGCTTTTCAAAACTCCGGTAGTGAGCATCCATGACATTGAGCGGCATCTGCGCTGTATCAAATTTGAACCCGTTAGCGGCTGCAACTTCCAGCATGTGCAGATGAACATAGGGGTCTTTGTGCCCAGTAAAGCCGATATATCGGAGTTTGCCAGCTTCTTGCGCCTCAATTAAGGCAGCATTCGCCCCTTCTTGGTCAAAAACTCGATGTGGATCTTCGTGCCGAAGGATTTCGTGGTGCTGAACGAGATCGATGCAATCAACTTGCAGGCGTTGAAGTGATTCGTCTAGCTGTTTTGCTGCTGCTTTTTTAGAACGACCATCGATTTTCGTCATCAGGAAAACTTTGTCTCGATAGCCATCGCGCAGGGCTTTTCCCATGCGAATCTCGCTGACTCCACCGTTGTAATCCCAACTGTTATCCATAAAGGTGATGCCGCGATCAATCGCTGTTCTAACAATTCGGATACCCAGTTCTTCATCAACGTGTTTTAAGGCAATGTGCCAACCACCCAATCCGATGGCAGAAACTTTCTCTCCTGTACTGCCAAGGACTCGGTATTGCATTTCTGAGTTTGACGTAGTTCCTGACATGTGTTCTCCAAGCCTATCGGCTATTACTTAAGTACATATAGCCATCTGCTAATTCAAACACAAGCAATATCTGACAAAATCTTGCTGAAGATACACTTTTGAACGCATCAGGAAGGAACTCAAAAAGTCAAAATACCGATGGCAATTTGGAATGTGTGAGATAAAGAATTGAGGGCACAGCATTGCTCAGTGGTGTCAACTTAACGTATAACCAATGTCCCGCAAGGAACTGAAGTTCCTTGCTCATAGCTTAAGTCATCTAAAGATGACTAGATATTGCCCAAAATCTTGAGTCTACTTTAGTAGACTTTCGCTATTAGCCTTGGAATTCATTCCAAGGCGGGCGAGGAGGCGAAGCGAGAAGCTATTTTTAGCTTAAGTTGACACCAATGAGCATTGCTGTGCCCCTACAACATATTTGGTTCAAATAAATGAAAACTGTTGTAAAACATTAACAATTATTTACCACTATAGAAAAAGGCAATTTCTTTCTCTTTTAGGGGTGCAAAACCAGCATCTACAAGTAATTGGTCGAGTTCTGCTTGAGGAATGTGTTTTGCACCAATTCGCACAATGCGCGATCGCATAGTATTAGATACGCCACTGCGCTGTCTATTGGCTTCTAACGCCATAACTTTACCATAAAGTTCTAGCTTGGCAGACGGAATGGGAGAACCATCAAAATCAATTCCCTGTGCGATCGCTTCATCAATGGCATCAGCACCTGTGGTAGTTTGATTCCCTGGGTTAGTTTCGGTAGGCATGGTGATTTACTCTTCTTTGCTACAGGTAGATTTTACCAGCCTTGCTGACACCAAACCTGCCTTTTGCTGCAAAGGATTGCTAGTCAACAGACTAATCACGAGCTTGTCGTGTCACCAAGCCCCCAACAAAAGATCCTAAGATAGTGCCTGTCCATAGTCCTGTTGTGCTACCTTGCCATATTGCTCCTGGTGTCATCCAGGCATTGCACATCTCTTTTAAACCCCAAGGTTGATTTTGACACTTTTGACTATGCAGCATGATGGTAATTTGCCCACTGGTGTAAGCACCAAAAAAACCTGATGTCAGCGCCAAAAAAGTGCAAATTAAAATTCTATTTTTTGTCATTTGTCATAGGGCATAGGGCATAGGGCATAGGGCATAGGGCATAGGGCATAGGGCATAGGGCATAGGGCATAGGGCATAGGGCATTGGACAAAAAAGCTCTTCTCCCCCTGCTCCCCTGCTCCCCTGCTCCCCTGTTCCCTCATCCCCACTCCCCACTCCCCACTCCCCACTCCCCACTCCCCACTCCCCACTCCCCATCAACCTGTATTTCTCATCCCGGCTGCAATACCATTAATAGTTAACAATGCCCCTCGCAATAACTCGCCTTTACTGTAACGAGAGTGGATGACTCCAGAAGTAGCAGTAGTATTTAGGGACTGCCGTAGGCGCTTGAGTAGGGAAACTTGGATAAATCCCAAGGGTACAATTGTGCCATTGCGTAGCTGCACAGATCGTTGCAATACAGGATCACCATCTAAGAGTCGATTGTGATCGGTGATTTTTAATACCAAATCTCTTGTGAGATAGAACTCGCTGGCAATTTGGTCAAAAACCTTGGCAAAGCGGGGTTGATCTTCTGGTTTTGACAATTCTTGGACATAGTGATGCGCCATTTGCATATCTACTTTTGCCAAGGTCATCTCGGCTTTAGAAATCACCATCTTGAAGAACGGCCACTTAACGTAAAAGTAGCGTAGCAATTTCAAGTGTTCTTCTGGTTCTGCGTTCAAGAATTCTTGTAACGCTGTGCCAACGCCGTACCACGAAGGCAGCAAAAATCGGCTTTGTGTCCAGCTAAATACCCAAGGAATAGCTCGCAGACTGCTTAAATCTTTCTTACCAGATGGACGGCGGGCTGGACGAGAGCTAATTTGTAGCTGGCTAATTTCTTCAATTGGAGTTACTTGGTGGAAGAAGTCAACAAAATCTGGCTGTTCGTAGATTAAAGCACGATAATGTTGACGCGATCGCACTGCTAATTCTTCCATAATCTCATTCCAGGGTTCAATATCATCAAACCCTGTCCGCAGCAGGCTAGCTTGAATCACAGCAGTGGTGATGGTTTCCATGTGGTACAAAGCCAAGTCCAACAAGGAGTATTTGGAAGCTAAAACTTCTCCTTGTTCGGTAATCTTGATTCGCCCATTGATACTATGACCTGGTTGAGCCAAAATCGCCTCGTAAGCAGGGCCGCCACCCCGTCCCACAGAACCGCCGCGTCCGTGGAAAATCCGCAAATTTAGATCGTAGCCTTCTGCTATGTGTTGCAGTGATTTTTGAGCTTTATGAATTTCCCAGTTACTACTTAAAAAACCAGAGTCTTTGTTGCTGTCAGAATACCCCAGCATTACTTCTTGCAAGTTGGGGGTGAGGGGGGATGAAGAAGCAGGGGGGGATGAATTTTCATCCACAACAACGCTCTTTGTTTTTGTATGTTCGTAGCCGCCGGCTAATAAAGCGCGATATAAGGGGAGTTCAAACAGTTTCCGCATAACGCTTCTGGAGCGTTGTAAGTCTTCTACTGTCTCAAATAGGGGGACAACTTGAATTGTTCCGACGGCAATGGCGGGGTCAAAAAGTCTGGCTTCTTTAGCTAAAAGCAATACTTCCAGCACATCGCTCACGTCGCGGCACATGCTGATAATGTAAGTTTGGCAGATATTTAGACCAAATTCTTGTTGCAGCGATCGCACGACGCGAAAGGTTTCAATTACATCGTTGGTTTTTTCGGAAAATGGTAATTCTGCCGGAATTAACGGCCTCCGGGTTTGCAGTTCTCCTGTCAGCCAAGCGACTCTTTGCTCCTCAGATAGTTCGTTGTAAGGTTGAGGTAATATTTGCAGGTATCCCAGGATCTCATTGAGGGCATCGGCATGACGGGATGATTCTTGGCGGATATCTAGCTGTGTCAAGTTAAAACCAAAAATCTCTACTTGACAAATTAGATTTTCTAATTCTCGACAGCTTAAACCTGTTTCTGTCAAGTTGCGCTGAATCATCCGCAGTTCTGCTAAAAAATCGGCTCCCGAACGATACAGGGGGCTGTCTTGATTTTTTGGCGTTTCCCGATTGTACAAAGCTAAATTGCGATCGCGAGTATTTTCTAGCCGTTTCAGCACATAAGCCAGTTTGAGCCGATATGGTTCTTGTCGATAACGCAGCGCCAGTGCATCGTATACCTCACTCAATTGGGACTGATCCAATTCTAGAGATTCCAGCAAATCTGGTAAGACATCGCTCCAATGCATCGACACACTCAACAATTCAATCAGATTTTTCACTGACTGAATATATCTACCCAACACCATTTTGCGCTGATAGCAAGCTGTTTGCCAGGTGATTTCGGGCGTAACTGATGGGTTTCCATCCCTATCTGAGCCTACCCAAGAACCGAAAGAGCAAAAGTTTTTACTCGGTGGTTCTAGCCAAGGAAAGGTGCTGGATAGAGTGTGTTTGAAACGTTTATAAAGTTGAGGAATACCATCAAATAAAACTTCTTGGAAGTAGTGCAGCGCATAATCTACTTCATCTAGCACAGTGGGTTTGAATTGGTGAAGTTCATCTGTGCGCCACCATAGGCGAATTTCTTCGAGCAATTGTTCGCGGACATCTGCTGCTTCCCAAGCATATCCCCCGCCTGTAGTACCAAAATGGTTTTCTAAAGTATCCAATTTTTGCAAGAGTTGTACCACCTGGCGCTGCTTATCCCGGATAGTATGGCGAACAATTTCCGTCGGGTGCGCTGTGAAAACTAAACGCACATCCAGATGTGCAATTAAACGTTGAATTTGCTGGGGTGGTACATTCAGTTTGAATAAATAGGGAAACAAGGCAGCGAAAGTACCTTTTGGTTTGACTTGCGCTTTTTCTAGATAACTCTCTCTCAGCAAGTCTGCTGCTATTCCCCTGCTAACAGGCGCGTCATCTTCTCTTTGATTGGACGAGTAATTGACATTAGATGCTCTTTCTGCGTCTGTAGGCTCTGTTTCTGCCTCATAGCGACTCAATTGCTGCCGTTGTTCGTATTCCTGCTCTATGATGTTAATCAGCTGAAAATACAGAGCGAAAGCACGAGCCGCGCGAATTGCTTCGTTGATATTTAGTTGTTCAATCAATTTTACGGCTGATGATGCTTGGTCATTTGTTGCTTGTCCTTCTGGCGAACATAAATCGCGCAACTGACGCAACAAATCTACCATATTTTGACCGCATTCTTGCCGGAGAACTGACTCCCACAATTCTTCCACTACCTGGAGACGATGACGCAAAAATAATTCCGACACCGGGTATATATCCGCAGTTTGAGACGAAGAGTATAAAAGGGAACCCATATTCTCTATTGTTGTAAAGCTAATTACTGTTTACGCTTCTAGGTTTTGCACTTAATGCTCACCGAGTTGTTCCTGAACAAATAATTATTTGTTGTATATCTTCTCATCTTGATTGATTTCGTGTTCATTTGGGAAGTCGAGAATGGGTAGGCGATCGCCTCGAAACAATTCTTCACTGGCTTCCCCTATGGCTTCTAGTGCTCTTACTGTGGTTTTTCCGGTAATGAGCAACAGTAATATAGACGCTGTACCTATTTGTAAAAGGAAAGACTGGGGAATGTTAAATAAATCGAGATTAGATGCAGGGTTAGTTGCGGGTTGTTGGTTGGCAGGAGACATTGCTAATTCTTGGTTATGGGAAATAATTGAGTAGAGACACGATTAATCGCATCTGTATAGGAGTCAGGAGTTAGAAGTTAAGATGACTCCAACAATAAAGGGATGGAGTTGAAATGAGATAAGCTTATTGTTTGTTTTGCCCATCAGGGTAGTTAGCTTAGTGGGATGCGAGTCCGGCTTTAAACGACAAGTCATCAGCCAGTCATATAGAATTATTCTGACTCCCGGCTGCTAAGTTCTAACTTCTAATTTATGACTCCCTATTAGTAAAATAAACGCAAAACTCAACATTAGTCAGACTTGCAACCTGTACAAAACTATCTTGGCCGATTTTGTAAGCTACAAAGGTAACAAAATTGTTAAAAAAAACCGTCAGAGTGTGATAGACCTATGGTTCTAGTTTACAAGTGCAGGCACTATCCCCCAACAATCGCTTCCTGTAAAGTTAACTTCCCATGAAAACAGTATTACCAGATAGCCAGCAATCCTTAGTGCAATGGGTAAGCCAAGCAACAGGGATCAACACTTTCGGGGTGAAAGTCCGGTTGCGGGGAAATAACCTCCATATTCTTTGTGAAGGTACAGAATGTCCGCAGCGTTGGCGCACTTTGTCTGACTTGCTGCAAGCACTACAGCAAACAAACTTAGATATCCTCACAAGTAACGAACAACCCTCAATATATCAAGTATTTGTCTATGGGCGCAGAAAAGGGGAACAACGCCCCAAATGGTGCCACCGGGTTTACTTGAATCAAATAGATAAGCATCTGGAGCAGGTGGAGCAAGCGCTGCTAGCAGACTCAGAAAAATCAAAACAATCGGGTGGGGCGCTGATTGTCTCTAACGAAAGTTTGGCACGCCAAGGGAACCCAGAGGCAATCGCTCGGTATCTCAGTGAAACTCTGAGTACGTTAGGTGTATCTGTACAGGCAAAGATTAAGCCATATCAGCCAAAAAAATCTCAGCCCGAAGAAAATCGTCTGTGGATATTTTGCCAGTCGAGCTATAGCCCTGATGCATCGTTGCTTGCTGAACCAATAGCACAAAAGTTGCGTTATCTCAAGCTTTCCGGCTACCAAGATGCAGTAATTGTTTCCCAAGTGAGTGGCGAAACTGCACCCGATTGGCTGCTAAGGGTGGATTTGACCCCACCAGAGATGATGCTGAAAGAGTGGGCGCGTTGGGGAGATGTCCAAGCGATCGCGCGATTATTAACTGAGGTATTGTCAGCATTAAAGGTTGGTGTGCAAGTTTCTCTCAAAGAATCAACACTACATATCTTTTGTATCCCAGCTTTTGATCCCTTAGGAACTGCCCCAATACCCGACAAGGAAGTATGCTTAGAGGCGATTTTACCCCAGCTAGAAGCGATCGCTCCTCAAGGCATTCTCGCCGCCACTGTATACGGACAAAAAGCAGGCGATCAGCAACCCACTTGGGTTGATTGGCTAGCTTTACCTGCTGCAAAATATCCCGCCTTTGCCACATCACCGCTAGATTTGGCAAATACTGGCGATGAACCAGCCATCGTATTTTTACTGGAGCGTTTACTCAATCCTGACCTGGATTGGCGTCTATTGACAGGTGGAATTCGCATACTGCTGCTGAACAAACATGATTTATTACACATTATGTGTGATGCACCTGTATGTCCAGGGCGTCAACAAGTAGCAAGTAAAATTACGCAGCTTATCCGCCATTTAAAAATTCCTGGTATTATGGGAGTACGTGTATACGGTCGCCGTGCTGGGAATAAAGAACCTTTTTGGCACTATGGCATTGATATTGAGCATCGCCAACGTTTAGTGCCAGAAGCAACTCCAGAATTTGCTGCCACTTCTAAATACATTGATGATCTGGTAACGTCTGAGACTAGTGAGCCAATTTTGCGCCCCGACTTAACTACAGAAGAAGTTCAAAATTTTGTTACCGAAGTAGCGCGAAATTGGATGGCAACGGCGAGTGCAACTGCGAGAAAATTACTGTTGCAAAGCCAGCTATTTACCGAAAGCCACCAGTCAGCAGAACAAAGCCCTGATGTTCAAGGACTTAAGATTGCTTTAGTTTGGGGGACACTGGGATTATTACTTACCCTCCAAACGGATTGGGTGTTGGGTCGAATTCTTGTACGAGCTACGCCGACACCAAAAGTTGCCAGCGTCTCGCTTCCATCTTCTTCTGAGCAAAAGGCATCTTTGACATCCGGGAAAACTCAGAGTGGGGAAACGACATTTTTTAGCAGCACTTCTAAAACAAAATCTCCTCCCAATCAGAGTTCTGTATTTAATGCTTCTGAATTTACCCAAAGTGATGATACTCCAACAAATAATTTGGCAGCCGCACCACTGAAGGAAAAAGCAACCGCTACCGCTATTCTTTTAGCAGCGCGATCGCAGATGCCAAGTTTCAATGTCAGGCAGTTAGACGAGCAACTAGCGCTGTATAAACAGCGTTTGGCTAGAACCGGTAGTCCTCCAGATGTGTTAATTATTGGCTCCTCTCGCGCCCTCAGGGGAGTAGATCCAGCAGCACTTTCTAAAGCTTTAGCGACTCAAGGCTATCCAAATGTTGACGTGTTTAACTTTGGGATCAACGGTGCTACCGCACAAGTTGTAGAATTTGTGATTCGCCACGTACTGGAACCATCAGAACTGCCTAAAATAATTCTCTGGGCAGATGGGGCCCGTGCTTTCAACGGTGGACGTGAGGATATGACCTTTAAATCCATCGCTGCATCGGCTGGTTATAAACAAGCAATCCAAAAAGCCTCAACCACTACCAATAGCAATGATTTGCCCGAAAATACAGTAAATTCGGGAGAAAAAAAGATAAAAGAAGAAAAACAGGAGATTAGCGCCTATGAAGCTGTAAACCAGTCATTAAATGAGGCTCTAGCATCTGTTTCTGCTAGCTATCTAAACCGCGACCAAATTAAAAGTTTACTGCAAAAACAACTGCTTATACTTGGTCACAATCAGACAGTTGCATCGCAAAGACAGCTAACAGATGGTACTTCAGATGGGATTACTTCTCAGCAAGCAGTTGATTTTGATGGCTTTCTACCTTTGTCTATTCGCTTCAATCCTGCTAGATACTATCAAAAATATTCTAGAGTTCCCGGAAACTACGACAACGACTATAAATCTTTCCAAATAGAAGGACAGCAAGATGCTGCCTTTCAAGAAGTGCTTCAGTTTGCCCAGTCTCAGAAAATTTCCTTAGTGTTTGTCAACATGCCTCTCACAGGAGATTATCTAGATCCAGTGCGTAAACAACATGAGCAAGAATTTCAGAAATATATGTTGCGTCTAGCTACTAGTCCCAACTTTATTTATCGAGATTTGAGCCAACAGTGGCCAAAAGCAAATGACTACTTTTCTGACCCTAGCCACCTCAACCGCTTTGGAGCATACGAAGTCTCCAAAAAGTTGGCTAATGACCCGATGATTCCTTGGCCATCTAAGTAGGGGAATGGGGGATGGGGGATGGGGGATGAGGGAGCAGGGGGACAAGGGGACAAGGGGACAAGGAGAATAACCATGCCCCATGCCCAATGCCCCATGCCCAATGCCCCATGCCCAATGCCCCATGCCCAATGCCCAATGCCCCATGCCCAATGACTAATAACTAATAACTAAAAAATGAACTTTATATCAATTTTCTATGGGCTGTTCTTATTGAGTGTGTTAGGAATTTACTGGTCTTTAGCACAACAGAAACTGCGATTGTGGACGTTGCTAATTGCTAGCTTGGTTTTCTATGCATCTTTGCACATCCAGTACATACCATTACTATTAGCATTGACGTTTATCAATTACCGTGTGGGGCTAGAGATTGGTAACAACACATCGCCAGGAAAACATTCTCTTGACTGGCAAATTTCTAATGAAGAGTGGCAATTTGCCCAAGGTGACTGGAATCGCCGTCGTCTAAAAATTTTGTGGTTAGGTATAATACTAAATGTTTTACTACTATTAGCTTTTAAGTATTTTACCCCCTTATTTAAGTTTGTTTTTCATGTGCAAACAAACTCACCAGATAGCTCTTTTAAGTTGATTGCACCCTTAGGAATTTCCTTTTTTACCTTTGAATGCATTGCTTATTTAGTAGATGTCTATCGTGGTGCCCCTGCTACTGATAAATTTATCAAATTTGCCACCTACAAATTATTCTTCGTCAAACTGATTTCAGGGCCGATTACGCGCTACCACAACTTAGCAAATCAATTCAATACAGTAGACTTCCCCAGTAGTGATAGAGTGGCTGAGGCGCTGTGGTTAATTGCTAGGGGCGCAGTTAAAAAAGGTATTTTTGCAGACCACCTGGGGATTTTCGTTGATTTATGTTTTGGGAACCTACAACGGGCGGGTAGTACCGATCTGTGGTTAGCTACATTCGCCTATGGCTTGCAGTTATATCTAGATTTCAACGGTTATGTAGACATTGCCCGTGGTAGTGCTTTGCTTTTCGGCTTGGTTCTACCTGAGAATTTCGACTTTCCCTATTTCAGCACCAATATTTCAGAATTTTGGCGGCGCTGGCACATGACTCTAGGAGATTGGCTACGTAACTATGTCTACTTTCCTTTGGGTGGTTCCCGTCGGGGTTTAGTCCGTACCTGCTGGAATTTATTTATTGTCATGCTAATCGCTGGTATCTGGCATGGTGCTGCCTTGGGTTATGTAGTTTGGGGCATATTACACGGGTTAGCCTTGGTGGTTCATCGACTTACAGATACTATGAGCGATCGCTTTGAAAATCTAGAACAATTCTGGCAAAATCCTCTAGGTATCTTTGTCGCTTGGTTATTGACCCAACTGATGGTTTTTACCTCTTGGATTTGGTTCCGCTTACCTAATCTCGAAGACTCTTCTTTAGTAATTCGGCATCTTTGGGGTTATCCGGCTGACTCCCAATTTGCTCAAAAGGTCTATGTGGATGCTTTGAATATGAGCCAATACCAACTCACTTGGGTACTTGTAACTTTAGCTGCCCTGATGGCTGTAGTCTATGTCTTCAACCGAATGCTGAAGTTAGAGTTCAACTGGCCTCTTAAGCTTGTCTTCATCCCCCTATGTTTCTACGCTGTTTGGTTATTAGCTCCTGAAGGCAGTTTGCCCTATATATACTTTGATTTTTAAGTTTCTAAATCAACAGAAACATAAGACAACTTACAACTTATTATTTCGTTACAAATCAACAAAACTTAAAATTTTTGAACCAGATATTTGTAAAGGAATGTAAAGACAATTAACTAGGCGATCGCTTCATTGAAAGTTATAGCTAGTTTGGTGTTTAAATGCCTTACATCGCCTCAATCCATTACTTTTATAACTATTGAAAACTTTACAGTTAGATGAGGTTTTGAAAGTATTTTGTTACAGAGTATTAAGTCGAAGAACGCGTCAAAGTAAATTCATGTAGACTGTACTTCAACAGGCAATAACAAAATCTGCTTGTTACATTTTTTAAGAACATCATTTAGCACTTATAAAACAATGACCACAACCTTACAACGGCGCTCAAACGCCAACGTATGGGATCGCTTTTGCGAGTGGATCACCAGCACTGACAACCGTATTTATATCGGTTGGTTTGGTGTATTGATGATCCCAACCCTACTAGCTGCTACTGCTTGCTTCGTAATCGCTTTCATCGCAGCACCTCCAGTAGACATCGACGGTATCCGTGAACCTGTTGCAGGTTCCTTGATCTACGGAAACAACATCATCTCTGGTGCAGTTGTTCCTTCCTCTAACGCTATTGGCTTGCACTTCTACCCAATTTGGGAAGCAGCTTCCTTAGATGAGTGGTTGTACAACGGCGGCCCTTACCAATTGGTAGTTTTCCACTTCTTGATCGGTTGCGCTTGCTACCTCGGTCGTCAGTGGGAACTTTCTTACCGCTTAGGTATGCGTCCTTGGATTTGCGTAGCTTACAGCGCACCTTTGGCTTCCGCTACCGCAGTATTCTTGATCTACCCAATCGGTCAAGGTTCATTCTCTGATGGTATGCCTTTGGGAATAAGCGGAACCTTCAACTTTATGATTGTGTTCCAAGCAGAACATAACATCTTAATGCACCCCTTCCACATGTTAGGTGTGGCTGGTGTATTCGGCGGTGCATTGTTCTCTGCAATGCACGGTTCTCTAGTAACTTCTTCCTTGGTGCGTGAAACCACCGAAACCGAGTCCCTTAACTACGGTTACAAATTCGGTCAAGAACAAGAAACCTACAACATCGTTGCAGCCCACGGCTACTTCGGTCGTTTAATTTTCCAATACGCATCATTTCAAAACAGCCGTCAATTGCACTTCTTGCTCGCAGCTTGGCCTGTCGTCGGTATCTGGTTTACCGCTTTGGGTATCAGCACGATGGCATTCAACCTGAACGGTTTTAACTTCAACCAATCAGTAATTGACTCCCAAGGTCGCGTCATCAGCACCTGGGCAGACGTAATCAACCGCGCTAACTTGGGTATGGAAGTAATGCACGAGCGTAACGCTCACAACTTCCCCCTAGATTTAGCTGCTGGTGAAATTACTCCTGTAGCAATGACTGCTCCTGCTATCAACGGTTAATACTTCAGTATTAGCTAAATAAAAAGCGCCCTCCAGAAATGGGGGGCGCTTTTTTTGTTAGATTCAAGCTACAACTCCTGCGGATGAGGAATCAGGTAATGACGACTTTTGTAGAACATGGCTTAAATAATAGCGCTTTTATCCCTCCCTTAGAAAGTGGCGATCGCTTAACCCGCCACGAATTCGAGCGTCGTTATACAGCAATGCCCGATAAAAAAGCAGAATTAATTGAAGGAGTCGTTTACGTGGCATCACCCCTGCGTTTTAGAAGTCATGGTTTACCTCATGGAAACTTAATTATCTGGTTAGGGAATTACAAAGTTTCCACTCCAGGCGTAGAACTAGGCGATAATGCTAACGTGCGCTTGGATTTAGACAATGAACCACAGCCTGATGTTTTGCTGTTGATAGATAAACCAGCCAGGGGACAGGCACACATCAGTGAAGATGATTACGTAGAAGGCGCACCGGAATTAGTAGCAGAAGTAGCAGCCAGTAGTGCATCTATTGATTTGTACGACAAAAAACGCGCCTACCGCCGCAACGGAGTGCAGGAATATATCGTGTGGCAGACTTTAGAAAATAAACTCGACTGGTTCTGTTTGCAGAATGGGGAATATTTACCACTTGTGCCAGATGTAGATGGTGTGATTAGAAGTAGAGTATTTCCGGGTTTATGGTTAGATGTCACCTCACTAATTACAGGAGATATGACGAAAGTTTTAGCAGTGTTGCAACAAGGATTGAATTCAAAAGAACACGCTGAGTTTCTTGAGCGTTTAACTTAGCAAAACTTAAAAATAATGTCTTGAAAAATACAAATTATTAATGTAAAACGTGATATCAGAAGCCGGGAAAGTTTTCCCTTTTTTCAGACAGTCTCCCTTGGGAAATTAGTTAACAGTATTTTTCGTGTGAGGTAATTCCAGAGAGTCCCAGCTATAGGGAGAAGGTATTTAGCGAAAGTCTTTGAAAACAGCTTAATTCTCAATTCTTAAAAATTGGGAAAGTTTGTTGTCAGCGATTTATAAACAACACAGCTATGACCACAACTCTAGGAAGAAGCGAAAGCGGCAAACTGTGGGATCGTTTCTGTCAATGGATTACTAGCACCGACAATCGGCTTTATATCGGCTGGTTCGGCGTTTTAATGATTCCTACCCTATTGACCGCTACCATCTGTTTCATTATTGCCTTTATTGCTGCACCACCCGTTGATATTGACGGCATTCGGGAGCCAGTTTCTGGTTCTTTATTGTACGGCAATAACGTCATCACCGGTGCTGTTGTACCCACATCTAATGCCATTGGTTTGCACTTCTACCCCATTTGGGAAGCTGCTTCAATGGATGAATGGCTCTACAACGGCGGTCCTTATCAACTCATTGTTTTACACTTCCTGATTGGTATTTTCTGCTGGCTTGGTCGGCAATGGGAGTTAAGCTATCGCCTGGGGATGCGTCCTTGGATTTGCCTTGCTTACTCTGCTCCTGTAGCTGCTGCGACTTCGGTTTTTTTAATTTATCCAATTGGTCAAGGTAGCTTTTCTGACGGGATGCCTCTTGGCATTAGCGGCACTTTTAATTTCATGTTGGTATTCCAAGCCGAGCATAATATCCTGATGCATCCATTCCATGAATTCGGTGTAGCGGCGGTGTTCGGTGGTGCTTTTTTCGCAGCAATGCACGGTTCTTTGGTGTCTTCCTCTCTAGTCAGAGAGACAACTGAAGCTGAATCTATAAACTATGGGTACAAGTTTGGTCAAGAACAAGAAACATATAGCATCGTAGCGGCTCACGGTTACTTTGGGCGATTAATCTGGCAATATGCCAGCTTTAACAACTCGCGTTCTTTGCACTTTTTCTTAGCAGCTTGGCCTGTAGTTGGTATCTGGTTGACGGCATTGGGCATCAGTACGATGGCGTTCAACCTCAACGGGTTCAACTTTAACCACTCAATTCTTGACTCTAAAGGTCATGTAATTAATACATGGGCAGATGTGCTAAACCGCGCCAATTTAGGTATAGAAGTAATGCACGAGCGTAATGCTCACAACTTCCCCTTGGATTTGGCGGCTGGTGAAGCAGTGCCTGTGGCAACTATCGCACCTGCAATTCACGGTTAATTGTAAGTTAAAATTCATTGCGCTCTCTGTCTAGAGGGCGCTTTTTTTATATAAAAATTTACACAGATAAAATTTTAAAAAAATATCTGGTGTATTTGGGTACAATTACTAAATTGTTACTCATTTATATTAGTAAATGCATTGGTATAAATAAAAATAATTATCAAAACTGTGACTAGTGAGTAAACTAACTACTGAGGTTTATATTCATTGTATTTCCACTGACTACAAATCTCAGATTTTAGTTTTCGTCTCAATTCAATATAAAATCTAAAACTTAAAATCCAAAATCAACATGGCAGACCTAACTCCTAATTCTAGTTTTAGTTTGACACTACGCTTGCAAATTCCCAATCGTGTAGGGATGTTAGCATCCGTAACCCAGGCGATCGCAACTACTGGTGGTAATCTTGGTCAAATTGATCTAATTGAGCAAACCCGCAAAGAATCTACCCGCGATATTACCGTTGATGCTGCTAGTACCGAACATGCTGAAACCATTGTGCAAGCAGTGAAAGCATTGCCAGACATTAAGTTACTTAGCGTCTACGATCGCACCTTTAATTTGCATCGCGGTGGCAAAATCAGCATTACTAGCAGAATTCCCTTAAGAAGTGTGTCTGATTTAGCAATGGCTTACACACCCGGAGTTGGTCGAATTTGTACTGCGATCGCTCAAGATCCAGAGGAAGTTTACAAATTAACCATCAAACAAAACACTGTTGCTATTGTTACCGATGGTAGTGCCGTGTTGGGTTTGGGAAATCTCGGCCCAGCAGCAGCCCTACCAGTCATGGAAGGCAAAGCAATGCTATTCAAAGAATTTGCGGGGCTAGATGCTTTTCCCATTTGTCTCGCCACCCAAGATACAGATGAAATTATCCAGGCAGTCAAGAATATTGCTCCAGTGTTTGGGGGTGTGAATTTAGAGGATATCGCTGCACCTCGTTGCTTTGAGATTGAAAAGAGATTGCGCCAAGAGTTAGATATCCCCGTTTTTCATGATGACCAGCATGGTACAGCAATTGTCACCCTGGCAGCGTTGTTCAATTCCCTAAAGCTGGTACATAAGGTAATGGCGGAAATCCGCATCGTGATTAATGGCGCTGGGGCGGCTGGAGTAGCGATCGCTCGGTTACTGAGGAAAGCTGGAGCAGAAAAAATTTGGATGTGCGACTCTAAAGGGATTATCTCTACCAGTCGCACCGATTTAACAGAAGAAAAACTCGAATTTGCCGTGAAAGCTCAGGGTACATTAGCGGGTGCAATGCAAGGGGCAGATGTCTTTATTGGAGTCAGCGCACCGGGAGTTTTGACACCAGAAATGGTTCATTCGATGGCGAAAGACGCAATTGTGTTTGCAATGGCAAATCCGATTCCAGAGATTCAGCCAGAATTAATCAGTAAAGATGTAGCTGTCATCGCTACCGGTCGCAGTGATTACCCGAATCAAATCAATAACGTCCTAGCTTTTCCTGGAGTATTCCGTGGTGCTTTAGATTGTCGGGCCCAGACAATTACCACCACAATGTACCTAGAAGCCGCAAATGCGATCGCTTCTTTAGTCAAGCCTTCAGACTTGAATCGGGAGCATATTATCCCTTCCGTCTTTGATGAGCGTGTCGTTACTGCTGTTGCTGCTGCTGTACAACAAGCAGCGCGTCACGAAGGTATCGCTCGGAATTAATTAAAATTAAAATAATGACTCTTATGGGATAGGCGTTTCGCCCGTCCCACAGCACATCCTTATATGCAATCTCCATAGGGAAATTGCCAAAACCAGCAAAGCATTTTGGGTACTCTCCATCATTTTATGATTTCGGTTGTACAGCTTGCCTAACAACTTGTTCGTCCAAACCTAACGCTTGGGCTATCTGTTCAATACTCAATCCTAACGCCCATAATTGAGGTATTGTTTCTAACTTGCCTTCTAACTTGCCTTCTAACTTGCCTTCTAACTTGCCTTCTTCTTTACCCTCTTCTTTACCCTCTGCAAAAACTTCTTGGTAAAATTTAGTTTGCTTTAACTCACTTAATCCGAACATTTTTCCCATCTCCTCCCGGCTCAAGCGCGGCAATTTGTAGATTAATATCGTTTCTATCAATTGTATAATTTCCCTCTGTTGGGCGGCATTGAAAATTTCTTTTCGGGCGCTGTTTACAATCTCTATAGCTTTCGTTGTTGCAGTTGATTCTGGTTCTATGATTAGTTTGACTGTCTCAATCCCGATTGATGATGTGGGAATTGAGCTTAACTCGTTCAGGTAAATTCGAGTCACTCGTTGGGAGTTAAGCAATTCTGCATATCTCTCTATATCTCCAGTATCAACATTGCGATTGGGGAAGATGACAACACCACGCCAAGTGTTAGTTAATTCAGTTTTGTCGAGATAGTTAAAGATTTCCGCGAATAAACGGGAATAAATTTTTTTATCAGGTTGAAATTGCACCTCAGCAAAATAAATGGGTAGTTCTGGAGTATTGGGTAAAAATACACCATCAATTCTAAATGCCAGTTGTTTGACTTCGACTGAGGAAAATTGGTAAGCACTGGCCAGTGATGGCGGTTGGTTAATAAGTTCAAAGAATGTGCTGGGGAAGCTTTGAAAGATGCGATAAAAGATACTGTCAGTTTTCAAGGCAGCTGGTTTTACAGTTGATGAGTATATTTTACAGTTTTGTGTAGGCCTAGCCCGCACTTCTCTACGAGAGGCTGCGCCCTAAGCGTAGCTATGCCGCAGGCTTTACGGCAAGCTCAGTGACCACCAAAGGCATCGCTCATTATGATTGAAGACTGGCGAAACACTCGTCCCCATTTGGTGATTGGATTATAAATAAAGCAGGATCATCCAAAACACCATCACTTTGTCAACTGTTTGCAATGAAGTATCAAGTTGGGGACGAGTTTTTACGAGAACTGCCACTAATTTTGGCGGGGCCAATATTAAAACATACTGAACTCGACTCAGTGACGGTATGGGTGGCATTGAAACAGTCTTGTCAGATAGAACTCAAGGTTTATGACACAACAAATGATGGTGAAGCACTAGGAAATTGCTTATTAGAGGGGCAACGCTCTACCATCGCTTTGGGCAAGTATCTTCACATTGCTGCTATAACGGCTCGGTCTACGGAAGGGTATCGTTTAGTTAATAACCGCATCTATGCATACGACCTCCAATTTACTGTTGCTGACCAAAGCCTGCAAACGCTGCAACAAGCATTATGCTCAAACTCCTCTTTGACAGTCAGCATCAGCTACTTTGAACATCAAAAACCAACCTTTGTTCTGCCGCCAAACCGTCTAGAAGATTTGCAAATTATCCATGCTTCCTGCCGTAAACCTCATGGTCATGGGTTTGATGCACTGCCGATTCTCGACGGTTTGATTGAGGCAAAAGCAAATCAACCCCAACACCGTCCGCACCAGCTATTCCTCACCGGAGATCAAATTTACGGCGATGATGTAGCAGAACCATCCCTGTGGGTTGCCAGTACTCTTGGTGATGCCCTCTTGGGTTGGGAAGAACAACTTCCTGTGAATGGAGTATACTGCACTCCCCAGCAGCTACCCCCTGGAGAACGGGCTGATGTGGCGACAAATCAAGCTGGCTTAACCGCAGGATTACATAATAAACCTGAGAAAGTTAACAGTCATCTTTTAAGCCTTGGTGAATATTACGCTACTTATTTATTAGCTTGGTCGCCAGTGTGCTGGCCCGGCGCATTTCCCAAAGGACACGAAGTAATGCGCGATCGCCATGCTATCAAGAACTGGAACCGACAAGTCCGGCATTTGCGACAATTTATTTATACGCTTGGGAAAGTGCGCCGCGCCCTTGCCAATATTCCCATGTACACCATCTTTGATGACCATGATGTTACTGATGACTGGAATTTAAACCAAGCTTGGTGTTTGCGAGTCCTGGGACATCCTTTGGGACGAAGAATAGTCCAAAATGCATTGTTAGCTTACACGGTGTTTCAAGGTTGGGGCAATACACCAGAACAATTTGCAGAAGGTCAATCTGGTGAAAAGCTGTTGGCGGCGGCACAAGCTTGGTCAGTTTCTCAAGGGAGGGATGCAGAGGCTAATGAGGCGATCGCTCGCTATGTAGGTATGCCAGCCAACGATCCCCGCACAAACTTACCTATTTTAGTCCGAGATGGTGCAGTATTCATTCTGGATCGACATCCTGAAACAATCACTTGGAACTACATAGTCAGGAGCAATTGCCATGAAGTAATTGTGCTGGATACACGGACTTGGCGCGGTTATCCAGCCGATCAAAAAGCGATCGCCCCGCCCATGCTGCTGTGTCCAAAAGCCTTTGAGCAACAACTAGTTTTACCTTTACAAGAAATAGTTGAACAAACTCAGATTCAAACTACATTTGTGATTGCACCCACAAATGTATTTGGATTACAAGTGATTGATTGGATTCATCATTGGCAGTTACAACAGGAGAAAGTTTTTTCAACGGATGTTGGAGATGCCTGGAATATTAATACTGAAGCATTGGCGAAATTCTTAACCACCTTGTTTGAAGAACGTCAACAAGTGATTATTCTATCTGGGGATATTCACTACAGTTCTGTTGCTCACTTGTCTTATGCACGCACTCATTCCAAATTACAGTCTGTCTTAGTGCAGTTAACCGCTAGTGCATTGAAGAATGAAGAGATTTTGACGCGACTCATTCATACACGATTGAAACATTGGCTACTACCAGAAAACGTCCGACATTGGATAGGTTGGATTAATCCACCCAATATGGTAGAAGTTTCAGAGAAACAATTACACCATAATCGCCACATGCTGACTAACTCTGAGTGGCATTGTGTGCTGGAGTGGATACCTAGAAATAGCGTTCAGACTTCTCGGTACGGAGCAGATATATCATCGTTGATAGCTCCCTGGAAACGAGCCGAAAATGCTAAATGGAAATGGTTACAACCCCTAATGTTTTGGAAATTTCGTTGGGTTCAGGAGGGGCGAGAAGTAGTTGGATTTAATAATTTAGGTCTGGTTCACTTTGACTCGGCAGATGGGAGTAGTTATTGCAAAGTTATTCAAGATTTGTACTGGTTTTCTTCTTGGTATCCAACTCAAGTTGTTTACAGCCGTTTTGAGAGCCAGTTAACACCTAATCAGTCATTGTTACGATGATCCCGGAATGTGTAACTTAATATTCTGATCTCTCTTCCATTCCTCTCTCCTTTTAGGCTACGGTGTACACACAAGTCTTGCCACATATCTTTATTAATAAATCTCGCGCTGCGTTTCTATTCCGCCTCGGAATGAATTCCGAGTCTCATAGCTGAAGTCCACTTAAGTGGACTTTCGCTATCAGCCCTGAACTTCAGTTCTGGGCGGGATATGGGTCAGTGTGACAGTTTCACTCTGAAAAAAATGTGGTTAGAGGATTTTTCGACTTGTGTGTACACTGTAGCCTTTTAGGAGAGAGGCTTTGATTTTTCCCTCTTCCTTGTGAGAGAAGAAGGCTGTGGATGAGGTTTGAGTGAAAGTTGCACACGGTGTAAGATCAGCTTTGCTCTACGAATAGAAATTTTAGTTGTATATCTGGGCACTCTAGATTTAAGAAACTTACTGGAGAGTGATTTCTATGTCTACGACCCCAATTAGTGCAAAATTGGCACAAACAGATAGAGATGCTGTGTTGCAAGCCATTACCACCATTAAAGAAAAGCTACCATTTTTGGTTGATTTGAGTGCCGACGATCGCAAGACTTTACCCAAGATGGGAGATAAGAGTCGGGCGTTTGTAAGCAAAGCATTAGAGGTGGCGGCGCAGAATCCAGAGTTTTTACCGCGATCATTTGACTTGGAAGAGATGCGGAAGGATGTGCAATTATTTGAAGCGTTGTATCCGGTGTTGTTGTCTTTGACTCAGTTACAAGAGTTGGTAGATGATACATCTCTTGCAGTCGGTAGTGAAGCTTATGCAGCGGCGTTGCAGGTGTATAACTATGCTAAAGCCAGTGGACAAGGCGCGGGTTTAGATGCAGTAGTTGTAGAAATGGGACAACGATTTGCTCGTAAACCTGGAAAATCCAAGTCTCAAAAAGCAGCGTTGTAGAAAATAGCTCAGTACTTGCACTTAAAATGTGCAACGTTGAAGCTCAGAATTTAGATGTTGGAGTTAAAAGCACAACATTCCGAGTTCTGAGTTTTATTTTTGGAGTTCAGAGGCTCAACGTTCGAGTAAAAAGGCGCAACTTCCGAGTTCAGAGGCTCAACGTTCGAGTAAAAAGGCGCAACTTCCGAGTTCAGAGGCTCAACGTTTGAGCAAAAAGGTGGAACTTCCGAGTTCAGAGGCTCAACGTTTGAGCAAAAAGGTCGGACTTCCGAGTTCAGAGGCTCAACGTTCGAGTAAAAAGGTCGAAGTTCCGAGTTCAGAGGTTGAAAGTTGAGACTTTGAGAGCGATCGCAAAAACATTTATCCCGAAAACTCGTCTATGAAGTGGCATTATTAAGGGTTCGTGAGGTTAACATAGTAAAAATGTTTTCAGCCTCTTGTCGGTGAAAATGCTAAATCAGGATTATGAATGGAAGCGGTTCTGGTGTCCTCGGTCAGGTCGCATTAATCTAGCTGATGGTGGTTATCTTTGCAACCCAGAAGAAAAGTGGGGCAAAGTATACAATCCAGATTTAGTAACCTTTGATGCTATCTCCCACTTCTCATGTTTAGCACTCTTGGGTGAGCCAGGAATTGGTAAAAGCTGTGCTTTAGAAGCAGAGAAAAAACAAATTATCAGTAAAATTCAACAGCAAGGTGGTCAGGTACATTCGTTAGATGATATCCGTTCCTATGGAAGTGAAGACAGATTAGTTCGCAGATTATTTGACAGCCCAGAATTTACTCAATGGATAGAAGGCACTCATCAGTTACATATTTTTTTAGATAGTCTTGATGAATGCTTGCTACGAATAGATACATTAGCGACGCTCCTAGTTGACGAGTTCAAACGTTATCAGAATCATATCCAGCGTTTACATCTTTGTATTGCCTGCCGAACAGCTGTTTGGCAACCAGTCCTAGAGGAAGGACTGAAGCAAATTTGGGGTAAAGATAATGTAGGAATTTATGAACTAGCTCCACTTCGCCGTATAGATGTGAGTAAAGCTGCAAAGATTGAAGGCATCGATAATCCTGAAACATTTCTAGAAGAGATTAACAGTAAAAATGTTGTACCTTTGGCTATTAAACCAATTACATTAGAATTTCTGATTAAAACTTATCGTAGCTACAATGGTAAATTTCCTCCTAATCAAAGGTTGCATGAACTTTATCTTGAAGGATGTCTCTGGCTTTGTGAAGAACGAAATAAGAGCCGGATTTCATCGAAATTAAAAGGTAATCTTAAACGGCAAGAACGTTTAATCGTTGCGGCTAGGATTGCAGCGATCGCGATTTTTGGCAATAAATTTGCTATCTGGACTGGTATTCAGAGCGATGTTCCAGATGATGACGTATTTATTGAGAAGATATGCCAAGGAAGTGAAAGCGTTGATGGTAGAGAGTTTGAAATCACTGTAGAAGCTGTTGAGGAAGTTTTAGATACTGCTTTATTCTCATCTCGTGGTGAATTAAGTCGTATGGGATGGGCACACCAAACCTATGCTGAATTTCTAGCAGCATGGTACTTGGTTCAGCACGAAACACCTTTGAATCAAGTAATGAAACTGATTGTTTCACCTGAAGATCCTGAACGTAAGTTAATCCCACAACTTCATGAGACAGCAGCATGGCTAGCTAGTATGAGGACTGACGTACTTCAGAAAATCATGAAAACTGATCCTGATGTACTGTTGCGAAGCGACATACCTACAGATGCAAATCTTCGAGCAGCAATAGTTGATAACTTATTAAAACAGTATGAGTAGGGAAAGCTATTTGATTCACATAGAGATAATTATCCCACATACGAGAAGTTTAAACATTCTGGGCTAGCTGTACAATTGCTTCCATATATTCAGGATTTAAGCAAGCCAATCGATGCGCGAAATGCAGCGATAGACATCGCTGAGGCTTGTAAGGTAGATGAACTTCAGGATGAGTTGGTAAACCTAGCACTTGATTCATCTCAATCAATTTACCTCCGAGCTAGTGCAGCAAAGGCAATCTGCACAGTTGGTAATGCAAGTGCAAGATTACGACTGAAGTCTCTGATTTTTAGTCAAATACCAGAAGATGAGGATGACCAACTTAAAGGGTATATTTTCAGAGCCATTTGGTCAGATTATCTACTAGCAGAGGAATTATTTAATGTCTTAACTCCACCTAAGAAGAGGAACTTTACAGGATCGTATGGAGTATTTCTTGATTTTGAACTCGTACCAAAACTACAGCCATGTGATTTGTTAGTTGCTCTTAAGTGGGTCGAAAAGCAAGGTGTTAGGTGCTTTGGACATTCATTTGAAAGACTTGCAGATGCGATAATGTTAAAAGCTTGGGAACATCTCGATTTACCTGATATAGCAGAAAGTTTTACTAAAGTCGCTCTAATACAGTGGAGAGAAGACCAGAAAATCATAACTTTCGACAATGAGATTCAAGGACAATTTAAATTATCACTTGTTAATAATCTTGAAAATCGGCGTAAGCTTGTTGAACAAGCAGTTATAACAGTTTCCCAATCAGGAGAAAATATCTATTTTTTATTGGATTCATTAACAGAAAATATTCTTTCGACAGAAGATGTTTTTTGGATGCTCGGAAAACTTCAAAATGTTGATTCTCAGCAAGAGCGAATTTGGGCAGCGCTAATTCAGTGGAAATTTAATCGTCAAGATGTGAAGCAGATAGATGCTATCCTTACAGCTACTCAGACTAATAATATCTTGCGTGAAGAATTTGCATATTATGTTTCAATAATTGATTTGGACTCAATGCAGGCTAAGAAGTCGAGGTCTGACTATCAAGAGATGCAAGAACGCATAGCTCATAGACAAAAACCTATTCTAGATCCACCACCTAAAGAACGAGTACTTCTATTTTTAGAGCAACTAGAGTCAGGAAATCTATTAGCTTGGTGGCAAATAAGTATGGAGATGCTGCTTAAGCCAGATAGTCAATTTTATGAACAAGAGCTTGAATCAGATTTAACAAAACTTCCTGGATGGCAAGAAGCTGATAGAAAAACTCGTGAAAGAATTATCAACGGCGCTAAAAAGTATATTCAAGAATGTAATCAAGTAGTTGATGACTGGATAGGGACAAATACGTATGATCGTCCAGCATTAGCTGGCTGTAAAGCTTTACTATTGCTTTTACAAGAAACTCCAGAATTTTTAGATACTATATCATCTGAGATATGGCAACGGTGGGTATCTGTTATTGTTGCTTTTCCTCATAGCAGCACCACCCAAAAAGAACATTACTACACCGAATTAGTTAAGCGGGCATACATAAATTCCCCCTCTGAAACCCTAAATACACTGCTCTCCATTATTAATAAGGAGAATGAGGAACATAGCTATATCTTTATTCTTAATAAATTTGAGAAATGCTGGGATGAGCCTTTCAAAGCTGTTCTTTTAGAAAAGGCTAGAGATACAGTAATTAAACCTCAATGTATGGGACAGTTACTTGAAGAACTTTTAAAGCGTGAATCGATTGGAGCTAGAGAGTTTGCTAAATCCATTGTTTCTATTCCTCTACCTTTAGAAGAAGAAGCACACCAGAAAGCTGTAGTTGCAAGTAAGGTATTAGTCGAATGTGCAGAACCTATTAGCTGGGCGGTTATTTGGTCGGCTATTCAGCAAGATACAGACTTTGGGCGAGAAGTATTTGAAGCAGTCGCTTACCGCTACTCGCATGGTTTGCATTTGAAGCTGACTGAAAAACAGCTAGCGGATTTATACATCTGGCTAGTTTGTCAGTATCCTCATGCTGAAGATCCTGATTACAGTAATGATGTTCTTGCTCACAATATGGGCGCTAGAGAGAGCGTTGCTAATTTAAGAGACAGTGTTTTAACACAACTTAGGGAAACTGGGACATCTCAGGCGTGTATCGAGATTGAGCGTATTGCTGAGGAGTTTCCTGAATTAACGTGGCTTAAAAAAACGTTGCTGAAAGCTCAGAGCGTTAAACGGCGAAAAAATTGGCAACCACCTCAACCAGAGCAGATTCTCCAAATTGTGAGCAAAAAGGAATCACAGACTATGAAAACAATTCTGATCTTGGCATCAAGCCCAGTTGATGAGGCAAGATTACGCCTGGATAAAGAGGTGCGTGAAATTGATGAGGGATTACGTCGATCTCAGAAACGTGACCAATTCAGATTAGAGAAGAGAGGGGCTGTTAGGACTGATGATTTACGTCGAGCTTTATTAGATACTCAACCACAGATTGTCCATTTCTGCGGGCATGGATCTGGAGATGAAGGACTAGTGATAGAAGACGAAGAAGGTAAATCAAAACTAGTGAGTACAGAGGCTCTCGCAAGTTTATTTGAACTGTTTGCTGAAGACGTAGAATGTGTTCTTCTGAATGCTTGCCTTTCTGAGGTGCAAGCAAACGCAATTGTCCAGCATATTAATTATGTAATTGGTATGAGTGATTCAGTGGGAGATACTGCCGCGATCAAGTTTGCTACAGGATTCTATGATGCTCTTGGCGCAGGGAAGTCAATTGAAATAGCTTATAAATTTGGATGTAATGCAATTCAATTAGAGAACATTCCAGAGCATTTAACTCCAAAATTGAAGAAAAAATAGCTCAATCACCTTTCTGGTAATCAGAAAACCGCCTCTTGAATCATCATCATCCAACCTTATACCTTCAAGTTTTAACCTCAAAACCCGAAACTTAAACTTCAAAGGCTCAACGTTCGAGTAAAAAGGTGCAACTTCCGAGTTCAAAGCCTCAACGTTCCAGTAAAAAGGTGCAACTTCCGAGTTCAAAGCCTCAACGTTCGAGTAAAAAGGTGCAACTTCCGAGTTCAGAGACTCAACGTTCGAGCAAAAAGGTGCAACTTCCGAGTTCAAAGGCTCAACGTTCGAGCAAAAAGGTGCAACTTCCGAGTTCAAAGCCTCAACGTTCCAGTAAAAAGGTGCAACTTCCGAGTTCAGAGGCTCAAGCATCTCCTTCAGAACTCGAACATTTGGCTTCAGAGGTTAAAGAGTTGAGCTAGAAGTTTAGAATTTGAGTTACAAGAGATATAGCTTACTGGCATAAGGGTTAGGCAATGAGTGAAACTCAGACCCAGTTACCGACATGTACATGGATTTGTGCTTCTTGGCAAGAGTATGAGCAAGCGATCGCTAACTTGCTCAACGAGAAGGGAAAGAGTTACTACTACAAAGGACACATGAGGCTGGAGATGCCACCAGTTAGTTTTGATCATGGTCAAAGCCATGTGGTAATTATTTTTGCAGTGACTTTATTTGCAGCACTTAAAAGCATTCCAGCCACAGGTTTAGACACAACCACCTTTCGTAAAACTGGTGTTCAGGATTGTCAGCCCGATGTGGCGTACTACCTCATAGAACGCGCCCAAACGATCCCAGCCGGTACAGGGATTGTCAACCTCAATCGCTACCCCGCACCTAATTTAGTGATTGAAATTGCAAAAACATCTCTATTGGATGATTTAGGTACAAAGCGATGTCTGGCGACAAGCCGCTTCGCGTCTACGCTCTACGAAGAATTAGGCGCTGCTGAATACTGGGTAGTGGATGTGACAAATACCCAAATTATCGCCTATGCGATCGCAGATCAAGGCAGTAAACGTATTCAAGAATCACAGGTATTGCCTGGGCTGGCGATGTCTATTTTAGAAGAAACTTTACGCCGTAGCCGTGAAATAAATCAATCTGAAGTTAGAACTTGGTTATTGAGCCAGTTTCAGCAGAAAGAGGATTGAATATAACTCTTCTCAAGATATTTTGTGCAGAGACGCAATTTTACTCGCATCTCTACAGTATCCTTCATGACTTTTATTCAGCGTTCACAAATTCCAAATACCCACTGCTAAGTTCTTTCACCGCCAAGTCATAAAATTGCTTACCGTGTTCAGGCGTTGCTAAAGCCGGATTTGATCCCATGCGTCCATCTGGATAACGCACTCGAAAGTCAGCAGCGCTATAAATCCGATGTCCGCTTGCAACTTCTGGTGAAAGATATGCTTGCTTAATCACCTCTGGATAAACGTACTGGGTGAGGGCTACTTCACTTGGCGTTGCATGAGAACCTTCTTGATCCCCATATAATTCTTTAGCTAGCTTATATACAGAACCGCACATAAACCAGTTTGCCACTTGACATTGCACATGTTGAGCATTATGAATCTGCAAATCTTCTAAATGCGCGTAAGTTTCTGAAAAAGCGGCTTTCAGGGTGGCGATATTACCACCATGTCCGTTAATAAAGTAGAACTTGCTGAAACCAGCTTTGGCTAAACAAGTTACATAATCTCGCACTACTTGAATTAAAGTGCTGGGACGCAGACTGATTGAGCCAGGAAAAGCAGTATGATGCAGTGCCATCCCCACATTGATTGTAGGGCCAACGATCGCACCAGTTGCATCACCGACACCAGCTGCGATCGCTTCTGCACAAATGGCATCAGTGCCAATTAACCCTGTTGGCCCATGTTGTTCTGTGGAACCAATAGGGAAAATAATCCCCTTTGACTGTTGTAAATAAGCTTCGACTTCTTGCCAAGTACTTAAATGCAGTAACATTTTTGATGATTTTCCTCAATAAAATGACAGTGGGACGAAACCTTTTTCTGCTAAACTCCCACTAACATGATTATGAACTCTCTGAATTTTCTGTGTTGGGGATCGCTATGATAAATTTCAATAATAAGATCCCCGACTACTTTGAGAAGTCGGGGATCTATGGCTTTCACATTTTTAGTTATCGGTTACTAACCTTGCAATAATTTTCTGCAAAATTTGCAGGGGATGAAACTATTTATTTCTATGAATCTTGTTTAGGAAATAGAGTTGCAATAAGTTTCGACAGATATGGATATAAGCAATTTACTGATTCCGCCACTTTATCCTACGACAATCGCTGCGAATCTCTGCATAACACAAATCTAAATTTTGTTATGAGATGTTTTCTTCAGGATCATCAATTAGACAATGGGGATCAATATTTTCTGTCGCCTAATCAAAGTAATAATGTTTTTTCACGTCTTTTGTAATTTCCCAAGTACAAGACATACCAGCAGGAAAAGTCACCAAATTGCCTTTACCCATTTTCACTGACTGTCCACCATCAGGAGTAACAATAACATCACCTTCCAAAAAGTAGCAAGTTTCTTGATAATCATAAGTCCAAGGAAATTTTGAAACTTCTTTTTCCAAATTTCCCATTTAAAGACACCCAATTCATTGAGACGTTCAAGTCTTAGGTTGATGCTCAATTTTAATTTCCATATTGTGTTTTATCTAGTTATCTTCAGCAGTAGGATTGAATATCCTCTCCACACTGATCTACTAAATAACACAAAGCGCGGAAACGCAAGTACACAAGTTCGTTATAAAGCGGATTGAGTTTGCACATTGGCGGAATATGCCCTATTTTGCGACCAAAAAGCATGATATCGCGCTCGAATGGACATTGGGCAGGAATCAGTTTAGCAATAAATTTGGCTAATTTCCGATTCTGAATCTCAATTTTATCCACCCATTGACGTAATGGTTGCAGTAAATCTAGTTTAGGTTTAGCAAATTGCTTTTTACTAACTGTTTGATTCTTTTCTTCTAAATGGCTAACAAAAGCAGACAGAAAAATACGTTGATTAATTGTTTTAAGCATGGTTTTAGGCAAGGTTTTCCTTGTGTAGATGAACTATTTGCCGATTGAGAATATTAACATGTAATCTGTTTAACCAATTTGCATTATGCTTGTAAATTTAAGAAGCACAATAAGCGTAAGGCAAATAATTTACATGCATCTTTAGGGGGAAATGGTTTAACTAATTGTTATTTAAGCCCACCAAATCAGGAAGAACTGTCCCGTTAAATACAAAATAACAAAGAAAATATAAAAATGGCATTTCTTTAACTTATGGATTACTTATCTTGGAAATAGCACTTTTATATATTAAATATAAATGCCTGGTTCTAAAACTGACTAGTATCTACAGATGGACTTTGGGTAAGAAAAGAAAAGTTTAGCTCTAACTCCATATACACTTCGTTAGTATTAGCCTCTAATATCTAGCGATTTTAGGATATTAAATATCTAGTAATCTGTCTGCTATGTTACACTAGCTAACCTAGATATTATCTAATAAGTAGCAATAAATCGTTTGATAAGTCCAAGCTAATATACTTATATTTTATAGCATTTACAAGAATATTTGCGACAAATACATCGCGTGTGAGGACGTACAGCACTATGCCCTACCAACATAGCGGTTCTGACGTTAAGTGCAATACAGTCTGAACCTTACCTGATATTTTAGGACTGCCAATACTCCCTTATTCTTGCTAAGGAGAGGGCTAGGGGTAAGGCTTAAAAAAGTACTTTATCCAAACTAGAACCACTAGATATATTAGATATTTTGTGAAATGGTATAATTATAAAAAAAATGGTATAATTATAAAAATTTTATTTTTTAAAATGCCTCAAGCCGTAACGATCTTGATATTTACTGATATACTCTACATTCTGTTGCTCTAATTTTGACAGCAATTTAGGTGAAAATGCTTTTGGTGAATATATAGGGCGATACCAAGGTTGCTTATTAAAATAATCTTGTAATTCAGGGGTATCAAAACGGCGACCGTGACTGGCAAAAATCGAATTTCGCATAATATCTAGTTCAAAACCGTCTTTACCATCCAAATCTGTATCAGTTACAAGTTTTTGGGAAAGCCAGAAATAATTGTTGATAGCCGTGGTAGCCACTGGCGATATTGATGTAATTGGGGTAGGTGTAGATTCAGCAGGAACAGATGGGGTTGTTGGTGTCAATTTAGGAGTTTCTATCACGGGACTTGTGACAGTTGACGGCGTTTGTGAAGGTAACACCGCCTTGTCTGCTGGAGATTGAGAAGATTTTGTTAATACTTGGCTAATAATCACAGATGCACCGATTAGTCCACTTGCAATCAAACTGCCAATGAGAATATTATTCTGACTATTACTTTGATGGCTAGGCTGTGCTTTGACAGGTACTGTTTGAGGTGGCGGTGCAGAGATTACAGTCGGTTGCGTCGGTGGAATTGGATTTGCTATGCTTTGCAAAGTATCCAGCATTGCTCGGGCTGTTGGATAGCGATCGCGCGGATGATAAGCGATCGCTTTATCAATCACTCCTGCTATGATTGGGCTAACATGACTCGCGTACTGTCGCCACACAATTTCACCCGTCTGGGAATCCGTTTCTAGTTGTTGCGCCTGTTTACCAGTCAGTAAATAAATTACCGTCATTCCTAAACTATATAAATCACTAGAATAAACTGGTCTACCTGCGGCTTGTTCACTCGGCATATAGCCCGGTGTACCAATCACAATCGAACTAGTAGGATTGCCTTGAGAATTTACTACTGTCCCCATCGATTCCCGCACAGCACCAAAATCAATCAGCACAGGTGTTTACCGTCCCGATGACGCACAATGATGTTATCCGGTTTAATATCGCGGTGAACGATATGCTTAGAGTGAACGTAATCCAGGACAGGTAATAAATTCATTAATAATTCCTGGACAGCGCCTTCACTAAATAGCCCCTGCCTCTGGACTTTTCCAGTTAGGGTATCGCCTTCAATCCACTCCTGAACTAAGTAAAATTGCCCATCTGAGGAAAAGTAGGCATACAATGCCGGAATTTGGTCATTTGCGCCACCGAGTTCTTCTAAAATAGCTGCTTCGCGTTGAAACCTTTCTTGCACTAACTGGTAAATTTGGGGATTGTTGTGAATCGGTCTTAGCTGTTTAATCACACAACGGCGCTTTGAAGGCATGTAAGTATCTTCAGCTAGATAGGTTTCACCAAACCCACCAGCGCCCAGTGTGCGGATAACTTGATAGCGATCGTTCAGCAGCTGTATTGTCATGGGAGATTACAAGCAATATTCTTAAGCTAGTTTTCCCCAAAACTACCTTTATTTCAAATCTAGTAATCCTTCTTCTTTCAATTTTGGATTGAAGCGAATTTGCATTTGCAAACCACGCACTTCTAATAATTGCGTTGAAATTTCTGCTTCGACTCTCCGCGCCACATTTTTAAGAATTTTTATTTGTGCTAATTCATCATTAGCTGGATGTTGATATTTTGCCTGTTCTTCAGGTGTCATTACGACTTTGACATCAATGGGATGAGTCCATTTTTCCTTGTCATCCCCATTTCCCCAAGGGACACTGCCATTTTCAGCAATCCAAGCATTTTCAGTATTTTCTAAAATTGTGCGGCTAGGGCGTTCAATAGTTTGAACTTTTACCCAATAGCATTGCTGTGATTGACGGACTAAATGCTGCTTGAGGCTGAGGTAAACATCACGAGAATATCCTACAAATTGCAGCACTTTTTCTTGGTCAAAGATAGCATATACCCCGATTTTACCTTGAAATTGTTCGGGTAATTGACCGCGATCGTCAATGTAAGGTATGTATTCCAGGGCTGCCAAAGAAGAAAGATTAGTTTCAAGAGCCATACATCAAATATTAAACTTATTATAGGAATCCGATTTGATTCAGAGAACTTATTTGCTTAGGTAGGTAATAGGCAATAGGCAATAGTAAAGAAGACAGGTCAATGTTACTAACCTTTGTCAAAAATCAAATACTAATATTTGCCTTCAGAATTGAGAATTGCTAATTAGGGAAAAATTATCTTGCACAATTAACCATTACCCACTTTTTGGTAAATTGCACAAAGGCGACTGGGTTTAAAAATTTTAGCACTAAACATGAAGTTTGGTGGTACGTTGATGATGGCATATTCATCAGATTCATGATACTTTTCAAATTCTGCTGGCATTCCTTTAGTGGTAGTTAAGCTGTAAGGAACTGGTTGGAAAAGTAATTCTGTAAATTTAACATGCTCACACTGTAACTGTTGACGGATTTGGTTTAAGAAAGCCTCGCTGGTCAATAAATTAAATAGAGTTTCTTGAGCTTGTGTTTCAAGAGTGAAACTGCTATCAAAGTTCTGGACGATTTTAAGGGGCATTTTCTGTATAGGTAGCTATTAACGACTAAGTGATAGTAGAGGATAGGCAACAATCCAAAATTGCTGGACAACGAAGCCTGCCTTTTGGTGCAGATGAGCTTTGTGAAAAATTACCACTTTAAGATCAGCCTATTGGATTATATGACTTCTGTCAGCTACAGGAGGAAGCTGGCATGATTAAGAATCGTGAAGTTTAGAAGATTTCTAAGGATAGATGATTTTTCCTTAACGTTATGCTGACAAACTTCAAATATTGTACTAAAGCGATAGTCTATAGTGGGCTGCGCCTACGCACTTATCACACCAGCCCCTATCCTCCCTAAAAACGATTCTCACACAACAAAAATGAGTGGATAATCGTGATATAAACCACAACTATCCACTCAAAGTTTTGTAAATCGGGATTACTAGAAAAACCCAAGTAGATTATTGAAACTTGGCAAACTTCAAACCAATTAACGTGAAGGAGTTCCCTGATTGGGGCTACCTGCTATACCATCCTCTCCTGGTGCTTCTGGTGTAGCGGTGTTTTTAGCATCACTCTTTTCAGCATCGCCAGTTTTACGGGTACTTTCGTCAAGGGTGGTTTGGTAACCACCAGAAGAACTGGGGGTAGTTTCTTGATTATCAGATTTTTGTTTTTGTTCTTCAGCCATGATTACATTCCTATTCATTTAATCTTGGGATTATCTTAAGAAGATCAGGGGTTTGAATACATCTATCCAGAATATAGTTATGGCTGATTCCTGCCTCTATCGGAAGTAGTGTCTAGTAGTACTCATGGATGCTGACAAAAATCCATGAATATAGAATTTGTAAATCCTAGAACGCTTATTGTCGTTAGGGCAGAAGTTGGAACGGGTTTGATGTCCAAGATGCTTTTGAAATTGCTTTATTGATAGTTGACAGAAAATGACAAATGATCTGAGTGAATAATATGGTGTGATGATTGTGATACCAACTATCAAAGTGTCATTAATGAACCAGAGCAATCTATCGTTACCATCTGGATGTGTCCTTCGCAAAGCAACCTCTGCGGATAAGTGGTCGATTAGATTGCTGGTATTTTCAGCGAAACTTGACCCAACCCAATTAAATTGGCAACAATTTTGGGTAATTGAATGCAATCGCAATCTGGTAGCTTGTGGACAGCTACGTAATTTCTCAGGGGCACAAGAACTTGGTAGTTTGGTCGTTGCATCAGCTTGGAGAGGTCGCGGTTTGGGTACTTTGCTAACGCAACATTTGATTAATACAGCAACGCAACCACTTTATCTTGAATGTTTAGGTGAACGATTGGCGCAGTTTTACAGTCGCTTTGGTTTTGTGCCAATATTTTTTGAAGACTTGCCACAGTTTCCCAGGACAAGCGGCTTATCTACGCTCAAGGGTAAATTTAGATTCTCGCAATTAGCTAAAAAACTGCTGAGAGTTCCTGTGGTGTTCATGGAATATCAAGGTAATTCGTAATGGGCTTCGCCCCGCTACGCTAACGTAATTCGTAATTAATATTTGCAAAAAAGGCTTGATACAAGCTGTTTCCAACCCTTTCCTATTCCCTATTCCCCATTTTCAAATCGGAGGTTTAGCAAAAATCGTTAGTAAGACAGGACCTAGTAAATAGTGGTGATTCAAACACAATAGCCCAGCAGAGGAGCCAAGAAGTTGACGTTGATTAGGGCTGTAGAGTCTAATTCCACGGGGAGAGATTGGCAATAATTGAGGTTCTGTCTCTTTTTTAGAGGTAATGTCAACTAAATAGAAGCATCCACCGGGAGAAAGTACCCGTGCTATCTCACTAACCACCTGTTTAGGCTCCAAATAGTGTAAGAAGCTGATAGTGCTGAAAACAGCATCAAATTGACCATCAGCAAATGGAAGAGACTCAGCTTTCCCCTCGATATAAATTAAGCGTGGACGGTGGCGGTTACTTTGTCTTGCTACCCGCAACATATTACTAGATAAATCCAGTCCGGTGCCTTGCAGGTCGGGAAACTGACTAGCGAGGCGCTCAAGTAAGCGTCCAGTACCACAGCCTATATCAAGTATATTTGCTGGTTTTGGTAAATCCACGTACTCCAGTAACCGTTTGTGAACGGCTCTATAAAATACTGAAGGAAAGAGCCAGTCGTAACTTGGTGCCCATCGGTCAAAAAGGAACTTTTTGTTGTTAAAAAAGTCATTAGTCATTAGTTTCCGCAGCTTCCCTGAAGCTCATTGCTTTTTTAGGGGAAGTTTAGCTGCGCCTCCACGAAGTTGTTTATAGCTTTGCAGTCTAGCAATATCTAGCCTAGCGTTTGGCACAATACCATTTCACTAAATTCTTGTTAAAAATACGTTGCTAGGGACATACAGCTATAAGCTCTTACAGGCGATTCATTTGTTGCAAAAATTTTTGGTAATGGTATCAATCATCCGGAATCTTGGTAATCGAATCTGTAGTTAACAGTGTGCTTAGAGACTCATTCTATTTTTGTAGAGAACTAAAGAACGAGTAATAAGTGCATAAAACGATAAAACCTAACCGTATATATTTATAGCGGTTCAAATAGAACAAACTCAATTTAGCTTGAAACTATTAAGGTGAAAAATTATGACAAGCTTTATTCAAACCCGGTTACACAATGATCTACTGTATCCAGTCCGCGAGTGGTTGGAAACAATGGAAATTCATAACTCCAAACTGGCTCATTTCCTATGTAAAGCTATTCCTGCTCAGTGTCCCTTTGAACGAGACATCAAGCTCTTTAGCCGTAAGCTATTTCACATTTCTCCGATGTGTAAATTAAATCCCCTATACGAGGAAGTAGTGGGTTTGCGTTTTAAAGCGCTCTGTTATCTAGCCGATGAATGCGGTGAAGATGTCACAGCTTATTGCTAATAGCCAGTTGACTTGTTATTTGATCAAGGAGCGATCGCTAATTGCAGATTTACGGTTGTTACTTACTCAGGTTTATACTAAGCTAACGTACACCTAATTTAGATGTTTGGCTATTTTAGTAGCTGACACCTCGCTAAAGTGTTTCCATACCGTATATTTGCTTACCGTATCCTGCTGAAATCATTAACATTATCATGACGCACATCTTACTGGTTGAAGATGAAGTCAAACTGGCACGATTTGTCGAATTGGAATTGAATTATGAAGGCTATCAAGTCAGTATTGCCTACGATGGATTAACTGCGCTTACCGCAGCGCGTAAGCTACATCTAGATTTAGTAATTTTAGACTGGATGTTGCCAGGTTTATCGGGGTTGGAAATTTGTCGCCACCTGCGAAGTCTTGGTGATAAAGTACCAATAATCTTATTAACCGTCAAAGATGAAGTGAGCGATCGCATTGCAGGCTTAGACGCTGGTGCTGATGATTACCTCGTTAAACCCTTCAGCGTTGATGAATTATTAGCCAGAGTTGGCGCGCACCTGCGAAGAAGCCGCCAAGTAGACGGCGCAGATGTTTTAGAATTTGAAGGACTGAGTTTAAATCGTCGCACGCGCCAAGTGTACCGAGATCAGCGGTTAATTGAGTTAACTGCCAAGGAATTTGACTTACTAGAATATTTACTGGCCCATCCACGACAGGTAATTACCTGCGATCGCATTTTACAAGAAGTTTGGGGTTACGGCTTTATGGGCGATGCTAATATCATCGAACTTCAGATGCGCTACCTACGTCTGAAACTTGAAGCCAATAACGAAAAATGCCTCATTCAAACTGTGAGTGGTGTCGGTTACACATTGCATGATTGAATTGGGGATGGGGCATGGGGCATTGGGCATTGGGCATTGGGCATTGGGGCAGGGTGCAGAGGGGAAAGCTCTTCTCCCTTGCTCCCTGCTCCCTTGCTTCTTCTCCTGCTTCCTCATCTCCCTAATCTCCCCCTAGCTTCTTGTTCCCTTTCCAGCGTTAAATAAAGGTAAAACTCCAAAGTTTTCTAAATTAGAAAGATTTGGGGTTTTTGGCAATCTGAGTAAAAACTCATCCAACTCAGGGTTAATTATATTAGGATGCACAAAGCTATCATCATCTAAAATCTTCTAAAACTGCATGACCTATCTAGAAACAGCAGCGCAATTCTACCGCGAAGTTGCCCAAACCCCGCAAGTTGGACTTTGTTGTGTGCAAAGTACACCCCTGCAACTACCAGGGTTGAAAATTCCTTTGCCAATGCAGGAAATGAACTATGGTTGTGGCACCACCGTTCACCCCACTGAACTAGGAAACCAGCCTACTGTGCTGTATGTGGGTGTTGGCGGCGGCTTAGAAGCGTTGCAATTTGCTTATTTTTCCCGTTATGCAGGCGCTGTAATTGCCGTTGAACCGGTTGGGGCCATGTGGGAAGCAGCCGCACGCAATCTGGAAATTGCTGCTCAAGAAAACCCGTGGTTTGACACCAGTTTTGTAGAAATCCGCGAAGGCGATGCTTTTAACCTACCCGTTGCTGATGCCACTGTCGATATCGTGGCGCAAAACTGCCTTTTCAACATTTTTGAACCGGAAGATTTAACCCGTGCTTTAAAAGAAGCCTATCGGGTATTAAAACCAGGCGGACGGTTGCAGATGAGCGATCCAATTGCCACTAGTCAAATTCCAGCACATCTTCAACAAGATGAACGACTGAGAGCCATGTGTTTATCAGGCGCACTCACATATCAAGAGTATACTGAACGGATTACAAATGCTGGCTTTGGTCAAGTTGAAATTCGCGCCCGTCGTCCTTACCGTCTACTAGATTCCCAGACTTATAGTTTAGAAGAACATCTACTTTTAGAAAGTCTGGATTCCGTCTCCTTTAAAGTTGCTATTCCAGAAGATGGCGCTTGTATCTTTACTGGAAAAACAGCGGTTTATGCTGGCTCGGAACCCTTCTTCGATGACTCAGCAGGCCATCTACTCCAGAGAGGGATTCCCGCAGCCGTGTGTGATAAAACTGCTGCTAAACTTGCGGTTATCAAGCCAGCAGAAATAATTATTACAAATTCAACTTGGCACTATAGCGGTGGTGGTTGCTGTTAAATTCTTGAGAAAGAATTCAGGTGTCAGGAGTCAAAATTCAGAATAAATAATTCTGTACGACACTTCTCTACGTTCGCGCAGCGTGTCGTAGACAGAGGCTGCGCCCTAAGCGTAGCTATGCCACAGGCTTTACGACACGCTCAGTGCATCGCTGGGGAATGAATGCACAATTTTAATATTTCAGTAATTGCATTCTGGATTCCAATACAGTTCAGATAAGACCAAAACACTTGTAGAAACGGGGATTTATCGCGTCTCGAAAACCCAAAATTTTGTACCAGTAGCGCTTAACCCAAGCGTATTGTTCTGGATTCTGGATTCTTATTTCTTCTTTATAAACCCCAAAATGTTGTTAATTAGTCTATTTATTGCCACGCTTTTTTTAGCATATTCCAATGGTGCGAATGACAACTTTAAAGGGGTAGCAACGTTGTTTGGTAGCCGAACCAGTAGCTATCAAACTGCAATTTTGTGGGCAACTTTTACTACTTTGGCTGGCGCAGTAGCTGCGACTTTTTTGGCGAGTACACTAATTAAAAACTTCTCTGGAAAAGGACTAGTACCTGATGCGATCGCTAATGCCCCAGAGTTTCATCTGGCAGTTGCGATCGCTGCTGGTTTTACTGTACTCATAGCCAGCTTCATGGGGTTTCCCATTTCCACAACTCACAGTTTAACAGGTGCGCTGGTTGGGGCTGGATTAGTTGCGATCGGACTCAAAGTTAATTTTGCAGCTTTGGGAACTTCCTTTATTTTGCCTTTATTACTCAGTCCAATCATTGCTATTCCTTTGGGAGCAGGAATTTATAGCTTATCTGGCTATATTATTTCAAAATGGAATGTATCAGTCAATCAGAAAATGATTGATAGTTGCCATTTTCTCAGCGCTGGAATTGTCAGTTTTGCTAGAGGATTAAATGATACTCCTAAGATTTTCTCACTCATTCTAGTTATTGAGTATTTTTCGGTTCAGGGAGGAATGATCACGATTGCGATCGCAATGGCACTCGGCGGTTTACTCAACTCTCAAAAAGTTGCAGTAACTATGAGTGAAAAGATTACCTCAATGAATCATACTCAAGGCTTATCAGCAAATATAGTAACTGGAGTTCTAGTCATTGCAGCTAGTTGGTTTGGGCTTCCAGTTTCCACAACTCACGTTTCAGTTGGTTCTATTTTTGGAGTTGGATTGACTGGCAAAAAAGCCAATGTGCGTGTTTTTTATCAGATATTATTATCATGGATTTTAACTTTACCTACTGCTGCAATTATTAGTGGAATAACCTACAGATTATTGCAAGGTTAAAAAATAAATATATTTCTGATTTAGGAGTAGTAACTAATGCAAACTCAATCAAGAGTTACGCTAGATTCAACAGTCACACCATTTAAAAAGAAACTCAATTCTCCTTTGACAAAAAAGGGAATCACTGTTTTACAAATTAATCTAGGTAAGCGTTGTAACCTTGCCTGTACACACTGCCATGTCGAAGCTGGGCCAAAACGTACAGAAGAACTTTCTCCTGAAGTTTGCGAACAATTGATTTCGCTAATCCATAAATTTCCCGAAATTAAAATAGTAGATTTGACTGGTGGCGCACCAGAAATGAATTATGGATTTAAGCCATTGGTTGAAGCAGCAAGAGCAACTGGTAAGCAGGTGATTGTCCGATCTAATTTGACCATTTATTTTGAAGATGGATTTGCTGATTTACCAGAATACTTTGCTCAACATCAAATAAGAGTTGTGGCTTCCCTACCCTGCTACTTAGCAGATAATGTTGATAAAATGCGCGGTGCTGGTGTTTTTGATAGTTCAGTCAAAGCTTTGCAGTGGCTTAACCAACTTGGCTATGGTAAAGAGCCAAATTTAATTTTAGACTTGGTATTTAATCCCCAGTTACCCACGGATGAAAAATTTTCTTTAGCTCCCGAACAGATAAACCTAGAACGAGATTACAAAATGTTCTTGCAAGAACATTTTAATATTGTATTTAGCAACCTCTTCACCATTACCAACCTACCAGTTGGTAGAACCAAAATGCATTTAGAACGGAGAAAACTATACACCAGTTATTTGCAGTTTTTAGAGTCGCATTTTAATCCCAGCACAATTGAACATTTAATGTGCCGCGATGAACTCTCAATTGACTATCTGGGCAATATATATGATTGCGACTTTAACCAAATGATGAATTTACCTGCGAAAAATCGCAATGGTGAAACTTTGACAGTGAGCAAACTTTTAGAAGCTGACAGTTTAGACTTAATTAGTGAGATACAAACTGCTGCTTATTGCTATGGTTGTACTGCTGGATCTGGTTCTAGTTGTGGTGGTGCTTTGCTCTAAGGTGAACTAAAAGATAAAATTAAAACGAGTCAATGTCAATATAGTTTGAGCTAGCAGCCTGTAATCTGATCGCACCTTACACTTGAGAGTGTCATCGCCATAAAAGTCTGTTACCAAAATTGTTACGAGTGCGTTATCGTTGGGCAGTTACTTTATCATTATATAGAACCCATTTGACATCTTTCCCTGTGGTACTTGGCTTTGAAGTAAGCCGTCGTTCAGTGATCAACGATAGAGCCTGTTCAGCAAAACCGTTTTCTGCCAGAAAATGGGAAAATCCAGCTAGTTGCAATGCTTC
>JBBSOX010000057.1:0-40183 GCA_038259325.1 Chroococcales cyanobacterium | reverse complement strand
GCTATAAAATTTATCTCGTATTGTTGCTGGTCAACTGCATAAAATCCTGCGCCACCCGTTCCTGTTGGGGGTGGGGTTTTTTTTTATGGGGGTGTGGGTTGTGGGGTGTGGGGAGTGGGAGCAGGGGAGGCTGGGGAGGCAGGGGAGCAGGGGAGCTGGGGAGAGTTAGAACTGGATTCATCCACCTTGGAACTCCGTTCATTCACCTCAGAACTCCATTCATCCACCTCAGAACTGGATTCATCCACTTCAGAACTCCGTTCATCCACCTCGGAACTGGATTCATCCACTTCAGAACTCCGCTCATCCACCTCGGAACTGGATTCATCCACTTCAGAACTCCGCTCATCCACCTCAGAACCTCAAGGCTTCCAATGCCCAATGCCCAATGCCCAATGCCCCATGCCCAAAGTCGGCATCCTTTTCTACCGCGCTCATTATTTAGCGGGAAATACTAAAGTAATTGATGCTTTATGCGAAGCTTTAGTACAGAAAAATTTACAGCCTGTGCCAGTGTTTGTTTCCTCATTGCGTGAACCCGATGTTCAGGTTGAGTTGAATGAATTTTTTCAACCTAAAGAGGCTGAATCAATAGCTGTGCTGCTAAATACCACTAGTTTTTCTCTAGCACGCTTGGAAAGCGAAACACCCCAAACTGAACTATGGGAAAAATTAGATGTGCCTGTGTTGCAGGTGATCCTGAGTGGCGGATCAATTGAGCAGTGGGAGTCACAGTTTCAAGGGCTTTCTCCCCGCGATATTGGGATGAATGTGGCACTACCAGAAGTAGATGGGCGGATTATTACTCGTGCTGTGTCTTTTAAAGCAGTACAAACTCGTAATCCCCATTTAGAGACAGATGTGGTAATTTATGAACCAGTGAGCGATCGCATTGAGTTCGTTGCTAAACTAGCAGCAAATTGGGCGCGTCTACGTTCTAAACCACCCCAAGAACGGCGAATTGCCCTAATTCTGGCAAACTACCCCAACCGGAATGGACGGCTTGCGAATGGTGTGGGACTGGACACTCCAGCTAGTTGTGTAGAAATCCTTCAGGCTTTACATCTGGCTGGGTATGAAGTAGAAAATCCACCTGTTCAAGGAGACGAGTTGATTCAGCGGTTGACAGATGGCGTAACCAATGATCCGGAAGGTCGAGAATCGCTTCCGGTACACCAAAGTGTATCTTGGGAAGAATATCAAGAATATTTCGCTTCATTACCGCCAGCAGTTCAGCAAGGTATTAGTGAAAGGTGGGGAGTGGGGAGTGGGGAGTGGGGAGTGGGAGAACAGGTGAGCAATCAAGAATTATTCCCCCCTGCCCCCCTGCCCCCCTGCCCCTCTGCCTCTATCCCCGTTCCCGGAATTCAATTCGGCAACATCTTTGTGGGAATTCAGCCAGCAAGAGGTTATGATAATGACCCCAGTTTGAATTACCATGCGCCGGATTTAGAACCAACTCATGCTTATTTAGCTTTCTACTATTGGGTAAGAGAATGTTTTGGTGCTGATGCTGTAGTTCATGTGGGAAAACATGGAAATCTAGAATGGCTACCGGGTAAAAGTTTGGCTTTATCCAGCAATTGTTATCCAGAAGTGGCTTTCGGCGCACTTCCCCACCTGTACCCGTTTATTGTCAACGATCCTGGTGAAGGTTCCCAAGCCAAACGTCGCGCTCAAGCGGTGATTATAGATCACCTCACGCCGCCAATGACTCGTGCGGAACTCTACGGTTCTTTGCAACAGTTAGAAAATTTAATTGATGAGTATTATGAAGCAGACAGTTTAGACCCTTCACGTTTACCAGTGCTTCGCGATCGCATCCACGAACTGGTGATCAAAGAAAATCTCCATCTAGATTTAGGAATCCAAAATGAAACAGAAATTTTTAATTCGGAATCTCTGGTTTTGAATTCTATCGGTGGCTATCTTTGTGAATTGAAAGAAGCCCAAATCCGCAATGGGTTGCACATTTTTGGGCAATGTCCCCAAGGAAGGCAGCTACGAGATTTAATAGTAGCGATCGCTCGTATCCCCAATCGCCATTCTTCAGGCATTACCCGTGCGATCGCTCAAGATTGGGGACTAGATTTCGATCCCCTCACAGCCGATTTGTCAATGCCTAGTGGTGAATACTCAATAGTCAATGGCACAGAATGCCGTACCCTCGGTGATATCGTCGAAGTCCTAGAAGAACACGCCGCCCTTCTAGTAGAACAACTAATAAATCAGGACTCAGAATTCAGAATTCAGAATTCAGAACTCCTAACTCCTAACTCCCAACTCCCAACTCCCCACTCCCCACTCCCCATTGTCCTTAACTGGATACGCGATCGCCTGCTCCCAGCTTTACAACAAACCCACCAAGAAATCACCCACTTATTACACGGACTCGATGGCGGTTACGTCCCCAGCGCTCCATCTGGCGCACCCACACGCGGCCGCCCAGAAGTTCTACCAACAGGGAGAAACTTTTATTCTGTCGATATTCGCGCCATTCCCACAGAGACAGCCTGGGATATCGGTAGAAAAGCAGCTGAAACTCTCGTTGAATATTACACGCAAGAGCATGGTGAGTATCCCAAAACACTAGGTTTATCCTTGTGGGGAACAGCCACCATGAGAACTGGCGGTGATGATATAGCCGAAGCCTTGGCTTTACTCGGAGTTCAACCTGTGTGGGATGGTGCAGCGCGGCGAGTAGTGGATTTTGAAATTTTGCCCTTGGCGATTTTGGGGCGTCCCCGTGTAGATGTCACCTTGCGAATTTCGGGATTTTTCCGGGATGCTTTTCCCAACTTAATTGACTTATTCGCTCAAGCAGTATCAGCAGTAGCAGATTTAGATGAACCGCCAGAACAAAATCCTCTAGCGGATACAGTTCTTCAAGAGACTAATTTGTGGACAAGCCAAGGGTTAAGTGTAGAAGAAGCCGTGGTGCGATCGCGCTATCGCATCTTCGGTTCTCGCCCAGGTGCTTACGGCGCTGGACTCCAAGGTTTAATCGAATCGCAAAACTGGACAGATGACGAAGATTTAGCCCGCGCCTACATTAACTGGAGTTCTTACGCCTATTCTTCGGGAGCAGAAGCAGGGGAGCAGGGAGCAGGGGGAGCAGGGGAGGATAAAATTTCCAATCCCCAGTCGCCAATCCCCAATCCCCAATCCCCAATCCCCAATCCCCAATCCTTCAAGCAACGCTTGGCGCAAATGCAAGTTGTCCTACATAATCAAGATAACCGCGAACACGACTTACTTGATTCCGATGATTATTACCAATTTCAGGGTGGCTTAACCGCAGCGGTGCGTTCTCTACAGGGAAAAAATCCCCAAACCTATTTTGGTGATAATTCTATACCCGCCCAACCACGCGTTCGCCAACTCAAAGAAGAAATTGCACGGGTGTATCGTTCTCGCGTAGTTAATCCTAAGTGGATTGCAGGAGTTATGCGCCACGGATACAAAGGTGCTTTTGAAATGGCAGCGACAGTAGATTTTTTATTCGCCTACGATGCAACAGCTAAATGTGTCGAAGATTATATGTATCAAGGCATAGTAGAGGCTTACTTAATCGATCCAGTTGTGTCAGAATTTATTCAGGAAAAGAACCCTTACGCACTGCGTGATATTGCTGAAAGATTATTAGAAGCACACAAGCGCAATTTGTGGGAGGATGTAAATATAGAAACATTAGAAGCTTTGAGGAACCTAGTACATCAAGCTGAAGCAGTTATCGAAGAAAAATCAATGGTGTAGGAAATAAACATGGAGAATCTTGCGTATTTGCACCTAGCTTTCGCCTACGAAGATAGCACACCCAGTGAATTGGTCTCCCTCAGTTCTTTGTTTAACAAAGCAGCTGCACCAGACTGGAAACGGCTTTCTGGTAGGGCTTGGAAGTATATGTTGCCCCTTGCTCTGTCTTTGTCCATTCTTGGCGCATTTACCAGCGTCATGGCATTGCAAAAAGGCGATCAAGGCCCTTCTGTCAGAAATCTACAACAAAAGTTGAAAACAGCAGGTTTTCATGAAGCTCCAGTCACCCAAGTATATGACGTATCCACAGAAGCAGCTGTGCGGCGCTTCCAAAAGGCCGCTGGTTTACCAGTGGACGGCATTGTTGGAGGAAGTACCCTGCAAAAATTAGAAAGCTGGCAAGCTAAAAAGCCCAGTACTACGGCTGCACAAGCTAAAAAAGCCACTGCTGTAAGTACACAAGCCAAAAAGCCCAGTACTACTAGTTCAGCTACGTCAGCCACCAACAAGCGCCGCAATCCCAACTACCTTGCTAAGGGGGATGAAGGTGAAAATGTCAGGGCTTTACAAGAACGGTTAAGAGTCGCAGGCTTTTATTACGGGAACGCCACAGGGGTATTTGGCCCAATTACCGAAGAAGCTGTCAAGCGGTTCCAAGATGCTTATAAATTAAGCGTTGATGGCATTGTTGGCCCAGCAACATTAGGTAAATTGCCAGGAGTTGGCATCGGTAGTGGAGAAGATGCTCCCAGAAAGGTAGTCAATCGAGATAAATTCCGTATAGGCGATCGCGGTGAGCCAGTTAGAGTACTTCAAGAACAATTGATCCAGGCAGGATATTTAGAGGGAGAGCCAAATGGCTACTTTGGCCCCTACACTGCCGATGCTGTAAAGAGATTCCAGGCAGCTAATTATTTGGCAGCAAGTGGCGTTGCTGGCCCAACTACGCGAGCTAAGTTACATAGCTCAATCAATACTCCCCCTAAAAGCGAATTTAATACCTTAGAAATCCAAAGGCGACTACGAGAGCGGGGTTTTTATAAAGGCAGGCTGAACGGTGTGATGGCAACTGACACCAAAAAAGCTATTAAACAAGCCCAAGAATTCTACGGCATCAGTCTTAAGGATCTTAAGAGCGGACGCTTTTAACATCCGCTTTGGTGTTGTTAGTATCACTTACCAACTGGTTGCTTGCCTCCAGTAACAGCAAATTACGAACTGCTCAAAATTCCATTTAATTGGTTAATTTGAGTAGTTTTGTTTTTTATCTACCCCAGTGCTAAAGCGGCATTAATGCCCGTTGGCACTTGGGACACACTGCATGGATGGTCATTTGACAGTCAAGCAGGTGAAAACCTTCTTTTTGAGCGGTTTTCGAGCCAATTTTTAAAATTGAGTCGTTTTTAAACTCAATAGTTGAGTTGCATCTAACACAAATTAAGTGATGGTGATGATGAGGATAGGGCTGGTTGATCTCATAATGCTTATGTCCCTCACCCAGTTCTAGTTCCCGTAAAATTCCCATCCTTGCCATCAACTTCAAAGTCCGATAAATAGTTGACAGACTGATCCCTTCACCATCAGTTTCTAGCCGATGATAAAGATCCTCCGCACTCAGATGTTCACCTTGCGGAAGTTCTTGAAAAATGTGTAAAATTGTTTCGCGCTGGGGAGTTAATCGCCAGCCTCGTTCGTTCAGTTCTGCCTTGAGTGAAGTAGTTGTGTAGACAGTCATACTAATATTTCTCAACAAAGCTCGTTAATTGAGAATATAACAAATCTTGGGAGCAATTTGCAACAATCATTGCCTATTGAGAATCTATGTTAAATATTTAAGAACAATTCATCAAATCTTGATCAAAATTCAAATAATTAGCTGTAGTGCATTTAATTTACATACAGCTAATAGTTAAGATACTTGTAACGATTGCATCCCTTGACTTTGAATTTTGAATAAGTTAATTTTGAATTGCCAAATTGATCCCCATCTTCAAGATATTTGAGCAAAGGTCTGGGGAAGCTCTTGTACAACTAAATGCAAATAATTTGCTACAAGCCTTTAAAAGGCTTTTAATCTGGGATCAAATCAGCCCTTTGTCCGTAGTCATTTGTCAAGTGTAGTTTTCTAATGACAAATGACTAATGACAAATGACTCTTGAGCATTGACTAACTTAGAGACTCTAAATAGTCACGGATGAGGTTGCGGCGCTTGGGTTGACGTAGCTTTTGCAAAGCCTTGGATTCAATTTGTCGGACTCGTTCCCGTGATAAATCCAGAGCGCGGCCAATTTCTGCTAAAGAATAAGGATGACCATCTGCCAAACCAAAGCGCATCAAAATAACATCGCGCTCCCGGCTCGTCAAATCTGACAGAAGATGATGCAAATCTCTTTGTAAAGATTCTCGCATTAACATCTCTTCTGGGGTTACACAGTCAGTTTCGAGTAATTCGCCTAACTCAGTGTCTTTATCCTTGCCTACTTTGGTTTCCAAAGAAACAGAGCGAGGAACCCGCAACAAAACTTCTCGTACTTGAGTCGGTGTCATCTCTAACTCAGTTGCTAAATCCTCTAGAGTCGGGGTGCGACCTTTTTCTTGAGCAATTTTGCGTTGAGCCTTTTTGATTTTGTTTAACTTTTCGGTAATATGGACAGGGAGGCGGATCGTGCGACTAGAAGTAGCGATCGCCCGTGTAATTCCCTGACGAATCCACCAGTAAGCATATGTACTGAAGCGATAACCCTTAGTTGGGTCAAATTTTTCTACAGCCCGCTCCAAACCTAATGTGCCTTCTTGGACTAAATCCAACAATTCTAAACCACGATTTTGATACTTCTTAGCAACAGACACAACTAGGCGAAGATTTGCCTTAATCATGTGTTCTTTGGCTTGGAGTCCTTGGGACTGAACTTGCTCCAACTCTTCTACAGTCAACTTGGCGATTTCAGCCCAGCGACGTTTGCCATCTGCCAAAGTTGGCCTAAGATCGGATAAAACTATATCAGCAGTAGCAGCCCATCTTTCCAAAGACGGCCGATGTCCTAGTTCGGAAGTAAGACGTTCTTGAACTTCAATTAACCGAAGATAGGGCGTAATCACTTCATCCCCTTCTTTGGCGGCCTTAGCAAGCACTATCCGCATCCGCAAGTAACGCTGGACTTTTTGAGCTTCTGAAACCTCTTCATCTCGCCCTAACAAGCGAACCCGACCAATTTCTTGAAGATATAGACGTACTAGGTCTGTACTCCGACGGTTAGTGTTAGCAGCAAAGTTAGCATTGTCAACAGAAGCAATTTCTAGCTCCTGTAAATCATCTACCGATAACTCACTGTCGTCAACCGTGAGATCCGAGTCCAAAGCCTGGCGGGACTTTTTGGTATTGTAGGGGGCATCTGCATAAAAAGATGTTGCTGGCATAAAGATCGTCTCAATGGCTCCAGGTAACAATAGATTTCGGTCAGCTTAGATTACGGTCAGCTATTCAACTGTTGCTATTGTTCCCGTGATTTACGATGAACTAACATAGTTGAAGGTTCCATTACAATTTTTTTTAGAAATTAACTGTAAGGGTTTCATTAGATACAGCATTACTGAACTTAGTCGGCTGCTAAACTTTTGATTGAACCAATAGCTATTCAAATCCGCAGCTGGGCTTTAAATATTTAAACTACTTAGTTAACATTTCAACCTAGATGGTTTTAAGTAGTAACTTTTGTAACACAGTATAAACATCCTTCAGTGAATGTCATCTTTATAATTGGCATAGTCACCTTTACATGGTTACAAAAGTAATATCCTGACGATTTACCAATTTTTTCTCAGGATTATTTACGTATAAGTAGAACTAATAGATATTAGGAAAGTGATTAGTCTTAACTGCAAAAATTCTATCTATACGGAGATTGAGTGACGCAAACAGTAACTGATGCGTCCTCTTCCGTAACAGTATTAACTCGTCAATTTCAACTTTACAGACTACGAGTAGTCTGTCTCATTAATTCTGAAGGGTTATAAAAGTTCGTAGTAAGGACTTTAGTCCTTGATTTGAGCGATAAATCGCTCACTACAAACCTAGCAAAACTAATGGGACAGACTAGTAGTAGTCTGCCAACCCAAAAATGCTGGGTGAGGATTGGGTAAAGGTTAAAGAAGAAGGGATAAAACACCTTTCCCCATTGCCCTTTCCCCTTACCCCACCCTTTTGACTTCCGCCTTGCGGCGCTAGTAGTTGTACTCTGGCTTGATATCTCGCAGCATCAGTTCATCAAGCGCTTGTCGGGGTGTAACTTCACCCTGAAGTAAGTGATAAACTTGCTCAGTAATTGGAACAGGAATGTTTTGTTGCTTAGCTCGTTGCATTAAAACCCGACAAGTGTTCACTCCTTCAGCGGTTCCTTGCAAATTTGCGAGAGTTTCTGTAAGTGACTTACCACCAGCTAGCTGGTAGCCGACTTGGTAATTGCGACTTAAGGGACTATTGCAGGTTGCTAATAAATCTCCTAGACCCGATAAACCATAAAATGTTTCCGTCTTCGCACCCCAGTTGTTGCCAACGCGAACCATTTCTGTAAGCCCACGGGTGACTAAAGCAGCTTTGGCATTGGTTCCCAGTTGTAAACCATCGCACACACCAGCTGCGATCGCAATGACATTTTTCAGCGTTCCCCCCAATTCCACCCCCAAGGGGTCAGGATTGGTATATACCCGAAAACGCCCAGAAGAAAATACTAACTGCACTACTTCCGCAGCCGTGGGAATATTACTGGCTACCACTGTTGCTGCTGGTAATTCTAGTTGAATTTCTTTAGATAAATTAGGCCCAGACAAAACAACCACTGCATGTTTAGGGAATACTGTTTGCCAAATTTGCGACGGCGTGCAAGTGGTTTGCGGGTCTAAGCCTTTTGTCGCCGTTACAAAAATCGTCTCTGGAGAAAGGGGGAAAGACTGGACTTGGGAAGCAACATCTCTCACACCAATCATTGATATAGCAGATACGACTATTTGGACATCTTTTAAAACTGCTTCTAGAGTTTGGGAAGCTTGACGCGACCACACGCGCACCTGATGACCATTGGCTGCGGCGAGATTTGCTAGAGATGCACCCCAAGCACCCGCACCCAGAATTGCTACAGATTTTGGATTATTCATTAATCAACAGTCTCCCCATCATCCAATCATCCGATCCTCCTAACTCACAAATCTAAAATTGGCTGCGGGGATAACGTTCCATTAATTCCCTGACTTGTTCAGCATGATATGAGCTTCTTGTCAAAGGTGAAGACACAACTTGTAAAAATCCTATTTCTTCACCGAATGTCTTCCAAGCAGCAAATTGTTCTGGGTTGATGAATTCATTTACTTGCAAGTGTTTTTGACTGGGTTGGAGGTATTGCCCAATTGTCAAAATGTCGCAATCTACGGCTCGCAAGTCTTGCATGACCTGGCGAATTTCTACATCAGTTTCACCGAGTCCCACCATGATACCGGATTTGGTGTATGTGCTAGGAGAAACTTGACGAGTCCGCTGCAATAATTCTAATGTGCGATCGTAGTTTCCTTGGGGACGCACCCGGCGATACAGGCGTGGAACAGTTTCCGTATTGTGGTTTAATACCTCTGGCGCAGCTTGTAGAATTAATTCTAGAGCATTCCAATTACCGCACAAGTCAGGAATTAGTACCTCAATTGTAGTGTTGGGTGAAACAGAGCGAATCGCATTAATACAGGCTATAAACTGAGACGCGCCACCATCTGTCAGATCATCTCGGTTTACAGAAGTGATCACAACATGGTTAAGTTTCATGCGGCGAACAGCTTCTGCTAGTCGCGCAGGTTCCGTGGGGTCTAGTGGTTTGGGTTTTTTCTCAAAATCAATATCGCAGTAGGGACAAGCGCGTGTACAAGCCGGGCCCATAATCAAAAACGTGGCAGTACCGGCATTGAAGCATTCACCAATATTTGGACAGGATGCTTCCTCACAAACTGTATTGAGGGCTAAATCCCGCAAAATATCTTTAACGTTACCAATGCGCTCACGCCCAGGTGCTTTTACCCGCAACCAGTCTGGTTTTACAGTCACAATCCGCTTTTACCACTAGAGTTATACAAATTTAATCGTAGCAAGCAAAGCCTTGAGTGAAGCGATCATCATATATTATATAGATGTAATTCTGTAATTTCGCCCAGGTTGTGATATTCTTGATTTACAATGCCATTTTTGTGGCGGGATGTGGCGCAGCTTGGTAGCGCACTTCGTTCGGGACGAAGGGGCCGCTGGTTCGAATCCAGTCATCCCGATTTTTGTTGTAGAGCGACAAATTATTTGACCGTGGCGACATTTTATTTGTCAAATAGAGGAAGCGACAAATTATTTGTCACTCTACTTATCTATATACTTAATGTAGCTGACTTTCTTTGATAGGACTTACGCATTAAGTACAGAATGGAGGGACAACATGAATTGCCCTTACGGAAAATCAAGGCTTTCGCTGTTTTTTTGCATAAGTTCTATTTGAATAAAATAGGAGGCTCAGTTATAACCTCATCCCAATTCCTATATATGTGCAAACATTCAGGATAATCCCGAACGAAGTGCGCCTTTCAACCCTCCCAAAAAACTTGCAATTAAGATGATGATTCAAGACTACTTGTAACCCGCCCCTAGCCGGGATGGTTGTTGAAACTTTTTGTTGGTCATAAAAATGAAAGGGGAGTAGAAGCTTTCAACCCACCCCTAGCCGGGATGGTTGTTGAAACCACAAATAGCCCAGGAAGGCTTGCTCAACACTTCCCTTTCAACCCACCCCTAGCCGGGATGGTTGTTGAAACTGCACTTCGTATGGTGCAGACAACTACCTTTAAGCTTTCAACCCACCCCTAGCCGGGATGGTTGTTGAAACCCCGCCGCCTAGACCCTTTGCAAATAAAGCTCTCCAGAGACAAATTTGGCATATCTCTGAAAAAGCTTCCTTTGTTTCACATCAAAAAACTAAATCAACTGACATACTAGTTTCTGAAGTTAAGACATTACAAGGGTTTTAAGATTTTGGCAGGACTCCAGGGATTTTGCCCCCGCTTCGACACGCCAAAAAAATATTTGAGAGGGTTCCCCCGACGAAGGGGGTGATTCAGTAGCCACCACTGCGGTAATCCGCACCGTTACTAGAACGGTTAGGGCTTAATAAGCCTTACTTCTTATTGCAGGGAGCGCACCTATCCTGTCTTGCGACAGCAGCATCAGAAGCGGGCAGCTACCAGGGTCAGAAAGCAAAACGGTCTGACAACCGTCAAACTAACCCAGATTTTTCACAGTACATTGGCTCTAAAGAACATGAACTGCGGCGCTATTATTCTTATATTATATTTTCAAGGTTCAGTGTTTTAACTAAAGCACCTCAACTTGGCGCTCTTGATAAGCAAACAAAGCTAATTCTTTTGCTTGTTCCTGTTGGGTGTTACTAATCTGCTGTAGACCCCTTTCGATATATATTCCACTTTTTGCAGCTTGGGTTTGAATGCTCTCGATTAATCGACCGTAGCTCCAACAGTGGACGCTGACACGATAATCTTTGGCATAGTTTTGTTGACCTTCCTTGTAACTTGGAATTTTTTTCTCTGCTTTTGCTTGAACTTCGCTTTGAATGATTTCTCGCATATCGCGGAGTTTGGGTAGAACAATGCTGCCAGCAGAGTAAGTTTTTGCGATCGCAACAATCGCATCTGCCAGTAATCTATCAACATATTGTCCTAACTCTGATTCACCAGATGAATTTGGCACGTTTTGTTTCTGAGCTTTGTGGCGTTCGTGTGAAAGGCGTTGCTGTTGCTGTCTTTGGCGGTTGAGAAGATTATAGTTGTCACCGAGTAGTTGTTTAACGCTGCGATAAGTCAAAACTTTATTGTTGGCAGCATCTACCACAGCAACTGTTGCTGGTTTATCTAGACCCAAGCTTACACCAACCAGAATATTAGATTTTCCTTGATACAGAGGTTTACTGGGACGACCAGGGAAGGGGTTGTTTAGTTTCCGCCTCGTAGTTAACTCTTTTTTTAGACGAGTTACCTGGTTCTTCTTTAAACTACCTTTTTGTTCCATTTTGCTGATAGTTTTTTCAGCCTGATTGATTTTCTCAGAGCCAACTAATTCTGTTTCCTCTTGTGTCCACAAACGTGTTTCTATAGAACATTGAAGAATCAAGCGGTGAACCGTCCACGGCTTACCTTTACCTTTTCTTTCCTGCCAAAGCAGACGTGCAGAACGTAGAATAAATAGCCCAGAAGAATATGTTTCATCGTCATCATGCCAAATTTGCCAGTCTTGACAGAAGCGTTGAAAATAATGAAGCTGACGAGAATCGCAATAAACCTCAAATTTGGGTTCATTCATTAGTTTATTCAACCCATTAAATTTGACAAAGATACGATTTTTATCGTTTGTCAACCAAGTTAGGTCTGTATTGGTTTCATAATCAACAGGATATGGCATATAGCTATTTCCTCTCAGGAGGGTAGCTTGCCAATATTTAGCTTCATCTTCATTTAGAGGGACTTTATTAACCACCTCTGACAAAGTTTTTAGCCACTTTTCTCCTGTTAAATCTCGTCCTTTGGGTTTCCGACTTTTGATTTGATTTTTTAACCGTTCAATTTCTATTTCTTTTTTACGCCTACCCTTAGCATATTGATCTGGATCTTCATCAACCTCACTAACCTGACAGTTATTTTTGAGCAAATAGGCAAGGGCGCACCGAGATAAACAGTCTTCTGTTTTATCATAAATATCAAATAACCCCCCGAAAAGCGTAGTGTTTGAAGAGTCCTTTTTATTTTTTTTAGTCTTATTACCTTTTTTTATTTTAGATTGCTTATTTTTATCTTGAGTGAACTTAGCGACAAATGAAGTCAAAATTTCAGTAGCTTTGACCCGAATAATATCCAAGCTACATTGACTTTCTTGCTGTAATTCCATATCACTCTTGAGCATCTTTAGCCAACGCTCTTTTCCTTCTATTTGGCGCTGTCGTCGCTTTTGTAAGGCGAACCAAGACTTATAAATTTCCTTGACTAGAGTAACTGCTGATGTGTAAAAACGACCTGGCTGGTCAGCAAAGCTCTCTTGTTTTTTGAGAGAGTCGCATATTTTCTCGATAGTGTCTTTAGGCACTTCACATTTTTGTAACCAAGTCTCGAAATTAGGATGCTTGTCTAGCTGTTCCAATAATTCGTTAATCAGTGGTGTGTTTTTCTCAGACATTAGCTCCCAGAACAGGCGGAGGCTGTTTTCATCACCAAACAGAGGAGATTGAATAGTGATAACGCTCATATTATTTCCTACTAGCTTGTAATCTGACGAAGACGAACTGCTTCATAAATTTCGGAAATACTATTCCGAATCTCACCTCTCATGGCTTTGCCTTTTGCTCGAATTCCCTCCGCATTTTCTTGTACATAAGTTAGATGAGTATTAATCTTGGTGACATAATCTAAAGATGACTGAATCCGTTGAAGCTGGGCTTCTATCACTGCATAATCCAGTTGAGAGTTAGCAAGTTGTTGAGATGCCAACTGTTGGCGAATAATCAAAAATTGGATAGCGACATTTAATAGGTCATGTGTAGTAGCTACCCATAAACCCTGTTCACATATCCCTTGCCCCCATTCACCAATTTCGTGAGCTAAACCTTCACGAGTGCGACTCAGAAATATAGCAGTATTTGCTCCACGCTTTTCCATAGCTGTGCTTAATTGCTTAGAAATTCTTCCTCGACCCCATCGTTTAGATTCTCGATTTCTCGCTTCAATCACTATTGACATTTCTGTTAGTGCTATTGAGTTTGCACTCAGCCTGATGAGAATATCTCCAGGTTCTTTATCATTACCAATATGAAAAACCTCTGCACCACAAAGCTTTGACCAATTTTGTAATTCTACAACCACAGCTTCTTCGTAAGTTGCTCCTTTAGCAATAGTTTGCTCCAGAACAGACTCTATTACCTCTTTTTCCCGAATTTGTTTAGCTAATTGATCTACTTCGCTAGCTAGTGGTTTAACTGCTTCCTCAACCACAGTCTTAACGGCTTTAGCTAAAGTTCCATTTTCTGTTGTGACATTATTTAACGCCTCTATAAATACGCCTTGTACCGAGCTAGAATACTGAGGATTTAACAAGTCCTGCAACTTTTTCATCACGCCACCAAGAGTTGAAGTCTCTTTCGAGGTGTCAATCTCCTGTTGAAACAATATTCTCACTCCTTCTAGTTGTTCCGTGAGAACTGCTTTGGTTAAATTAATTTGGTTTTGTATTAGAGCAAATACTTGACCATCATCTGTACTAAGTTGACTGATTAATCTTTGCTCAAGGGTTTCAGGTATAACTCCAACAGTTTTAGAAATATCAACAAGCAAAGACTCAAACTGTCGCTTCACAAATTCTGTATCAGTAAGGGTTTGAACTCTTTGAAGGCAAAAGAATCCTGCTTCAAAAGCATTTAGGCAAGCTTTTTCTTTTTCTGATTGTGGAAGAAGTTGTAGGTAATCTACAGCTTCACGTAGGGGGATTTGCAAATCACGAATGAGAATAGAATTATCCATTACCTCGATTTTGCAAGGATTTTTGCTGATTGAATTCATTTGTTGCCTGTTACAATTTGTACTTCTATATCTCAGCCTAAGATTACCCTTGTAATCAGAGCAAGGGGTTTTTAACACAATTGGTAGTGAGTAGCGATCGCCTCTGACACTTTAACTTGCTTTCAGAAAGGCTACTTCTACCCAATAAAAGAGCAGGCACAAGTATTATATACATTCGCCTATTCTTGAGGAAAGTCAGAGGGTAAGGTAATAATTCCCTTAACAACTAGCTGTTTGAATTGATTAATCAGGTCGGCTTGCCGCAAAATTCGGGTAACGTATTTTGGTCGTCGGTGAAACTCTGTCCCCCAATCTTTAACAGTTTTTGGGCTAGTACCTGTAACCTCCGCGATCGCATTAATGCAAGCTTTGCGATAATTACGTCCTGGTTCGTGAGTAACCCAACGATGACAATACTCCATCGGTTCCAGGGGCAACTGACAGAGGGTATCAATTTGATGTTTGTTTTGGTGGGATTGCCTCCCAGTTTGCATCTTGAGCGTTCGTGAGTTACTAAGGGTTACAGCAACAGAGATTTGTGGAGGTATCAAGCTACTGCACGCAAAACTCATGCTTGCTGACCTCAACTTAGGAAATCTCTGCCTATAGTACAAGTATTTTAGTCACGATTCACGAGTAAATTATTGTTGCGGAAAGTCAGGGGGTAGGACTATTTTTTTGATTTGGTTGAGCATATCAGCCATGCGTAAAATATGCGCTGCATAATTGGGGCGCTTCTCGAAGTTGGAACCCCAATTACCTATAGTCCTTGGACTCAGCCCAGTTGCTTCGGCGAGAGCGGCTATGCAGGCTTTTCTGTACCCCCGGTCATCGGGGGACATATTAACCCATTTTTTACAGTATTCCATTGGCTCCAAGGGCTTTTCACTGAGCGCATCGATTCTATATTCAGCCCTTGGGCGATTGATGTCTATCACCCTACTTGATTTGAGTAACACACTTACTCACGATTCGTGACTGCATTAAAGATATTATGAGCCACGATGTATGTAGAAAAGCAGTGCGATCGCTGATTATCACTTAGGTATTATTTGCATCTTGAATAACAAGGGTAATATTATTTTTTTGTGCGTAGACATTACTAGGTGTTAAGTTAGAAAACTAACTAGTAAAATAGCAAGCAATGAGCAATGAAGCTAATACCTGCCGTAAATATGTTGAGCCAAAACTAAGAGATGCAGGGTGGGAAAAAGAGCCTCACGATTATACTGAGCAGTATTACTTCACTAATGGCAAAATTCGCCCCAAGAACAAGCGTCAACCTCGTGGTGAACGAAAATTTACAGATTATTTGCTGCTGTATAACGGAGAATTTCCCTTAGCGGTAGTAGAGGCGAAAAGGAAGCACAAAACTCCTGACGAGGGACTGGAACAGGCAATAGACTATGCCAATCTTCTAGGGGTGAAGTTTGCTTACTCCACTAACGGAAAAGGAATTGTAGAGTTTGATTTCATCACGGGTAAGCAGTCTGATGTAATGGAATCGTTTCCCAGTCCTGATGAACTTTGGCGACGATTAACTGGGGAAGCGAAGGAGCAAATTAGAGGCGACATAGCAGAAAAACTGTTAGCTCCGTTTTATCCAATTCCAGATAAACCACTGCGCTACTATCAACGAAATGCTATTAATGCTGCACTAGCGGCAATTTTCAAAGGTCAAAAGCGCCTACTGCTAACAATGGCAACGGGAACGGGTAAAACTACTGTTGCTTTCCAAATAGCTTGGAAACTGTCAAGTTTGGAGTGGAATATTTCTGGAGAATCTCGTTCCCCTAGAATTCTGTTTTTGGCAGATCGGAATGTGCTGGTAGATGACCCGATGAATAAGGATTTTTCTGCCTTTAATGAGGAGAAAATTTACAAAATTCAGGGGGAAGCGAAAAAAGGACGTGACCTCTACTTTGCTATTTATCAAGCTATTGGTGATACACAATATAGCTTTGGACTTTACAGAGAATACAGTCCTGATTATTTTGACTTGATTATTGTTGATGAGTGTCATCGAGGTAGCGCCAGGGATGAAAGTAACTGGCGACAAATTCTAGAACATTTTGATCCTGGGTATCAGTTGGGATTGACAGCGACACCGCTACGGGATGATAACGTTGATACCTATCGCTACTTTGGCAATCCCCTTTACACATATTCCCTCAAACAAGGGATTAATGATGGTTTCTTAGCTCCCTATCGAGTTTATCGGATTACTACCCGTTCCGATCGCCAAGGATGGCGACCTAACGCTGGAGAGATTGACCGCTATGGAAGAACAATTCCCAATGAAGTTTATCTCACTCCAGACTTTGAGCGGAAGTTAGTGAGAGAAGCACGGACAAAGGCGATCGCACAGCATATTACTGATTTTTTGAGAAGTGGCGATCGCTATGCCAAAACTATTGTCTTTTGCGTGGATGAGGAACACGTTAAGGCAATGATCAAGGAATTACGCAACCTCAACAGCGATATCACCAGAACAAATCCTGACTATATCACTCGCATTACCTCTGATGCTGGTGATGTTGGTAAGGGGCATCTCTACAAATTTAAAGATGTCTTGGATGAAACTCACATTATTGCTGTTACTGCTAAGTTGCTAACAACAGGGGTAGATATTCCTACCTGTAAAAATGTTGTGCTTGCCCGTGTTATTCGTTCAATGACAGACTTTAAGCAGATTATTGGGCGGGGAACCCGTGTACGAGAAGAACGGGGTAAACGGTCGTTTAATATACTCGACTACACCAATAGCACGGTGTTGTTTGAAGATAGAGATTTTGATGGAGAACCCGCCCTTATTAATGAATCAGAGATAGATGATCAGGGGGAAATACTCTCTGAACATGAAGAGGAATTAGAGTCAGAAGAGTTACAAGAGGAAGCAGACGACTTGGAAGACGATGAAAGGTCTGGATTTCCGGGACTTCCAGATGATGATGACATACTACCTCGGAAATATTACGCTGACGGGGGAAGCGAAGAGATTGTTGAAGAAAGAATCTATGATTTAAATCCAGATAATCAACTGCGCTTGTCTCGATTAATTGACTACACCAGAGAACAAGTTCGCATCCTCTATCGTTCCACTATAGAAATACAGCAACGCTGGGTAGATCCAGAACAGCGTTCAGAGATTATTGAGTTGTTAGCGGATAGGGATATTGATTTTGATGAGTTAAAACAAGTTACTAATCTTCCCGATGCTGACCCTTTTGATTTACTATGTCATATTGCCTTTGATGCTCCGGTGCTGACTTGCAAGCAGAGGGCTGAAAGGTTGCGTCGTCGTAAGGCTGATTTTTTTGAACAATATGGGGAAGATGCTAGAGCAATTTTAGAGATTATTTTGGACAAGTATGCAGACAAAGGAGTTGATGAGTTTAATATCCCAATCACATTTAAGGCTAACCGCGAGTTTGATAAATATGGGAATGTGGCTGAAATCGCTCAACGATTTGGTGGGGTTCAACAACTTAAAGAAGCCGTGAATCATCTGCAAAGTTTACTTTACACTGCATAGTTTTTTTTTATGAATAATAATGAATATAAAAACTTGTATTATCAGCTTAAAAAAATACTGAATGAGTATAACTTAACTTGGGTAGTCGAGCAGGTTAATGAAACTATTCGTGAGGGTAAAATAGTTAATGTAGAAGAATCACTCCCTAGAAAATCTAAAACAAAAACACATAGAATAAAACAAGAAAATTTTTCTGAAAAAGAAAAACTATTTCTTTTAATTGATGCTTTTGAAAGGATAATATTAGACTCTTCAGAAATAGAAAATGAACTGAATGAGTTTTTGACCGAAGAAAATCGAGAATCAATACTAGATCCAAAAATACTATTTTCTGAGGAAGATGATGAAGATTATCAAGTTATTTTTTATACTGATTCTGTGAAAGTACGCCAACAGATAGCGATGGAGCTAAAAAATTTACTTGATATGCTGCGAAAAGAGGTTAATAATTAATGCCTGATACTTCATCTTTAATGCAAGGAATTAGAAGTAGGTTAGGACATTTAATTCCACTAGGGTTCAATACAGCAACTGATTTGTCTGACCTATATGAAGCTTACGTTTTTAGTATTTTGATTAGAGCCGCCCAAAATGAAGGCGGCAGCATCAGCTATAAAGATGCTCTTGGACAAGATGCTCAATATCTAATTTTTCGTCGGAGTCCAGGACAGATTTACGTATCAACTCAAGCTTATACTCATGCTGTAATAAAATTTGATCATAAGCCAACATTAGAAGCCCACGTAGGCATCAGAGTTCAAGGACGTTCGCGGATTTCTCATGAGTGTGACCTATGTGTTTTATTAGAAGATGAAGCTACTAACTGTAGAAATAACTTATATGAACCTAGACATAGCAAAGTAATTATTGCTGTTGAATGTAAATACTATACATCTGAACTTCCATTACATTTAGGCAGAAGTTTTATAGGATTAGCTTCTGATTTAAGGGTAGAAGAAGATATATATTTTATATCTAATAAAAATTCAGATAGTATTGAAAAGCTATTAACTACTCATAATAAAAAGTGGGAACATAATATAATTCCTAGACAAGTAAATGAAATTCAAAGATTAATGTACGCTTTTCAGCGAAACTTTAAAGATTTTAAAGCAAGATATAATTAGTAAGAATGCCCAAACGCACCACAAAACAAAACGATAAACCAGTTACTACAGCCCAAAAACTGGGAAGTGTGATTAAGTCGGCGCGTGACATCATGCGGACGGATAAGGGATTAAATGGAGAATTAGATCGGCTTCCCCAGTTGACTTGGATCATGTTTTTGAAACTTTTGGATGATTCCGAGAAACTGCATGAGGTGGAAGCAGAGTTAGAAGGAATATCCTATAAACCAACGATTCAACCGCCTTATCGCTGGCGAGATTGGGCTGCTAATGAAAATTTTACGGGCGATCGCCTGAAAAATTTCATCAACAATGATGAGGCAATTTTACCCGATGGCACGAAAGGTGCAGGCTTACTCGCCTATTTGCGGAATCTCAAAAGCAAAACCGGACGCGATCGCGCTGATGTTATCGCCAAAGTTTTCAAAGATGTCACTAACCGCATGATTAGCGGGACTTTGCTGTGGGATGTGTTGAGTAAGGTAAATGACATTCACTTTGATAAATCAGAAGAGGTGAACCTCCTCAGCACCCTCTATGAGTCCATGCTGAAAGAAATGCGGGACGCTGCGGGAGATTCGGGAGAGTTTTACACCCCCCGTCCGGTAGTGCGGTTTATCGTGCAGGTGATGGAACCGAAACTGGGAGAAACCATTTTTGACCCTGCTTGCGGAACTGGTGGTTTTTTGGTTGAGGCGTATGAATACCTGAAAAAGAATTGTAGCGCCCAAGATTGGCAGATATTACAAAAAAGCATTATTGGCGGTGAGGCAAAATCCTTGCCTTTGATGTTAGCGCACATGAGTTTGCTGTTACATGGGTTTGAATATCCCGATATTGATGATGGAAATAGTCTGCGGTTTACCCTTTCGGAGATGGGTGAAAAGGATTGGGTAGACGTGATTCTCACAAATCCGCCGTTTGGGGGTGAGGAGGAAGACAGAATTAAAAATAACTTTCCCCCAGATAGACAAACCAAAGAAACGGCGTTGTTATTCCTTCAGTTGATTATGCGTCGTCTCAGACAAAGACCCAAACCAGGACGCGCCGCAGTAGTATTTCCCAATGGGGTGCTATTTGGTGATAATACTTGCGCCAAACTCAAGGAAGATTTACTCAAGGATTTTAATCTGCATACCATTGTCCGTTTACCTAAAGGTGTGTTTTCACCTTATACAGATATTCCCACAAATTTATTGTTTTTTGATCGATCTGGACAAACGGATGAGATTTGGTACTATGAAATTACGTTGCCAGAAGGGCGCAAAACTTTCACCAAAACTAAGCCGATACAGGATGAAAATTTTACTGAATGTGTAGCATGGTGGAAGAACCGAGAAGAGAATGGACAGGCTTATAAGTATAAATTTAGAGAAGCTTATAAGCAGGCAAAAAAACAAGCAAAACCTCATTGGGATGCTGGTAAGAAAGCAGAGGAGACTGCTAACCAGTTTGCAAAGACAGTTAAGAAATTAGCTGAGAAAATCCAAAGTTTACAGAATTCAATTTTGGACTTTTCGCCATCCATAGATATTGCACAGATTAAGAATCAGATTCAAGTAGTTAAGGATGAGGTGAAGCAGACTCAAACTGAGGAGCAAACTCAGCGTGAGATTGCTAAAGATGAGAAAGCTAAAGGGGATGCTATTTACTGGGAAATTTATAATCTTGACCGCAAAAACCCGAATAGTCAACAGGATTTTGAGCATTTACCGCCTGAGCAGTTGTTAGCTGATATTTTGGAAAAAGATAGGCGAGTGGCTGAGATTATGGCTGAAATAAAATTTTCATTACAAAAGTAATTATGTTTGAAGATTTGGGGAGAAATACCAATTGGGCTACTTATTCATTAGGAGACTTTGTAAAAATTAACAATAATTCATATACTGATATAAGTGATGTTGATCAATATAAAATACTTGGCGTAATTTCATGGGGAAATGGGGTTATAGTCAAACGAATAGTCAAAGGTATTGAATTAAGAATGAAACGATACCAGGTAGTTAATAAAAACCAACTTTTATGGTGTAAAGTTGATACTAAAAATGGTGCATTTGGTGTAACTAAAAATGAATATATTGGGACTTTAGTTTCATCAAATATGTGTTTAGCTGACTTTGATACGGATATTTGTTTACCTAATTTTTTTCAACTTCTTTTTCGTCTACCAACAGTATATAAAAGGCTAACTGATGCAAGTATTGGAACTACCAATAGACAATACTTGAAACCTATAGAGCTTTTAAAAGTTGTAAGATTACACATTCCACCGCTAGAGGAACAGCGACGGATTTTGGCTAGGGTTGACGAACTGGTGGGAAAGATTGAGGAAGTGCGAGTGCTTCGTCAAAAAGCATTGGAAGAAACAGAAGCTTTTATTACTAGCTTACATTTAAGCTTCGCAGATTCAAAGATAGTTACACTTGATGAAATTCTTACTTTAGACGAACAGCAAGAGCAAGTTTTATTTGGAAAACAGTACCCTCAAGTGGGAGTCAAAGGTTTTGGAGGCGGACTTTTTGCTAAAGAAGCTATAGACGCAACTCAAACTACTTATAAAGCTTTTAACTGCTTGTACAAAGGTGCGCTAGTACTAAGTCAGGTTAAAGGATGGGAAGGTGCTATAGCTATTTGTCCATCTTACTTAGTTGGTAAATACCTTTCTCCTGAATACCGTACTTTTCGTTGCATCCCAGGAAAAGCTATTCCAGAATATTTATCAGCGTTAGTTGCTACGCCTTGGTTTTGGACTAAACTAAAAGACTTAACTAGAGGGATGGGAGGACGACGTGAACGCACTCGCCCAGAGCAATTTCTGAAAATGAAAATTCCCATGCCAACAGTTGAATATCAGCAGAAAGCAATCTTTATTTTTAACAAAATACACAAGATGAAACCAGTAAGAGTAGAGGCGATGAAAGAACTTGATGCGCTACTACCTTCTATTTTGGACAAAGCATTCAAAGGAGAATTATAGATAAAACTCACCAATTACCCTTACAAGCTCTGCTAAAATCGATACTTAACGAAGCATTCAAAAGGGAATTGTGAGTCTTACTCTTCAAATTTCGACTGTCAACGATAACCTAGATGACTTTGATAGCTTGTTTCAACTTTGGCAAAAAGTCAACGAAGACTGCTCAGAGGTAATCTTCGACTTTTCAAAATGTTGGTTTCTACGACCAAACGCGGTAGCTTTTCTGGGTGGATTAATTCGGTTAATTGAATCACAAAGTAGAAAAGTCACTTTTCGACAACATACTATTCATAAAAAAGTCAAGAGAAATCTGCAACAAAATGGGTTTATGTATGCCTTTTGCCAGGATATGGCACCTTGGCAGGGAAACTCTATCCCGTATCGAGAAGATCCAAAGCAAAATAAAGATGAGTTGGTTCAATACCTAGCCGAACAATGGCTTGGTAGAGGCTGGGTTCATGTCAGCCAAAATTTGCAAAAGCTGATTGTTGCAACAGTGTTAGAAATTTATGCCAATGCTTTTGAACATGGACGCACAGATATAGGAGTCTTTAGCTGCGGACAACATTATCCTGACCTGAAAGAACTTAAACTGACAGTCGTTGACTTTGGCGTAGGAATACCTCAGAATGTGCGCGATTTCCAGAAAAATCCCAACTTACCAGCAGACCAAGCATTAAAATGGGCTTTTCAAAAGGGGACAACTACCAGGGGTGGACGAGTCACGGGTGGTATTGGTCTTGACTATTTAAAACAATTCGTTCATATAAATAAGGGAAAACTTCAAATTTTAAGCCATGATGGATGTGCGACAATAGATGAAAAACAGGAAGTTTACGAAAATAGACAAAGTTTCTTTGGAGGAACACTGGTAAATATTACACTCCTGTGCGACGAATCGTATTATGCTTTGGAGCTTGAACCAGATGACGAGCCGTTGTTTTAAGGGTGATGTGCGGACTATGAAACACGAAATCCTAACCCTAATAGGCAAAAACTGTATTACACCTGGCGATGGTCAGAAAGTGTACGATTTGGTTCATCCAGAATTATTAGCTCTGAATGAAGTTGAGCTAGACTTTGCAGGAGTAGAAATTTTTGCTTCCCCGTTCTTTAACTTTGCTATTGGACAATTACTTCGGGATATTAAGCCAGAAACCCTAAACCGTCTGCTCAAATTCTCCAATCTAAATACAGTTGGTAAGCAAATACTCAAACTAGTAATCGAAAATTCCAAGCGGTATTACTCCGACCCTGATTTCCGTAATAGATTAGACCAAGTTATCAGCGAACAAGCAAATACACAGTAATGCCAGTCAACTACACAGTTCAGGCTGAAGTGGTTGATATCCGGTCTGACGCTCCGAAAAAGGATGATATTTTCTTAGTAGATACAAACGCCTGGTATTGGTATACCTATACTAATGCCAGTATTTCATCTCGTTATTATCAGATTACAGAATATCCTTCCTACATTGCTAAAGCCATTTCTGCTAATTCATGGCTTTCATACTGCGGTCTTTCATTGGCAGAATTAGCACATAACATTGAGCAAACAGAAAGAGAAATATTTTCTTCTACATTAAAATCTAAAGAATACCGTCATAACTTCCCAACCGAGAGAGCAAAAGTTGTAGCAGAAGTTCAAGCCGCTTGGAGTCAGGTGATATCTAGTGCTGTATGCACAGATGTTTTGGTTAGCGAAGAAACAAGCACTGCGGCACTAACCAGATTTCAAACCCAATTACTTGACGGTTACGACTTGCTGATACTCGAAGCGATGGACAAAGCAGGAGTAACACAGGTAGTTACCGATGATGGTGATTATGTCACTGTCCCAGGTATTAAAGTTTTTACTGCAAATAGTGGTGCGATCGCAGCAGCGAAAAGTAAAGGCAAACTTCTGGTTAGATAGAAGTGCGACCATCTCAATCCTCTAAATCGGCTTTTGACATTCTGCCATCTCCGCAAAAGTCAAGACCATACACTACCTTAACTTTATTGGTGAAGCAGGTACTAGGAAGACAAATTGATGAAGCGATCGCTTGAAATTGTGGAGTTTGACTTGGGAGGTGCGATCGCATCCTTATAAACGAGTCAAGCTTTAATTCCTGTGTCTTATAAAGTTATAGTACCCTAACTCCTATTACCGGATTATCAATTAAACTCTTCCTCGTAATCGTTCTTGCTCTCTATCGCTTCTCTGGTTAATCTGGAGTCTCATGCGATTGTATAAATTAACTTGAGGATCGGAATGGCTAATGGAAGCGACTAAGGCATAACGTTGCATTTCTATTTCATCTGGATTTGCCCATTTACGGTTACAATTTACAACTAAGATCATGGGCAAATTATTATATTTTATAGCTTTCGGCGTTATTTCTACTTGTCCTCTTTGCACTGTTCCTTTCTTACGGAGGATAGAAGTTGGAGACAATTTACTAACGATACTAGATCCTTTATATTTTTTCTTTAAGATATCCAGCGAGATTTCTGCAAAATTATCAGGTACATCTGTTTTACTAGCATCTACATAAGCATTCACTATACTTTCGCGATGAATTCCCTTGAAAAGGTTAAATTCCATTGTGACCCCTAAATATGAGTCTCCACGAGTGGGACGAGTTGGTGGATCAAATGCCAAGGTAATTGATAGTATGCGAGTACCTTTTACTTCAAAAAATTCAGGCGGTAATTGGGGAATTTCATAAATGTGAAACTTACCTAGTGGAATCAAGATATTGTCTTCTGATAAAACAACATAATTATTAGCAGAATACATTGCACGTTCTAAATCACTCTGCCCATAGCCATAGATTGCTAGCTGGTTCTCGATTTGTTTTGTCTTTTGACTCTGAGATTGGTTACTGTTATATTGAAATTCAGGCGGAATTTCTTTCGGAAGAACCGCAGAGTTGACAATAAGCGCCCGAATTAGATTGGAACTGGCATCTGGATATTTTGTAAAAAGTTGAGCAACAAGGTTAGCAACACGAGGTGCAGCATAGCTTGTACCACTACAGATGTGAAATAAAGAACTGTAGTATTCCTTGGAGAGCGTAACAACAGAAACACCAGCTACAGTATCTGGTAGTCGCAAACGAGCTTTAAGTAAATCAAGACCTTCTCGATATTTGAGGTCTAATACAAAATCTCCCCCAAAATCTACAAGATCAGGTTTAATCATTCCATCGACTCCAAAACCTTTTCTAGTAAAAGGAGAGGGGTATCCTGATAAATTTGCGATCGCCTGACGACGAACATCAGAAGGTTCTGTAATACTACCGCGACCAAATGATAAAGAACCTACGGTTAGTGCTATTGCTGAAGTCGCTGGATCAATGATTCTGGCACTTTCGTTCAGCAGGTATTTTGGGTAATCAGTAATTAGTTGCTCGTCTGACTCTGCTTCTTCATAGAAAGAATTCCCGGCTGAAATTACAAAAACAATGTTTTTATGTTGATATTGATAAGCAATTTCATCTATCTTCGCAGCTAATCGAAACTGCTTCATACCATCTCGGTAAATTTGGTCAGCGTTACCTAATGAGATATTGATGACTTTGCAATTGGGATATTGTTCAATAAAAGCATGAATAGCTTCATCAAGTTGAGTTTCTACGAGAATATCTTCATCATATTTGCCATTCTCGTCTGTTACGCGAGCAGAAAATAACCAAGCTGTTGGATTGAATGAACGCTGTTGAATGCAGTTCTCAACATTTCCATAGATAGCAATTCCAGCGACACTTGTACCATGTCCATGTACATCGTCAGGGCCACCTTGTATGACTTCCCGTTTCGCATCTGGGAATACTTCAGCTTCACCTAGCACCGGAGCAATCAACGGATGACCACGCAGTACGCCAGAGTCGATCACAAGAATGCCGCAATTGTCTTCAGGTGGAGGAACAACTTCAGGAAAACTAGAAATGGGCAGATTGTAATCACCAGTTCTCTCAAATCCAGGTTGGGGAGGGCGATCAATTTCCTTGACCATTTCCTCTAGCAGCAATAGTTCCAAAACTTCATGAGTGACTTTAATCCGAGCAATACATAGATATTCACCTATATATTTATCACTCATTCTCATAGGAGCAGTACCACTGGATAATTCCTCTAGCACTTGGGCAATCTTGTCCAAGTAATTTTGCATTTCTTTGCGATCGCCCGTGTGCCAAAGTTCTAAATCTAAAGGCGCAAGTTCGCCATGTTGTACACGCTTTATATCTAACAGATGACCAATGCGATCTTCAGGTTCGAGGGGAACTAACTCATCGATTGCCCCTAAGTATTCATATTTGTGGCCATCTTTAATTCGGCTGTAACTCTCTAACCGTTTCTTGAACTCAGTAAGCTCATTGTCAGATGAAAATACAACAATAGCTTTATTGGGTTCGCGTGCTAAAACATTTAGTCCTATTTGAGTCACCAAGTTGTCTGAAAAAGAATGTTTATCAGCAATTTTGATCTTAAAAATTAATTTTGGGTCAAGACGGAAAGGACTGGTCTTTTGCTTAACAGGCTTAATAAGGCTAGAAATTTGACCTAATAGCTGCTTACCGTGTTCACTGACATCAGTACGTTTTGTACCGCCAAAACCACCACCAGTAGCTCGTCGAGGTAATTCAATGTTTATTATTCTCGGTAATCTCAGGTGTTCAAACTGATTCCCCATTGTGGTTCGACGTAAATAATTATTTTGAGTTTGCTATTATACTTTGCCTTTCTAGAAAACGCCCTATCGCAACCTCTAAATCATCAGCAGTCAAGGTACGTTCGCCCCGTAGAATCACGGCTTTAATCGCATCAGAGCAGATACGCTCTATATCTGCTCCAGTAACATTCTCAAGTCGAGCAGCAAAGGTAGACAGGTTAATAGCAGTATAACGGATAGCAGATAAGTAACGATTCAAAAGAGCCGTCCGCAGTTCAACCGATGGGTTATCAAAGAAAATAACTTCATCAAATCGTCGCCAAACGGCGCTGTCCAATAGTTTCTCATGATTGGTGGCGGCGACAAATATACTTTGATTAGTCGCATTATCGATGAGTTGTAACAAACTATTTACTAAGCGTTTGACTTCACCATGTTCATTTAAGTTATCGCGATCGCGGGCGATCGCATCAAACTCATCAAACAAAACAAGCCATTCACCCTTTTCAATGTAGGTAAAAATTTTCTGAAGATTCGTTGCAGTTTCACCTAAGTAAGAAGAGAATACTGCCGTTAGGTTCACGTAAACCAGCGGCAGCCCCAGTGCGCTGGAGAGGACTTTTGCGGTTTGCGTTTTACCACAGCCAGGTGGGCCGCAGAAGAGTAATTTGTTTTTGGGCTTGAGATTATAAGCTGCGAGTATATCTTGCTTACGGTTTTCGAGAACGATTTCTTGGAGGGTATCAAAAATTTTTTCACTGAGGACGATGTGATCCCATGTCAGATCGAATTGTTTTACCTCAAGCAAGGCAAGCCCAGTATCCTTATCTTTAGGTGGTTCAGCAAACTGGTTCCAGGGGGTAGGGTTAGAAGCTAAGGGTTTAGTGTATCCATTCCCATTTTCAAGCAGCTTTTCTAAATCCCTAGCAAGCAATATATGATTTTTATTTCTCTCTTCTTCAATCAGTTCTTTGGCGGCAACTAAAAATTCTTCTCTCTCATTGCGAGAGAAGCTTCTGAAGAGTTTTCTAATTATTTCGCCACGCGCCATATTTATTTTAGAGCCGGAATCGGATACTCTGCATACTCTAATTTTATAGTATTTCTGTACTATAAAAAGATGAAAAGCTATTTATCATAGCACTGAAATATTACAGCTGACAGGAATAATCCCTCAAGTTCTCTAGCTGAGATCGATTTTTCTACTGTCCGGCGCTTGTTCTTTGGAGGATTGCAACTACCCACCACCGCCCTATGCCCTAACATCGGTATTATTTGACACTAATAGACGGAGGAACCGAAACTTCTCCTAACGGGTATATTCTTTAGTTGACACATAGCATAAAATTAGCCATCACCTTTGTTAACGACACTTCTGACGCTTCACCATTTTTGCAAAAGCCAGGGAACAATGAGGGCATTGCCCTACCTCCCAATAGGCAGGAATTGGAAATGGTGTCGCACAGTTAGTACATTTTGTTAATAAACCCAACTGATGGCGATCGCACTTCATTTTCTCCTTATACTGCCACTCAATTCGATGACAAGGTTGTTCTGCGTAGCAAGCAGCACATAATTTAATTGGTCGGGGCTTCATCGTGATACCCTTTAAGGGCAAAGTTTGCGTCATTTTTTCAACTTCCACCTCAACAAATTTTGCTAATGCCTCTAATTCTTGTTGAGTTGGGAATGGATTGAGGTAAAGTTTTTTCCATCTTGTTACTATCGCACCAACTCCTGCTTCCTTACCAATTTGATACCCAGTCAGCAAATTAGCCCTTTCAAAGCGACCTAAAAAATGGCTTATACTTTCCCCTGGTAATGGTTCAACTGTGCTTATCCAAGCTTCAAAATTATAAATTTCGTTTGACATCTGAGTTTATAATTTTGACGATGTAGTTTTTAGCTTGCTACTAATGAATAATCTCCTTCAATACTCTGCAAAAGTGATTTATCTATTTTGTTAACGCCAGATTCTAATGCTTTAACTGCTGCATCCCTAAGAATTTGATCTAATAATCTAATTTGACCATCTGTTTTTTCCTGTAAAAGAGTTATGATTTCCTGATTATTAGCTAAATTCGATGGCTCAGGTAGTCTCAGAATTTGCTGTTCCCAAATATTTACCGTTTTTGTAAAGTTGGCTCCTAAAAGTTTTTCAAAACTGAAGTAAGATACGAAACGCCCCGCAACCTGCTCATCTTTACTTATTAAAGTATCTAGTCTACTACTTGTCCCTACCAATATGGGGATAATCTTCACCTTATCATATAAGTCTCTAACATCTGCCAGTGTTTTAAATTGAAGACGATGAGCTTCATCAATAATCAATATTTCTACTTTACATTGCCTAATAAAATACCATGCTCTTTCTCTTAGTTGATTTTCAGTACCTCCCTTCGCCTTAAATTTTAGAGTTTCAATAATAGTTTTAAATAAAAGCGATGGACTGCAAGAGCTACCCGTTAACTCTATATATAATACCGGAACCACTGGATTTTGATTTTGTATTTTAACCGCTCTATTCTGGTAGGTATAAAAAAGAGAAGCTTTAGTTTTGCCTAAACCAGAATCTCCTACTGCCCTACCAGGTTTTCGTAACTTCCGCCTTTCATCTAACCAAGCACTGAATCTTTTTACTTGTTCAATATTTAAAATATCTGGTTGTCCAAGACGTTCGATTTCTAATTGCACTTCTTCGTTAGTCATAGTTTACAACCCTAATTCTTCACGCAATAGTTTTAAACCAACTTTTTCTATTGGCTCATCTACTTCGGTTTTAGACGCTAATTTATCAACCTGTTCATTTTCCTTCTCTTCATATCTTTGTGGTATAGGCTCCATACGTTCTTGCTCGGCCCTGCGACGTTCAGCTTTAGTCTTACTTTTTTTATTTTTTAAAAAGTTTCTGCGTCTAATTGCTTCTTCTAAAATTGAAACGTTATTGATACCTTTGCCACTATTTTCTGCTTTTTTACGCGCGTATTTAACTTCCTCAACTGACAGCCTTTCTGCTTCTAAACCAACAGCATAAGCACGGGCTAAAAATATTTCTTTATTATTTTTGCGACCATACACTAACATCATAGTTATGTCTCTGGGGTCAAATCTTAAGACAACCTTTTCGCCTGCGTAAGCCCCCAAATTCTCTCCCCTGTAACGAAGACCAGAAAAATTCAGATAGCCATTGTCATACACCACTCGTTCTGCTGCCTTCATTAAGCAAATGTCAAGTTCTCTATCGTTCAGTAAAGTAGGAGGCATCTGCAGCCCTTGTTCCCAACGCTCAATCCGACTTTGCTTTGGAGTTAGAGGGTTGGCTTGACTTCGAGCATCAGGCTTTTGGTTATAGCTATCGACGATGTAACCAATAATCAGTTTTTCTAGTTCAGGAAGACTTATACAAGCTTTATCTTCAGCTCCCTCTGGACGGTCTTTAACACTTGACCCCGTGTAACCGGGCATTTCAGAAAGCAGCCCACTCATGGTTCTAAAGGGTCGTTCTACAATGCCGCCATCTGAAGGTTGACTTCGCAGAATTGGTTCAAAATCAAATTCGTTAGCAATCCATTCCACTAAATGTTTCGAGCGAAAATCTTTACCACCATCGGTATAAACATATTTGGGTACACCGTAAGCACTCCACTTACATCTGAGTTCATACTCCGAAGCGTACCGTTTCGGCATAATTGCATTACGCAACGCCAAAGCTACAACTTGAGAACTGGGTGCAGCAAAACCTAGACGCAATCCAACAATGCAGCGAGAGTAACAATCTATAACTGTCGTTAATTGAGGACGGCCTATTTCCTCACCATCCTCATCCACTAATAAGATGTCAGCTTTAGTATGGTCAATTTGCCAAACCTGATTACTGTACTTAATAGATATTTCTTGACCATCACGGGTTTTAATTATATGTTCGGAACCGTGCCATCCTGGGCTGCGGCTAATGCGAGATTTATGTCTTTTCTCCTCAACTGGTTTGAGCCATCTTTCTACTGTTCTAGTGCTGGGAGGTTTTCCATACTTTGACCAATACTTAAATCCTTCTGCTTTTTCCTTTATTTTTATCAGATTCTTTAACTGCCAATCTAAATCTTCTCCTTTGAATCCTTGACTTTCTAACCTTGATATTTGTGCTTCTAATTCTTTTTTGGCGAATTCGTAGGCTTGAGTCTCAATCTTCTCAGCGACCTGAGTGCGGGTCATGCGATCGCTGCCTTTATTCCCTTGTTTATAAATCTTGAGACTCAAGTTATACCAGTATTCGCTTTTTCGCACCTGTCCTTTGTCTGCTCTGGGAACTTCCGCTAAAGCAGCTATACCTTTTTCTTCCCAAGATTTAATCAAACGTCTAACCGTTCGTTCCGATTTACCAAGCTTTTTCGCTGCTTCTTCCAACCTTTTGCCGTAAGTTAGGCGATCGCAGGGTTCACGTAGATTGCGAATTATTTCCAGCTTGAGTCTTTGTTCGCCTGAAAGCCTGAGTTCTGAGTCTTCTAAAAATCTCTGATCTAAAAACTCAACTGATTTGTCTTCTTCTACAAAGTTATCATTCTCACTCAATGGCTCAACTTCCATTGAAAAGTCGAGTATGTTTGTATACTCGTCATCCGATAGGAAGCTGTCTTCATCTTCTAGTTCAAACTGGTCATCTACATCTAAATGACTCATAGATGTGATTTTTCATGGATTATTTGGGTACATTTATACTAATATAAAACTGCGAAGAATTGACATTTAATTTATCGCTAAATTAAGAATTGTCATTTAATTAGTCGAAACTCTTAAAAAAAGACGCTTAATTTGTCTCTAAAGCCTGAATTAGCTTTTTACGGGTTTAATTCCTGAAAGCCCTGATATATAAAGATTCGTAGTTAATAAAGTCTTTTGACAAATAATTTGTCGCTTTGGTCAAATAATTTGTCGCTCTACAAAAGTGCTACCTTGTTTACGCTCCTCTGTCTAACTCGAAGCACTGGTATAAAACCGCAACGCAAATCGCCAAAACCAAGTGGAAACGAAAAACAACGCTACTGCTAATATTGCCGCACCGATCAACCAGCTAATTTCACTCCGCCCCAGCAGCGCTTGGGCTGGTACAGTAGTTAAAAAAGCTACTGGGATCACAAAGGTGAAGAAAAAGCGGTAAGTAGTAGGATATGCTGCTATAGGATATCGTCCAGCTTCCAAGAAACCACGCAGTACTTCGGTAACGTTATATATTTTGACGAACCAGATACTCATCGCTCCCAGCATAAACCACAAGCTGTACAGAATCACGAAGCTGAACAATAACGGCAGCACACCAAGTAGATAGTCGTCTATGCCTACACCGAGACGTTTACCTGCATAGCCAATAATAATACTACCAAAAACTAGATCCGGCAGTCCCCAAGGTGAAAGGGTATGCGTGGAAAGCCAAAACTGACTACGGATAGGTTTTAATAATATAAAGTCCAAAGTGCCTTCTTGGACATGGCGGACAATGCGATTCAAGTTCGACGCTAAAAAAGTAGCAGAAAATCCTTGTAGTAAGGTAAAAATTCCTAGAACTACTAAAGCTGCTTCCCATGACCAGCCACTAAAAGTATAGCCAGTTCGGTAAAACAAGAATAGTCCAAAGAGACTGCCAACAAGATTTCCCAAGCTGCTGAGGGTAGCTATGAAAAAGTTAATCCGATACTCTAACTCAGCAGCGATCGCAGCACCCCAAAATAGTCTTAGTACTTTAAAATATCTTTGCATCTTGCACCCATAACCTATAACCTGCCACCTGTCATTACATTTCCCAAGATTACACAATAACTTTACGTAAATTTAATATTACTTTTTATTCAAAAAAATTGCTAAACGTTAAGATGTTGTGGATCTACTGTTGAAAGGTAAGAAGTTCTATACATCTGGATTTACCAGAACTAATGAAATCACTTGGCTACTTTGGGGTATGAGCAATTATCTTTGCTGAATCTTGCTTGTTAATTGGTATATTTATTTACTTAATTTTGCGGAATATTGGTAATACATGGCTAGACTATCTAACGAATTAGAACGCTATTTTTTTGATGAAGAACGTCCCTCAAAAGTAACTTTGGCAGATATTCTTCTGTTAGCAAAAGAAAGAGTTTTTGGCTTTTTGCTGGTTATCCTGTCTCTACCTTCCGCTTTGCCAGTTCCAGCACCCGGATACTCAGTCCCCTTCGGTATCCTGATTTTTCTATTAGCTATACAGCTAATTGCTGGTGCCAAAACCCTATGGCTACCCAAGCGGATGATGAATTATCCTATCCAACTCACCACAGTTCAGGGGTTTTTGAAGGCAGGGATTCCTTGGTTAAAAAGAATTGAAGCGATCGCTCGTCCTCGTCTAAGCTATATCTGTACTACTTTAGCAGGTAGAGTGACCATTGGAATAGCGATCGCCTTGATGGCAATTTCTATGATGATTCCGATTCCAGGAACTAATACCCTGCCAGCAATGGGAATTTTTGTAACTAGCTTTGGCTTATTGGAAGATGATGGTGCTATTAGCTTGGGTGGTTTAGTTATGTGTGTGCTGGGGGCAGTTTTAACTACTTCCATACTATTGGCATTGATTTGGGGTGGTTCCAGTCTTCTTGACATCATCAAGACTTGGCTAGGACGTTAAAGGAGAAGTCAGAAGTCAGGAGGTCGAACGCAAGAGCGTGTCGTAGACAAGGCAAGATAGAGAAAATACTACTCAAGGAGAATGACACCCGAATACTGGAGCTTGATAATACCCTCATGACTTCCTTAAACATCAACCTCTATCTGCTCCTAGAAAATCTCCTCTTTTTCCTAGTTGCCACACTTTTTATTGTAGTTGTGAACTGGGGATGGAAAAACACCAAGCCTTATACTCTACCTTTACCATTTCCTGGTTGGTATAAAATCTGGTTTGGCTCAGTGCAACTGCTAGGAGTCGTTCTGCCACTAGTGGTCATGCTATTGTGGGGTGTATTGTGGGGCGATCGCAGTGTGTTAACTGTGCTTGGTTGGTATTTTATCGTATTAGGGTTGCAAATCATCTCTGAGAGGGTAACACTCAGACAGTTGCAAAATGTAGTGTGGGTGATGGTTCCTTATATATACTTGCCTTACCGCTTCTGGCAGTTGTATGAAGGTTTGACGCTTTTGGATTCCAAAAGCGAGTTGCAGTGGGTACGATATTTGTTGGTTTTTGAATTGGTGCTATGGATTGTTAACTACGCCATAGATGTGTCTCAATTGCCACGGCTGTTTCGCTGGGAAGTAAAATCAGACTCTGACCTTAGCTAGGGATTAATCGCAGAATTAGCCATTTTGACCAAAGAAGTGCGATCGCCTGCTTTTAACCCAACAACATATTGCACACCTCGTTGTCTCCAAGTCAAGGTAGCATCTGAGCAATTAGCGCCACAAGTAAAATCCACAAAATAGCCAGTAATGCCCTTAGCTAAGGATACAGGTTTACCAGTAAGACGCGGTGTTTTGCGGGTTACAGCTTCAGCAGAAACAATGCCCAAATGACAGGCAGTTCCACCAGTACAGTTGGGACTGAAACCCAGTAAAATATCGTATTTTTTTTGCGTAGCAGCTTTTATAATCGCGTAAATTGGATTTTCCCCATCCGACTCAGGAATAAACTTCGGCAATAAAATCTTAATTTGAGTCTTTTGCTTTAATTTAGGCAGAATAGATTTAAAAACTGGGTGTGATGGCGTTTTATTCTGCTGTGCTATCAATTGGGACTGGTTATTAACAGTAGCTATGGCTGACTTGTGAAAGTTGCCAACGCTGACTAATAAAAATACGGCACACACAGCACTAGTATTTCTCAAGTTTAAAATCATCTTTGAAAACCTATTTCATCTCAAGTACTTATTTGTAATACCCATTTTGAAGATTAAATTACGTATTTAAGAGCGCTTGGAGTCAGCTAAACTGAAGAAGAAATTACTTAAATAAGTTTTAATAATTTTGTTATGAGTACTGATTCACCTGTTAATTCTCCCGATAAGTCTGAATCCAACTTAGGGAAGCGTTTGAGAAACTTTTTAATTGTAATGGTAGCGATCGCTCTTAGCGTTGCTCTCGTCTTAGGATTGCGAACTGAAACCACCTCGGCAACTCTAGCTAAATTAAGCGATTCGTCCATCCCGTTAGAAGTAGCAATCAGCAATGGCAAACCATCTTTAGTAGAGTTTTATGCTGATTGGTGTACTGTCTGTCAGAAAATGGCACCAGATATCACTCAACTGGAAACAGAGTATGCTGACAAGATGAATTTTGTCATGCTGAATGTGGATAATACCAAGTGGCTACCCGAAATGTTGAAATATCGGGTGGATGGGATTCCCCATTTTGTATTTTTGAGTCAGCAAGGGGAAACTATAGCCCAAGCGATCGGCGATCAACCCCGGACGATTATGGCTAGCAATTTAGAAGCTTTAGTTACTGGTTCGTCTCTTCCTTATGCTCAAGCTAGCGGCAAAGTTTCCAAATTTTCAGCCCCAGCAGCACCAACGGCTAGTCAAGATGACCCCCGCAGTCATGGCAGCCAAGTAGTAAATTAGCAATAGACATCTCCGAAAATGAATATAGAGACGTTGCATTGCAACGTCTCTACAAGGGTTTCAGGTAACGCATAATTAATTTCTGGAGATGCCTAATAACCGACGACTGAAGTTCGGAGCGGACTTAATGCGATCGCCGATAAAATTTCACTTTTAAGCCATCACGAGGACGAGAAAACGGTAGTAGATCCCTCTCAAGATTTTGCCCAGGGAGCAGTTCCCACTCATAGTTACGGATTAACAAGGCTGCAAACAACTTCATTTCCAGTTTGGCAAACTCTTTACCTAAACATTCTCTGATACCACCACCGAAGGGAATATGGCTAAAGACTTTTTGTTTGTCCTCAGCCCGTTCAGGAGCAAAGCGCTGCGGATCGAAACGTTCAGGCTCAGTATAAATATTCTGATCTTGATGAGTCTCCTGAATTTGGTAATGTACATTCCAGCCCTTGGGAATTAAGTACCCACCAAACTCGCACGCCTCAATCACCTCTCTAGATCCACTGCGAACCACTGGAGGGGTGAGCCGTAGAACTTCTTTGAGAACTTGCTCTAGGTAGGTCATTCGCTTGAGGTTTTCTTGAGTAAGCGGTTCTATGAACCCTAGCTGCTCTTGTTCTGCACGGGCAGCTTTTAACACTTCTGGATGCTGGGCTAGCAGCAAACATAAGGAAGTCAGTGCTGAAGTCAAGGTTTCATGTCCAGCGACTAGCAATGCCAAAACGTTATCTTTCACTTCCTCTAAACTCAAACAATTACCCTCCTCGTCTCGCGCTTGCAACAAGATTCCTAAGACATCTAGATTTAAGGTAGGATTTTGCTGGCGTTGATGGATCATCCGAGCAATCTTGGCGAGAAGCTGCTCACGAGCATCTACTGCTCGATCAAACTTCCCCCCAGGTAATCGCATCGGAATTGATAACAATCCTTCTCCCCAAGTCTCATAGACTTTTTCTAAGTTCTCATCCGAGGCTGTATCAACTTCCACTAACAACTTACAGGCAATATCAAGGGTGTATTTTTTCAGTTCAGAATACCAGGTCATTTTACCCAAGCGTTCCCATTTGTGCAGATAGCTGCGGGTTATTTCCTCCATTATCGAGACATACCCTGCTAAAGCTCTTGGTTGGAAAGCTTGTGACAACTGCTTACGTAGATTTTGGTGAGAGATGCCATTTTTCATCCCAATAGAACCTGCCCCCAGTAACACCTCAAAACTTAAAGGGTTGGTCATCGCCAATATCTGTCCCTCGCTAGCGAATAGAAAACGGCTGGCTTCTGCCCCAATCAGGACAATTGTTTTCTGACCCAACAAATGAGTTTTGAAGATTGTTCCATATTGGTGCTGTCGCTGCTCAATAAAATGTCCTGGATCGCGCAAATAGCTAATTGTTTCGCCAACGATGGGTAAACCTAAGCTACCAGGGGGTAAAGGGAGCTGCTCTTTAAAGAAAGTTGTCATTTTGATTGCTGGAAAAAAGGTATTATTTTAGTTACGGAACAGTATCGTAAATTTCTAAAAGTATGTCAATCGGTAAGATTTCATGAATGAATCTGTCAAAAATTCACCCGGACGACCCCGGAGTGTGCGATCGCATCAAGCCATCCTGAAAGCGACCTTAGATTTGTTAGGGGAAGTGGGATATGAACGCATGAGTATCGAAGCGATCGCAGCCCGTGCTGGGGTAGGTAAACCCACTATCTATAGGCGTTATAGCTCCAAAGAAGAACTCGTAGCAGATGCGATCGAAAACTCAAGGGAAGAGATATTAATACCAGACACTGGCACCCTCTGGGGCGATCTTGAGCTAATTATTGAGAGTGCCGGCAGAACCACCCTCACTCCCTTGGGTCGTCAGATCAAAGCTTTGATTATCAGCACAGCCTCCAGTAGCCCACAGTTCGCCCAGGTCTACTGGACAAAATACCTACAGCCACGACGCCAAGCGTTCCGGGTTGTGATTGAGCGTGCAAAAATGAGAAACGAAATCCAGGCTGACACAAACAGCGATTTAATCTTTGACCTGATGAGTGGAGCGATGCTCTACGCCCAAATCTTCCCTCCCACCTCTGAGCCGTGGGAAGCATATATTCACCGTGCCCTAGAGCTTTTTCTCAAAAGTAACTTAAACCCCTAATCCCCTTCATCCAATAGATTGCCGCTTGAGACGCTTATGAGCGTACATTAATTCGTCAGACTTGGCAATTAGTTGTTCTAGTGACATATTGCTTTCTGGTGAGTAACGCTCTATCCCCATACTCATTGAAAGTTCATAGCTACGGTTTTGCTGTTGATTAAAGTTGGCAATATTTGTTTGCAGACATGCTTGGATGCTATGAGCATCCTTAAAGTAGCTGGAGATGAAAACAATGAACTCATCTCCACCCAAGCGGGCAACAATATCTGAGTCCCGAAAACTTTGCTTGATTAATCGAGCAGCATCAATAATCAAGGCATCTCCTATGTCGTGACCAAGGGTGTCGTTAATTTGTTTTAGCCCATCTAAATCAATGAAGATAACCCAGCACAACAATCTCAGGCGGTGAGCAATTTTCAACTGTTGTTCAGCCATCAGGAAAAAGCCACGTCGGTTATGCAAACCTGTTAGTTCATCGGTCAGCGATAACTGCCTTCCTTCCATCTCTGCTTCTTTGCGGTTGCGAACTTCCTGAATGAGTTCGATCTGAGCGCTCACTTGCCGAGTTAGGCGGCGTAGTGCATCCAACTGCTGGTAACTTAAAAGACGAGGAATGGTATCGATCACACACAACGTTCCGATAGGCAAACCATTGGGCGTAACTATTGGTACACCAGCATAAAAACGAATTTTGGGATTACCTTTGACTAGGGGATTGTTAGTAAAGCGATCGTCTTTGATGGCGTTGGGAACGACTAATATATCCTCTGGTTGAAGAATGGTATGGGCACAAAAAGCCCACTCTCTAGGTGTTTCACTAGCTTTTAGTCCCACCTTAGATTTAAACCATTGGCGATCGGCATCAACTAAGCTAATTAAAGCAATTGGAGTCTTACAAATGTACGCAGCAAGAGCAGTTAGATCATCAAATGCTTGTTCAGGTAGAGTATCCAGAATATCGTAGTCCGCTAATGCTTTGAGCCTTTCTGCTTCATTTTCAGGTAGAGGAACAGTCTGACTTTTGACGGTATTTGGAAAACCTCTGTCCAAACCTCTCCCCTTTTCGTGGGGTTTGGCGGTTAAGTTTTGGATTAGCTTTTCCACATGACGTGAAAAGTCAGAAGGAACAGCTAGCATTTTCACAAACAAATGTCTGAGCTTTAGCCAGTAAAGTCTAGGACGCTGGAAATTTTGCAACAAACGCAGGGTTACTTCTCCAGCATCAAGGCTGTGTGATATGAACTTCTCTGTAACGAAAATAAATATTCGGTTGAATCTACAGAAGTACTGTATTATATCGTATTCCTCATGCCTTTGGTTTGCTCTATTGTTCATATCACCCTAGCTTTCACTATGCAAATTCCCTGAGTATGGAGATGCTTACAAGGTCTTTTGCCCATAGCCAGGTTAAAAATTATCAATATAAACTAAAAATTATCAAAACTTCTTATGATGTTATATTTTCTGGTCAAAACTTGACTTTTGATACCGCTAATTTCTATAGATGTACAGAAGTTCCGGGAATTGGAAGTCGTCTCTACAAACTTCTCCTTCTGGTCTGTTCACCGTCTATTTCTGACTTAATCGCCACAATTGTGACCCTCTTAAGTTCGACGAACTTGTTACAAGAAAAGACTGGGAAGTTTGAAAGCCCCTAAAGAACAGGTACGCAGTACCGTATTCTGTCCTTTTAGGTAGGGGATGAAAAACGACTCAGGCAGTTTTAACTGCCTTGAAATTTTCTGGTTCGGGCAGCTTTGAGATATATTTTCTCAGAACATCAGACATTCCCACGCCCTGTTTTTCTGCTTCTTGCTTTAGCTGCTGAAGTTCATACTCGGATAGCCTAACTTTAATTGATTTCTCCCTAGACATATACGAACATTTGAGGGTACAATATAATTATGCCACAGGTAGAATAACCGCCAGCACAAATGGATAACCAACCCCAAAAAGACCGGCTGGGAAACAATAATGGATAGTGGGTAGCGGAACACCACGATAAAAAAAGCTAGGATGCCAACGAGCATTTCTTTCCAGTAAACCTAAATTTTTGAAGAAGTTAAACGTATCGTGGGGCACACGAGAACGAGAGAATTTATTCTCTAACGCTTAGGGAGATGAAGCCCACTGGGATTGCTTAAATTAGGCTCGATGCTTTGTTCTATTGAACGGGTATCAGGTTTAAGTATTGCCGAAAGGATAAGCAATTTTAAGGCACGTCGATGAACTAAGAATCCTCGTCTCTTCAGAGCGAGGAGTGTCAATCGAATTAGTCCTTATAGGACTCCAAAATTCCACTGCGAATCATTAGTTGTGGCCAAAACAATACAAAAAATCCCATCCATGTGATTACAGGGATGGAGATGAGAACTGTTAGCCAGATAGTTTTAAATACTAACCAGCTACCACAAATTAGTGTTACACCAGTGAGAACTATAGACCAGGGCTGACACCACCAAGGTTTGTAGTTCCACGGGCTTACGGGCTTTTGTTCAGACATTGGTTTTATGGGGTTCAAAATTTTTGACTTTTGACTTTGCGTAGGTAGGGAACAGGGAATAGGGAATAGGGAATAGGGAATAGGGAACAGGGAATAGGGAACAGGAAAGAAAGCATAGATCCGTACTGAGTCTTGTTCAAAAATTAAATAGGAGTCCTATAGAATCCATTTGACATCTTTACATTTTGGGATTAAAGTACTCACGCCCCTTGAATCCAATGCTCATGGCATATTCTAGCGACCTCACTGACAAAGAATGGGCAATTCTTGAACCCCTG
>JBBSOX010000056.1:0-40400 GCA_038259325.1 Chroococcales cyanobacterium | reverse complement strand
AAGTGGACTAAATTGATTGTTCAGTCCACTTAAGTGGACTTCAGCTATGAGCCGCTGAACTTTAGTTCTGGGCGGGATGCGGGTAATGTGGGTAAAAGAGTTGAAACCTATGTGGACAGCACTTGTGTGTACACCGTAGCCTTATTAAGGGGGGAACTGGAATCAAAGTCCCCCTTTTTAAGGGGGATTTAGGGGGATCTAAAAGGATTTGATACATCACTAAGAACTTTTTAAACATCTTTACAGAGTGCTTGGTGTAGATCCAGATTCTTTGGTTTAGGGTTTGCTTGGGGTGAATTATGGCGATCGCAATCTCCGACAACCAAGCCACAAGTCTAAAAAACTGCTGAACGAGTATCAAAGACTCATTAATGGAGTTCAGAACCTCTTTAATGAGTATCAAAGACTCATTAATGGAGTTCAAAGCCTCTTTAATGAAGCTCAAAGGTTCATTAATGGAGTTCAAAGGTTCATTAATGGAGTTCAAAGCCTCTTTAATGAAGCTCAAAGGTTCATTAATGGAGTTCAAAGACTCTTTAATGGAGTTCAGAGCCTCATTAATGAAGCTCAAAGGCTCATTAATGGAGTTCAGAGCCTCTTTAATGAGTCAGCGTAACTCAAAATAGGCGGATCGCTTATACTAATTCTTCAAAATAAGCGACAGATGCCAACCTGAAAAGCCAAATTGAATTCTGAATTTCTTAATTACGTAGCTTGCTTCCCGTAGGGTACTACAAATTACGAATTACGAATTAAATTCTGTACTCTCGCTACAATTTGCCTCACTCCCTCAGCATCAGGAGATTGGATACGCTGCAATATCTCCAAGGCTGGCTGCAAATAATCTAGTGCTTGATTGTAATTGCCCTGTTGTTCTGCTATGTGCCCTAACCACCACAACGTCATTGCCTTGGTTTGAACATTGCCGATTTGTTCATTGATGGCAAGGGATTGTTGATAAAGGGCGATCGCTTCTTCTATTTCTCCCCTATTGGCTTTGAGTATTCCCAAATAGTTCAACGTCGCCGCCTTGCCTTGGACATCGCTGATAATCGAGTTCAAAGACTTGTGGATGAGTAACGTAAAAGGAGCGATTGCCTAAACCAATTATTAAAAATAGGCAACAGATGCTAACCTGAAAAACCAGATTAAATCTTGACTTTCTTAATGACGAATTTGTATTACTCGTTCTTGCCCTATGACTACCACTTGCTTTACTACCTCAGCATTAGACAATTGGATAGACTATTTAGTTATTTAATCCAATATTTCTATATTAAATCTCAGCCAATCATTTTTCTTTTTAGGCTTTACATCACCTTCTGATATATTCATTACTCAATGTAATTTATCAATAATTTCTTTTGCTGTCTTTATATGCGGAGACTTAATTTTTTGGAAGATATTGACAGCCTCATGTAAATATTCCATGCCGACTGAAAAGCTTCTTTCTATAGCAACTATTTGTCCAAGCATCATCAGAGAATAAGCTTGACCTTCAACATCATGGATTTCTCGTGCAAGTTTGAGGGCTTTTTCATATAAAGCTATTCCTTGATCAACTTGCCCTTGCGTAATATATACATGAGCTAAAGTGTGTAATGTTACTGACTGTCCTTTTACATATCCAATACTCTCTTTTAATGTCAGCGATTGTAGAAGGAAAGGTACAGCTTGATTAATTAATCTTTGCAATATATAAATTTGAGCAATGTTGTGTAAGGTCGCTGCCTGATTTTTAATATCGCCTAATTCTTCCATTATTTGAATAGATTTTGTATATAAAGGAATTGCTGCTTCAAGATTCCCATTTAATGTATGAATATAAGCTATATTATTTAGGCAAACTGCTTTATATCTAGGTTTTTGAGTCAAAATTACTTCATCTTCAATTCGATCAGCAGCTTCTAAAGCTTTTTCGTAATAATTAAGAGCATCGTCTATTTTCCCTTGCTGTGTACAAATAATTGCCATTCCATGAGAAACCATCATTAAGTTTTCATAGCTATTAATTTCTTGAGAAATTTCCCGAGATTTTTTATTAAAGTAAATGGCTTTTTTGGGTTGACCTGTCTCAATATAAATAATAGATAAGTTATGTAGAATTGTTGCTTTTTGTTTTTTATTAAATAGTGGGCATAGATTTAAAGCTTCATGATAGTATTTTAAGGCGTTTTTAGTATTACCAAGTTCTTTTTCTGCTCGCGCCAAGTTATTAAAAATACTCCAATCTTTAAAGAATTTTAAAGTAGTTTTACAGACCTTGGCTGCATTACGATAACGACTTTGACCTTGGTTCCAAAAAGCAAGAGCAGAACAAGTTTCAATAGCTATATCTTTTTCTCCACCTAGTAAAGCTAATCTATGAATTTCAATACATCTATCTTCTGCAAGATTGCCTTCGGTTTCTAGTCGCCAGATTTGATTGAGAATCCTTACAGATTGACTGTATATATTTTTATTTTCGATCACAGGTAGGGGCAAAATGCGTGGTACTCGTAACGCCTCATCATGGCTCACTTCCAATAGTCCCAACGCCACTGCTCGACTAATATAATGTTCCAAATTGGAGATATTCTCACAAACTGCGGCTAAAGCTTCCCTCAGTACTGGCAACTCAAACACTAAACCCCGTGACAACATCTCCCGCATAGTTTCATCCATCTGTTGCAGCAGCACCTCTGCCAAAACTTGCTCTCGCAACTCCACCGGATCTGCTGCTAACCGATTCAAAATTATCGCCACATCAACTGTTGTATTTTGCAGAATCTTATCCAACCATTCCAGCAAGCGGGGATTACCATCCGCCAACTTCTGCGCCTGCGATTTTAACGCCTCACCCACCTGAGATTTAGCATTAAAGGCTGTGAGGCGATCGCACTTTTTTCGCAAATCTGCACCATGCAGTGCATCCAACGGCTGCTTTTGGAAATACTGCAACTGGGTAAATTCAAAATCGTAACGGCAAGTAATAATGATGCGGTGGGAAGTGTAATTGTCTCTAATTGCCCAAACTAAAGCTTTCATTACCTCTACTGCTTCCGGTTGCAGCACATAACTCTCATTGCGGGGTTCTAAATTTCCTTCAAAGTCATCCAGCACCAACAAAAACGGCTTCGCTTTCTCATGCAACTGCTGGAAAACTCGCTGCAGCCGATATTTCAATTCTTCATCATAATTTTGTAGGCGTTTGCGTTGTTCGTCGTCATCCAACTTTTCAGTCAAGCGATTCACCAAACTAGCTTCATCGATTCGCCCCACCCAGACAACACGCTCAAAATTGGGCAGTCTATCACAAAGCCTAGCTGCTAAACTACTTTTACCCAAACCGCCCATGCCATGAATCAACACCCCTACCCCCCCTCTATCCCCCCCTTGGTAAGGGTGGGATAGAGAAGTTTGCGTCAGCACCCTTAAACAATTTTGCAATTGACGACGACGACCAACAAAACTCTCCCGCGTCGGGACTTTCACCTTACCCGCAGGATCTAAAAACTGGGTAGAAACAGAAAGCGGTGGTGCTGATTTCCGTCCACGAGTCCGCAAAGGTGTAACTAATGAACCTGGTAAATTGCCTGCTGCATACAGCCGCAACAAATGCCAATCCCGCGCTTTGTTCTTAATTAATGCTTGGTAAGTACAAGCAAGAGCTTCAGTGATTTGTTTTCCGCCTGACAATTCCTGATACAATACGGCAGCTGCGGCTGTAGCATCAGGATCTAAAACATTTTGACCCCAACCCAAAACCGCTTTTGCACCAGATTTCAGCAATTCTTCAGCCATTGACGGCACAGAACCGCCATTACCAGCTTGCCCAGTGCGACAACCAGAGAGGAAAATGAGTTTAGGCAATCGAAATTGTAATTCTTGGGCGATATCTCCAGCACTGGCATAGAAAGCTTCACCTGTTGCCGTTTCTGTAATGAAGCGCGGTTGCCCATTTTGTAAAGTAGCATGACCCGTCAGGTGTAAAACATCAAAATATTCCCTGTCGTAACCATCAACTAAATAACCCAACTCTGATAAACAGCCGCTTTCTTCCACTGTCAAAGCTAAAGGTTGTCGCGCCGTTGCTTCTAGAATCCGTGCTTCCTCTGCCTCAAACTCCAGCACAGGCTCGACATTCAGGGGCGAAGTTGCCATAAACAAAACTTGCAGCGCTCGGTTTTCTGGTTCCCCTTCAATAGTTAATTTTTTTACCGTACTATCCGATACCCAGCGCACCGGGATAATCGCCGGGACTCGCTGAACCAAAAAACTAACGCCATCATGCAGCACCTCCCAAGGTAGATGGGCAAGTTTTTCAGATGTGGCGTTAGCGGAGCTTAACGAAGTTATCGCCAACACAATCCCCTCACGCCGATACCTATCTAGCAAGGGTTGCAGCCAGCGATCGCTCCCATCCAACCATTTATACAACCGTCGTCCAGTTACCGCATAATCCTCTGGTAAATCTGCAACGTAATAATCTCGTTCCGCCAACTTAATCAAGTCGGCGATTTCTGATAGAGGAAGCGATCGCCTTTCATACTGGTTAGGATTATCAACAAAGTAACGTAACTCTACGTAATTCTCGGCAACTGGCTTAAGGTCGAGGTGGAGTGTCTGCACGTTCTGAATCCTGAGGCTTCAGTATTTACCCCAAGTTTACCACCCCCGATTCCGTCTCTACGATTCTAAAATTTGGCGAATCTCTTCCAAGGTTGCATCTTCTAAAAGGAGTCGCCTACCATTGCGCCCGACAATCAACACCTTTTCAATTCTTTTACCAGACTGTTTGGCTTTATACTCTTGATACCACTTGCGGATTTGTTCAGCAATAGCGATCGCACCTCCAACAATACCAACAATAGTAGCAACTGTTGCTGTTACTCCCTCTCTTTCGGCTCCATCTGAACTCACTGCATAGTTACCAGATATACCAGGAATTGCCAAAAGCGCCTCTGTTGCTGCGATCGCATCTTCACCCTCAATCGCCAACTGAATTTCTGCCATAGTGTTGATCTGCAAGTAACTCCAGGCTTATATTAACTGTTTTGCCGTAAGTTTCTCGCGCTCATTTGGTAATCCGAATCAGTGGCGGGTTGGCAGACTAGGAGAGAATGAAATAACCTTGCGATTAAAGTAATTAAAAACTAATAAAAACTTAATGTCTAAAAAGTCCGATTCGCAGTTCCAAAATCTCTTTAGTTCACCCAAACCAACCAACTGGGACGAAAGATTAGCCCAAATAGCCTATCGCTTTAACCAAGAATATCAAGGTCAACCCTTTGAAGTTCCCACAGAAGTACAGGCAATGCCGATATTTCAAGAGTGGATTGCTGGCAATTTCTCAGGAAGAATTGCTTCCCACTTTTGGGAAATTGCTGAACCTAAAAAGAACCAGCACTGTATAGATATAGGCTGTGGTATCAGCTTTTTAATTTATCCTTGGCGGGATTGGCAAGCGTTGTTTTATGGGCAAGAAATCAGTAATGTGGCACGGGATACTCTTAATTCTCGTGGGCCACAGTTGAATTCTAAGCTATTCAAAGGTGTTGAGTTGGGAGCAGCCCATCAGTTAAACTATTCATCAGAGCAGTTTGACCTTGCGATCGCAACAGGATTTAGCTGCTATTTTCCAATTGAATATTGGGATGCTGTATTGGCAGAAGTCAAGCGGGTGTTAAAACCAGGTGGACATTTTGTGTTTGACGTTCTCAACCCAGAACAGCCTTTAGCAGAAGATTGGGCTGTTCTGGAAACCTATTTGGGTGCTGAGGTGTTTATAGAGCCTTTGGCTAAGTGGGAAAAAACGATTAAGGCGGCTGGCGCTAAAGTCGTAACGCATAAATCAGGGGAATTATTCGAGTTATACAAGGTGCGGTTTTAAACAAGTTCCGTGGGTTTAAGTCCCCCGGTTCTATAATCGGCAAGTTTTGTGTTGGGGTTAAATCCCCATTACAAAACTTAATTACGAATTACGAATTACGAATTATTTAAAAAACTTTTTCCCAGTCCCCAGTCCCCTTCACACCTTCCGCATATTTCTACTAATGGGATCAAAACCTCTAGAAAACCGCGTGCTTTCATCGTAGTAAGCGCCAGTCAGATTCGCTCCATACAACTTGGCATAGTTGAGTTTTGCTCCCCGGAGATTTGCTTCATTCAGTTTGACACCGCTCAAATTAGCTTTAGTCAAGTTCGCTTGGGCTAAGTTAGCTCTACTCAAATCTGCTCCCCAGAGTTTAGCTTTAGCTAGGTTAACTCCACTCAAGTCAGAACCCCATAAATTGATTCCAGGCAAATAAGCTGCTATCAGCTTGTCCCTACTCAAGTTGACGCCTGGAAAATATCTTTCTCCTGCGGCAAAACGCCGTTTTAATTCCTCAGCATCCATGTGTCGTGTTCACCTTCTTTAGCAATACAGACGTTATTTGTTCCCATTCCTGGCTTAGTTCTCCTAAAAACTCTGACTGACCACTGCGCTGATACCAGTAACGGGCATTGTTCAAATCGCCTTCTTCGCGGTGCAGGTAAGCATGAACCCAAGCACTATCGGCATCACTGGCATTTCCAAGTATTTCATGAGCTTTGCTCCAATCACCTTTTTTGTCATACCACATTGCTTGCAGCGCTTTCGGTAGCGTCTGGGGACATGAGCGCTGCTTTTCGATTAATCGCAGGAATTCCTCTGTATTCACGATCGCCACCTAACAATAATCAAACTTCTATCTCTAAGATACTCTTCAGCTTAAGCCTAAGGGGAGCAGGGGAAGCAGGGGAGTGAGGGGAGTGAGGGGAGCAGGGGGAGATGAGGGGGACAAGGAGAATAACCATGCCCAATCCCCAATCCCCAATCCCCAATCCCCAATCCCCAATGACCAATCCCCAACGCCTTTCATATCTGCTTTACTGGAATAATTTCAAACTCGAAAGTACTGATCAAACGGTCATCAATATAAACCTCTATTCTATGCTTACCAAGCGGATCGCCAGGAGTGATCGTCCAAAAATTCTCAATCACACCATCTGGAGGCGACTGTGTATGCCGTGTTACAGATGTCATGCCGTCTGCTGACATTGAGAAATCTTCACCCTTATCTGTACCCCAAGTTACTGGAGGCTTTGGTAAACGCAAGACTTCGCGCCATTTCACTTCACCTTGGTAGTCTTTGAGTTTAATCCGCCATCCGTAGGCGTTTCCTTCCTGAAGTGGCACTTTTGTTGTCCGTAAAATAGTAACGTTTCCTTTGGAGTCAACTCTCTTCAGCCCGAACTCGGTGTTACTTACAGTAATCTGTTTTGTATTTGTTGGCGTAGGAAATGGTATGACATTTTGTACCAAAACAGAAGTAGCGTTGATTGGCTCAGAACCTATCACCCCAGATATTAGCCAAGAAGAAGCCAGCACAGCAGTAGTAGCCCAAATTCTCATTAGTATGGTTTTCCTGTCAGACTTTTGGTACTTATTCAAGTAATCTGACATATTTTCCGGGTCAACGTTACCTGTGGTAGGACAAAGACGAAATTGCTTTTAGGAATTGTCAGATTCAGGAACTCAGGGAAAACTTGGATTTGATTAATAGGACTTTCAAGCGATTGACTGAATTAAAAGCATAGTCTGCAAAATCCCTAAGTACTTTTACTGGAGCTTGAGCGTATAACTTGCGTTAATTTGAGGCGTTGATACAAACTGATTTGGTGATTTCGTGTTTGCTAAAGCCTCAGACAGTAACTTTATTGCTTCTAATATATCGTCTCAAAATAAGTTCCAACAAAATCAAAATGTACAGAGCTTATCCGAAGTTTCGCCTATAGGTAAAATTTGGGATAAGCACAGAACTAATACTGATAAAGTTTTACATTATTACGCCAAAGCAGACGAACATTGCTTTCAGCAGTATGCTTGGCGGATGAGAATATGTTCCGAGTTGCTGAAGTTTCAATTAGTGCCAGAGGAATCGGAAGGTATTCTCAAGTTAAAGCTATCAGATGCCCGATTCTGTAGGGTTCGTCACTGTCCGGTTTGTCAGTGGAGGCGTAGACGCAAAGCGGCTTGTCGTCAGACATCGCTCATGTGGAAAGCAAGAGCTTACAAAATTCTCCCACAGGTTGTCACTGATTATCCCAAGTACCGTTGGCTATTTGTCACCTTGACTGTAAAAAATTGCCAGATTGAGGAACTCAGGGAAAACTTGGATTTGATAAATAAAGCTTTTAAGCGATTCACTGAATTGAAAGCATGGCCTGCGAAAGGTTAGGTGAAGTCCATAGAAGTGACTAAAGGTAAAGATGGAGTCTCAGCACACCCGCATTTACATATTTTGGCAATGATGCCGCCTTCCTATTTCAGTCATGGCTATCTTTCTCATGCCAAATGGGTAGCGTTGTGGCAGCAGTGCTTACGGATTGATTACCAGCCTGTTGTTCATATTAGCGCGATCGCAAAACATCATAACCCGTTCACTACTTATCCCAGAAATTCTCAAATATCAGGTCAAAGAGTCAGATTTGGTGGGTGATAGGGAATGGTTTTTAGAGTTAACCCGTCAACTGCATAGAAGTAGAGCGATCGCTGTTGGGGGTATACTCAGGCAGTATATGCGCGAATTAGAGGAGAAAAACCAAGACCTCATTGATGAAAGTGAAGAGACAGATGAGGTGGATGGGGAAAGTTTGTATTTCCGATGGGAGCGCCAGTTACAAAGATTTAATATAGAGTGGTAACTAAGATTAGTCAAGATACTCACTATCAAGCAGGTGCGGTGGCTTCAGCCCTTTAAAGAATGTAGAAGCAGAGTTCAAAAGATAGTGAGTATAAGCTGCATGGCGATGGTGTGGATAAAAAGATGCAAGACGATGATATTCAGAAACAGGAGCAATAAACCAAATCACTTTCCCACTAACATAAGGAGTGACACGGCGAATCTCCACAGATTGATACCAACGAAGAAAGTTAGGCTTAGTTGTGAAAGAGTGAGGGACAAAGATACGTCCAACAGGAACACCGGGAATTTCACAAAGATTAATCAAGAATTCTGGCATATTAAAACCTCATGAGTTGTCAAAAAAAAGAAACTCCTATGAGCCAAAGAGTGACTCAATGGGAAATACGGTTACAATTAGTCAGTTCACTCCCCCTTAAGCGCGAAGAGTTTAAGAAAAAATATTTAAAGTCTATTCCACTTCACGACTATTGGAGTAAAACTCTTTATTTATCTTTTTCCTCACATCTTTTAGGCGTTAGCCTATAGCCGATTTTTTCTCTAAGCACAAAAGCACAAAAAAATAAATACCAGTCACCCGAAAAACAGATAACTGGTATTTATAAATTGCCTTTACTTGAAACTAGTAAATAGCTTCGATGATAAAGTTATAAAATCTCAAAGTACGTTGGTAAAAACAACAATGACTAATCCAAAGCCTATTCGCACAGTTCGCCGAGGAAGAATATTCCCTGATATTCAGTGGACAGAAGAAAAAAAAGCTCAATGGAAAGCTGAACAAGAGGCATTTTACCAACGCTCTAAAGTTATTTTTGACCAAGTTCAGCCAGAGTTAATCAAAAGTCACCACAACTGGTATGTAGCTGTTGAACCTGAGAGTGGAGACTATTTCACTGATAAAGACGAATTAGCTGCTATACATAAGTCTCGTCAGCAGCACCCGAACGCTCCGGTGTTTATATTTCGGATTAATGAGACAGGAATAGCTGGCACAATATGATTCAAGGCAGCTTTGGTGATGAGGAACAGCTATTCTTTGAAATAGAGTTGATTACTGCTGATGGTTTAGAATTACCTGTCGATGCCATGCTAGATACAGGATTTTCAGGCTGGCTAGCCATTGACAAGCAGGATTTAGAGGAATTTGATTGGGTGTATTTAGGTGAACGAAATATGCAACTAGCAAAGGGGGAAGCAAAATTTGATATCTACGCTGGAAAAGTGCGAATAGATGAACAAGAGTTTAATATCCCTGTTTATGCAGGTGATGGAGTTTCGGAACTTTTACTCGGTCGTCAGTGGCTGAGAAATCGACGTTTAGTGGTGGATTTTCCGGCGGGAGTGTTAACACTGGGAAACAGTTGATATTATGAGTAAAATACTGTAAATGCGTCTTAGAGACTTTTAATTAGTATTTCGTGATTCAGTTATATTTATAAAGATAATCATGGATCATTTTTCTGAGCCAGCCTTCCACTAACCAACTCAGCCGCTAAATGTATTGCTGCTTTCATACTCGTAGCATCAGCAATTCCCTTACCGGCAATATCAAACGCTGTTCCATGATCCGGTGAAGTCCGAACGAAAGGAAGACCTATAGAAGTATTAACTGCCCGATCAAACGCCATCAGCTTCACAGGAATTAAGCCTTGGTCGTGGTAAAGTGCCAAGTAGCCATCAGCAGGATTTTGTACTAAAGAATTTCCATACCAAGCTTGACCAGGTTTAACCCACATCGTATCTGGTGGTATTGGCCCATCTAGCTGTAATTGTGGTCGTTTTTGCCGCTCTTGCTCCAACCAGGGAGTTAACCAATCCTGTTCTTCATGTCCAAGTTGTCCCTGTTCGCCACTGTGGGGATTTAAACCTGCGATCGCAATTCTCCCATTTTCTATCCCAAAATCTTTCTCTAAACACTCCACCAGCAAATCCAATTTCTGTGTCAACAATTGCGGTGTCAATGTCTCGGCTACTTGACGTAGGGGAATATGTGTGGTAGCTAATAAAGTGCGGAGTGTCCAATTAGTATGGGGCGATCGCGCTACAAATAACATCCCAAAACGCTCAACGCGTGATTTCTCTGCCAAAAGTTCCGTTTGCCCTGGATAATTATACCCTGCGGCTTTCCAAGCAGATTTAGCGATCGGCCCTGTGATAATAGCATCAAATTTACCAGCAAGTGTTTGAGCGATCGCATATTCCATATAGGCAAAACTAGCCGCACCACTCGCCGCATTACCTATTCCTGAGATAATTTCATCTTTAATTTCCCCATCTAACTGCACATCGCTGACTGACAACTCGTCTGGATTTGCCAAAGGTGCTAAATTCTCTGTTAAATTCAGTTTGTGATAAATCTGTGCAAGCAAATCCCAGCTACCCACCACTGTAACGTTATATTTTTTACTAATTTCCGGTTCTGCTAAAGCTTTCAAAATCACCTCCGGCCCAATTCCCGCCGGATCTCCTAGCGTCAACGCCAAACGCGGGCGGTCATCTTGGCGAAATTTGACTAAATTACCTTGATTATTTTGATACATAAAATTTATTCATAACAATTATCATCAATTTTTCTCATATTTCCCCATCTCTACCGCTCCACAGTAGGGATTGCCCCCCAAACCAGTAGGGATTACTTGCTAAACTAGTTTAAAATTATTTACACAGGTCTAATCCTACAGCAACAATTGAAAAGCTTCTGCTAGACCTAGTTTACACACACTAATTTGGATAAGGAGAATCACACCAATGGGTGGCGAAATTTTGAATGCAGCTCTATTGTCCTTCGGTTTAATCTTCGTGGGCTGGGGCTTAGGCGCGTTGTTACTAAAAATTCAGGGCACAGAAGAATAATTGAGTCCTGAGTTAGGAGTTGGGAGAGACGCGATTAATCGCGTCTGTACAAGAGTTAGGAGTTATTATTCTCCTCATTTCCCACTCCCTTTTTCATCGAAAAGTTCTGTTTGCCTCAAGCCGGCGTTCATATTTTTCGCTAACTGGGAAAAAAGCTTGTCCGTTAAACGGACAGCAATTTTCCCATGAATTTTTCCATAAAAAACGATTTTCTGAGAAAAGATGTAAAGTTTTGTTTGCATAGGTTATTCTGATAACATTCTTTTCATAAAACATTAAGATTTATTACAACCCTCATGACATTATTAATCGTCGGTGCCACTGGCACCTTAGGAAGACAAGTGGCTCGTCGTGCAATCGATGAGGGATATAAAGTACGCTGTCTTGTTCGGAGCAGTAAAAAAGCAGCTTTTCTCAAAGAATGGGGCGCGGAACTCGTACCGGGAAATTTACGTTACCCCGATACCCTAACCGAAGCATTAGTTGGTGTAACTCAAGTTATTGATGCGTCAACATCTCGCCCTACAGATTCACTGAGTATCAAACAAGTGGACTGGGAAGGCAAAGTAGCATTAATTCAAGCTGCAAAAGCAGCGGGTGTAGAGCGTTTTATTTTCTTTTCAATTTTAGATGCTGATAAATACCCAGAAGTACCGCTCATGGAAATTAAGCGGTGTACAGAACTTTTCCTGGCTGAGTCTGGCTTGAATTATACCATCTTGCGCCTAGCTGGATTTATGCAAGGGTTAATTGGCCAGTACGGGATTCCCATTTTGGAAGGACAGCCAGTTTGGGTAACAGGTAATTCTTCTCCCATCGCCTATATGGACACTCTGGACATTGCTAAGTTTGCAATCCGTGCATTGAGTGTGCCCGAAACAGAAAATCAAGCTTTTCCTGTGGTCGGTACTCGTGCATGGAGTGCAGAAGAAATCATCAACCTGTGCGAACGCTTATCTGAAAAAGATGCCAGGATAACGCGGATGCCAATAAACTTGCTGCGTGCTGTGCGGGGCTTAATGCGGTTCTTTCAGTGGGGATGGAACGTAGCAGATAGGCTAGCGTTTACAGAAGTATTAGCTAGTGGTAAACAGTTAAATGCTTCAATGGATGAAGTATACACAGTCTTTGGTTTAGATCCACAACAAACCACAACCCTAGAAAGCTATCTACAAGAGTATTTCAGCCGAATTATGAAGAAGCTCAAAGAGGTAGACTACCAGAAAAATAAAAATAAAAAGCAGAAACCTAAAAAAACTCCTTTTAAACAGTCTTCAAAAGCCAATAGTCAATAGTCATTACAAAATAAACATTAGTCGTTAAATTCTAGACTCTGGATATTTGACTCTAGATTAATGACTACATGACCAAAATGTGTAAGGATTACATAATATACAGAGCACCGCCTAAACTTGGATATTTGAGTGTGCCGAAAGCAGGCATTATCTACAATGACGTTAAACCGATAGCGGGCCGTGTCGCTATTGAGTTGAAAGACAAGCTAACCGCTGCCGGTTGGGATGTGTGTATCACATCAAGTATCGGTGGAATACTGGGCTACTCTACCCCAGAGAGTCCTGTATGCCACACTCCCATTGACGGTCTAACGCCCCCTGGTTTTGACTCAGATATGGAGTTTGCAGTGGTGTTAGGGGGAGACGGCACTGTTTTAGCAGCGTCTCGTCAGGTAGCCCCCTGTGGTATTCCACTGTTAACGGTGAATACCGGACACATGGGATTTTTGACGGAAACCTTCCTGAATCAATTGCCCCAAGCACTAGAACAACTGATGGCGGGTGAGTATGAAATTGAAGAACGAGTCATGCTTACCGTCAAAGTGTTTCGGGGAGAAGCAGTGCTGTGGGAAGCTCTCTGCTTAAATGAAATGGTTCTGCACCGGGAACCTTTGACCTGTATGTGCCATTTTGAAATTGCCATAGGGCGTCATGCACCAGTAGATATTGCGGCAGATGGTGTGATTGTTTCTACGCCTACTGGTTCTACAGCTTACTCATTAAGTGCTGGTGGGCCAGTTGTTACCCCTGGCGTACCTGTTTTACAGTTAGTACCCATTTGCCCACATTCCCTAGCTTCTAGAGCGCTAGTATTCCCTGATACTGAATCAGTCAACATCTACCCAGTAAACATTCCTCGGTTGGTGATGGTAGTGGATGGTAATGGAGGGTGCTATGTACTACCAGAAGATAGAGTATATATGGAGCGATCGCAATATAGTGTCCGATTTATTCGCCTGCAACCGCCTGAGTTTTTCCGAATTTTACGAGAAAAATTAGGTTGGGGTTTACCACATATTGCTAAACCAACTTCAGTAGAATTACCGTAATGATTGGGCATTGGGCATGGGGCATGGGGCATGGGGCATTGGGCACTTGTACTGAGCGACGTCGAAGTATTGGGCATTGGAAATTGGGTATGGGGCATTTATTAGTTATTAATTCTTCTCCCTCACTCCTACCCTGCGGGAAGCTAAAGCTACATCGCCCTATTCTCCATGCCCTATGCCCCATGCCCCATACCCAACTTACTGATTTCCTTCCAGAATTACTGGTATAGGGATGGTATTTGGAGTTAGTTATTAAGATTGCATCGGAGAATTAGATGGCAGACACCTGAACGTGCTAAAAGATTCTTAGCAGCATGTCAAATCAGGATTGCTCCATCACTAAAAACTCGTAATTGCACTTTATAACTGATGTAAAGATTTTCTCTGGAATATCTTTACAATCCCAAATCCAATATCCCAAATTGTTATGACAGTTGCTTTAAGTCCTTGTGTTTTGGTGATTGAAACCGATGAGAGCCTAGCAAATCAGCTTTCTTGCGATTTGCAAGAAGCCGGCTATGAATCAATTTTGGCTCATGATGCGACCAGTGGCTTACAACACTGTCGCGATCGCCAACCTGCTTTAATTGTTTTAGACAGGATGCTAGCAGGAGAATCAGGACTCTCATTGTGCAAAAATCTGAGAAGCACTGGTATGCGATCGCCTGTGTTGATTTTAATGGCAAGAGATACAGTCGATGATCGTGTAGCTTGTCTAGAAGCAGGAGCGGATGACTACATCCTCAAGCCTTACCGTTCAGAAGACTTTTTGAAGTTAATTCGCCTCTACTTAAAACCTGATGTAGATACCACTGAGCAATTACGCTTTGGGGATTTGATTTTAGACATCGCAACTCGCCGTGCTATACATAGCGGACGGGCAATTGACTTAACAATGAAGGAATTTGAACTATTAAAATTCTTAATGGAACATCCCCGTGAGGTGTTAACCCGCGAACAAATTTTAGAAAATGTTTGGGGTTATGACTTTCTGGGTGAGTCGAATGTAATTGAAGTGTACATCCGCTACTTGCGCCTAAAAATTGAAGATGAAGGTCAAAAGCGCCTCATTCAAACGGTACGCGGTGTAGGGTACGTTTTAAGAGAATCCTAGTAGACTTTAGCGGAAGTTTGCCTACCTTTAACAAGGTAATTTTGCCCCAAGTCTTGTTAATTGAAACTGAAACGGCTGTGTATTACGGCTGACAACTCAGGTCATGTGCAAAAGTTAACGAAAAACCCAACCCTTGTAAGGAATGGGGAGAATTCAAAACCTCTTAAGAGCAGGAGAGAGGAATGGAAGCGAGGTTTTCTAGAAATCCTAAAAAGTCAGGTGTATTACGAGACGAATAAAAGTCGTGGGTTTTCTAGCTTAAATTCTGTAAAATTGAAATCTAAATTACCAAAATCAAAAATAATTATGACTCGTCGGCTAAGTTTGCTCTCAATGTTGCTGAGTATTTTCCTGATGGGCTGTTCTATGCCAACAACAGCCAAACCTCCCAGCCTCACATCTGGTTCCCAAACTCCAGCACCAGAGAGTTTAGGTCAAAAACTACCAATTTCTGCGAAAGCGATTGTTCCTAATGGCACAACCATTCAGCTAGAAGTGGCGAAGACGCCACAACAGCAAGCGATGGGCTTGATGTATCGACCAGCTTTGCCAGATGACCGAGGGATGTTATTTGGGTTCCCTTCAGCACAACCAGTCAGTTTTTGGATGAAGAATGTACCTGTACCCTTGGATATGGTATTTTTACAGAACGGTGTAGTTAAATATATTCAGGCTGCTGCACCTCCTTGTGCAAGCGAGCCTTGTCCTACCTATGGCCCCAACACACCAGTCGATAAAGTGATTGAACTTCGCTCTGGGAGAGCTGCCGAATTGAATTTGAAAGTCGGCGATGTTGTCAAAATTGAGTTTTGAGACTTAGCTGCTTTGCAGGGATGAAAATTTGGATAGTTGCTCTGTTCAGAGCCTATACTAGCTAAATTTATGTTTTTTTTGTAAAAAATGTCACGTGTTGTGGCAAAAAACTCATCTGTAACGCTACTATTTAAAAACTGTGGTAATAATGTAAAATTCTACTGTCTCCAACGTGAAATCGCAGTCTTAAGGTTTGACAAAAATATTCCCTTGGGCGTAAGTGTAAATAGCTGCGAATAAGAGAGTATAGGCTATGGAATCTTTGTTACTACATGTGTAATTAAATAACGCACAACAGTAAATAAGATGGAGCCGATTTAACTAGATAAAAACACTGCTTCAGAATTGAGCAAATGATTTGTACGAAAATTTCTATTTTTCAGGCCTTCTATGAGAAGTCTCTCTTGAAGGCAAATTCAAAAAACTGTGCTGGGGTGTATAGCCGAGAACGGCACAGTGACAGATAAAATACTGGCTACTGGCTACCGAGCAATGGTGAACTAATATATGACAATACATTCTGCACAAGGAGGTGAGATACAAATGTCACCATCGAAATATTCTCGACTGATTCATTTTTTGCAAGAGGATTTGGCAATTTCCACAGCATCCCTGGCGGTGGCGCTTCGGCATCGAGAGCAAGACCCAGGCCCTTTGGCCATGATTCTTTGGCAGTATGGGTTAATTACTCTGGAGCAGTTAGACCAAATTTATGATTGGCTGGAGACTGCATAGGTCAGCCCCTTTGGGGAAGTCAAAAGTCAAAATAATTTTGGATTTTAAATTAAAAGTCTCTACCAAAAGGTTGTTACCGAAATCTGAAACAATACTATTGATGCCAATTTGGAATCATACTAAGTTGCCAAAGTTAGTCCTATTTGGGTCAAAAATACTGTGGGGCTGTCTCTAGAGCAAATAATACTATCTAGGGCAACTTGGTATAATTTAGGGGAATTGAAGGATGTCACATCCACTCTACCTTGTGCAAAGGTTGATATATAGGTCTATTGACTTTGGCGGTTTCTATTCATGTATATACAAATTAAAAGAGCGAGTTGATAATTTAACTCGCTCTTTTGATTTAATGCTTAGTACTCAAGACTGACTAAATACTTTAACTGCTGCGGCAATACCAGAACCAGGGGTGAAATCTTCGTAGCCAAGTTCTTTTAAGGTAACTTCCAAGGATGCTATACAGCTAAGGATATCGCGATCGCTCACAAAGCCCAAGTGACCAATGCGGAAAATTTTGTTACTCAAATGGTCTTGACCACCTGCTAGGGCAATATCAAAGCGTTTTTTCATCACTGACCGAATTTTATCCGATTCAATTCCTTGTGGTGCTACAGCCGTAATCGCCGGACTAGCGGAACTATCTGCTGCAAACAGGGGTAAATTTAACCCTTGAATGGCGGCGCGGGTAGCATTTTTCAGCCGTTCATGTCGAGCAAATATTGACTCTAATCCTTCCTCTTTCATCATTCGCAACGTGGTATGCAGCGCTACGATCAAGTTCACAGGTGGAGTAAATGGAGTTGTATTTTTGGCTGTGGCTTTACGATATTTGCCTAAGTCCAAATAATACTTCGGTAGCTTCGCAGTTTTGTAAGCTTCCCAAGCTTTGGGACTCACAGAGACAAAACCCAATCCCGGCGGAATCATATAACCTTTTTGGGAACCGGAAGCGACTATATCCAAGCCCCAAGCATCCACAGGTAGATTGAACGCACCCAAACTAGTTACGGCATCAACGATAATTAAAGCTTCACCGTGTTCTTTGACATGGCGGTTGATGGTTTCTAAATCATTTAAAACACCCGTCGAAGTTTCGCTGTGGGTGATGATTACAGCTTTAATTTGCTTTTGAGTATCTGCTTGAAGTTTTTCGGCAAATACTGCGGGGTCTAAGGGTTTTCCCCATTCCACCTTAACTTCTTCTACATTCAAACCATAGGCTTGACCAACTTCTACCCAGCGTTCACCAAATTTACCATTAGAACCAACTAAAATGCGATCGCCTGGAGAGAGAAAATTAATTATTCCAGCTTCGACAGCACCCGTACCACTGACATTCAGCGTTAGCACATCACTTTGAGTTTGGTGCAGCCACTTGAGGTTTTCCGTCACCTCTGCCAATATGTTGCTAAATTCACTGGTGCGGTGTCCAATTGGGTGCTTGGCTAATGCCAGTAAGGCAGCTTCTGGCACCGGGGTTGGGCCTGGAATCATCAGCATCAGCTTGTCGTTCATGTGTGTATCCTAAAAGTCAAATAAAAGTCAAAATTGTGGGAAGTTGGTTAAGTTCTGGTAGCAAATCTTAGATATTCATCTACAAATTCCACTCAGTTCGTCACCAGCCTTGTTGTATATTTTCCAAATCTATAGGAAAAGTATCGTGGTTAACAATCGGTCAGCTTGACCTTTGCAATTTATACGAGATTCCAATTCAGATAAAACCTCTGTTCCAGGCAATCTTACCACACACCTAGACGCCAGGTTAAGGCGTTTGCTCGTAGGAGAGCAGCTATTTTAACCAAAGATGAAACGTCTATCTAGATGAGGCACAGGTATAATAAATTTTCAAATCTTACTTATAATCCGCCTTAGTTGTTTTTATATAAACAGGTGAAATCGTTTTGAATATTACGGGAAGTGTCGGTGAGAAAGCTGTGTTTTGCTTCCACGAAGGAGGTAACGGCCTACACTATGCGGAAGGGTTAGATGTCGCCGTTTGCTAAGAGATAGAAGATACCTAACCTAAACTTTTCAATCTGCTTGGGTCGAGCATTTGTTCTTGGTTTGCCATCCTCTAAAGAATACTTTTATCGATTGAGGATCTGATAATTTATTTCCCTCTAAATCGCTTCAATGTCAATATTAAAGGCTTATCTGGCTTACTAGATGGCGATTTTCTACTGATGTTTTCTGGTTCATTTGCTGCCAATTTTGAGATAGTTGTGCTGCTACTTGCTGCACATTTTGAAACTGTACTCAGTGGTAGGCGATAGCTAATAAACTATAATTTTTTATACTATACTTACAAAATTGCTACAATCGTGCTTAGTCTTGTTAGTTACCATTCATGATGAGTCGTTTTTAACTAGTGTTCAGTTCATAAACTGTCACTCACGAGATCCCCGGTATTCTTGCAAAAGAGATATTCTTAGTTAGTGCAAGGAGTGATACCATTTCACCACATGTTTGTCACAAGTTATCCCCGCAATGCTCCCTCATAAGGGGGCGTTGCAGATTTCAAATGTTGCATCAAACGAGTGAGTTGGTATAAGCTTTTACGGGAAAACGCTTGAGTGAGCAAAACTCTCAAGCGTTTTTTCGTGTATAAATAAAACAGTTCAACTCTCTGGAAGATCATACAGATGTTTTTAAATACACATGTACCAGAGAAGTAAACTACTGTTATAAAAATTGTTGCAACACATACTTGATGACTTTTCCTTGCCAATGGTTGCCAATACTTTGAGCAAGTAAATATATAGCCTGCAATTTTTCACGCTTGTCTGAGGGCAAGAAGTTGTTGTTCTAACTCTTTGAGTGTCACGGATATAAATCCTCTGATGTTTGGTCAGGCTATATTTACAATTTTACGATTGCTAACTACAACATTTAATTAATTCGTAGCGAGTTCTCTGCGTACCTCTGCGCTTCCCTCTGCGCGACGGCAGTCGCTACAACGGGGGAACCCCCGCAACGCGCTGCCTCCACTTTGCGTTTAAATTTAAACCCTCAATTCGCCACGATTTTACCTAAAGCTGTACTTAGCTAACCACAAAATTTACCAACTTTCCAGGCACGACAATTACCTTTTTAATCTCCTTACCTTCGATATAACGTTGGGCAATTTCTGATTCACGGGCATATTTCTCCAACGCTGCTTTATCTGCTTGTGCTGGTACTTGAATCGAGCCGCGAGTTTTGCCCATAATTTGAATTACTAAAGTAATTTCATCAGCTACCAAAGCAGCCGGGTCAAATGACGGCCAAGTTTGAGTATGAACTGAATCACTTTCACCCAATAAATGCCACAATTCATCAGCAATATGTGGTGCAAATGGTGCTAGCAATACCACCAAAGTCCGAATACCCTCTGCGTAAATTGGTGAATTTTTCCCATCAGCATCAGTTAGGGCATTGCTCAACTTCATCAATTCTGAAATAGCTGTGTTGAATTGATATTCGTCTTCCACATCTTCTGTCACTGCTTGAATAGCCGTGTGAATCGCCCGTCGCAGTTCTTTTTCTGCTTTAGTTAAATCAGCGAGTTGGGCTTTCTTACGGGATACCCCAGCTGCAACATAATCTGTCACCAAACGCCAAACCCGATTTAAAAAGCGGGATTGTCCTTCCACATCGGCTTCATCCCATTCCAGGTCTTTTTCTGGTGGTGCTTTGAATAAGATGAACATCCGCGCTGTGTCCACACCGTATTTAGCAATTACATCTTCTGGTGCTACACCGTTGCCCTTTGATTTAGACATGGTGGCGTAGAGACGTTGTAATGGTTCACCTGTTTGGGGGTCACGGGGGTCGGCTGAATTTACCCGATTAGAAGGAATCCATTTATCTTTGCCGCCCTTGTTGGGATTTAGGTAAGTTAAACCTTGTACCATACCTTGAGTTAACAAGCGTTGAAAGGGTTCATCAAAGTTTAACAAACCGCGATCGCGTAGTACCTTAGTAAAGAAGCGCGAATACAATAAATGTAAAATCGCGTGTTCAATTCCACCTACATACTGGTCTACTGGCATCCAGTCGTTAATTTTACTGGAATCAAAAACCTGTTGTTCATTCTTAGCGTCAGGGAAGCGCAAGAAATACCACGATGAATCAATAAAAGTATCCATCGTGTCGGTTTCCCGCTTCGCTGGAGTGCCGCAAGTTGGACAAGGTACATTTACCCAGCTTTCTAACTGAGTTAAAGGTGAACCGCCACGCCCAGTAAATTCCACCTCTTCTGGCAACTGTACTGGCAAATCTTTGTCAGGTACTGGCACTATCCCACAGTTGGGACAGTGAATTACGGGTATTGGTGCGCCCCAGTAACGCTGCCGCGAAATTAGCCAATCCCGCAAGCGATATTGCACCCGCACTTTACCAAAACCTTGTTGTTGGGCGTATTCAATTATTGCTTGTTTAGCCTCTGTGGAAGCCATGCCAGTAAAAGCGCCAGAATTAATTAAAATTCCTGGTTCTGTGTATGCTTGGTTGTATTCAATTTGGATGAGTTGTGTAACTTCATCAATCTCTGATGTTGGAGTTAAGTCAAAACCTGCAACATCATCTGGGGAAACAATGACAAAATCAACTGGCAAATCGTAATTTTTGGCAAACTTAAAATCCCGGACATCATGTGCTGGTACACCCATCACTGCCCCAGTACCATACTCATACAGTACATAGTCAGCAATCCAAATCGGCACTTCTTCCCCTGTAAATGGGTTAATTGCCACTCCACCTGTGGGGATACCCCGCTTAGGTTTGTCTTCAGCGGTACGTTCCAACTCACTTTGATTGGAAACCTCTTTGATAAAGACTTCTACCGACGCTTGTTGTTCTTTTGTGGTGACACGCTTTGTTAAGGGATGTTCTGGTGCTAACACTAGGTAGCTGACACCATAAACGGTATCTGGACGTGTAGTGTACACAGCGATTTTTTCATCTATCCCAACGATGGGAAATTCCAAGTAAGCGCCTGTGGATTTGCCAATCCAGTTTGCCTGCATCAACTTGACGCGTTCTGGCCAACCTGTCAACTTATCCAAGTCATTGAGCAATTCTTCGGCGTAGTCGGTAATCTTAAAAAACCACTGCCGCAATAATTTGCGCTCAACTATTGCCCCACTGCGCCAAGAACGTCCTTCGTTATCAACTTGCTCGTTTGCCAGTACAGTCTGGTCAATTGGGTCCCAGTTCACTGCTGCTTCTTTTTGGTAAGCTAAACCCGCTTGTAAAAACTGCAAGAAAATCCATTGTGTCCACTTGTAATAGTCTGGTGAACAGGTAGCAAGTTCACATTCCCAATCAATGGATAAACCAAGACGCTGCAATTGCTGCCGCATCTGGGCCATATTCTGATAAGTCCACTTTGCTGGCGGTACACCACGGTCAATGGCGGCGTTTTCTGCTGGCAAGCCAAAGGCATCCCAACCCATTGGGTGTATTACCCGATACCCTTGCATTCGCTTGAGGCGGGCAATTACGTCCGTAATAGTATAATTACGGACGTGACCCATGTGTAGGCTGCCCGATGGATAAGGAAACATCGATAAAGCGTAGAATTTTGGCTTGTTGCTAACTGTAGGTGTCTTATCTAAGCCAAGTTCTACCCATGTTTTTTGCCATTTTTCCTCAATCGCTGCTGGGTTATATCTAGATAAAGAAAAATTAGTACTTTCAGCCATCTTTATTTCTATAATGAATGCTCAAATAATACTCGAAACACTTGGTTACAGGATTTTAACCCGAACTATTAAGTCTATTTTAGGATCGAGGAACCATGCTCAACAAATGCTCACTTCCTTGCCATTATCTTTCTATCTCCCTTAGTTGCCTAAAGTAATTGAAGTAATATTTTAAATTTACCACAATGCTTGCACCATAAGAATCCTAGCTATCTTTCTATATAATTCATCTATTTTTACTATTCTCATTGCCTTACTACTAGCCGCTTAAAGGGTATTTTAGATACAAATCAGAGTATCTCTAATTATTATGAACAGACAAAAAAAATCCCCTACAGTAGGGGATGCCATAAAGTACCATAATACCAGTTAATTATTGTCTGTGTTTCTAAATTCCATCAACAGGAATGATTAATTACCCTGAAAGTTAAATTGATTCTTGGTTCAACGTACTTCGATGTTTTGGGGATTTGATGCTGCCAAAAATGCTGTGTTACACCCGCCATGAGAAGAAAGCTGCCATGTATTAACTCAATTTCTGCTTTCACATCCCGACTATGTTTATGTCTAAACATAAACCTTCTTGCTCCGCCCAAGCTAATAGAAGCAATTACAGGATTTTTACCTAGCTCTGGTTCAGCATCTGTGTGCCACGATATTCCATCGTTTCCATCTCGATAAAGATTCAGTAATACGCTGTTAAAGTTAACTTTTGCAATCTCGTCAACTTTCTCTTTTACTTTTAGCAGCGTAGGTATCCAAGGTTCTGGATCAAGATGAATACCTGAGAATTTATATGACATATTTCTATCTCCATACCAAGCAGTTTTTCTTGGTAAGTTTACCTCCTTACCATAAATCTTCATCTTGTCTTGTCGCCATTTTATTTCGTTAAGCAAGGTTTGAAAAAGCTCATCGCTTTCTTGCTGATTGAAAAAATTTCGATAGAAAGTAACCTCTGCATCTAGCATAGATAAAACTTCTTTATCCCTGCTCTCAATTGACTCATCTACAAGGGAGTCAAACCCTGAAAATAAGTCTCCCTGAATTGCATTACTAGCTGGTCTATTTTTCATAAAATACTCAGAGTTTTATACTGAACTGCCTTTCATACCTTTTAATTTGCCTTCTTTGAAATTTCCCAGTGTTATCATAAAAAATTTCTTGGGAAATTGCTTCGTCTGAATAAAAGGATTTTTTAACTCTAGGATACTCGTTAAATAGGTTATAAAAATTATCTATTCTGTAGTTTTTTGCGTTATGATATGGGCTTGTACAAATAATACGATTGAATCCTTCAAAGGAATTTATTATTAGCTGATATAGCTTAGTTAAATCGAAAGCTTCAACATCTAGTATATTTGAAAATAAATGAATCTTAATATTGCTAGAACTTGAAACAAAGTCACTAGAACTTAAGTTATCTATATATTTGTTGGCTGTTTGGATTAGAGAGTTATTAGAGAAAGCAGGTTGTAATATTTGGCGAACAAAGCTGTAGCCGCGACATAGTGCAATCGAAGATGGTTCTATGAGTGTAATTGATTCTATTCTAGGGCTGATGCGTTTTTCAATAAGATAGTCGATTAAAACGCAGGTCGCAAGCGCCTGTCCACATCCCCAGTCGATAATTTCTACGCTTTTACCTTCTGTGTACTGAAAGTTAGTTGAAGGAAACGCTGCGTAGAGCTTGTGAAAATGGTGTCCGCCGTAGAGAGCAATATACTTGTCACATTCAGCTTCTGTATTGAGTACTTTCCTACCATGATTTATATCGACATCTCGCAGAAATGGAAGTTTTTCTATTTTGGATTTGTAAATATCCTCAAAAAATCTAACTTGTATCTGTGCTTCCTGTGGGCTAGAAATGATCATGAGAAGGCTTAAGAGTGGATCTAACTACTCTCTTAAGTTGCCCAAATAATTGATGCTAGCTAGCTACTTATTATACCTATCTTTTCTATGTATGATATGAGGAGGGGATTATTTGGTAAAACTTATGATACTCCTCTCTACATTATTTTTGTGTCTCTGTAATGAGACTCACTCACTTTTTCGCTATGCTCACACCACGCGTTTACAATACTCAGTCCTGTGGTAGGAAAATAAATTTAGATGGTTAAAATAGGTGATAGTTGAATCAAATATAAAATTTCCTGATTTAGTGCGGGTTTTTGTCTACGGCACGCTTAAACCAGGTGAAGCAAACTATAAAAAATACTGTAGTGGCAAAGTAGTTGATGTCAAAAGAGCCTTTGTACAAGGCAAATTGTTTGCTCTGCCAATGGGCTACCCAGCGATGACTCTAGGGGATAGCCAAGTTTACGGATATTTACTCTCTTTTTCTAACCCAAGGATTTTGAATGAATTAGATGTGCTGGAAAATTACCAGCGCAATAGACAACCATCAGAAAACCTCTATAATCGACAAATTATCGAGGTTTATGAGCCAAAGTCGCTCTCTTATAGTTGGGCTTGGGTTTATTTAATGACTCTAGAGCAAATTGACCAATTCGGAGGCTTCCTCCAACCTGGCGGCTGGTGGAGTGGCTGTAATTTAACCGCAAACTACAGTTATGATCTGTGAACTGTTAATGCAATTAATTTATGTCCTGTTTGGAGTCGTGGCGTTGCGGCTGTACCGGATAGATTGAATTTTCTGGAGAAGCTACTGCTGCTTTAGGAATTTCAATTACCGGGTTATTTAGTCCCACCATCAGCGGGGAAGGCGGAATTATAGACGCTGAGGATGTTTGAATCGGTTCTTTTTGTGGTCGTTGCGCCAGTTGCGTCAGACTCGAACCACCAGGTATTAAGCTAGATACTGCACCGATTACACAAGCAGCAACGGCTGCACCTCCTGCCATCCAGTTTAAACGGGAACGGCGGCGCAAACGTGTCAATACTTGCTCAACTGTTACTTCTGGTGACTGTTGGGCTGTTGGCATTGGGAGAGTCCGCAAGCCTTGGCGCAGCTTTAAAAGTCGGGCATACAAGCATTGAACTGAGGCATCATTTGCCAGCCATTCTTCTACTTGCCTGCGCTCGGAGGCTGTGACTTCACCATCAAGATAAGCACTCAATAACTCGAAGCGATCGCGCTTCACCATATCTATAAGACCCGTTGATTCATTGGTATGCTTGGCCATTCCATCTGACAAATCTTGAGGAAGTTGCAAAGGAGAACGGTCGTAAAACTGAGAATCAGTAGTCATCTTAACATTATTACCAATTCATACACGGGTAAACTGGGCGGGAAATTCGGAGAAATTAGCCAATTTTCCTCCTCAAGGCCTAAGCGATCTACGTCTTTCTGGGGATTCTTAATCAATGCTTAAATTCTGCCATTGGGCAGAGGCAAGATACTTGAAATTAGGAGTCTAGATAATTCTGCAAGTAAGCTTGCAGCCTGGATCTAGCTCTGGCTATTCTTGACTTTACAGTTCCTAAGGAAACGCCAGTGATTTCAGCAATTTCTTCGTATGCCATGCCTTCGATTTCTCTCAGGACAATGGTAGTACGAAACACTTCTGGTAAATCCGCGATCGCTTCCCGCAGTTGCTCGTAAAATTCTCTAGTTGTCAGTTCTTCCTCAGGCCCTGGGGTATCACCAGCGATTTCCCAATCCATCTCACCGTCCTCTAACGAGCGGGGAGCATCCAGTGACAAAGGACTCATAACCCGCTTGCGTTTCCGCAACTCGTCGTAAAACAAGTTGGTGGCAATACGGCTTAACCAGCCCCGAAATTTAGCAGGCTCTTGTAATCGGTTAATATTCCGATACACTCGAATCCAAACTTCTTGAGCCAAATCGGCTCTGTCAGCCCAATCTGGAGCTAGGTGATATAAAACTCTATCAACTTGACTTTGATAGCGGCGTAATAGTTCTGCAAACGCAACACGATCTGGCCGCAGTCCCGCTTGACAGCGTAAAATTAAATCGTGGTTAGGGAGTTTGTCAACTTGTATTGATGCTTCTGGATACTTTGCATCAACCGTTGACCAGGATACAGAGATCGACTGACTCATAGATCGTACTGGCTCTAAATCATCCCTATCTATTAGACCTGCTAATGGCACAGAAGTTCCATGCTAAGGTGACGGATTTATGACTGGAACACTGAGGCATACAATTTTGGCTACATTTATAGCAATAAGGAGAGCCATTTTTTCCTTATACTACTGGCATAGTTGCCCAAGACTCATCAACTAATAAAGGTGCAGTAATATGCATGTTTTGGTATTTTTAGCAACCGAGTATATACGCTTGATAAAAATAATTAAATCTGGTTATAAGGATGAAGATCAAAATTTTGTAATTCTTACTTCTTGATCCCTTTAAAATTCAGGTAATAATTTCTAGAAGTTGAGTTGCTGTAGTTATTATAATGGTGATTTATTTTTTTGCTTTTGTTGCCAGAATAGTTGCTGATTGTTCTGTTTGTGACCCGTAGGTAGCACCAGAGTTATGTTGGTCTGGTACGCGAAATTGAAAAAATAAATTGAGGGAAAATGTAATTGTGACTGCTAGTAATAGTTTTTCAAACATGGTTTTTCTCCCACCTACACCACTAACGATTGATTGCTATATTTCAAAAGTTCCACCAGAAAGCTCGAGTAAAGACTTACAACCCCCAGAACTTTGGAGGAATGAGGTTGGTTACTTGGAGTTCTGCTGTTGGGACAATTTGCATAGTCTTAGTTTGCCCAGAGGTATTGGCAGATTTATAACGGAAATGACAAGTATTGATAAATTTTTGATAATGGGATGATGAACACATCCAAATTTCTCGACTGGATATGTCAGGGATAAACAATAGGCAATGGCAATGGTAAGAAACGAATCTGTAGGGCGGATGGTAATGTTCCTTTGTTTTGGCACAGCATTTTTATCTTTAGCTGTCCATTGGCGTATTACTACGGCAGAAAGGCAGTCTGATCAGTCTGCATCTACTTCGATGCGGCAAGATTCTACCCTAACCAATCCTAAGGGAAGCCGCTCAGAAGGAGTCTACAAGAATCTTTCGCAAGTGAGTTTAGGGGAAATTGCGCTGGGTACATCTGTGCCAGATGATGAAGTTACCCAAGGCTCAACTACCCAAAGGGTGTCTACACCAAAGTCTGCTGCTATTAAGCCTCAAACTAAGTCGAAAATAATTAAGAAGAATATAGCGAAAACAACTAATGTACACTCAATTGTCGGAAGTGCTTCTACACTCAAGTCTTCTACTATTAAGTCTCAAAGTAAGTCAAAAATAATTAAGAAAAATGTAGCTAAAGAAACTGTTCGGAGGCCTTCTACTATTAAGCCTCAAACTCAGCCTCAAACCATTAAGAAGAATATAGCTAAAATCGATTTACCACCTAAGACGCAGCTGGTGGCACAAGCAGAAAGACAAAATCCAGCAGATGGTTGGCCAAAAGCTTTATGGTCTAAGGCTTCAGCCCAACAAATACCATTTAATAGGCTGGCAAATGCCAAGACGCAAGTAGTGGTTGATTTAAGCGATCGCCGCACCTATGTATACGCAGGAGATGAAGTGATAGCCAGCTACCCAATTGCTATCGGTAAGAAAGGTTGGGAAACGCCCACAGGTTCCTTCCAGGTGTTCCACATGCGACATTATCCAATTTGGCGTCACCCAATTACAGGTAAAGTATTTGAAGCTGGTACGGATAGTCCTTTGGGAGACAGATGGATTGGTTTTTGGTCAGATGGACGGAATGAAATTGGTTTTCATGGCACGCCGGAAATCGACCTAGTAGGAACAGCTGTATCTCACGGCTGCTTAAGAATGCGTAATTCTGATGTTCGATTGTTGTATGACCAAGTGAGTTTAGGAACAACAGTGTTAGTGCGTGATTAATTGATTTAAGAGTCATTGGTCATTTGCAAAGAACAACCTGACAAAGGACTAATGACTCCTAAAATTATAATTTTTGCTCAAAGTTAGGTGCGTATGTCTGGAGTAAAGCACTAACTTGGCGTACAACTTCATTCCCAGTATTTTTGCCTAAGGCTTGTCGTTCTGGGAAGAAATTGGGTCGATCGAGGTAACGGTTAATTGCCTCACTTACTTGCTGAGAAATTAAGTCTTGGAGTTGTGCCTGAGCTGTTTGGCGCTGGAAGTTAGCACCTTCTTCTGTAGTAGCATACAGAGGTGGTAGCCGATTGAGGGCGTAAGCAGCAATATCACCGACATCTAGAGAACTTTCACTGGTAGCTTCAATTTCTGCGACTCGGGCGATCGCTTCGGTCAGTACCAATTCTTCCATAACGTTAATAAATTGTTTACGAGGTACCGCCACTACCTCACCAGTCAATAGCGCACCCATCAGCCGATCCAGCGCCATATACTCTTCAATTGAGAGTTCTGAGGCGTTGTCACAGATTCTACCGACTTCTGCTTCCATAGCTGGTGTCAAATAACCATCCTGGAGAGCTTGTTCTACAATTTTTTCGATACTCATAATGCTTATCATCATTTATGTTAGCCAAGCAAGGTAGGGACGGTATCAATCCAATTTATTTTGCCTAATTAATTCTCAGCAAAAAAAATACAAATTATGCACAGACGCGATCAAGTCCGCCTCTACTAGTTAACGACCTTAGTTCGCCAAGGTGTTGGATCAACAGCTTGTCCGTTGACATACAGACCCCAGTGCAAGTGGGGCCCCGTAGAAGCACCTGTTGAACCTACTGCGCCAATTAGTTGACCAGCTTTCACAAAATCACCTTCTTTAACGTTAATACGACTCAGGTGCATGAAAATACTGGTTACTCCTTGACCGTGGTCAACGCCAACTACGTTACCGTGTACCCGAAACCCTTGGGATACCCTACCTACCAAAGCAACTCGTCCAGCGGCTGGGGAAATTACCGATGAACCGGCAGCACCAGCGTAGTCAAGACCACGATGATAGTAGTCCTTTGCAAATGTACCATTATAGTAGCGACGTACACCATAGGTTGTACTCATTCGTCCTGCATTTGGCTTCAGAAATACTCCATTCCAAAACTTTTCTGGTGTTTGCAGTGCCTTGAAAGCTGCTACACGCTTAAGTTCATGCTCTGTGGCTTTCACTCCGGCTTTGCCAGGTGGCAAAGTAATGCGTTGTACAGGGAACTTGCGATTAAGCACATTCACTGCCAAGTTTCGTACCTGACCATCCCCTGTAACCCGAAGTGTTCTAGTTCCAGCTTTTTCTAGCGGAGTTGTGGGAACAAAAGCCCGATACTGATTGGGGGCGATTTCAAAGGCTGGGTATGTATTATTACCAACTGCTACTGTTGGATTTGTACTATTATCGGGATTATCTCGATTAATCTCCACCGAGAGTGTATCCCCTAATTTAGGATTAGTTGGAGTAACCTTTACTTGTAAAGCATTTACAGGCAATGCCAAGGTGAGAGGGATAATAGCAAATATTCCCTTTAACACATTTCTTGCACGGCGATTGGCTGTCAAAGTTCTGACATCAAAACCGAGCAAATTCTTGTTTGAACTACTAACCTTGTTCTCAATAATCATAGAGCTACAAAAAATACCTTGGTTGTGTCGGAAAATAAACTAGTACAATGGGTGCGGAAATAAACATACCATTTCAAATGGTGCAAAAGCTTAGGCGATCGCTAATTCTAAATTTTCCCAATTTGTTAAAATAAACCATCCTTCTTCTGGTGCTACTCCCAAGATTTTACGTTTCCATTTACAGGCTAAATTAAAACCTCGCAACCCTTTAGTCTTTGTAACTTTGACTCCTTTGAGAAAAAAAGAAATACCAGGAGACAAACCTAAATCATCTAGCTCCAACCAAATATCTGTTTCTCGTTCAATGAAATGATTCTTTTTTAGACGTAAACAAAAATATACTTTCTGCTCCCAGAGCCAGTTTGCTAGGTTGATTGAACAAAATTCTCGGTCTCCTAATACACACACATTATAATTATTACTTGCAGCACATTAATCAAAATTTGCAGAAAGAGATATTCGGCAGTAGTCAGTTGACTTTTGAGATGTGTTTGGTAGAATTTGGGTAACATTATCAATAGATAGGTCTTCTTGACAAAACTAGGACTATCTTTTTCTACCATAAATTGCTGCATTCTTTATGTCGTAAGCTTTTTAGCTTATTTTGTCGCCCCGTCAGCACCGAAACTAGAGGAAAGGCAATACTAAACTTACATTCGACATATTGCCCTTCTATCAACTGATAAAATTTTAAATTTTGCCCATCATATCTCCAAAGTTCAGCTACACCCAACGCTGAATAAATCCCCAATTTGTTAACTGAACTGCTGGTAATGTCAATTTCAATTGCTAAGTCAGGCGGCGGATCATTTTCTAAATCTAAAGTTTGCTTACCCCTAATAGCTAGTTCATTCTGGATATAGTAGCAAGTATCTGGTTCTATTCCCCGCTTTGATACTTTCCGCTTTAATGTTGTAGAACCAGCACTTCTCACTTCAATCCCTAATTCTTCAGCTAAAGCAATAATAAAATTACCAAAATTGCTTTTGGGGTTTTCGTGTTCAAAAAGTGGAGTCATGATTTCTAAAACACCGCAATCATAAGCAAACCGAGAACCTCTATCTTCACCTGTATCTCTCAACAAGGCTTCAAAGGTTTCCCAGCTAATGTTATGTAGCACTGTTCTTTGTTCACCAACCGTTGGCTTGAGAAGCATATTAAAATAATTCGTAATTCGTAATTAATTTATGATTTTAAGCTATCTTTTCACGCACCCAAGCGCGGAAGGATTGTACCAGATCAATTTCATCCATAGTTTTACTTTTCTGGATAAATTTATTCATATCACTAACAGAACTTAGAGGAAAAGCGATACTAGACTTAATTTCAATATATTCGCTTGCTACTAGTTGATAAAATTTTAAAATATCACCGTTATATCTCCACAATTCTCCGACACCTAAAGCTGCATAAATATTAAATTTATTAACAGAGCTGCTAGTAATATCAATTTCAACTGCTAAATCTGGTGCTGGATCTGTTGTTAAATCTAATTCTTGTTTACCTCTAATTAGTGGCTCATTTTGAATATAATAGCAACTATCGGGTTCTATTCCCTTTGCTATTGGTTTACGTTTTAATGTTGTAGAACCAGCACTTCTAATTTTAGTTTTTAATTCCACTGCTAAAGCGAATATCAATCGGTCAAACTGAATTTTAGGATTTTCGTGTTCAAAAAGTGGAGTCATGATTTCTAAAACACCGCAGTCGTAAGCAAACCTAGAGCCTCTATCCTCACCTGTATCTCTCAGTAAGGCTTCAAAAGTTTCCCAGCTAACGTTGTCTAAGACTGTTCTTTGTTCTGCAAGGGTTAACTTGATAAGCATATTACAATCATTTTTACATCAGGATGTTAGATAAAATCTCGATGATTTTACCTATGTCATTAATATAATACTCGCCCAAATTAATTTCAAGCACTTGCCCAATGAGCTTGAGAAACTTCCAGTTAGTACCAGTATTGACAATACTACAAATTTTCTGAATGTTATCGCCCTCGCGTTCATTAAACTCCAGATACTAATTGTGCCAAATATCAGCAACATATCTTGCTAATAGTTGGCACAATTAGTATCTGAATATTTTATAACTTTAAGCAAGGAAACCTGCAAAAAAGTCTAGAGTTTCTTTCAGTGCTTTGATGAAAATATCAATTTCCTCGCGGGTGTTGTAGAAAGATAGGCTCGCTCGTGCGGTTGCAGCAAGTCCTAAGTAACAGTGTAATGGTTGTGTGCAGTGGTGTCCAGAACGGATAGCAACGCCTTCTTGATCTAATAATGTAGATAAGTCGTTAGCGTGGACTTCTCCGGCTGTGAACGATGCAAGAGCGGCTCTCCCTTCGCCTTTAGCATTTGGTTTGGGGCCGTAAATTCGTATTTGGGGAATTTGCTCTAATTGTTGGAACAAATAAGCTGTTAATTCTGCTTCGTAGGCGTGGATTTTATCCATGCCGATACTGCTAAGATAATCTATTGCAGCACCAAGTGCGATCGCTTCTCCAATTGCAGGTGTACCAGCTTCAAATTTATGCGGTAATTCTGCATAAGTAGAATGGTCTAAATACACCTCTGCAATCATCTCACCACCACCAAAAAATGGTGGCATTGATTCTAATAATTCCAACTTGCCATAGAGAAATCCTATCCCAGTTGGCGCACACATTTTATGACCGGAAGCTACCAACCAATCACAATCTATTTTCTGCACATCAATGGGGTAATGGGGAACACTTTGGCAAGCATCAACTAAGAATTTAGCACCATACTTGTGTGCGATCGCAGCAATTTCCTCTACTGGATTAATACATCCCAAAGTATTGGAAATATGTACCACCGACACCAATTTTGTTTTGTCAGAAATCAGCTTTTTAAACTGTTCTAAATTAAAAGTTTCTTCTGGTGTTAATTCGACAAATTTCAGTACTGCACCCGTTTTTTGTGCAATCAATTGCCAAGGCACAATATTACTGTGGTGTTCCATCACCGAGAGAATAATATCATCTCCCGGCTGCAAATTGTTCATTCCCCAACTGTAGGCTACTAGGTTAATCGCCTCAGTTGCGTTGCGGGTGTAGACAATTTCCTGACGCGATGCAGCATTAATGAATTTGGCAACTTTATCTCTAGCACCTTCATAAGCATCGGTAGCTTTAGCACTCAGGGTATGGGCACCTCGATGCACGTTAGCATTATATTGCTCGTAATAATCCCGCAGGGCATTTAATACGAATAAAGGCTTTTGCGATGTCGCAGCATTATCGAGATAAACCAGGGGTTTCTCATTGACTTCCTGATGCAATATCGGGAAGTCAGCGCGAACTTTATCAGCAAGGGTTTTGGTAGAGGTGAAAGTCATTGGTAGATTAGTTATTTGTCATTTGTGATTTGTGATTTGTGATTTGTCATTTGTCATTCGTCATTCGTCAGAGATTTAAGATTATTCACTGTGTTTAAAAGGATTTCTCGCAGAGAGGGAATTGGTATTTTGTTGATAACTTCAGCAGCGAAGGCATTGATTAACAACTTCCGAGCATCGTTTTCATCAATTCCTCGACTTTGCAGATAGAATATTTCGTCATCTTCCAATTGGCTAACGGTAGCACCGTGAGCGCACTTTACATTATCGGCAGTAATTTCCAATTGGGGTTTGGTATCAACTCTGGCTTTAGACGATAGCAGCAAATTGCGATTCAACTGGGCTGCATTTGTCAACTGCGCTGGTTTGGGTACAAAAACTTTACCGTTGAACACTGCATGAGCGCGATCGCCTACAATACATTTATGCAATTGGTCACTTGTACCGTGGGGATAGTTAAGTGCGATCGCACTGTGAGTATCAGACAACTGCTTACCAGAGATTATCGTCAAACCATTGAGAGTAGTTTGGGTTTGCTCACCAGTTTGCAAAATCTCTAAATTGTGCCGCGACAGCTTTGCACCTAAAGTTATGGCATGACAAGTATATCGACTATCACGAGCCTGTGCGATCGCAGTTTTGCCAATATGAAAAGCCTCTGCACCTTCTTGCTCAACCCTAGTGTGGCTCACTTGGGCATTGTCACCAACCCAAATTTCCGTAACTGCATTGGTAAGGTAAACTCCTTCCTCTGCGCCTGGGCGGTTCGTATACTCTTCAATCAAACTCACCTGCGAACCACTTTCAGCCACCACTAAACAACGCGGCTGCGAAATCGTTGCAGTCTCCCCCGCAACCGAAATAAACACCAAATGAATTGGCGTTTCGACTACCACATTCTTCTTCACCCACACCACAGCTGCATCAGTTATCCCAGCCGTATTGAGAGCAGTAAAAACTTCTTGCGCTCCCTCAGCTTGGGCTAAATACTGCTGTACAGCTTGCTGCTCAACCGCAGACAAACCAGCCAAATTACTCACCACAATTCCAGATGGTAAATCTGAAACTGCTGATAACTCCGGCGCAAAAACGCCATTCACAAATACCAAACGGCTATTAGCCGCCTCTGGTAAAATATCAAATTCTAGAGACGCAGATTTTCCCGCCTCTACATTAAATTGCACCTTTCGTAGAGACGACAAATCAGTAAATCGCCATTCTTCCTCGCGGGTAGTTGGGATAATCGAGTGGCGTACCCAATTAGCAGCACTTTGGCGTAATTCCTGCAACCAACCTTCTGTTTTAGTTGCCGTTACTTGATTTAACAACCCAGTCAGATAATCATCTCTATCTAACATTGATGTCAAACTGACTGCATTTGAATTAGGTATTGCACTAGGAGATACTTGAATATTCATTACACACCCACCTCAGCAGCTGCAAATTCTTCTAGCACCCAGTCATAACCGCGAGACTCTAATTCCAGCGCCAGTTCTTTGCCGCCACTGGTGATAATCTGCCCGTGTGCCATCACATGTACAAAATCAGGCACAATATAATCGAGTAATCGTTGGTAGTGAGTAATCAAAATTGTGGCATTTTCTGGAGTTGCCAGTTGATTTACCCCATTCGCCACAATTCTAAGCGCGTCAATATCCAAACCCGAATCAGTCTCATCCAAAATTCCTAACTTTGGTTCTAGCAGCGCCATTTGCAGAATTTCATTCCGCTTCTTCTCGCCACCAGAAAACCCTTCATTCAAACTCCGACTGAGAAAACTGGGATTCATCTTCACCACATCCAGCTTTTCCTCAATCAAATCGTCAAAATCAAAAGCGTCTATTTCCTCTAAACCTTGCGCCTTCCGCCGGGAATTGTACGCCACCCGCAAGAAATCCAAATTGCTTACACCCGGAATTTCTAACGGATATTGAAACGCCAAAAATATACCACTTCTGGCGCGTTCTTCCGGTTCCAACTCCAGGAGATTTTGCCCTTGAAAAATCACTTCACCGCCAGTCACCTCGTACGCCGGATGCCCAGCCAACACCTTAGAGAAAGTACTCTTACCAGAACCATTTGGCCCCATAATCGCATGAATTTCACCCGATCGCACATCCAGATTTACACCCTTAAGAATCGGTGTCCCATCAACATTAGCCGTCAGATTCCGTACTGACAGCACAATTTCACTATTTTCAATAATCATGTTTTCTCTCTTCTTTTTTAGTTCGTAGTCAGCACTTTAGTGCTGGAGAAAAGCGTTTAAGTGCTGACTACAAGCGTTAATTTTTTCAGTTTCTAGCAACTTGACAGCACTGAAGTGCTGACTACAAGCGCTATCCAACACTGCCTTCCAACTTCAAACTCAACAACTTATCAGCTTCCACAGCAAACTCCATCGGTAGCTGATTAAAAACATCCTTACAGAAGCCGCTAATCATCATCGAAATAGCATCTTCGGAAGAAATACCCCGTTGAGCAAAGTAAAATAACTGATCTTCCCCAATCTTAGAAGTAGAAGCTTCATGCTCCACCTTCGCACCGTTATTTTGCACCTGAATATAAGGGAAAGTATTCGCGTGGGCATTATCCCCAATCAGCATTGAGTCACACTGAGAATAATTTCTCGCCCCTTTAGCCGTAGGATTGACTTTCACCAAACCCCGGTAACTATTACTAGAATTACCTGCGGAGATTCCTTTAGAAATAATTGTACTGCGAGTATTCTTACCTACGTGAATCATCTTGCTGCCGGTATCAGCTTGCTGCATGTGATTTGTCAGCGCCACCGAGTAAAACTCACCCACAGAGTTATCACCCACCAACACACAGCTAGGATATTTCCAAGTAATTGCCGAACCTGTTTCTACTTGAGTCCAGGAAATCTTGGAATTTACGCCCTGACACAAACCGCGCTTGGTGACAAAGTTGTAAATACCGCCTTTACCGTTGGCATCGCCAGCGTACCAGTTTTGCACAGTGGAGTATTTAATTTCGGCGTTGTCAAGGGCGACAAGTTCCACAACGGCGGCGTGTAGCTGGTTGCTGTCATACATCGGTGCGGTGCAACCTTCGAGGTAAGAAACATAACTACCTTCTTCGGCGACAATCAAAGTCCGCTCAAATTGTCCCGTGTCACCAGAGTTGATGCGGAAGTAGGTAGACAGTTCCATTGGGCATTTTACGCCTTTAGGAATATAGACAAAAGAACCATCGCTAAATACGGCGGCGTTTAAGGCGGCAAAATAATTGTCAGCTATGGGAACGACGCTACCCAGATATTTTTTGATCAGTTCTGGGTGTTCTTGCAACGCTTCCGAAAACGAACAGAAAATAACACCATCTTCCGCTAGTTTTTCTTTAAATGTAGTAGCAACAGAAACGCTATCGAAAATTGCATCAACGGCGACGTTTGCGAGTCGCTTCTGTTCAGATAGGGAAATGCCTAACTTCTCGAAGGTTTCTAAAAGGGTTGGATCAACTTCATCCAAGCTGTTTAGTTTTTCTTTCTTGCGTTTTGGCGCTGAGTAGTAAATGATATCCTGATAATTGATTGGCGGATACTTGACATTAGGCCAAGTTGGTTCCGTCATTTTTTGCCACTGGCGATAAGCTCTGAGGCGAAAGTCCAGCATGAACTGCGGCTCGTTCTTTTTAGAAGAGATCAAGCGGATAACGTCCTCGTCTAGTCCACGCGGTATGGTGTCGGACTCAATGTCTGTGACAAAGCCGTACTTGTAGGGTTGGTTGACTAAGGTTTTGACAGTGGCACTCATCAGTAATAATCTCTCGTGTTCGGAACTCTTTTAGGATAGGAGGCGGGCAGTGGCTAACCGATTCTCATCTCCAGTTACGGAATGGTTACACGGCTGCTAGAATAGTGGTGGAGAGTAAAACAACAGCTTTGTTGTTTAATGTATCTTCATTTTACGCTAAATTAACAACAACAATGTTGTCAAAGTTAAATTTTCAAAGAAATTAATTTTTGGGACGTTCGCTGAACGTCTCGCACCACATGAAGATGGCGACTACCCACCAGTCCTCAACCAAGCAAGATATCCTTGAGTATCTGCACAAACACGAAAAAGCAACGGCTTTGGAGCTAGCTGAAGTTTTAGACGTTACCCCGCAAGCGATTCGTCGCCATCTCAAAGATTTGGAGACGGAGGAGCTAGTTTTGTATTCGACATCAGTGCAGGCGGCGGGGACGGGGCGGCCGCAGCATCTTTATGAACTGAGTCGTCAGGGACGCGATCGCTTGCATCGAACAATGAGCGATCGCTTTGGTGATGGCCACGGAAATTTTGCAGTTTCGTTGCTAGATACTTTAGCGGAAACGGTAGGACACGACCAATTTAAGTCAATTTTAGAGAAACAGTGGCAGCGCAAAGCTTTAGAATACCGCGATCGCGTGGGTAACGGTTCACTGCGAGAACGTGTAGCCAACTTAGTAGAATTGAGAAAAGCTGAAGGCTTCATGGCGGAGTGTCACCCTGTTGATGTGAATGACTCCTTTGAGTGCGATCGCTTTATCTTAATGGAGCATAACTGTGCTATTTCTAATGTTGCCGAGTCTTTCCCCAGCATCTGTGGTCACGAATTAGAAATGTTTGCAGCTGTATTACCAGATTGTACCGTAGAACGCACCCACTGGATTATTGATGGTCAACATCGTTGTGGCTATTTGGTACAAGCTCGTCATTAGTCATTTATCCTTTTTTTAATAACTAATGCCCAACTAAATTTGAGATAGGATTTATGGATGTAGCACCACAACAACCATCAGCACAATTTTTAACCCTGGAAGAGTCAGCGAAAGTTGACGCGGCTTTGTTGTCTTCGCCAGAAAAATTTTTAACAAGATTAACAATTTCATCACTGAAGCTTTTGAAGCATATCGCCCAAGAGTATAGTGTTGCTATTGAAGATTTGACAGCACAGCAAGTAATTGCCTGGTTTGAAAAAGATGGCAAAATTAGACGTGAGCAGGGGATTGAAGCTTCATACCTGAAATGGTGAACTGTGGTAATCAGACGCTACGCGAATGAATACTCGCTATCGCAGACTCGCTCTAAGCTTACTACTAGGTCGAAGCAAGCTACGCGGTAGCGTCTCTAAGAGTTGCTATGCCGCAGGCTTTACGCTACGCTATCCACCAGCTATGCAATGAATAAAAAGCACCTTTTTCCAAAGTGCTTTTAAATAAATAATATTTGATTTTACAGACAGTTCTTTAAGTATTGTAAGTGTTAGCCCGGGGACTGCGAGCACCAGTAACAGCCCCTATCATTGAGGCTATTAAACCTAACAAAGAACCAAACACAAACCACCACAATCCCGAACGCAAATTAGCTGCCGCTTCACGGGTTTGCTGGGCAGTTATGTTTGCTTGTGGTACATTAACACCACCTTGTTGTTGTACCTGGTTTATAACTTCCCCAGCGTTAGAAGCAGCCACACCAAAAGCACCAGATACTCCATTTGCTAACAGCCATGAGCTAACTGCCAAAGTCGTTGCCCAAAGAATTGCGCCGTTAAGAAGAGCTGTATTGCGGTTCATGGGCCCACAAGCACGGGCTGCAACCCAACCACCAGTAAATAAAGAAATTAGTAAAGCGATAGTTGACCAAAGTCCCGCGTTCCCCGCAGCGTCAGGGGCAATTGTTCTGGGTGCACCCGAACCTTCAACTGTGCCTGCCGCAAAAGCACTAATCATAGCGCTTAAAATTAATTGTGTAGCTAAAGCAACCAACAAACCAGAAATAATCGGTCCCCAGCGAACAAGATCATGATATTCACTTACTCGACCTGATACCACAGGATCAGTAGGAATAACGTCATTACCTGTCCGATTTACGTATGACATAGCTTATATTCTCCAGTGCTGTTTCAGCAAAGTTTATCTCAGGTTTATTCATGTTTATGCTTAAAATTAAATAGCTAAATCATCTAATTTTATATCTATCAATAGAAATAGTTATCCAATCTATCTTTAGTAATAAAAAAACAGACAGATTTAAAAAATTTAATACTATTTAAGATTTAATTATGCTTTCATGATTATTGCAGAGGTTTTCTATAGAAATTTTTAATTTCAAATAGATTTATTAACTCTTATAATAATCCAACTTTAATTTTCAAAAAATTAGACTCAATAAAAAAGTTTCTAACCCTTATTAAAAAATCCTAACAAAGTAATTAGATGGCCAATATAAAGATTAACGCATCTTTACAGCAGTGCCTGTGGCAGTAATCAGCAAAAGAACTCCTGACTGGTCAAGATTGATTGTGCCAGTATCAATTTCAATCCCAATAACAGCATTTGCTCCTAAACGTTGTGCTCGTTGTTCTAATTCTTCTAAGGCTTTGCGTTGACCCTGCTCAAATAGACGCTCATAGCTCCCAGTGCGTCCACCGATAATATCTCGAATACCAGCCAAAAAATCCCGCAGGAAATTGCTGCCGTAGACTACTTCTGCTGTCACAATGCCTAAATATGATTCAATAACGGCTCCTTGAATCACATCAGTAGTAGTTATAATCACAATTTAGCCTCCCAGTTGGCATATAAGTTGATATTTCTGATCAGAATACACATATAAAATTAGTGTGTGTTGTTACAGGCTTGAAAAACATCCTCTTATAGTAATAATTTTAGATTACGATCGCTTTTAGCGAACGTGCGGCACCATCGCCAATGCGCTCTCATTTGTAGTATCTTCCTAACTAAAAACTAAATTTTGAAGGAAGATTTTACTTGTTAAATTAATCTTACCGTGTAATGACAAAAAAAGGATGTAAACGCCTGGATGGCTGTTTACTAGAGCTTAGTATAAAAGAATAAGAGGTGAGAATAATTGGATACAGAGTCAGCAAACTGTTAAATAAAATAAATATTAAACCCTCTGAAATTGACACATAGCCTCTCTAGAATTAAGATAGATGCCTGTTAGATTTTTATGAATAACACGTATAACTACTGACCCTAGCAGTGTCGTTTTACTATCAAACTGCTGTATATGTCAGGTAACTTCATCTGAACTTGATAACTTACACTTCATCACTCAGTAAAAACTCTGTAATGTAGGGCTGATTGTAAAGGAAAGAGTGGATGAATTATTAATACCAATTTAATATGAAGCTGCATATAATAGGGAGGAAAGCAAACTTGGTAAGTTGATATAGCCATGAGCCGCCCATTTCAAATTGAGATCGCCGAGAGCGAAGAGGAACTAAAAAAATGCCTACAAACAGTGTCTT
>JBBSOX010000055.1:0-40593 GCA_038259325.1 Chroococcales cyanobacterium | reverse complement strand
TTCCTGGTGTCTATTGCGCGGTGGAACCACACTGAACCCTTCCCGAACTCAGAGGTGAAACGCTGCTGCGGCCACGATAGTTTAGGGGTAGCCCTACGCAAAAATAGCTCGATGCCAGGATTCATATATACAAAATAAAACCCTCTAGCTCCCATAACAGCTAGGGGGTTTTTGTTTATCTTGAATTTAGTTTAGTATTGAATAAATTGCTATGACTTATGACTCAAGAACTTTGGGATTTAAGAAAGTCTATTTTTGATGGACGTTACGACGACGCTTTGGTAATTGTTGATGAGCTAGAGTTGATGAGTCGCAAGAGTTATATCCGAAATATTAGGAGTTTCCTCATCAGACTCATGATTCATTAGTGACAAGTTAAGCCAAAATTAGTTTTGTCAACAGTAATTAAGCTAGAAATTAACTGAAACAATGAGTATCAAATTTAGCTTAATATTCTGGTTTGAGTACAAGGGCAAACGATGCTTTTAAATATGACGCTTAAGCTAGCTTAAAAATGGTGTTTCTAACCCGGATTTATGACAATAATTTAAGTACAAGTGCTTATTGACAAATAGTTTATAACCTTAGCTTGTCACCAATGCCTAATACTCTTGTATAAGGGCAGTCGCGTAGATTTTTGTTTTGAGTTCTAAGTCTTTTTTTTGGCTCGTTTTAGCAACTTCTATTAGCCAAAAGATATCTTCTGGTTCAGGATGACGATTATTATACAGCGCTTCCCGCTATTATGCAATACAGGTTTTCTCCTTGCCCCTCTCCTAGCATAGCTTTCAGCTTTTAAGATGGATGTACCTCACAGCTGCCGGAAGTGCTGTATACAGAATCTTGTGGTCTAACAATAGCGATATTTGGTTCAGGTTCTGAATTTTATAGGGTTATCGCAGTCCTAACAACTTAAAATACCAAAAATCGCAGCTACCAATTGAAAAAGCATTACTAGCGAGCCAGTAGCTACAGCTATATGACTTCCAAGTGCTGCTGATATCGCTTCAAAACTAGTTCCGGCACTAATCATAGTAACTAAAATAGTTCCTATAGTTACAATACTAACTCCACTACCCACAACAAAAACCCCACTTCCAGCAACTAAAGTCACTATGACTATCCACTGAAGTGGATTAGGGTTGGAGCAAGATACACTACCTAATACAATGTGGAACAACTGCAATTGCTGTAACTGCATATCTCTCGCCTGGATAAATTAATAAATCTCTACAAATATAGTTTTCCCAATAGCTAAAGCAGTATAACAGTCCCAAAAAAGAAGAATTTCTTCTGTAGCAATTCCTTGTGTAATCCGATCGCCTACTCTTCCAAAACTTCCACCAATTGTTCTAAAGTCACTTCAAACGCACGGGCTATTTTAAATACAGCAGATAGGTCAACGGTGTTGAGAGTACCACGCTGGACATAACTTCTAACAGTGTTGTAGTTGACTCCTGAGCGATCAGCAACATCTTTTAGTGTCCAACCTCTCTCTTCAGCTAGCTCTCGAATCTTTAACCTAACGTAACCCATCCTAAATAGTTGACATTGATGCGTATGCATCAGATAATCTTTTTGTATATATTGATGCGTATGCAATACAAGATGTTTACGCATATCAAAAGCGATCGCTCGTCCAGTCTGTAAAACTAACAGAGCGATCGCTATCTTCAGTTTTGAAGGCAACCAAGCATAGAAGTCACCTTCGATACTTAGGTTAAAGGTTGGTGCGATTCGTTGATTAGTGAATCACGGTATCCAGACCGTAAATAACTAATCCAGCCCGACAGCAGATTACTGTCAATAAAGGCTGAACTCTCGGTTTGATGTAGGTGAAAGTCCTACCATTCAGACTCAGAATTGACTCCTCACCTGCCCACACCGAACAAGCTCGGTTCTTGTAGAGTGAAGCTGGGAACAGGGCGCAATCAGACGACCGTTGCGGGTTGACACTGGCGCTAACAGGGAATTCCTATGATGAAACAGAGCCTAGAAAAGCGACTTATGAGCTGGCAGGGCGCAACACAAAAACCCCTGACCGCACTGGAGCTTATTCCCGCCGAATATTAACCTAATATCGGCAAAGAGTCAAGGGAATCCAGTAGTTGAATTGGCTACATCTAACGGAATAATCAATCTCTCCGAGGGAACGAATAAAAACGAGTTGTGGGTCTAGGGGCAGTCGAACCCCAAGTAGCCCAGACGAGAGGAGGAATCCCCACAATTCGGGTAGGACAGACCGTAATTGGTCTGAGGTGTTCAGAATACACTCAATCGAGAAGAGAAAATGATTAGACACAGTTATAAAACTAGTGAATCTTGGAAAGCTCTACCGTGGAAGAAATTCCGCCGAAATCTTTTCCGCCTTCAAAAGCGCGTGTATAAAGCTGTTCAAGTTGGAGACAAACGGAAAGCTAGGTTCCTCCAAAAGCTTATTCTAAAATCCACCTCGGCTCGATTTCTTGCAATAAGACAAGTATCTCAGCTAAATGCTGGTAAAAAGACGGCTGGTATTGATGGTAAGAAATCCCTCACATTTGAAGAACGCTTCAACCTTGAAGAACTACTGAAAATGAATAGTGGAAATTGGAAACATCAAGGACTACGGGAAATCCCTATTCCTAAAAAGGACGGGACTACCAGAATGCTAAAAATACCAACCATCGCGGATAGAGCTTGGCAATGCCTAGCAAAATATGCACTCGAACCAGCACACGAAGCCACTTTCCACGCACGAAGCTACGGGTTTAGAACTGGGCGCTCTGCCCATGATGCACAAAGTTACATCTTCAAAAATCTCCGCTCCTCAAGCAATGGAATAGAAAAGCGAGTTATCGAACTCGATATCGAGAAGTGCTTCGACAGGATTAACCACACAGCAATAATGGATGAACTCACCGCCCCCAAAGGCTTAAAACTCGGCATTTTCCGATGCCTCAAGCCTCTAAAGCTCTTAAGAAGCAAAACCATAGATGTGCTTCTTGCGGTCTAAAATTCATCGACGAAGAACGGATTAATCTGCATCACATCGACGGAAACCACACCAACTGGAAGAAAAATAATCTGGAAGCAATTCATGAGAGTTGCCACAATTACAAGCACAGGAGCAAAAGCGCAAGCTAAGAACATCGGAAGCTGGGTGCGGTGAAAGCCGCACGCCCAGATTTAACTGAGAGGTGCGGGGAATAATATCCCCCATCGACTCAACCATCACCCTCTCCCTGTTGTCTTGTCCCCGCCTCTAATGGTGGTGCAGACATGATTTGCTTTTGCTGTTCTTGTAGCCAGGTTTCAAATAGTTCATTTAGTAGTCGCACTTTTATAAATTCATCCAGTTGTGCGGGGATAAATTTTTCCAGCCGCAAAATCACGAACCAGTCAGCGATGCGGGTAGGGGGCAATATCTGACCTGGTTGACTGCTAGAGAGCATTTGAACCATTATCGGATGTAGTGCATTCAGTTCAATCGGGCCTACTAAGCCTCCAGTTTGGGCTTCTGGCCCCAATGAATATTCACGTGCCAAGTCAGCAAAAGAGTTTTCTTTTGCCTGAATCCGGAAGTAAAGTTCTTGGGCTATTCCCACATCCTGGGTTCGCAGTAGAGAATAAATTACTTTATCTAGTTTTGTCTTGGACTGAAAAAAGTAGGATTCCAGTTTATTACCCCAAGTAGCCTGCTTGAATTTTTCAATTTTAAGCTTACGAGTGATAATAACTTCTAGTTGTTCGGGAGTCAGCCCTTGATGTGCGATCCAAGCCTGAATGTCTTCTTCATTTTTGAACTGTTTTTCAGCGCAAAACTGCTGTTTAGCTTGGGCTACTTCCTCAGGTGTACATTCTATTACTACGTTTGCAGACCGTGAGTTTTGCTCTATTGCCTCATCGATGATTAATTCGCGCTGCAACTGTGGCAGCATTTGGTAACTTGCCAGTAAGGAAATCAGTTCACTAGCTGTGATTGTACGATTACCGATTTGGATCGCTTCAGTCATTAGCTTTAGGGCATCTCAAAATATCTAATTTGTTAAAGAAGCTAAACCTTAGCCCATTCACAGGGAGCTTTTGTCTTAATCCTACCGATTTAGTTACACTAACCCCACTTTTGTAATAATTAAATAGTGGCTTTAGCATACTTTAAAATATACAGTTTATATGAGTTTTTATCAAAGATTCTACGTAAAAATGAATAATGATACTTTTCGGCACTGCAACTTAAAAGACGAAGTTATCAGACTGAGCTAGGGTGCTTGGAGATAATCATCTTCTAATAAACGTAAGGTGTTTTTAGTTAACCAGAAATACTCACTCTAACTCTAGATTTATTGTATTCTGAAGCTGCCTCCGGTACATGGACTGGACTGGTGGTGACAAGCCGTGCTTGCTTTGCACATCTATAAATTAAATTCTCGTTGTCTACTATTAAAGTTGTCAGAGATAGAAAAAAGCAGCACATCCTATGCTACCTTTTTCCATTATGGATTTATGTATCCTGCAACCAAAAATTTTAACATTTACAACGACTCTAAATAGTTCAAAAGATCCGCCATTTCTTGGGCACTAGGTTGGAATTTTGGCATTGGCGGCGTTTCCCCGCTAATCACCTGGTGAATCAGTCCATATCGAGACTTGTGCTTTGAGACAGCTTGCAAACTGGGGCCTACTCGTCCGTCTGCTTCCAAGCCATGACAACCAGCACAGTTAATTTGAAAGATCGCGTGTCCTTGAATTGGGTTTCCTGTTAAGGATAGAACACTCTTGACGTATGGATCGGAGGCTTGAACCAACTGAACACCAAAAAAGCCCAAAGGGACTGCTAGCAGTATGGCCAGCGTCAATAAAACGATCCGCTGAATCAAAATTTCAGGTTTGCTAATCTGGTTATTCAAAAGGTTTGCTGTGAAAGTCTAGGTGTGCTAAAAAGTTTTCATTTCCTACACATAGCTTAAAAGTTCTTGATTGTGTCTGCAAGCACAGAGGACTATTTTCTTGTGGGCAGTTGCCCTGCAAAAAGGCTGTAGGGCGCAGGATTCATACCAAATTTGGTAAAATCAAAAACAGGCAACGAATATTTCATAATTACAAAGAGGAGATTTACAGTGGTTGAACCCCTGCTATCAGGTATTGTCCTTGGTCTAGTTTTCGTCACCCTCGCTGGGCTGTTTTACGCCGCCTATAAGCAATACAAGCGCCCCAATCAGTTAGGCGGGTAAGCAGTGCTGAGTTTTGTTAGCGCTAGCGGGGCGTTGAGCCAGTGCTGAGTTTTGAGTGGGAAAATGAGGGAGATGAGGGGGACAAAGTAAAATTTTCTCCTCTGCTCCTTTATCTGCCCCCTCTTTTCTCATTCCCCAATTCTGTAGAAAGTAAGTGATGTGTTACCGTAAACTTTCTCGCGGCAAATTTCCCAATCGTGAATCTCTGGCGGTATCCAACCTTGTGAGGCGTGTTCAACTGCGATTTCACCCCTAGGATTTAAAAGTTGATAGTGAGCGATCGCTTCTAAAACTGGCTGGTACAATCCACTGGCATAAGGTGGATCAAAGTAAATTCTATCGAATTGCTTGCCTGATAAGGTCTTTAACTGTTGGACAATATCTCCCCGCAATACCCGAAGTTCTTGCTCGGCATTAGCTACCTGCTGCCAATTTTGTTGGATGGTGGCACAGGCTCGGCTTGATTGTTCAATTGCCACGACTAGGCTGGCTCCTCTACACAAAGCCTCTGCACCCATTGAACCAGTCCCAGCGCACAAATCTAGCCAGTAACAACCTGCAATTTCTCCCTGCCAAATATTAAACACTGCCTCCCTGACCCGCGCACTGGTGGGTCTAGTTTCTTTTCCTGGTAAAGTTTTTAGCTGACGATTGCCGTAAATTCTCAGACTCATTGGTTATTAGTCATTGGTCATTAGTCATTAATTTTAGACGAAGGACAAAAAACAAATGACAAAAAGAATATTAGGCAGGAATTTTTTCGCGGACTTGAGCAACAAAATTAGACAGGATTTGCAATCCGATATTAGAGGATTTTTCGGGGTGAAATTGAACTGCCATCAGGTTTTCGTGAGCGATCGCAGCTGTGACGGTTTGAGTACCGTGGGTGACGGTTGCTGCACGGATTTGGGGGTCTATTGGGTCAACATAATAAGAATGGACAAAATATACCCAAGGATCGGACGGTAAATGCTCCCACAAAATACTTTTTGTCTGAGTCATTTCCAGTTGATTCCAACCCATGTGAGGAATAGTGATGTCAGTTTCTGGACGAAACCGCCGCACTTTTCCTTTAATAATTCCTAGTCCTGGTTGGGTGCCTTCTGCACTTGATTCAAAGAGAATTTGCAATCCTAAACAAATTCCCAAGAACGGTTTACCAGATGCGATCGCTTCTTTAATCGGTTGTTCCAAACCACGCGATCGCAGGTGTTGCACTGCTGGATCAAATGCTCCCACTCCCGGCAGGACTATTGCATCTGCCTGCTCTAATTCCTTTGGAGAATAAGTAACATTAGGAGTTGCCCCAGCTTTTTCCAAGCCTTTGCAGACTGAATGCAAATTTCCCATTTCGTAGTCTACGACCGCAATTACTGGCATTTACCTGCTCCTTGTAAATTTATTATGGAGGGTTTTTCTATTCTAAATAATATTTGTTATGAAGAAAAGAATTCTATTAACTTATTTTGACATTTGGCTAAACGATCAACAGTCAAATTCTTCTGATGATTGATTATTTGAAGTTACCAAACTTGAGTTGTTGATACCAGATGACTTAAGTTTTTTACGCCAGTTACCCTTAGATGTGGAACTTGCCAGTAATCAGGTAATGGAAAAAATCAATCCAATCTAACCTGATTTGATCATTCTGTTGTGGCATGGAGCCGTACACAATTAAGTGTGGAAGCAGGTGCTAGCTGGAAAGAAATTGTTTTGTAGACAGAAGTTAATTTAGAGGAATTAGTAGCGGGAGCAGTGGCAATTCAGATTAGCCATGACTGCGGGAAAATTGTCTGTGTTCGCGTAGCGTCTCGCAGAGAGAGTCTTTCCTATTCAGTGTTAGAGTACTGAAGCCAAAAAAAACTTAAGATTCTTGCAGATTTCGTATTAATTATTAACAAACTGGCACTTTCATAAAGTTATTAGTGTCTGTATGGTGAAAGAAATATCTAAGTATATGTTGCCATTGTTACTAATTTTTCCAATTGCCCAATCAACTCCTGCCACGCCACCACCTGAAGAAGTCGTGCAACTACAAGAAGTACGTCCTTTACCAGGCCAGTTGGATACAGTGCCAACCTTTAACAGCAATAGTCCAGAATTGGTGTTAAAAGAAGGAATTTTACTCTCCACCTTCCCACCAGATGGCAAAAAAGTGCCAACGGCGCATCTGAATTTTCCGTTTCGAGGACGATTTGATATTTTTGCCCATCACGTTGCTAAGGCTGAACCACCAGAGAATTTGCGATCGCTCTATCTAGGGATAATTTTGCACAACCCTAGTTCGGAACCAGTGAAGGTGAATATTTGGCAGGCGGCGAGTTATTTGAGTCAACCGGATGCGCCATTTATTCAATTACCATCTTTGAGTCAAAATCTTTTAGGTAAAGTTTTTGCCGGGCCAGGCGATCGCGTCATGTCTGATGTGCTGAGGGGACGGCGACAAGAGATTTTCCCTGCCCAAATTGAGATTCCTGCCGGGCAAAGTCAGATGTTACTAAATTTACCAATTCCGGTGCAGGGATTGACACCACCCCTCAATGGTCGTTCTACGTTCATGCGGCTGCAAAGTAATGGCACTGTTTATGCAGCTAGTCTAGCCATGTTTGCACGGGAGAATCCTGATGGCAGTGAGCGATCGCCTACTTTAGAAGAGTGGCAAAATTTACTCAATAATAGCGATGTGTCCGGGCCACGCGATAAAACCCCCACTCCTTTAGAAGAAACTGGCAAGCCAAGAATTTATGGGCGTGTTGCTGGAGTGGCTGCTGGTTCACGATGGAGAGCTTTATTAGTAGATAATCCTAAAGCCAGGTATCTAACTATTCCCCAGGCTGGTCAAGCGTTTTCTTACGCTCTAAGTAGCCTGCATGGTGGCACATTAGGAACTGGTCAAATTCAAAGTGCGCCTATGCTGGTGCGCTATCCTGACACCGCATATCGCGCTCATGGCAACTATGGAATTCAATATAATCTCAAGTTGCCGCTATACAACAATACTCAAAGTCCTCAAACCGTTAGTGTATCCATACAAACACCACTCAAGGAGGATCAGTTAGTCAAACCAGGGTTACGCTTTTTTAGTACACCAGCCCGTCAAGTATTCTTTCGAGGGACAGTGCGGCTACGTTACAGAAATGACCAAAATCAGCCACAAACTCAGTTTGTGCATTTAGTGCAAAAGAGAGGTCAACCAGGGGAACCGTTAGTTTTATTAAATATGAAACCAGGCGATCGCTCTTTGGTAGAAGTTGACTTTCTCTATCCGCCGGATGCTACACCTCCGCAAGTTTTAACAGTTTCAACTCAAACTGAACCTCGGTAATGAGTTATCGGTAGTGGGTAATAGCTTTTCTGCAATTACCTATTACCAAAAATTATTAGTCAGCTGATTCACAAAGCTCTACTCTTTACCAACTTGACGCGGTTCAAAGGCACATCTATTAAGCACCCAGTTAAGGTAACGTCTTACAATGTTTACTGATATAGGAAGTTAGTAAATATGACAAACAAAAAATCTTTGATTTTGCGTGCTAAAGAAATTGCCGACAGTATGCAGACCTTCTCTCACCCTTGGAATCCAAACTCGGAAATATCGGGGACATACATGGGACGCACGGTTGGGCTAAAGCGTACTGGGGTCAACTTTGCTGTAATTCCTGCGGGGAAAGAATCTTTTGTTTACCATTCCCACCACTGCGAGGAAGAATGGATTTATATTCTATCGGGGCAAGCGATGCCTGCGGCGGGCTACGCCTACGCAGAAATCGACGGGGAAGAATTTGAGGTTTTCCCAGGGGACTTTATGGCATTCCCAACTCCTTCAGTAGCCCACCATCTCAAGAATATAGGGGACGAAAGTTTAGTTTACTTAATGGGAGGAGAAAATCTTGATGTGGAAATTGCTGATTTTCCACATCTGGGAAAACGCATGGTTCGATGTGGCGATTCTGTGGAGATATTTGATCAAAAGGACGCTAAAGCATTTGGTTAAACAGTTAAGTCTCAAACTGCTTGAACTTGAGGCAAGAGAGCAGTTCTTGCTCTTAGCTACGGCCACATCATACTCAAATAGGAGTCCTATAGCCGACATAGTATTTATTTGCTGATTCAGGTATGAAAATGATTTTGCGTGATTTCAAAACTTTTGTAGAGACGTTGCATTGCAACGTCTCTACACCCAGATTCATACATATAATCAACAATGCCTATTAAACAGACAGTGTTTAAAAACCTGTGGTCATAGATAACTTGTTCGGGGCGATCGCTTACCTAACAGAGCAGTCAATATTGATCGGTCAATTAACTTCTTCATATTGATAAAGCTTTTCACCCCAAGTTTATGTATTTAGGGTGAATATTTATTCCACTCCCTGCGTTGCAATAGAAATAGCAGACTATAGCAGGCAATAAAGGGATGGCATGACAACCGATCAAAAAATCAATCAAGAAACTAAGTCAAATTCGCTCCAGCACCTTATTGGAACCCTGATTTTACTGGTAGAGGATGAGCCAGATATTGCAGATTTGCTCACCTTCGTTTTGGAAGCAGATGGTGCAGAGGTGATCGCTTTAACCGATGCAGAAGCAGCCCTTGCCTTGGTAGAATCGCTTCATCCCGATATTCTGCTGTGCAATGTGAAGTTGCCCGATCATGATGGAAATTGGTTAATTAAACAAATTCGAGTACATTCTTGCCCATCTTTAAGACAGTTACCTGCGATCGCTATTACTTCTTATACACGAGAAGTCTCAAGTCATAAGGCTTTGAATGCTGGCTTTAATCGATTTCTAGTCAAGCTTGAGAGTCCAGATGAAATCGTAGGTGAGATTGTTCACTTGCTATCTACCGATGTTTAAATCTAACTATCTGGGTTTCATCTCGTTTTGGACACTGATTTTACTCAATAGGCACTTGGAGCGTACAGTAGTTGTACGCTCTAACAAACGACTCTATCTTGGAAATCAAACCCTTAGTGGGTAGAGTGAGATGTTGGATATATTTGTTAACCTTATTGAAAACCTTTTGCTGACTTTTTTTGTCCCTTACCTTTGGGCTTAGATTTGTTAACTTCTCCTAAAGCTTCTTGAAATAAGTTGTGTAGATGTATGGGGACGCTAGCAATTTCTGGTAACTCTGGCTCAATAGGTTTGTTGAATTCTTGCAAAAGTGTATTTAAGTCGCTTTCAAGGCGAAACTCTGGACGTTGCAGAACTGTTTGCAACACATTTTCTAATTTACTTGGATACTGTTGCGCTAATCGATGCCAAATAAAAGCATTAATACTTTTATCTTCAAGGTAGTAACGAACAAGTTTTTCCGCCCCTTGAACACTTTGCCAGTCCTCTGCCGATAAAATTGCTTGTACCTTACTATATGTTGGTAAAAACATTTGTCCCCAACGAGGATGAGAAAGAGCCGTTACCTGTTCTGCTTTCTTGAGTTCCGCAGGTAAATCAACCTTTGGCATAACCATTTTGCTATTACTACTTTTGCTGTTAAACATCTGAGAGACTACGTTGGAATCAGCACCAAATTCTTCTGCTGCTGCTTTTATTTCATCGTCTCCAATGCCAGCTGCTTCTGCTACTTCAGCCAAGGATTTAGAAGTATCAATTCCTGCTTCTGCAAAGCGTTTCTCAGTGATTAATTCTTGGAATTCAGCTATTTTTTTATTAAGCTGGTATCCAGGTAGTGTGATTTCATCAGTACCAAAAAAGTCCACAAACTGCTGATGATATTGTCCTACTGACTGCCAAGCTTCTTCTAGCAAGTCTGGAGCATCGCTGTAAAGGTTACTTTTATAGTTCTCTTTGAAATTACCAATTGCTACAGCAAGTTTTGGTTTACCTAATTTACCCATTATTGTGTAGGGGCCAGAAAACATCCAGTAGCTATCGGTAACAGGAGAAATGCGAGTTAGTAAAATTTCTCCTACTTTGAACCGAGATATTGCCTGTAATGTTTGAGTATTATTTGGCTTGACGATGTAGTGTTTATCTGTCAACCAGTTCGTCAATTCAAAACCATCAGATAGGATGTTGGTAATGGCAAATAAGCCAATAAAACTATGATGCCAGCTATTGATCAGGTTGCGATCGCTTTCTTCTAAATCTGGATGGCTTTCGATAAACAACTCTAATGGTGACTTTTCACCAACTTTCCCGGCTGTCAGAAAGCTATCGATAGTTAAGTCTTGCTGTGTACTATCCCCACTTCCACGGCGCAACTGTGCGGCTGCATAAGTTTCCAGTGCTTGTGCCAGTTCGCCCTCAGCATCAAGGACAAAATCAACTAAGGCTTGTTTTAATTGGTGCGATCGTTCTAATATGACATCCACAAGTTAATCTCTCGGTGCAACAGATGTAGATTATAGCTCTTGAGAGAATTACAGCATCTAGCTATTGCTAGATTTATGCGGATTTAATCCGTAAAGCTTCTTTTAAACTAGATACAAGGCATCACACAAGGTCATTACAGATGGTTGCAACTCCAAATTCTAGCTATATTTCTCCAGAAGACTATCTCAAAGGAGAAGAAACCAGTCCTATCAAGCATGAATATAGAAAGGGACATGTTTATGCAATGGCAGGGGCAAGTAATACACATGTAATTATTAGCGGCAATCTGTTTGCTATGCTAAGAAATCATTTGCGTGGGAGTGGTTGTCAGGCTTATATCTCAGACACCAAAGCACATATTGAGTCAATTAATATCTATTACTACCCCGATGTTATAGTAAGTTGTGACCAACGAGATAGAGCTTTTAACAACTTTCTGCGTTACCCGTCGTTAATTGTAGAAGTGCTATCTCCGACAACAGAAGCCTTTGACCGAGGTGATAAATTTGCTGACTACCGACAAATGGAGTCACTTCAAGAATATGTACTTGTAAGTCAAACTCGGTTAAATGTTGAATGCTTTCGCCGCAACTCAGAGAGACAATGGGTACTTTATCCCTATGGGCAAGAAGATATCATTCATTTGGCAAGTGTAGATTTTCGGTGTGCTGTTGCAGATTTATATGAGGATGTTACTTTTGAATCCCTGTAATTGACAGACTACTAGATTGAAAAGTAGAAACCAGAATATTGAGCAATACAGTTCTGATAAGATCAAAACACTTGTAGAGACGGCGATTTATCGCGTCTCGAAAACCCACAATTTTGTACAATTAGCCCTTAACCCAAGCGTATTGGAATATTGAGGATTTAAAAATATGTTTTTAGAGAGCAAAAAAAAGGCAAAAGAAAATCTTCTTTTGCCTTTTTAGTTTTTATCTTTTAACAGAGACGAGAAATTTCAAGTCTCTATTCATCGTCGAAATCATCGTCGTCTTCTTCTTCTTCCTCATAATCGTCGTCGTCTGCGACTTCATCGGCGATTAATTCATCTTCATCATCTAGAACTGACCTTTCTGCCCGTCTGCTACCAAAACCAGATTCCCCAAGAGTAGGAGAATCTAAATTATAGGTGCGAGCTGTGCGGTCATCTAACACCATATCCAGGGGATCATCGACTTCATCCAAGACACTACTGGTAATTTCAGCAGCATAATCATCGATTGCACCGGGTTCATCATAGGTATTGTAGCCAGTACCAGCCGGAATCAATCGCCCGATAATCACGTTTTCCTTTAATCCGCGCAGCCAGTCGGATTTGCCTTCAATAGCTGCTTCGGTAAGTACCCGTGTTGTCTCTTGGAAGGATGCGGCGGAGATAAAGCTGTCGGTGTTCAACGATGCTTTGGTGATCCCCAACAATACTGGGGTATATTGTGCCCTAGCACCGCCTGTAATTGCCATCGCTTCGTTCACCTGCTCAACTTGGCGCAGTTCCACCAATTCACCAGGAAGCATTGTGGTGTCACCACCATCATCAATCCTGACTTTGTTAGTCATCTGGCGAACAATGACTTCAATGTGTTTATCGGAAATATCAATCCCTTGAGATTGATACACCATTTGCACTTCATTCACCAAGAATGACTGTACCTTCTGTAAAGCATGACTAGCACAAGCATAGATTCCATCTTCGGAACCCAGGCTAAAGAAGATTTCCAAAATTTCGTGGGGATTGGATGGGCCATCGGTTAATGGTTGTCCCGCTAATACAAACGATCCATCTGGCACAATCAAATTTTGTCCTGGGCCTAGAGGATAATCTGTTACCACGCCATTTGACTCTACGACCTTGATAGCGATCGCTTCATCACCGCTTTCAGCGTAAACTACCTTAACTTCACCCCCCCGGCGACATAAAATGCACGCTTCTTTGGGTTTACGAGCTTCAAGTAGTTCTTCAATCCGGGGCAAACCTTGAATAATATCTCCGGTTTTGGCGCGTTCAAACACCAGCAGCACCAAGTTATCACCCCGTTGTACTAAATCGCCGTCTTCTATCTGCAACACAGCACCAGGGCTGACTCGATAAGGGCGACCGATACGGGTAGTAACAACGTAGTTTTTAGTACTCAGGGCTGATTCTTCACCAGATGCAGCAGTGGCACTTTTGATATCCACTACTTGTCCTGATTCAGGGGCAAAAACTCCAGGAGCAACTTCTGTACCTTCTACTAGCAAGTCACCCACTTTTACTTTTGGCTGAGTAGTAGTATTAGTGGTCAGCCTGTCAGCATCGCGCAACACTAAGCAGCGACGCACGTTTTCAGTTCCTTGTCGGACACCCCGCACTTCCCCGCCTTCTTTACATAAGATTTGGGTACGTGCAACCACAGATCCAGGGGCGATGGTAAGCCCATCTTGTACCTCAAGTGTGGTTTGGGTGCTACCTTGGGTGGCATCGGCGGTAATGTCTCGACGAATTACCAAGGACTCCAAAATTACCAGTTGTAAACGTTGAACTTCTGGGTCTTCAGTATCCTCTACCAATTCAATATCTGCTGCAAGGGGTGAAGCATTATGGTCTTGTTCCCCTTCTTGCTCAATTTCCAGCACTAGCTGGGTTCGCAGCAGTTCCACACCTTCAACAGATTTGACGCGTTCTGAATCTTTGTAAGGTAGTCGCTGCACAGCCCGCAACTGAATCGATCGCCCGGTTTGTTGGCTAACCGATGTAGTTGATGGCACATCTGGATTATCAGGTACGGCAAACTCAACTACTGGACGGCTCAACAGGGCGGGCCCTTCTGGTGTCTCCACATACTGGATATAACGCAATTCCGTAGCGACATTGCCTTGGAATTCCTCACCTGGTTGGATGAAGGTGTTATCTCGCCCAATAACTGATTCGGGATCGTCCACCATCAGCAGTTCCCCAGGTTTAACCACAACTTCCCGCAAGATGTCGTTTTTCTGGGTCACTTCTATCACACCACTGTTTTGGCAGAAGATATCTTTTACTACCTCAGTGCCAGCTTCCACAAACTGACCGTCTTCTACCAACAGCAAGGAGATATCTTTATTAACTTCGTGGCTTTCTTCGGGAATCCACAAAAGGGTACCGCCCTGCACGACTTCATAACCCAGCTTGGCTTTACCTTTTTTCTGGACTTCTACACCCGCGAATTTTAGGAAACCACCAGTGGTTGTGCGATAGCGGTCATCAATTAACTCGGCTACCACTTGACCATTTTGCACTTTTGTGCCTGGTGTAGCCCGGAGGTTAAATACTTGGTTGTTGCCAGTGGAGACTAAGTAATTATTACGCCCTTGGGAACTTTGGACTGTCACCGTTGCCTGGTCTAGTACCACAGAAGCAGTGATAATTTCAATTTCCCTGGTACTCTTACCTGGGGTAGCTTCTGGCAAGCGCACCACACCGCCGTGCAAACTGGCTAACTTGGTTTCTGCCAAAACTCCATTAGAAGCGATCGCATCACCATTTTTGACCACCAATTCTGCACCAGGCGGCAAGTTGTAAACTTCCCCTGACAAAATCCAAATCAAACCACCGCGTGCGGCTGTGGTTGTGGTATTACCTTGACGGTCAGTTTTTTGTTCTGGAACTACTTCGGCAAATTGCACTTCCCCTGCTAAGTCAGAGGCAACATCTTTAACTGCTTTTTCTGTATTAGTCCGAGTTGTACGTCCACCAAGGGCAACCTCTGCCAACAACTGACCTTGTTTTACCTTATTTCCATCAAATACATATAGTGTTGAACCTTGGGTAAGATGAACCTCTTGGTTATCTGGGGTAACATCACCTACTTTTGTTGGCTCCAAAAGCATGACGCCATTAGCTTCAACATAGAGGGCATCTTCCCCGTGGCGGGTACGATATGTTCTGGTCTTCAGTTTGCGGGGAAGCTTGACAGTTCCATCGATTTTAGAACGAACTTGTTGTGCCACTTCTCCAGTAAACACACCACCTGTGTGGAATGTCCGCATGGTTAGCTGAGTACCAGGTTCACCGATACTTTGGGCAGCAATAATCCCCACAGCTTCGCCCAAGTCTACCATCTTAGCGTGGGCTAAACTCCAGCCGTAGCAGTGTTGACAGACAGAACGTGCCGCTTCACAAGTTAAGGGCGATCGCAGCATAACTTCTGCCACCCCAGATTTTTCGATTTTCTTCGCCAAGTCCTCAGAAACTGGGGTATTGCGTGCTGCAATTACTTCTTTTGTCACCGGATGCAACACATCTTCGCCAATTACCCTTCCCATCAAGCGGTTTCCTAGAGGGATCAAGGTTTTGGCACCTTCTGTCATTGGCCGAATGGGAATTCCTCTGGTGGTGCCGCAGTCAAATTCCCGAATAATCACATCCTGGGATACGTCCACCAAACGGCGAGTGAGATAACCAGAGTCAGCCGTCCGTAAGGCAGTATCCACCAATCCTTTTCTGGCACCGTAAGACGAAATAATGTATTCCGTCACAGTCAGTCCTTCACGGAAGTTGGTTTTGATGGGCAAATCGATAATTTCCCCTTGAGGATCTGCCATCAGTCCCCGCATTCCTACCAATTGCCGGACTTGGGAGATGTTACCCCGTGCCCCGGAGAATGCCATCATGTATACGGAGTTCAGGGGATTAGTCTTCTTGAAATGGACGACTACTTCATCTTTCAAAGCTTCACTGGTACCATTCCAAGTATCGATTACCTTTTGGAAGCGTTCTACTTCAGTGATTTCTCCCCGTTGATAACGGGTTTCAGTAGCGCGAATTTCTTCCTCGGCTGCCTCTAAGAGCAATCGCTTAGTTGGTGGTATCATCAAGTCATCTACACTGATGGAAACCCCGGCTTTGGTAGCGTAGCGAAATCCCAAATCTTTCAGTTTGTCCGCCATCACTGCGGTTCGCGCCGTACCATAATTTGTAAAGGCCCAAGAAATTAAATTTCTCAGTTGACCCTTATCAACCACCCGATTGCGAAAAATCATTTTTTCAGTCATTAGTCATTAGTCCTTGGTCATTAGTCATTAGTCATTAGTCATCAGTCATTTGTCATTAGCAAAAGACAAAGGACAAAGGACAAATGACTAGCTTGCAAGTGCTTCCTGAATGGCATTATTGTAAATAACGCGACCAGGTGTTGTGTATATATACTGGGAAATTACATTGCCCTTAGCGTCTTGTCTGACTCGGCGGAACTTATAGAGTAATGTTCGGCTACCATCCTCGTTTTCCGTCACCTTGACGGGTTCTGTATCCGGTTGGTCTGATTCTATTTCACCGTCAAATCGCACATAGATATAAGCGTGCAAGTCAATTTCCTCTTGCTGGAAAGCCATAATTACATCCTCTAGTGACGAAAAGTACTTTCCTGCCCCTTTTGTCGCATCAGGATTTTCTGCTGTTAAGTAATACGCTCCCAATACCATATCTTGGCTGGGCGTGATGATGGGTCTACCTGTGGCTGGTGACAAAATATTGTTAGAAGCCAACATCAACAACCGCGCTTCAGCCTGACTTTCTAACGATAGAGGGACGTGTACCGCCATTTGGTCGCCGTCAAAGTCGGCGTTAAAGGCTGGACACACCAGAGGATGCAGTTGAATCGCTCTACCTTCTACTAAAATTGGTTCAAAAGACTGAATACCCAAACGGTGCAATGTTGGTGCCCGGTTTAGCATTACAGGGTGTCCTTCAATCACCTCTTCCAGCACATCCCAAACACTGGGATCATTACGCGATATCAGCTTTTTCGCAGCTTTGATATTATTTACCATGCCGCTACGAATCAGGCGGTTAATCACAAATGGTTGAAATAGCTCAATCGCCATCTCTCTAGGCAAACCGCACTGGTGAATTTTCAGCTTTGGCCCGACCACAATTACCGAACGTCCAGAGTAGTCAACCCGTTTACCTAACAAGTTTTGTCGGAAACGTCCTTGCTTACCTTCAATAATGTCGGACAAAGATTTCAGTGGCCGGTTATTTGCCCCTACCACAGTACGTCCCCGACGACCATTGTCAATCAAAGCATCCACTGCTTCTTGCAGCATCCGCTTTTCGTTCCGCACAATAATTTCTGGTGCTAAAATTTCTTGCAAGCGTGCCAAGCGATTGTTGCGGTTAATTACCCGCCGATACAAATCATTCAAATCGCTGGTGGCAAACCGTCCGCCATCTAGTTGCACCATTGGGCGCAAATCGGGCGGAATCACGGGAATAACTGCCATTACCATCCACTCTGGTTTGGAACCAGTAGCGATGAAGTTGTCAATCACCCGCAGTCGCTTAATTAGCTTGGCTCTCTTTTGTCCCTTGGCGTTGCCAATTTCTTCGCGTAGGCTTTCGGCTTCTTGTTCCAAATTGATATCGGCAAGCAAACGCAATAGCGCTTCCGCCCCAATACCTACCTCTACGCCTTGCAGCACAGAATCTTCGCTATAAATTTGGTCTTCTATTTCCAACCACTGGTCTTCACTCAGTAGCTGTTTGTAAGTTAAAGTTTCGGCATTACCAGGACTCAGGACAACATAAGAGTTGAAATAGACAATCTGCTCGACATCCCGCAAGGGCATATCCAACAAGATGGAAATATAGCTAGGAATACCCTTGAGATACCAAACGTGAGCTACTGGTGCGGCGAGTTTAATATAGCCCATGCGGTGACGACGCACCCGTGACTCAGTGACTTCTACCCCACAGCGCTCACAAACAATACCTCTGTGACGAACTCTTTTATACTTGCCACAATGACATTCCCAATCTTTCGCGGGGCCAAAGATGCGCTCACAAAATAAGCCATCCATTTCTGGCTTGAGAGTTCGGTAATTAATTGTTTCTGGCTTGGTAACTTCACCGACTACTTGACCATTGGGCAATGTTCTCTCGCCCCACTGGCGAATGCGTTCCGGGGAAGCCAAGCCGATTTTTACGTAGTCAAACTGATTAGTTTGGGCAGGTCTCATACTTAAGTTCTAAGTTTCGAGTTATGAGTTTTGAGTATATTTAGTTTTGGAACATTGGGCATTGGGCATTGGGCATTGGGCTTTTTTCCCATTCCCTATGCCCCATGCCCGATTCCCTAATTCTTATTCGTCTTCTTCCAACGATTCGCGGGAAAGAGATTCATAGGTGGGTCGAGGAGGTGTGCGACGGGCTGATTGGTCTGCCATCAAATCGACTTCTACATCTAGGGAACTGCCGTCTGCTTGGGTTTCTACCTTGTGTACGGCAATGTCTAACCCCAATGATTGCAACTCGCGCATTAGCACCTTAAAGGACTCTGGGGTTCCAGGGCGAGGAATTGCCTTACCTTTAACGATCGCATTTAACGCTTCATTCCGTCCTTGCATATCGTCAGATTTAACTGTGAGCAATTCCTGTAAGGTGTAAGCTGCACCAAAGGCTTCCAATGCCCACACTTCCATTTCTCCAAATCTCTGACCACCTTGTTGTGCTTTACCACCCAAGGGTTGCTGAGTCACCAGCGAGTATGGGCCTGTGGAACGGGCGTGAATCTTATCATCGACCAAATGCACCAGCTTCAGCATGTAAGCCACACCGATGGTAATTGCTCGGTCAAAGGGTTCGCCTGTACGACCGTCATACACCATGATTTTGCCTGGATTATCTGGGTTATATACCCAGTCTTTCCCTGTTTCGTCCCGTGCTTCTTGCAATTTGCCATGCACGATTCGGCGCGATGACTCTTCACCATACATTTCATCAAAGGGAGTAATCTTAAATCGGACTCCTAAAGTTTGACCAGCCCAACCCAAGAGGCACTCAAATACTTGTCCGACGTTCATCCGACTAGGTACACCCAAGGGGTTAAGTACAATGTCCACTGGTGAACCATCGGGCAAATAAGGCATATCTTCCGCCGGTAATATCCGAGAAATAATCCCTTTATTACCGTGGCGTCCTGCCATTTTGTCCCCAACTTGGATTTTGCGTTTTTGAGCAACATACACCCGGACTACCATATTGGCTCCTGGTGGCAGTTCATCGCCTTGTTCACGAGTAAACAAGCGCACATCAACTACGCGACCTTTTTCACCGTTTGGTACTCGCAGAGAATTGTCTCGCACATCTCGTGCTTTCTCACCAAAGATGGCACGTAAGAGTTTTTCTTCTGGCGGTTGGTCAGATTCACCTTTGGGTGTGACTTTTCCTACCAAGATATCACCAGCTTCTACCCACGCCCCAATGCGAATGATTCCCTGTTCATCCAACTGACGCAAGGCATCTTCCCCGACGTTAGGAATTTCTCTGGTAATTTCTTCTGGACCGAGTTTGGTTTGTCTAGCTTCAATTTCATATTTTTCAATGTGAATTGAGGTGTAGACATCATCCTGTACCAGTCTTTCAGAGATTAAAATCGCGTCCTCGTAGTTGTAGCCTTCCCAAGGCATATAGGCAACAACGATATTTTGTCCTAGCGCCAATTCACCGCCTTCGGTGGAGGAGCCGTCAGCCAATACCTGACCAGCAACAACCCGTTCACCAATGCGGACGAGAGGTTTCTGATTTAAACAGGTGTCTTGGTTTGAGCGTTGGTACTTGGAAAGGGTGTATCTAATTTCGGAGGTGTTAGCTTTAGGACGGACGCGAATTTCTGTAGCATCTACATAAGTAACATCGCCATCTGTACGCGATACAATCACCATCCCAGAGTCTCTTGCTCCTTGGGCTTCCAAACCAGTACCCACCAGAGGACGTTCTGGCTTAAGCAGGGGTACTGCTTGCCGTTGCATGTTCGACCCCATCAGCGCTCGGTTAGCGTCATCATGCTCCAAGAAGGGAATCATGCTGGTTGCTACCGACACAATCTGTACAGGAGATACTGCTACGTAGTCCACCTGTTCTGGTGTTGTGGTGGAAAATTCTTGACGATAACGGACTGGCACTAGTGGCCCAATAATGTGCCCGGTTTCATCTACAGGAATATCCCCAGGAGCAACCCGCAGATCGTCTTCTTCATCGGCTGTCATGTAGGCTGGAGGCAAGTCAAATCTGACTCGTCCATTTTCTACAGGTCTAAATGGTGTTTCGAGGAAGCCGTACAGGTTAACCCGCGCATGGGTTGCTAAGGAGCCAATCAATCCGGCGTTGGGGCCTTCTGGTGTCTCAATGGGGCAAATACGCCCATAGTGACTAGGGTGAATATCCCGTACGGCAAAACCAGCGCGTTCACGGGTTAAACCACCAGGGCCAAGGGCACTTAGACGGCGTTTGTGGGTCAGTTCTGCCAGAGGATTGGTTTGATCCATGAACTGACTTAATTGGCTGGAACCAAAGAATTCTTTAATTGCTGCTACCAGTGGTTTGGGGTTGACCAAGGAAGCGGGGGTTAGAACTTCGGCATCGGATACGGTCATCCGTTCCCGAATGATTCTCTCTAGGCGGTTTAAGCCTACTCTTACTTGGTTTTGCAGCAATTCACCGACGCTTCTGACTCGGCGGTTGCCTAAGTGGTCAATGTCATCTATATTACCGATGTCATACTCTAAGTTAATTAGGTAATCTACGGCTGCCAAAATATCGCCAGCAGTCAACACCCGCATGGTGTCTGGGACAGAAAGGCGTAATTTCTTGTTGAGTTTGTACCGTCCGACACGACCAAGGTCATAACGTTTCGGGTCAAAGAAACGAGAGTCTAGGAGTTGTTGTCCACCTAATACTGTGGGTGGTTCACCAGGACGTAGTTTGCGATATAACTCCATCAGGGCTTCTTCTTCAGAAAATTGCCCTTCTTTTTCGATGGTTTTTTGGAAATATTCGGGGTGGCGTAAGGCGTCAAAGATTTCGTTGTCTGATAACCCTAAAGCCTTTAGAAGTACCTGCGCTGAGAGTTTGCGGGTTTTGTCGATGCGTACCCAGACCAAATCGTTACGGTCTGTTTCAAATTTCAGCCATGCTCCCCGGTTGGGAATTAAGCTAGCTGAATAAGTACGTCGCCCGTTTTTGTCGATTTCCGATTTGTAATAAACGCCTGGCGATCGCACGATTTGGTTGACAATTACCCGTTCGGCTCCGTTAATAATAAACGTGCCGCGATCAGTCATCAAAGGCAAATCACCAATGAATACCTCTTGCTCTTTGATTTCCCCGGTTTCCTTATTAATCAACCGTGTGGGAACATACATTTGAACGGCATAAGTACTATCCCGCCGTTTGGCTTCTTCGACGCTGTACTTTGGCTCCTTGAGTTTGTAGTTATGACCCAAAAAGTGCAGTTCTAATTTGCCCGTATAATCTGTAATAGGACTAAAGGAGTTAAGTTCTTCTATCAGCCCTTCTTCCAAAAACCAGCGAAAGCTTGAGCGCTGGATTTCAATCAAGTCGGGCAACAGAAAGGCGGGTTCCATATATGTTTCTTTGGTCATGCCTCTACCTTTGTCAACCTGGTTAAATTTTTACTTAGACACTGCTGTTTAACGCTTCCCACTGCTAGCCAGTGTCAGTAGCTGTTTGGGAGCTTCTTGTTATACACCTGTAAATAGCAGGTGTTGGCAAACGCAGCGATTAAAGCTGGAATGAGAAACTTCGACAAGAGGGTAATCGCCCAAAAGCGGGGGATCAGACGCCAAAAACCCACTATAGTCTTCATTTGACAAGAATATACAGTTGAGATATTCCTGATTTTTATCTACTTTCTTCATTTCCCCTCCAAAAAGCGCGTTAATTTGCTGACGCCGCCCTATCCGGTGTGTCTGAAATCGACCACGCTATTTATCCTCTCAGTGATATCTTAGATATCCTAAGATTGAGGGAATGATCCGCACCTTGTCGGCTTTGAATCAGAATCACTTCATTTTGCTGGATTATACTCACAAGGCAATTTCGTTTAACGATTTTGTATAGGTTAAATACACACCAAGCCGATGTTGTACAATCTAGCTCAACCTGGGTTGGCACGCTTAGTCATGTGTGGAGAGCATCCGCTTGTAGAGATTTGGAGGATGGCCAAGCCGATAACAGCACGGAAAATTAGGCTCAGAAATTTTAGGTTCCTTCCTTTATCATTATGGCGCAAGCAAAATGTTTTTGAGGGAATAATATTAACATATTTTCCCTTTCTAGAGTTTTATTTTTTTTAGCACAACGGAATAAAAGAGATTAAAACACACTTTATATTGATAGACCAAATAATTCACAGGCATTCTGGGTGGTTTGATGGGCGATCGCTTCTACCGATTCCTGACGCAGTTTGGCTATTTGCTCGGCTACATATTGCACGTAGGCAGGCTCGTTGCGCCTCTCGCCTCGTTTAGGAACTGGGGCGAGAAATGGGCAGTCTGTTTCAATCAGTAGGCGATCGCTACTCACCATCGCAGCTGAGGATTGGATCGCTTTGGCATTTTTGAACGTTACCGTCCCGCTAAAGCTGATGTAGAAGCCTAAATCGAGAAACCATTGAGTTTCTTCTGGCGTTCCTCCCCAGCAATGCATGACGCCCCGCACTCTTTCTCCTTTGAGTTCCCGCCATTTTTGCAACACTTTTCTGGTTGCCGCAGCAGCATCGCGGCAGTGGATAATTACTGGTAAGTTGAGTTCAGATGCGATCGCTAGCTGTGACTCAAATACCATCATCTGATGCTCATAGTTATCAGCTTTGTAAAAATCCAGCCCCATTTCTCCAATTGCTACCACATGAGAGTCAGAACTCGCTAAAGTTTTGATTTTCTCAGCTGTCTCGTGATTCCATTTATCAGCATCTAAAGGATGTAATCCTACGGCAAAGCTGATTTCGGGAAACTCGTGCGCTATGGATTGAATGCTGGAGAACTCCTCTGGGTGAACACAGGAATGTACTAAACGTACTACTCCTGCTTCTTGCCACCGCGATCGCACTGTTGCTAAATCCGCCTGGAAACTATCAAAGTTGAGATGAACATGCGTGTCTATCAGCTGCATTCTTTGCCCTTTATCATTGGTCATCAATTATTAGCCCTGATCACGACTAAAGACAAATGACCGTCTAAGTGAATCTTTCTTCTGCGATTCTTCAAGAAATAAACCACGCCCCCTACTTTAATTCGCTCATGAGACAGCCCTGCGGTGGACGGGTTGAGAGAGATAGAGTAAAGGGTGTGGAAACCCTCAAGACTGCACTGGCTTGCTATTACCTTTCGCGTTTCACACCACTTACAAAAACTTTAGTAAGCTTTGTAACATCGTGTCTCCCCCTACTCAGAAGAGGGCACTGACTCATCAATGACTATTGAGCAACTGCTTCAGTTAGGGGTTTTAGTTTATTAGCCAATCTTGACTTTTTCCTTGCCCCATTGTTTGGGTGAAGGACACCCCGCTTGGTCGCTTTATCGATTTTGGCGTAAGCCTCAGATAAGCGAGCCTGTGCTTCTTGTTTTAATTCTGGGGTAGGATTAGCTGTATAGACAGCTACAGCATTAATGTATTTCTTCATCAGCGTCTTGACTGCTGATTTGTAAGCTTTGTTACGCAGTCGGTTACGTTCTGCGATTTGGGCACGCTTGAGAGCAGACTTTGTATTCGCCACAGTCAATTCCAAAAATACTATTAATATGTACACACACTACTAGACTTACTAATATAGCATCCAAATTGCCAATGTTATAATTTCCTAAAAAAATCTATCATTATTGTAAATTCGGTACTGGAGATTAGCGAAGAATTTAGTCCCTAGTCCAGCGGGCGCGTGTCGTCAATTTAGAAAATGGGTTAAAATGAGGTACATCAAATAAAATAGTAAGCCTAACTCATTACCCGGTTAAGCAATGTGATTGCCAATATAATTCATCTGTCCCTAAAGGGGTGTATTGTCAAAGGCAAAGAACTGTAAATAGCTAAATGTCAGGAGTTTCTGAGTATAGAATCGATACTATATTAATTATTATCGTCTCTGTACAGATGTTAACTACTACAAGTTAGGAAAAGTAAGTAAAAATTATACTTAGATCCTACCCCCTTGAGATTCAGGCAGTTGGATGTGTAATACACCACCTGCACCCCGTAAGGAGTAAGGGTAAGGGCGTGAGAGTAGCGGGAAATGGCACGCCTGCTTTCTGCCGCTAGCCTTCCGAGGCTTGTTGGTCTGAGCAATTAAGTCGCCTTCTCAAGCGAACCATCTGCTGGCAGACTTGAGAGTATCAAAAAAATCCAGGTTAAGCTAGAGAAGAGAATTAGAGTCAGCTTGTACACCCCAGTGGGTCAAGAGCAATACTAAATCTCAGGTGTGAATATTATAATTTTGGCATTGTCCTTACTCCATGCTGCGAATCATTACTCAGCAGGCAGACGTCAGAGCCGAACTACAACGGATCTGCGATCGCACCCATGACGAACAGGTGCTTCACAAAGAAGCAACGGTGCGGGAAGTTTTGCAAGCAGTGAAGCGCCAAGGCGACAAAGCTGTTTTGCATTACACAGCCGAATTTGACAAACAAACCCTGAAAGCAGAAGAACTCCGAGTTACAGGCTCGGAACTAGATGCAGCCTATCAGCAGGTGTCAAAAGAGTTGTTAGGCGCAATTCGGCTAGCTTGCCGCCAAGTTGAAGCGTTTCATCGTCAGCGAGTCCCAAAAAGCTGGGTACACTTTGGCGACGATGAAATAGTGCTGGGCAAACGTTACACTCCCGTAGATCGAGCGGGGTTGTATGTGCCTGGTGGCCGCGCCGCCTATCCCAGTACAGTGGTGATGAATGCAATTCCGGCTCATGTTGCTGCTGTGCCTCATGTGGTGATGGTGACACCACCAGGCCCAGGGGGTGCAATTAACCCAGCAGTTTTGGTAGCTGCCCAAGAAGCCGGAGTCCAAGAAATTTATCGCATTGGGGGCGCACAAGCGATCGCTGCTTTAGCCTATGGCACAGAAACGATTCCGAAAGTGAATGTGATTACTGGGCCTGGTAACATTTATGTCACCCTAGCGAAAAAGCTTGTATATGGCACTGTCGGCATTGATTCTTTGGCAGGCCCCAGTGAAGTGCTGGTGATTGCCGATGAAACCGCAAATCCGGTGCATGTAGCTGCTGACTTGCTAGCCCAAGCCGAACACGATCCAATGGCGGCAGCAATCTTGCTGACGACAGATGCGGCTTTGGCGAAAAACGTGCAATTAGCCTTGGAAAGACAGCTAGTTGATCACCCACGGCGAATAGACACAGAAAAAGCGATCGCTCATTATGGGTTAATTGTCCTTGTGGAATCACTCCAAGCAGCAGCAGAACTCTCAAATGAATTTGCCCCCGAACACCTGGAATTAGAAGTTAAAGACCCTTGGGCGCTCTTACCACAGATTCGCCATGCTGGGGCAATCTTTTTGGGTTACTCCACACCAGAAGCTGTAGGAGACTATTTGGCAGGGCCTAACCATACCTTGCCAACTTCTGGTGCTGCCCACTATGCTTCGGCATTAGGGGTGGAAACTTTCCTCAAACACTCCAGTATTATTCAATACTCCCAAACTGCGCTGCAAAATGTCGCTAGTGCTATTGATGTGCTAGCAACAGCAGAAGGTTTACCTTCCCATGCTGATTCAGTTCGACGCCGAATTCAGCAAGAAGAGTGATTTGGAATGGTTAATTTTTTACTAATACTGTTGCAACAGTCACTCGATAGGTTCCAGTTGAAGAAGAATTTAGAAGTCAGAAATAAAAGTCTGGATAGCTATGTATGACTACAAGGCGCTACGCGTCTACACACGCTAAGTGCTACCCTGCTTTAACGTGAATTCGACGGCTCATTATAGTGTCTACTTAATTAGCTCAATTAAAAGACCTCTCCCTGGTTTTACTACGCAAAACCGTCCCTCTCCGAGTCGGAGAGGGACAGACTTAAACTTTAGTTCAAGGCAGGGAGAGGTTCGTCGAACTCACGTTGCTTTAATGGCACAATACGATTCAGTAAAAAAAATTGTAGGTTGGGTTAAGTAAAGCGCAACCCAACAAAGCCCCTAACCCAAGCGTATTGATCTATGGCACAGCCTCGAATATATAAACTATCCCTCTTTCTCACTCCACGGAATGTGTTTCTTGAAAGAGGGCTATAGCGGTTATCAGTTTAGTGCGGTACAGACCTAACCCCCAACCCCTTCCCTACTAGGGAAGGGGAGTAAGATTCAAAGCCTCTCTCCTTTTAGGAGAGAGGTCAAAACTGTACTGCACTTAAGCGATAACTGCTATAAGTAGGCAGATGAAAAAATAATTTAGTGTCGTTGCCAACAAGTTTTGCTACATACTTATGTAAGGGGTCTACTTTTTAGGAGACGAGAGCGGTGCTAAACAATATTTTGGTAGCTCTGGACGGTTCGGAAATTTCAGAACGAGTAATTCAGACTTTAGATAATTTGGCGTTGTCAAAAGATGCCAAGGTTATTCTTTGTCATGTCTTCCTTACGCCAGAGTCAGAAATGGAACTACCCGCTGATCGTCCTCAGCCAGAGTCACCAACATTTTCTTATTTTCATGTTGAAAAACAGCTGCAAGCCTATCAGGAAAAATTATCAGTCACAAGTGAGTTAGAACTGGTAACTGGTGATCCTGCCGAAGAGATTATTCGCCTTGCCAATATTTACAAAACTGACTTGATTATAATTGGCAGCCGGGGATTGATTGGGATGAAGCGAATTGTCCAGCGTTCTGTTAGCAGTCAAGTTGTGGAAGAGGCTAGTTGTTCGGTGTTAGTCGTCAAACAAAGCTAAAAATTTGCAACAGGAAGCAATGACTATAACCACCCCAAAACTAACCTTTGAGGAATATTTGAAATATGATGATGGCATTGGTGTTTTATTTCACACTCCAATATCTAATAACATTGTCACACAATTTTGGGTTTTAGATTTTAGATTGACCTCAGCAATGAAGTCACCGGCTCTGTCAATTAACTTTAAATTTCGTAGTGAGCGCTTAGTCAACTGATGTTGGATTTTAAATTTTGGATTTTGGATTGACGATTTGTTCCGCCCACTAGGGGCGGGGCATGAACATACGTGTCAACTTAACCTGAAAACCATGTCCCGCAAGGAACTGAAGTTCCAAGAATAATAGCTCAAGTCATCTAAAGATGACTAAATAATCCGAATAATCTTTAGTCTACTTTAGTAGACTTTAGCTATTAGCCTAGAACTTTAGTTCTAGGTGGGCTAGGAACCTAACAGTGAAGCTACTTTTAGCTTAAGTTGACACCAATGGGGCATGAACCGCAAATTTTCTAAAATCTAAAATCTAAAATTGGCACGGTCAAACGATTTTGAATTTTAGATTTATTCCATGTAGCTTGCTTCTCGCAAAGCAAGTTTATACTCGCTTGCTCTCAGACTTCTTTAAATTTTGAATCTTTAATTCAAAATCCAAAATTTAAAATCTAAAATTCGGTGACAAAACCTAAAAAAATAACAGGGTTTTATCCCTGTATACACTAGCGCTTGTTTTACTATTGGACTACTCAAAGGTGAACAGTATGTTTATGTAAAAGCGCTGCTGACGGTTGCTGGCGAGCAACCGTCAAAGTTAAGTTTGTTGAAGAAAAGGAAATGGATGTCAATAAACGTATGTTAGAATAGCTGGCGAAACAGAAACAGCTAATCGTATCTTTGCGTTTACAATTTTCCTTCTCCTAAACTTCATAGTTTTGCCTATTCTCGGAAATCAAAAACTACCAGGGGTAATACTAATGCTTTAACAACACAGCAAGAAGTTTTGTGAGGTCAATGGAGTAGTATTTACCGTATCCATAGTCTTTCTCATCATCGTCTTTTTTGTCGTATTTTTTGTCGTATTTTTTGTCGTATTTTTTCTCCTCTTTTTTCTCGTATTTTTTCTTGTGTCCATAGGTGCCACCAGAGAGGTTGGCTTCTTCACAAGTGGTCAGTTCGCTAAATAGTATGTTTGTCTGCATATTTTTAGTTCTCCTTAGCTGATTGTTGGGATTAGAGTCATCGCCGAAGCAAAAGTAATAGATATACACGTAAAGTGTATATTTAGTTGCTTTCTTGTTTCTCTAGAAGTATTATACTACTCTCGGTTACAAGATCAAGTAACTAAGTCGTGAGAAAACATGTATCATACGTCTTCAACACAGATATTACATGGTTTATGTTTATACCAATTTAATTAAAAATAAGTTCGTATTTATCAAAAATCGCAGGCATCAATATAAGTACGATTGGTACGGGGATCTATAAGCTTAATTTTGTCAAAAAATAAATGGATAAATTAAGTTAATTAAGTATTAATACTTATAAAATACCGAATATTCGCAGAATTAAAGATATAATCAAGTAAACCAAATAACATTTTTATACAAATTGCATTTAAATAAATCTATAAAAATCAAAACTGAATTCTGCATTTTTGAATAAGTATTTTTATGTGCAAATATTTTTGCAATAAATAATTTTATACAACTGTAATTTTAATTGATATAACTTCTTTTAATATAGAAACGTTTAGCTTCCCTGAAATATTTATATTAATTTGAAAAAAGCTTTGTATTGACTATAACAAATGTTTTGCAAATGAATAAAGAGTAAATAAAGTTTTTCATAAAAATTATAAAGATTTGGTGTTTTTACTAAAATGCGCTAACTGCTCTTTAGACTTAGTACAGCGCGGCGTAAATCAAACTACCATTTTAAACAAGCAAAAGCCTTGATTACTATACTGTTGACACTTCGACTCCTTTCGACTGCGCTACTTCAACTACGCTCAGTACAAGTCAAGGCAAATCGCTCAGTGTTAACTTTTGACTTTTGCCTTGCGGTACTAACTATATAAGTGAATAGGCGCTCTTGAGTTGCCAAAAACTGACGCAAGCTCAACAAACTTAGCGTTTAGCCCAAATTCAAGAGTATTAGGTTGTCGATCTCTTAATCAGCAAAGTGACTGTTTTTGGATTGATTAAGTGATTATACAAAACAGTAGAGTTTTTTGCTACTCAATGCATTCAATCTTAAACTTTTTCAGAGTTAGAATTAACAGTAGAACAAGTGTTGACGGCTGACAATTAAAAATAGTTTGCTCCACAATCTTCTTTGCTATGTTGTGCAACAACTTAGTATTTAATTCTACACTTCTAATATCCAGTAAGATTGTGAGAAAAACCAAAAAAATAGCAGGGTTTTATCCCTGCATACAGTAGCGCTTATTTCTTACTTGACTACTCTAAAGATAAGCAGTATTTTCCGAAAAAAGTGCTACAGAAGCCGATTGACTGGGGCTATTAAACAACAGTCAATCGGAATTTGCTAAGTTTGAAAAGCCTGATAAAACAAGAAACATTGCTGATATCAGGCATGATTTGGAAACTTTTATTATCAAACGTCTATAACTACACCAGAGCCACCAGTGGGAGTTCCAGAGTCGCCGCCAATGGCACCACCGGAAGCAGCACCACCGCCTGCACCAATAATATCTCCATAAAAATAGATATAAGTTACAGTTTTCGGCTGCTTATTAGACTTTTGCTTCTTGTCAGGTTTTTTACCTCCAGATATACTTGTTTCTTCGTTTGGAGTGAGTTCTTTAAAAAGCGTTTTTTTGTCGTACATTAAGCTTTAGATTGTGATGGATATGGTCGATTTCTGAAGATAACAGCTTTGTGCCGCCAGAAGTATTATACGGTTCTTGCTATGCAGATCAAGTAATTATTCTTTTAAGAAATAAAAATATATATTACACCTCTTCAGCAAAGATATTACATAGTTATTATTTATACAAATATAATTAAAAATTAGTTTTTATTTTTCAAAAAATTGCAGTCATCAATATATATTGATATAAATACGGCAATCTAAAAGCTTAATTTTTTCAAAAAACGAATCTAAGCTTATTACATATTAATACTGGTAAATTACCGAAAATATCCAGAATTCAAGACATAATAAAGCAAACAACATCTGACCAATCCTCTATTAACTTTTTTCTAGATACATAAAGGATTTTAAGGGTTGGGTCAGCAATTATATATTTCTTACCTTTTTGACCATACGAAAACAACCCAGTAAGTACTGCTCCAGTGAATAATTGCTGGCAAGCGTGTACATAATGGGTATATTTTGCTGTATAAATAAGTACAATTTTGGTGAATTTAAGACTTAGAGGATTATCATTATCAACTTTTATCAGTTATTTTAAATTTACTATGTTAAAAAACGTTGATACAAGATGTATCAACGTTTATGCTCTTCATTAAAGTCATCATGTCGGGTATCGCTTCCTGATGCCTAATTTTAAAAATTCAATCATTAATCGGATATGACTAGACCAGTGCCGCCAGTTACATCACCCGCATTACCAAAAATGGCACCAACACCAAGACTAACTGCGCCATAGCTAACGCCAATAATATCTCCAGAAGAGCTGATAAAATCTCCATCAGAATGGATATTTTTTTTCTTCGCCAGTTTCTGAAGCTTTTTAGCCTTACGCTTTTCAGTCTTATTAGATTTTTTACCTCCAGCCAGACTTGCTTCTTCGTTTAAAGTGAGATCAGTAAAAAGAGTTTCGTTGTTGTTCATGAGTTTTAAATTTTGATGAAGAAAGTTGATTTATAAACATAGCAACGCTTATTCCCTACTTTAACTAGTAAAAAAAGCCAAATAGTCGGCAATATTCGGCACAATCAGTTAAAACGATCGCAAATCGATGCACAACTCCAAGCGCTAAAAATTAAAATGGCTGCTGAGTCCTATGTAATGCGACACGCGATCGCATCTATGAACCGATATCAGTAGAAGGGAAATGCAGGGGCGATCGATCGCTATTCTCGGAATTAAGTCCCCAATGGCGTGTCAAGACTAATGCACTCTGAGTTCTTGACCGTGCGTTGCGCGACAACACACCATACATTTAAATTTCTTAACATAGCTTGAAATATTAGCGCCCACTTCCTTACTCTGGTGCAAGATGTGAGATGACCAAGTTTATATAAAATAAGAGGATAAATTTGGCTTAGGTTTTTTATGAGTTCCCGCCGCATTCTCCAAGTTGGTGAATCTTATACTTTCAGCCGATATTTTGAACTGCCTTTCACAATTGATGATATTATAGCCGAATTAAATTGCACTATTGAAAGAAAAAATCTTACATTACCTGAATCATCAGAAATTGTAGACATACATTTTTTAGAACAACAACTTTGCCGTAATTTATCTCATATTGATTTAGTTAACGAAACTACTAGACGCGAAGCTCTAATTGGCCCAATTTTGTTTGAAGTATGCGATTTAACTAATCAGAGACTCAATATAGAATATTCTATTGCTGTCAACAATTATCTGAAAGGGACTCTCGACTACTATATTGCAGCCCCTCAAAATTTATTAGTCATCGAAGCCAAACAATCAGATTTAGTTCGAGGGTTCACTCAACTTGCTGTTGAATTAATAGCACTTGATCAATGGACTAAATCTACATCTGAACTTCTATATGGAGCAGTTACGACTGGTGAAGACTGGCGTTTTGGAGTTTACCATCGTGCGAATCGTCAGGTGACTCAAGACCAAAAACGCTATCAAGTTCCAAAAGATTTATCTGTGCTGGTAAAAATTATTGTAGGTATTATTTCTGGTTCATAAATTGGGGATGCAATACGGTTCGGTTAGCTTGTTTACCCTGCGAAGATACCCCCAACCCCCCTTCTTAAAAAAGCAGGGTGGTTTCATACGAAAAAAGAAAAATACATAAGCCTTGATTTCTTGTTTTGTAGCATGGCTTTTTACCCCACTTCCAAACCTCTCCCCGAAAGGTCGAGAGGCTTTGAAACCCAGTTTTAGTTTTTCTCTGGTTGTATGAAACCACCCTGCCCTTAAAAAAGGCTTGCTCTAACTCATGACTAAAAGTCACGAGTGTGCGGCTTGCAGAAATCAATCGAATCAACGTCCTTGAGTTGCCAAAAACTGACGCAAGCTCAACAAACTCAAAGTTTGACCCAAATTTAAAGGTAAAAGTGAAACTCCTTCCAAGCGGGATTGTATCCAACCTTCTCCCCAGTACCATTCGTGGAAACCGTCAATGCCTCCGCTGAGTACCAAGCGGAGACAGTTGGATTTGACAATATCTACTTGATGATGAATCGGGACTGGCCCAGTCCAGGTAGTAAACTGAAATCCTGGAAGCAGTTCTTCTGGCATTCCTGGCGCAAAGCGTTGTCCTAAGAGCCATTTTTCTAGTTGTGCGGGATGCAGCAGACTGTCACGAATTGCATCTGTTGGTGCTTCGATTTCGATCCGCAGTTGGCTTTGTTGAAAATTACCCAGCATTTTTATAGGATTACCTAAAGGTGAGACATCGCTATTTCTAATATTGCAAATAGTTTTGGTCATTAGTCATTAGTCTTTTGCAAATACAGCAGATTTCAGGTAAATGAAGTACATATATAAGTAAGTAGACATAATTAAATATAAAATAAACTCCTAGTTTGTAGTAAGCGATTTATCGCTCAGAGCAAGGATTATCAGGACTAAAGTCCTTACTACAAACTTTAAATTTATTTATGCCTAGATACTTAAAACCCAAAACCTTGTAGAGACGTAGCAGTGCTACGTCTCTACGTGTATTCGATTAGAGCGGAATCTGCTGTAACTAATGACCAATGACAGCCGTTTATTTGCCTAACACCCCACTACGTTACTTTTCTTGCAGCAGAGAACTTAGAATAGAAAAAGTGAACTTGTTAAGAAATGTAAGGTTATTCATGGCGGATCAGTTAATTCGTGCAACAGCAGCCGAAGGTGGAATTCGTGCCGTAGGTGTGATCACCACACGTTTAACAGAAGAAGCACGGGGGCGACACAAGCTTTCTTATGTGGCAACGGCAGCACTGGGTCGGACTATGGCAGCAGGCTTGTTAATGGCTTCTAGCATGAAGCGAACTGGGTCAAGGGTCAATGTCCGGGTGAAGGGCGATGGGCCTTTGGGTGGCATCTTGGTAGATGCTGGTTTAGATGGCACGGTACGCGGGTATGTGGCAAATCCATCAGTGGAATTGCCTCCCAATGCCAAAGGTAAGCTAGATGTTGGTGGTGCAGTGGGTGACGGCTACCTCTACGTTGTCCGGGATATCGGTTATGGTTATCCTTACTCTAGTACGGTAGAACTAGTTTCTGGTGAAATTGGCGATGATGTGGCTCATTACCTAGTAAATTCCGAACAAACACCTTCAGCTTTAGTTTTAGGTGTATTCGTGGGGGCAGATGGGGTAACTGCGGCTGGAGGATTACTGGTACAAGTATTGCCCAAAGCTGCCAGAGACGAAGCCCTAGTCGAAACATTGGAATCACGGGTAGCTGGCCTAGCAGGATTTACGCCGTTGTTGCAAGCTGGGAAGACGTTACCTGAAATCTTTAACGACCTGTTGGGAGACATGGGGCTGGTAATCTTTCCCGAACGGCAAATGCTGCACTTCCACTGTGGTTGTTCTTTCGATCGCGTTTTGGGGGCACTGAAGATTTTGGGAGAAGCCGAACTGCAAGATATGATTGTTAAAGATGATGGTGCTGAAGCAATTTGCGAGTTTTGCGGCAACGTCTACCAGGCAAGTAGTGATCAGTTAGCTCAACTCATTGCCGATTTACAAGCTGAATCTACCGTTTCAGGATAAAGTATAAAAGGGCACTGATTTTTTAGATGGTTAATGGTATTCTGTGGAGAGCGATACTCAAAAAAGTAGCTTTTTAATTACGAGTAAAGTTACTATGGCAGCAATGGAATTATCGACCTAAAACAGAGCGCTATTCAATTATTTTGGTGTGAGAGATGACAGAGCGGGATATTCCAGACAGTTGGTCTTCAGCCAGTGGAAGAGAGCCAGATCAAAACAAAAGATTATCCCGAACAGAGCAATTCGGTGAAACTCAGCCATTTGATGTCCCAGCGACTGGTTCTACTTCCAAGTCAGTGAAGCGGCGAAAAAAAAACCATAGGGAAGGATTACCTATAAATAGTAATTCAGAAAAAACTACCCAACTCAGTAATAATTCTGGTAAATTACCACGCTGGATGAAAAGCTGGGTGTTGTGGTCAGTACTGTTAATGTTAATTCCCGGCAGTGTAGGATTCTTGTCAGTGGCAATGCTGCTGAAGTTGCCAACTGCCCCTAATTGCCCCTCGATTTTCTGGCCGCTAGCTAGTGCTTCTGTGCGGTTACACTGCGCTCAGTTGGCGGCTTCTAAACAGACAGTAAACGACTTATTGCAAGCGATCGCTCTGGTGAAGCAACTACCACAAAATCACCCGTTGCATGGAGAAATTGATCGTTTCATTGAAGAATGGTCGCGGGATATTTTGAAGCTAGCTGATCAAAGTTTCCAAACAGGGAATTTAGAGGAAGCGATCGCTACTGCTCGTAAGATACCCGAAGATGTAGCAGCTTATAAATTAGTCGATGAACAAGTTGACAAATGGCAGTCAATTTGGTCAAAGGCAGAAGAAACATACAACGGTGCGATCGCCCAAGTAAAGGAACGGCGCTGGCAATCGGCGTTCATGTTATCCGCCAAAATGCTGCGCGTAGACAATCAATACTGGGCGAGTACTAAATATGACCAATTGAATCGTCTAATTGCCACAGCGCGGGAAGATGGCGATAAGTTAGGAAAAGCCGAAAGTTTAGCAAAAAGCCAAGTTGTTGATAATTTGTTAGAAGCGATAAAGTTAGCCGAGTCTATTGGGCAAGAAAGTTACATTTATCAAAAAGCTCAGGAAGCAATTCCCACATTTGGACGCAAAATGCTGGAATTGGCACAAGCAAGATTAGATAAGCGGGATGCAGATGAAGCACTGAATATTGCTAGACAAATTCCAGAGATTGCGAAACTACAAGGTGAAACAGATGACTTTATCGCCATAGCTGACGCGAAAAGGAGTGCTTGGATAGGTAACGTTTCTGGTTTAGAGGCTGCGATCGCTCAAGCACAACAAATTGATCCTTCCAGACCAGTGTATAACGAAGCGCAGCAACTAATTGCTCGTTGGCAGTTGGAAATTGAAGATGTTGCCAATTTAGAAAAAGCGAGAATATTAGCTAGCCAAGGAACAGTTAATAATTTAACAGCAGCGATCGCCCAAGTGCAATTAATCCCTGCTAGTAACCCCCGCGCCACAGAAGCTAGGCAAGAAATGAGTCGCTGGCGTTCCCAAGTGGAGACAATTGAAGACCAACCTTACTTAGAACGCGCCGAACAGATAGCAATATTCGATGATATTAACTCTTTGCAAACTGCGATCGCCCATGCCAGCGAAATTCGTAGAGGTCGGGCATTATATCCAGAAGCACGGAGAAAAATTCGCACTTGGATAGGAAAAATTCAGCGAATTCAAGACCAACCCTACTTAGATCAGGCACAAGAACTGGCTCAAAGTGGAAATCTTACTGCCGCCATTAGCGCAGCTCAACAAATTGCATCATCAGGAAGGGCGCTTTCTGGGGAAGCACAAGCTGCGATAAATGAGTGGGAAGGGCAAATTCGCACCAGAGAAAATTGGAGAAAAGCCCAGGAAGTCGGCGCGGCTGGCACTCCAGAAGCCTTAGTTGAAGCAATACGGCTGGCAGATCGGGTTTCAAACAATAGCATCTTACGTATGGATGCGAATCTGGCTATTGACCAGTGGAGTCAGCAATTGTTAGAAATAGCACGCTCTCAAGGTCAGTCTGATATTGCTAGAGGGATTGACATTGCTAAATCGATTCCACGCGGTAGTGCTGCTTACAGTACGGCGCAAGATCAAATTAGGGCTTGGCAGGAATTTCTTAATCCTCAACCAGAACCTCAGCCTCAGCCTCAACTTCAGCCTCAGCCGGAATCTTTACCATTTCCTCAATCAACTACTAATGGGCAGTAATATCCTTTTAATGGTTTGATTAAAAAGAGCATATCAGGAATGTCGGGGTGTAGGGAGAAACCTTCCTCAATGTGTCTCAATTTACAACATTTTCAAGTAAATAAACCACGGGTTAGGGGCGCACATCGTGTGCCCCTACGAAAATTTATTCCCCGATCGCTTCTCCCCATTCCTTAATGACAGAAAATAGTGATGAGTAATCATCATCAGCAAATGACATTTTTACGGCTGTTTGCAAGATTTGCCGCACACCTTTAATACTGCTGAGATCCAAACTCTGAGATTTAGCTTCTGAGATAAATAATTCTGTATCTTTAAGCAAGTGTTTTGTGGGGAAATTAGGATCAGCATAATTGCCATCTAACATCCGTTGTAGCTCTTTGTCAAAGGTAGGTGCATAAAGTGGACTGTCGCGCAATATTTGCATAAATACATCCACATCGACACCCTGACGCTGGATAAAAGCCAGACTCAGAGCAAAGCTAGTTGTTAGAGAAGCTATTAATTGATTTAGTGCCAATTTGAGCGCCGCCGCAGATCCCACTGGGCCTATAAGTAAAGGTTCTGTACCAAAATTTTGGAGTAACTTCAAGTGGCGTTGATATTGTTCTGGCTCGGCTCCTACCATAACACTCAACTTGCCAGCTTTTGCTTCCGGGATACTCCCTAATACAGGTGCTTCTAAATACTCACCACCACCAGCAACAACTGCATCTCTAATTTCCTGGCTTTCTGTGGGAGTAATTGTTCCCATTTGGATGATTGTGCGCCCTTCCAGAGTTTGCCAAGCAGTATCTGAAAGCAACACATTATAAATGGCTGGGGCATTAGTAAGCATAAGAATTATGCACTCAGCAGCACGAATAGCGTGGCGGGGATGTGTAGCAATTTCAGCCCCAGCTGCTTGTAGTGGTGCTAATTTTTCTGGGGTACGATTATAGGCAACTAGCTGTATATCTGCGGCTAATAACCTTTGAGCCATTGGTAGTCCCATCAGTCCAGTTCCCAGAAATGCCACCTTCATTTTTCACGTTCCTTTGGTACAGCGTAGGCGTAGCTTTTTGTAGACATCGCGTTTCCATCGTTCGATTTTAATATCAGTGAACAGTTATCAGTATTTAGAGATAACTGTTCACTGACTAGTACAGACCGGCGGAAATAAACCTACCATTTCATTACAGCCAGAAAGCCCAAAATTAGATCATGGGTAACTTTTGACCCTTCGACTACGCTCAGGGTCAACTTCCACCTGGCGGTACTAGTGACTAACGTCTCTGGCGATTAGCCACCAGCCGCAAAAGTCACCATAATTATCACTGAAAGTAAAATCCCTGGAGTAAGTAAGGTTACTAGCATTAACAGGTCATGAGTGGACATAATTATTACTTTGGTATTGTGTTTAACTTTACAGTAATCACTGTTATGCTAGTCTAGATAAGACTAATACTGCATTCTTAAATAGAGTTTTAACTTTTCAAATTGACGTTTACTCTGGCAAAGTTAATCCTTTTAGTGGTTGAGAAGTTTCTGTGTTGTCCAGACCTTTGCTCTGAACTAGGATTCCAAAGCCGCCTAACCCTGAGGGATCTATAAGCTGGTGTAGTGAGTCTCGGCGCTGTAATAACTGCGAGAGAGATTGCTTTTGATAAGAAAGGGCTGCAATACGATCGCCTAACCCCAACGCCATCAAAAATAATCCCTGCTGGATAAAACCAACATTTTTTAAATTGCACTTCTCGCCCCAGCGTTCCAAAGCCGTAAAGTCAACATGGGCAGTGATATCTTGTCGCCCAATATTGATATAAGGGTTGTCATGGAAACGGTGCTGATAATAGCACTGTAGCGTTCCCTGCGATCGCCTGGGATTATAGTAACGACTGGCGGGATAGCCATAATCAATTGTTAACACATAACCGCGCTGCAAGCGGTCTGCTACTATACTCAACCAGTCTAGAGCAGCTAAATTAATTTCACTACGGTAGCCATCTGGATATGCACTTTGGGTTAAATCGATTCCTACTAAATCCAAATGTTCAGCTAGTTGGGGCGTTGAAGGTTCTCCTGTGACTTCTATAAATGATGGGCATGGGGCATGGGGCATGGGGCATGGGGCATGGGTTTCTTTCTCATTACTATCTGTGGTTACGTAAATTTCTCGGAGTTCTCCCGTTTCTAGGATGAATTGATGAACGGGGAAAGCATCTACTAACTCGTTGGAAAAAAAGCAACCTGCGATCGCATTTGGTGGTATTTCCTCTAAATTACACCAACGCACAGGGAAATCTTGCAAGCGTTGCTGCTGTTCTTGTCTTAAAGTTGGCGACTTTTCAACAATTATGTACTCTAGCGCCGCAAAAAAATCTGGGTAGTTTAGCTGATAATATTTGAGGATATGCAAAGCCAGCAATCCTTGACCTGCTCCCATTTCTACTAGAGAAAACGTTACAGGTTTTCCTAGAATCTCCCACATTTGCAAAAATTGTTCTGCGAGTAACTCGCCAAAGTCAGAACAGAGGTTGGGAGAGGTGAAAAAATCACCACCTTTAAAGCCAATTTTGAGTGCATCGCTAGAATAGTAGCCGTATTCAGGGTGGTATAATGCCATGTCCATGAATTCGGCGAAAGTAATTCGTTGTTGGGGACTAGTGGTAATATGATTTGCGATCGCTGCACACAGCAAAGCATTGGAATCCATAAAATCTTTCATTGTCGTGTTAGCCTGCTGCTCGCAGTAAGCGGATAAACCCTTCTTGCTCGAAATGCCGATCGGTAGACAATGCTTCTGTAATCCCGCGCTGACGCATTAGCACAAAACTCAACGCATCACATAGAGAGTAAGTTTTATCCTCGCGCCCCATTAAAAGATCGACTGCTGTCCTGTGCAATGACTCATCTACCCAAACCGTTTCTATGTCTGGGTTATCCAGCAAGTCAACTACAAAAGCAAGGACGGATGAACGCGGAAAACGCCTTGCAGTACCTAACGCGACGTACTCAGCAATAATATAGCTGTGGGTTAATCGGATTCTTGCTCTTTTATAGGCAGCAATAGCTTGCATTTTGCAAAGGCTCAGTCTGATAGTGCAAACAAAGCAATCCAGAGGTATCGAGAAGCATTAACCCTCCTCGTGGTTACTGGCATACTCTCTCACCAAATCTGCATCAATGCTCTCATTGTTCAAATCAATGGTGTGTTCGAGATTAAGTGCCCCAAAATGGCGTTCAAATCTAGCTCGTGCTGTCTCCTTTTCTGCTTCAGACAACAACAATTTAAAAACTTGTCCAAACTGTTGTTCTAGCAACGTTGCAGCTAGCCGTTCAGGAGGAACGCCAATTGCCTCAGCCTGTCGCTGAATCGCGGCGAAAATCTGATCGTTCAGTTCCAGTGTTAAAAGGTGAGTCATAGAAGTATGGAACATGGCTAGAGGCTATGGTAATTATAGCTTTGCTTGTTTGATGCCCGAATTAATAAAACACTTGCGGTGGTATGGTAATTACCAATTCTAAGGAAGCGTTACTAGCCACTTACCAACGACACCAACACACCATTAGGATCGCGGACACGAGCAATCATTTGTCCCCCAGGCTGGCTTTTCGGGGCATCTAATGTTTTTGCACCTGCGCCGATGGCTCTCATATAAGCGCTACCAACATCAGGAGTAATAAATGATATTTGGATTAATGTCGGTAGTTGTGTAGCGTCGTTGGGATGGCAACCACCAGGAAATAACTTTTGTGCTTCGCTACTTGAGGAGAAAGCTAGTGTAGTACTGCCGGTTTCGATTTCCGCCCAGATAGATTGTCCCTTATCCACGAGAGTGCGACGAACTAGACCAAAAGCTTTTTCGTAAAACTCAACGGTTTTAACTACATCGTCTACCCAAATAACCGTGTAACCAAATTTCATAATTCTTTCTCCTTATCTAGAATAAATTGAGGGTTTCAAACCTACGGAGGCGGGTAAAGCCTTGTGTAGACGCGGTTTCTAACCGCCCTTTTAACTACTAACCCAAGGTGCTAGTTATGCCGACGCGCGATCGCAGTAGGTCAGAAACGGACTAAAATCCCCTCCAGGAAGAAAAAGAGGAGGGGTGTATGTTAAACGAAATAATTGCCGTCTATGCTATCACGGATGACCTGTTGAAAGGGATTGGGCATGATGAAGATAGTCGTAGAGTCGTAAGTGATGCAGAAATTATC